>NZ_VIVP01000008.1:0-300659 GCF_007993955.1 Pseudomonas sp. AG1028
CGCCTTCGATCAACCTGACCGAACCATCAACAGAACCACTCAAACCGCCCTGTCGATGCCGGCGCATTCTACTCGAATTCGCCGTCCGTGCAACCTTTATTTTCGTCTAACTCGTTGATCTACAAAGATTTTTCAGATCAGGCTGCGCCGGAAGTGGTGCGCATTATAGGCCCCTCGAAACTCAGGTCAAGGACTTATTTCATTTTCCCTGAACTTTCTGCCCTGCCCTGCCGAAGCGCGGGATTCTGCGCATCAAAGCGGGAATCCGTAGTAGCAGCAACAGCGCACCAATGACAGCGTAAACCGTCCACTCTTCAAGATCTGCGCGGACAATCCACAACATATGCAGCAGAGCGAGCGGCAAAATCAGGTAAACGAGGCGGTGCAGCTTCTTCCAGGACTTACCCAGGCGCCGCTGGCTATAACGGTTTGAAGTCAGAGCAAGGAGCAGCAAGCCGAACAGCGCGATAGCCCCAACAATAATGTAAGGCCGCTTGCGCAGCTCCACGGCCAACTGTGACCAATCCAACCCCAGGATGAATACCGCATACGCCGCCAGGTGCAGAATCCCATAGGCGAAACACCACAGGCCAAGCTGACGGCGCACCGCCATCCAACCCGACCAGCCACTGAGTTTCTGCAAAGGCGTCATGCCCAGGGTGATCAATAGAAGGATGAGCGCGCCCAACCCGAGGCGCTCGACCAACACCTTGCCTGGATCGGGCCCCAGGGCGAACGACCAGGCCTGATACAGCCAATACAGCGGCCATACGGCGACCAGCAGGAAAACAAAAAGACGCCAGAACGGATGCCGCATCAATAGTTCTTCCGCAGATCGAGATTGCTATAAAGGCTAGCGACCTCATCGGCGTAGCCGTTGAACATCTGGGTCTCGCGTACATTGGGGCTGAACAGCCCGCTAGGCAGACGGCGCTCGCGAGCCTGGCTCCAGCGCGGATGGTCGACGGTGGGGTTTACGTTGGCATAGAAGCCGTACTCCTGGGCCGCAATGCTTTGCCAGGTGGTCTTCGGCTGCTCGCTGACCAAGCTGATGCGTACGATCGACTTGATGCTCTTGAAGCCATACTTCCATGGCACCACTAGCCGCAGCGGCGCACCGTTCTGATTGGGCAGTTCGCGACCGTACATACCAACGGCGAGGATTGCCAGCGGATGCATGGCCTCATCCAGACGCAGCCCTTCCACATATGGCCAGTCGATCAACGCGAAGTTCGAGCGCTGCCCCGGCATGCTCTCGGGATCCTTCAGGGTTTCGAAACGGATGTACTTGGCGGCCGAGGTCGGCTCGACCTTATCAAGCAGCGCAGAGATGGGAAAGCCGATCCATGGGATCACCATCGACCAGGCCTCGACGCAACGCAGTCGGTAGATGCGCTCCTCGAGCTGATACGGTTTGAGGAAATCCTCCAGCGCATAGCGCCCCGGCTTGCCAACCTCGCCATCGATCACCACGGACCAGGGCTCGGTTTTCAAGCTGCCGGCGTTCGCCGCCGGATCGGACTTGTCGGCGCCGAACTCGTAGAAGTTGTTGTAGTGGGTCGCATCCTGGAATGGGGTGATCGCCTCATCCTTGACGGTGACCGCATTCCACTTGGTCGCAGCAATGCGCTTGGCCAACCAGTCCGGCGCGCTGCTGGCCGCAACGTCGGCATAACGCTCGCCGGTAGATTGCGCCCAGGCAGGCAGGCTGCTCAGCGCCATCCCGGCTGCAGCAGCGCCCATAAAGGTGCGACGGGAGAGATAGATCGATTCGGGGGTGACATCCGATTCATTGCATTCGGATGACTGACGCAGCTTGATCAGCATGGTGACTCCGCAGTATCGGGACAGGCCTGCCCAATAGACTACGGAGTCTGCAGGAAATTACATCACTCCACTGGCTTGCGGCGACGCAAACGCAGCAGATACTGGATCGGACCAGAAGCGGCATAGGCCAGGAAGATCAGCAACAGGATGCGCGGTGGATCGCTGAATACCACGGCGAACACCAGCACCACAGCCAGAATCGCCACGAACGGCACACGGCCTTTCAGATCCAGATTCTTGAAGCTGTTGTACTTGATGTTGCTGACCATCAGCATGCCGGCGGCAGCGACGAGGATGGCGACCACGAATGACATGTTCGAGCCCTGAATACCGAAGTCACTGAACGCCCACACGGTACCGGCCACCACGCCAGCAGCGGCCGGGCTGGCCAAGCCGATGAAGTAGCGCTTGTCGACGCTGCCGATCTGCGTATTGAAACGCGCCAGGCGCAGTGCAGCACCGGCCACATAGATGAAGGCGACCATCCAGCCGACCTTGCCCATGCTGCCCAGCGCCCACTCGAAGGCCAACAGCGCCGGTGCGACACCGAAGGCCACCATGTCGGACAGCGAATCGTATTCGGCGCCAAAGGCGCTTTGGGTATTGGTCAGGCGGGCAACCCGGCCGTCCAGACCATCGAGCACCATGGCCACGAACACCGTGGCAGCGGCCACGTAGAAGTTACCGTTCATGGCGTTGATGATGGAATAGAAGCCAGCGAACAGGTTCGCGGTCGTGAACAGATTGGGCAGCAGGTAGATGCCGCGATGGCGAACCTTGCGCCCCTCGTCGTCATGCCCCTCCTCAATATGCTCGTCGATGGGCAGTAAGCTGTCGTCGTCTCGGGACGACTTGGGCTCTTGCGGACGCTCGCTCATGAACAACACCTTGCATCGGATTTGAATTTTCGACCGAGCCACCGGACAAGCGTTCGCCCTAATCGGCCTGGATACCCAGGCTTTATACCAGAAGCCCGTCCTAGAACGAAAAAACGCGGCCGGGGCCGCGTTCTTCTTGGATCGATTCGACTCAGTTCTTGGCTTTGTCGACGATCTTGTTGGCTGCAATCCACGGCATCATGGAACGCAGTTGCTCACCGATCACTTCGATACCGTGAGCTGCGTTGTTACGACGCTTGGCGGTCATCGACGGGTAGCCGGTAGCACCTTCGCTGATGAACATCTTGGCGTACTCGCCGTCCTGGATGCGCTTGAGTGCATTGCGCATGGCCTGACGGGATTCGGCGTTGATGACTTCCGGGCCGGTCACGTACTCGCCGTACTCGGCGTTGTTGGAGATCGAGTAGTTCATGTTGGCGATACCGCCTTCGTACATGAGGTCGACGATCAGCTTCAGCTCGTGCAGGCACTCGAAGTAGGCCATTTCCGGCGCGTAGCCCGCTTCGACCAGGGTTTCGAAACCGGCCTTGACCAGTTCGACGGTACCGCCGCACAGAACGGCCTGCTCGCCGAACAGGTCGGTTTCTGTCTCGTCCTTGAAGGTGGTTTCGATGATGCCGGTGCGGCCGCCACCAACGCCCGACGCGTAGGACAGCGCGACGTTCTTGGCATTGCCCGAAGCATCCTGGTAAACGGCGATCAGGTCAGGGATGCCGCCGCCTTTGACGAACTCGGTGCGCACGGTGTGGCCCGGGGCCTTCGGTGCGATCATGATGACGTCGAGGTCGGCACGCGGAACGACTTGGTTGTAGTGGATCGAGAAGCCGTGGGAGAACGCCAGGGTGGCGCCCTTCTTGATGTTCGGCTCGATTTCGTTCTTGTACAGAGCGCCCTGGAATTCGTCCGGGGTCAGGATCATTACCAGGTCGGCAGCGGCGACGGCAGAAGCCACGTCAGCGACTTTCAGGCCATGGGCCTCGGCCTTGGCAACGGTAGCAGAGCCTTTACGCAGACCGACGGTGACGTCGACACCGGAGTCCTTCAGGTTGCACGCCTGAGCGTGGCCCTGGGAGCCGTAACCGATGATGGCAACTTTCTTGCCTTGGATGATCGAGAGGTCACAGTCTTTGTCGTAATAAACTTTCATGTTCTTGGCTCTTGTGTATCGAAAGGGATGGGGTGCCAGAGCACCGCGACAGATCCACCTTAAGTGATTCGCCCCATTGCGTAAAATGATATATTCGCAATACTGCATGCCGATATATGAAACACAAATGGATACTCACGCACTCAGCCTTTTTCTCTCACTCGCCGACAACCTGCACTTCGGCAAGACCAGCCGCGAGCAGCATGTCAGCCCTTCTGCTCTGAGCCGCAGCATCAAACAGCTCGAGGATGAAGTCGGAGCACCGCTGTTCGTGCGCGACAACCGCTCGGTGCGCTTGACCCGCGAAGGCCAGCAATTTCGCGAATACGCCAGCGACGTCATGAATGGCTGGCAGGCCATCCGCCAGACCTTCAAGCAGGATCAGCTGGTGCTGCACGGTGAGCTGTCGCTGTACTGCTCGGTGACGGCGAGTTACAGCTTCCTTTATGAAATTCTCAGCAGTTTCCGACAGGACTACCCGCGCATCGAAATGAAGCTGCACACCGGCGACCCGGCCAAGGCCGTCGAGCGAGTGCAGCAAGGCCTGGAAGACTTGGCCATCGGCGCCCGTCCGGACAATTTGCCTGCCGGCGTTGAATTCCAGTCGATCACCCGCTCGGCGCTGCGCTTCATCGGCCCGCAATCACCGCAGTTGCTCAGCGAAGAACAGCTGAAGAATCCCGGCGCAGACACCTGGCAGGACGTGCCACTGATTCTCTCGGAGGAAGGCCTGGCACGAACACGCACCGACCGTTGGCTGAAGCACCACAATATCAAGCCACGCATCTACGCCCAGGTCAGCGGTAACGAGGCCATCGTCAGCATGGTCAGCCTGGGCTTTGGTATCGGCGTGGTGCCACAGATCGTGCTGGACAACAGCCCACTGGCCGCACGGATCCGCCTTTACGACATCCAGCCGCCACTGACAGATTACGACATCGGCCTGTTCGCCCTGCACAAGCGCCTCAAGGATCCCCTGATCGCTGCCTTCTGGAACCGCAGCAGCGAATCGCGCCCATAAAAAACCCCGCACATGGCGGGGTTCTTCATTTCCTTTTCGCGATCAGATGCTCAGCACTTTGTCGCCGCGGGCGATACCGGTGACACCGCTGCGTACAGTTTCCAGGATCAGCGCGGTGCCGATGGCCTGGATGAAGCTGTCCAGCTTGTCACTGGTACCGGCCAGCTGGATGGTATACACGCTCGGCGTCACGTCGACGATCTGCCCACGGAAGATGTCGGTGGTGCGCTTGACCTCGGCGCGCTGGGCGCCGGTGGCCTTGACCTTGACCAGCATCAGCTCGCGCTCGATGTGGGCGTTTTCCGACAGGTCCACCAGCTTGACCACCTCGATCAGCTTGTTGAGGTTCTTGGTGATCTGCTCGATGGTGTCGTCATGACCGATGGTGGTCAGCGTCAGACGCGACAGGGTCGGGTCCTCGGTTGGCGCTACGGTCAGGCTTTCGATGTTGTAGTTGCGTTGGGAGAACAGGCCGACCACACGCGACAGGGCTCCCGGTTCGTTTTCCAGCAGCAGGGAAATGATATGACGCATGTCAGGTACGCTCCGTCTTGCTCAGCCACATGTCGCGCATCGCGCCACCACGAATCTGCATCGGGTAGACGTGCTCACTGGTATCCACGGCGATGTCGAGGAACACCAGGCGATCCTTGATCGCGAACGCCTCTTCCATCTTCGACTTGAGATCCTTGAGGTCGGTGATGCGCATGCCCACGTGACCATAGGATTCGGCCAGTTTGACGAAGTCAGGCAGCGATTCCATGTAGGAGTGCGAGTAACGGCTGCTGTACTGCATGTCCTGCCACTGGCGAACCATGCCCAGCGCGCCATTGTTCAGGTTGATGATCTTCACCGGCAGGTCGTACTGCAGGCAGGTCGACAGCTCCTGAATGTTCATCTGGATACTGCCCTCGCCGGTCACGCAGGCGACATCGGCATCCGGGAAGTTCAGCTTGACACCCATGGCGGCCGGGAAGCCGAAGCCCATGGTGCCCAGACCACCGGAGTTGATCCAGCGATTCGGTTTGTTGAAGCGATAGTACTGGGCCGCGAACATCTGGTGCTGGCCCACGTCGGAGCTGACGTACGCCTCGCCCTTGGTGACTTCGCACAGCGTCTCGATCACGGTCTGCGGCTTGATGATGCTGCCGTCGCCCTCGTTATAAGGGAACAGACGGCCGCCACCGCGCCACTCGTCGATCTGCTTCCACCAAATGGCCTGGGATTCCTTGTCCGATGCCTGTTCGATTTCCTTGAGGGCGGCGACCATTTCGGTCAACACGCTGTCCACCGGGCCAACGATCGGGATGTCGGCCTTGACAGTCTTGGAGATCGACGCCGGGTCGATGTCGATATGGATGATCTTGGCGTTCGGGCAGAACTTGGCAGCGGTCTCGCCGTTGATGACGCGGTCATCGAAGCGCGCGCCGACGGCCAGGATCACATCGGCGTGGTGCATGGCCAGGTTGGCGGTGTAGCTGCCGTGCATGCCGAGCATGCCGACGAACTGACGGTCATCGCCCGGATAGGCGCCAAGGCCCATCAGGGTGTTGGTGACCGGCACGTTGAGGGCACGAGCCAGCTCGGTCAGTTGCGCCGAGGCGCCGCCGAGGATTACGCCACCGCCGGAATAGATGATCGGGCGCTTGGCCGCGACGAGCATTTCCGCCGCTTTGCGGATCTGCCCGGAATGACCACGGGCAGCCGGGCTGTAGGAGCGCAGCTTGACCTTCTTCGGGTAGCTGTATTCGAACTTCTGGGTCGGATCACCCATGTCCTTGGGAATATCGACGACCACCGGGCCCGGACGGCCGGACTCGGCCAGGTAGAAGGCCTTCTTGATCACTTCGGGGATTTCCGAAGGATGCTTGATGATGAAGCTGTGCTTCACGATCGGGCGGGAGATGCCGACCATGTCGACTTCCTGGAAGGCGTCGGTGCCGACCACGGTGCTGGCCACCTGACCGGAGATGATCACCATCGGGATCGAATCCATGTAGGCGGTGGCGATACCGGTCACGGCGTTGGTCGCACCCGGGCCGGAGGTCACCAGAACCACGCCGGCCTTGCCGGTGGCACGGGCATAGCCATCCGCCATATGGGTCGCAGCCTGCTCATGACGAACCAGAATGTGGGTCACTTCCGGCTCTTTGAACAAGGCATCATAGATGTGCAGGAGGGCACCGCCCGGGTACCCATAGATGTACTTAACGCCTTCGTCACGCAACGAGCGGACGACCATTTCAGCGCCGGATAAAAGCTCCACGTTGTTCACCTCTATTACGCCAGAAAACCGCCCTTTTGCAGGGTCGGCCCGAGTAGGTTTACTGCCAGCAGAGCATGAGCGACTGTGGTCGCCGACTACGTCAGCTACAACTGAGCAAGTATTGGGACTGCCCCAGATCTGTTGCGGGGCTTTCCCACCCAGCGCGAGGTAACGCGTTGCGGGTGTAACGAAAGGTCGGCGCGGGTAGCGCCTCATGTCTACTGAGCTGAAGCCAGCTTGCGGCTGGCCCCACTACAGCGAGCAGCCGATTGTTGATATTCGCTAGCGGCAAGTCAAGCGATGCGTGACGGAATATGCAATATCCGGCAACAACGCCGCCCGCGTGCAAGCCGATGCGAAAGCGGCGCCGATGTGAAACAGACCAGACTGTGCCGAACGCCGATTGGGTATAGTGGTGGCCTGCGTTGCAACTTAACGCTCCCCACACTTCAATCAGTCGATGGACCCTGGATAAGGAAACGCCATGCGCCGCATGATTCTCACCAGCAGTCTGCTGCTCGCCCTGAGTGCGAGCGCCATGGCAGCACCGATCTACAAATGGGTCGACGCTCAGGGCGTTACCCACTTTGGCGAGCAGCCGCCACAGGGTCAGCAATCGACCACGGTCAATCCGTCGGCAGCGCCACCTTCCTCCACCACGCCAGAAGCGAAACCGGCGCCGACCTTCGACGCCATCGCCGACCCCGAGCAGGCCGCGGCCGATGCCAAGGTGAAGCAGGAAGTGGCGGCTCAGGAAGCCCAGCGCAAGAAGTACTGCGAGACCCAGCGCAACAACCTGGCGCAGCTGGAGAATAACCCACGAGTGCGGGTGGAAGACGGCGGGGAAATGCGCCGCCTGGGCGAGGACGAGCGCCAGAAGCGCATCGCCGACGCCAAGCAGGCGATCAAGGATAATTGCCAGTAAACAGTAGCGGGCCCTAACGGCCCGCGCTGATCAGGCGATCGAAGTCGCCCAGCGCCTTGAGCAGCGCGGCGGCCTCGTAATTGTCGGCACCATAGACCTGTTCGGCCATGGGCAGGATGCCCGACACGGCCGGCAGGTCAGCGCCCGCTTCGATGATGACCTTCATGCGGGGCAGGAATATCCACTGCAGCCACTGGGAAAAATCCAGGGTGTCGACGCAGAACGGCTGCTCGCTGGACAGCGCTTCCACGCTCGGCGCGCAAGCTTCCCACAAACCCTGAACTCGCAGCGCCCGCTCGATCAGCAACAGCTGATCGGCAACCAGGGCAGACGACGCAGCACTCACAGATTGACCCGAGCCCGCTCGCGAGCCTGGGAAGCACCAGCGGCGTCGCCTTGCTGCTCACGGGACTTGGCGATCAGCTGCCACAGGCTGGCTTGCAGCGCCGGGCGGCCATTTGCGTAGCTCAGGCCACGACGGGCGAACTGCTCGGCCTGGGCAGCGTCACCCTGGGCCAGACGCACTTCAGCCAACCGATACAGAACCTGCGGCTCACGTGGGGCGATACGCTGGGCGCGCTCCAGACTGGACGCGGCGCCATTGAGGTCACCACCGGTCTGTTGCTGCTGGGCGCTGGTCAGCAGCGCCAGCACAGGGCCATCGAGCTGCTCGTCGGCCGCCAGACCGCCACCAGCGTTACCGCTGGGAATGCCGCTTGGCGTCGATGACTGGGATGGTGCCGAGTTGCCGTAATTGGGCGAACCCAGCGGCTCGCTGCTCAGCGGTGGCTCGTCGAAGGTCAGGCCACCGCTGTTGGCAGGCGCACCGGCCGGGGCCGAGTAGGTGTCGATCGGCGCCGACGAAGGCGCGCCGCCGCCCGGCACCATCACCACCACGCCGGAATCCTCAGGCATGGACTGCGCCTGCTGCTGTTGCTGCGGCGCATTGTTGTAACCACCGCCTGGGCGGTCGTCCTGCTCGTAAGCCGAACTACCGGAATCCACAACCGGGATGGAACCACGCGGAACGCTGGCACAGCCACCCAGAACCACCGAGGCGGTCAAAACGGGAATCAACCACTTGCTCACGGCAAACCTCTCTTATTCCAACCAGCCTTTCACCCAGTCCATCACCGAGTCGACGGGCGCCTGAATACCACAACCTGTGCCAGGTGCCGGTTCGCTGCCGCGAATATACGGCATCTGTACGGCACCCGGACAATTCTGCGCCGAGCCCTGCCCGGTCGCTGCATCCACCCAAGCCATCACCACGTTATCCGGCACCGGCATGTCCAGCGGCAGCGGGTCAGCGCGCCGCATGAAACCGGTCCAGGCCTGCAGCGCGCCGGTCGCGCCGGTGAACGGCGTCGGGCCGTTGTCGTCACGGCCCATCCACACCACGGCCAGCAGATCCTGGCTGAAGCCAGCGAACCAGCTGTCACGCGAGTCATTACTGGTACCAGTCTTGCCTGCCAGTGTCAGCGAACTCGGCAATTGGCTGTAGACCGAGCGGCCGGTGCCTTCGCGCATGGTGCGCTGCATGGCGTTCTGCAGCAGGTAGATGGCACCAGCATCGAAACGCTGTTGAATCTGATACGGATAACGCTTGAGCGGTTCGCCCTCGGCGGTCAGCACGCTGCGGATACCGCGCAGCGGCGTATTGAAGCCGCCACTGGCGATGGTCTGGTACATACCCGTGACTTCCATCGGGGTCAGCGCACCAGCACCCAGCAACATCGACGGATAAGCCGGCCACTGGCGAGACACGCCCAGGCGCTCGAGGGTTTTGAGCACATTTGGCACGCCCAGTTCCAGGCCGAGTTTGGCGGTGGAAAGGTTGTAGGAATGCGCCAGGCCCTGATACAGGTAAATGCTGCCGTGGGCCTTGCGATCGTAGTTCTGCGGCTTCCATACCTGGCCGTCCTGGCCCTTCACCGAGAAGGGTTCATCCTGCACGCGAGTGGTCAGGGTGTACTGGCTCGGACGCTCCAGGGCCGTCAGGTAGATGGCCGGTTTGATCAGCGAGCCAATCGGACGAACAGCGTCCAAAGCGCGGTTGAAGCCGGCGAAGCGTGCCTGACGGCTGCCGATCAGCGCCTGGATCTCGCCGGTTTCCGGATTGGTCACCACCATGCCGGCTTCCACCTCGTCGGCGCCCTTGCGGCCGGCCTGACGCTTGAAGGTATCGGCCAGGGCCTCTTCAGCTTTGATCTGCAGGATCGGATCGAAACTGGTGAAGATGCGCAGGCCTTCCTCGGTCAAGTCTTCGTCACGGTAGTCCTGGCGCAACTGGCGTTTGACCAGATCCAGGAACGCCGGGAACGAGCCATTGGCCATGCTGCCGCGTTGGGTCACGCCCAATGGACGCGCCTTGGCGGCGGCCGCCTCTTCGGGCGATACCACACCCTGCTCGGCCAGCAGGTCGAGGATCATGTTACGGCGATTCAGCGCCCGCTCCGGGTTGCGGCGCGGGTTGTAGTAGGTCGGCCCCTTGACCATGCCGACCAGCAGCGCTACCTGATCGAGTTTGAGCTCGGACAGCGGCTGGCTGAAGAAGTACTGGCTGGCCAGACCAAAGCCGTGCACCGCGCGCTGGCCGTCCTGACCGAGGAACACCTCGTTGAGGTAAGCCTCGAGAATTTCACGCTTGTCGTAGTGCAGCTCCAGTAGCACTGCCATCATCGCTTCGGTGATCTTGCGGGTCAGGCTGCGCTCGTTGGTCAGGTAGAAGTTCTTCACCAACTGCTGGGTCAGGGTGCTACCGCCCTGGCGTAACTGGCCAGCGGATGCGTTGATCCAGATGGCGCGGGCGATGCCCTTGGGCGATACGCCGAAGTGGTCGAAGAAGTCGCGGTCCTCGACCGCCACCAGGGTTTCCACCAGATAGGCCGGCACCTGATCGAGCTTGATCAGCACGCGGTCTTCCTGATGCGCCGGATACAGGCCGCCAATCAGCATGGGTTCCAGGCGTGCCACGGCCAGGTCCTTGCCGTCGGATTTGGTCAGCGAGGCGACGTAGTCACCGGAGAAGCGCACGTTGACCTGCTGGGCCGGCTCGGCACTCTCGTAGAACTGGAAGCCGCGCGAATAAAGCGACACGTTATTGCCGGAAACGGCCACGCCGCCAGGACCATCCACGGCACTTTCACGGCGATAGCCCAAGGCGTCGACTTCCTTGAGCAAGTCGTCCTTGGCCAGCTTCTGGCCGACGAACAGCTCAAGTGGCCGGGCGTAGACCTTGGCCGGAACGGTCCAGCGTTTGCCGGAGAATTTCTCCTGGACGATGGCATCGAGGTAAACCGCAAAACCGGCGAACAGCACCAGGCCAACCAGGCCGAGCTTTACAGCCCAGCCCACCAAGGGGCGCATGCCACGGGGGCGGCGTTTGGAACGGGAGCGGGAAGATCGGGTACGAGTCATGGCACGGCATTATACGCACTTTGCGAAGCGCCGGCAGCGACCGCCAGCGGTTTGCAGTACGCAAGCCAGGGCCCATAATGCGCGCCTGTTCCCACTTCTAGAAGCCAAGGATCGCCCGTGAGCCAAGCCCTGATTACCGCCTTGCAGAACCCGGCCCTTTATCCGCATCCGGTGAGCGGTTTCAGTGTCATCGAGACCCATATTTCCTGGGTCGTGCTGACCGGTCCCTTCGCCTACAAGATCAAGAAGCCGGTGAATTTCGGCTTTCTCGACTTCACCTCGCTCGAAGCACGCAAACACTTCTGCGAGGAGGAGCTGCGCCTCAATCAGCGTTTGACTCAGGACCTGTATCTGGAGGTTTTGCCGATCAGCGGTAGCGCCGAGGCCCCGCTGATCGGCGGCGACGGCCCAGCATTCGAATACGCCCTGAAGATGCGCCAGTTCCCTCAGGAACAATTACTGGCCCAGGTACAGGCGCGCGGCGAGCTCAATGAGTCGCATATCGACGCACTGGCCAAGCAGATCGCCGCCTTTCACGCTGACACCCCCGTGGTCGCGGCCGACCACGAGTTATGCAACGCCACCGCCATCGTCGCCCCGCTGCGCCAGAACTTCGAGCAGATCCGCCCGATGCTCAGCGACAAAACCGACCTGCAGCAGCTCGATGCCCTGGAAGCCTGGACCGAGAGCAGCCTGGAGCGCCTGTGGCCCGAGCTGGAAGCGCGGGCGCGCGACGGCTTCATCCGCGAGTGCCACGGCGACATCCACCTGGGTAACGCCACCCTGCTGGACGGTCGCGCCACGCTGTTCGACTGCATCGAGTTCAACGAGCCCTTCCGCTTCACCGACATCGCTCTGGACACTGCCTTCCTGGTAATGGACCTTGAAGACCGCGGCCTCAAATGCCTGGCCCGCCGCCTGCTCAATGGCTGGCTGGAGCACACCGGCGATTACGGTTCGCTCAAGCTATTCAACCTCTACAAGACCCACCGCGCCCTGGTGCGTGCCAAGGTCGCGCTGTTCCGCCTCGGCCAGGAGCAGGACGCCGTGCAGCGCGCGGTGATCCTGCGCCAGTACCGCGCCTACGCCAGCCTCGCCGAAAGCTACAGCGCCATCCCGTCGCGCCTGCTGGCGATCACCCGCGGCGTCTCGGCTGTCGGCAAGAGCCAGGTGGCGCTGCGTTTGGTTGAGGCTCTGGGTGCAATTCGCATCCGCTCCGATGTCGAGCGCAAGCGCATGCTCGGTCAGCAAATCGGCAACGAGCTCAATGGCGGCATCTACAGCCAGGACGCCAGCGAGGCGGTATATCAGCGCCTTAACGACTTGGCCGAACTGACCCTGCACGCCGGCTATCCGGTTGTGCTCGACGCCACTTTCCTGAAGCGCTCACAGCGCCAGGCGGCGCAGCGCATTGCAGACGAAACCGGCGTGCCTTTCCTGATCGTCGACTGCCAGGCGCCGGATGCTGTGCTCGCCAGCTGGCTGCAGCAGCGTCAGGAGGAAGGCAGCGATCCGTCGGATGCCACCCTGGCGGTGATCGAGGCGCAACGTGCTAGTCAGGATCCACTGGAAGACGCCGAACTCCCCTACTGCAAGCGCGTCGACACACCGGATGCCGCCAGTCTGGCGGAGCTGGTCAGCGCGGTGCGCCAGCGCTTTCCGAGCCTCTGACGGCCGGCCAGCGGCGCGGTAAAGCTCTTCTATACTGGCAGTAAGCCTCCCTCGGATGACTGCCACCATGAGCCAACCGCACCAGCTGGACACCCCGCTCTACCGCCTTCTGCACAACGACGACGTCGCCGCCTTCAACCAGCAACGCCCCCAGGGCGAGCCCATCGACCTGCGCGGCGGCGACTTCCGGGGCCTCGACCTGCGCACCCTCGACGCCACGGGCATCGACTTCACCGACGCCTATTTCCGCGGCGCCGACCTGCGCGGCGTGGACTTTCGCACCGCGCAGCTCGAAGGCGCCAGCATCGCCCATGCGCAGATCTCGGGGGCCTATTTCCCGATCGAACTCAGTGCGGACGAAATCCTCATGTCGATGAATTTCGGCACCCGGCTGCGCTACCGCACCCACCCCAACCATCAGTAGCAGCCTGTAACGCGCTGCCTGCGGCAGCACGGTCAGACAGCACTACACTTTACGGGAGCGGCCAGCGACAGGCCGCCGAGGAGGCGGTGTGAACGACGAATTGCAGACCCTCAAGAACCTCGGCAAGACTTCCTCGCAATGGTTGCATGCGGTGGGCATCCACAATGCCAGCGACCTGCGCCGCCACGGTGCGGTCGAGGCCTATCGGGCGGTGCGCGCCCGCGGCTTTCGGGCTTCCAAGGTGCTGCTGTATTCCATCGAGGGCGCGCTGCTCGACATTCACTGGAGCGAGCTGCCGATCACCCGCAAGGAAAGCCTCAATTTGCAACTGCAAGCTATCGCCAGCGATGATTGAATCAATCGACTTCGCAGGGTCAACCTGCTCTGGAACAGGCGCTGGTTCACAAGCCCCAGCGAGACCGATTTACCTGGAACGCGGCGGGTATTATCGTTTCAGGGATTTTCGTGCGCACCCAGCATGAGCCGCCCAAGGAACCATCATGTATCTACTCGGGGAACAACCGGCCTACGCCGACCAATTGATCAGCCGCTTGCAAAGCATCCCCGCAAAACTCCTCGACGGGCTCACCCCCTGCGGCGAGCCGCTGCAGATCGAGCGCAGCGAGAACCTGGCGGCGGACCTGCCTAGCAATCAACTGTTCATCATCGACAACGGCCTCCTGCATGCACTGGTTGACGAGCGCCCGCTGTTCTACCTCCAGGAGGGTGATCTGGTCGGGCTGCGTCAGGGCATCGACCTGCCGAGTTGCCGCTATACCAGCGACGAGCCGCTGACCTTGATCCCCTACTCGCGCAGTGACGTGTTCAAGCACATCTATGCCGAAGAAGCGCGCCAGGAGCTGTTCATCCAGTACCTGGTCGGGCATACCGCGCTGCTGTCCGACGCCCTGGCGCGCATCAAGCAGCCCGAGATCCGTCCGGCCACCGGTTTCAAGCATTTCGCCCAGGGCGACGCGCTAATCAATCAGGGCGACGAAGCCGACCACGTATTCATCATCATCGACGGCCATGCCGAGGCTTTCGTCGACGATGTGAAGGTCGGTGATGTACAGAAGGACGAGATCTTCGGCGCCATGGCGGTGTTCACCAACGAGAAACGCAGCGCCACCGTGCTGGCCAGCCAGCCCTGCACCGTGATGGTAATTCCCAAGGATCAGTTCCTCAGCCTCATGGAAAGCAACCCGCGTATCGCCCACAGCCTGGTGGAAAGCATGGCGCGGCGCATCGACCTGCTGAACAAGGAAATCACCGGGCTACGCCAGCCGAGCTGACAATCAATGCGTTTATCGAGAACCCGGCCATGCGCCGGGTTCTGTCTTTTGGAGCGCCGGAAACGCTATGGCGGTGATCGCCGAAAATAATTTCCAATCAGCGATTGACTATGTAATGAGAATTGCTATTATTTGCATCAGCTGATCGCGAGATCGGCAGATAAGCTAAAGAGACCTTAGGTCGGACTCTTCAGGTTATCTCCTCATCAGGCTAATCACGGTTATTGACCCGGCACTTTGCCGGGTCTTTTTTTGCCTGGTGTTTTTCTCAGGAATCTCATTGGCGGCAACCCGTCGCCTAATCGAGCGGCGAGATGGCAACCACAGGAACGCTGGCTAGACTGCTCCCACGCCCACTGGGAGACATGTCGAGGGGCATCCAGATTTGCACGATGCAAGGCCCGCTTGGCACCTGCTGGCAGATGCGCCTGGGCAAACATCAGATCAGTTTTCTTAGCGAAGAAGAAGCACGCCAGTTCGTGGCGACCTTGCAGACGCGGGTGCAGGCGCCGCACCCGCTGCCGGCCGAACAGCGCCTGACGTGCCGAGCCTCAGCCGTTCGGATGGCCGGCGCTTCGCTCCGCCCAACGGGTGAACAGCGAAGCACTGACCGCCAGCACGCCGCACCCCGAGATGACCAGGGCCATAGGCACGGCGCTGCCGTCATGCAGTGCACCAACCAACGAGGCCGCGCTCGCCGCGATGGTGAACTGCAAACTGCCCATCAGTGCGGATGCGCTGCCAGCGTGACGGCCTTGCCCTGCCATCGCGCAGGCCGAGGTATTGGGCAGCAGAATGCCCAGCGAAGCGATGCAGCCGAACAGCGGGACCATCAATGGCCACAGCGCCTTTGGCCCGATCCACGCCAGCACCAGCAAAGTGGCGCCGCAGGCCAGGTAGAACCAGACGATCCGCCGCGCCCAGTAGGCCGGCCCGTGCCGCGCCACCAGCCAGGCATTCACTTGGGCGGCGAGAATGAAACCTGCGGCGTTGGTGCCGAACAGCCAGCCGTAATGCTCGGCCGGTACGCCATAAAGCTGGATGAACACGAAGGGCGAGCCGGCGATGTAAGCGAACATGCCGGCAATCGCCAGGCCGCCGGTCAATGCATGACCGATAAAGGGCAGGTCGCCGAACAGCCGCCGGTACTCGCGCAGAGCGCCGCTCAACGGCGGCGGCTGAATGCTCGGGCTGAGGGTTTCCGGTAGCCAGCGGCCGAGGGCGAACAGGCAGGCGGCGCTGAACAATGTCAGGCAGATGAAGATCGATGGCCAGCCGAACAGGTTCAGTAACAGCCCACCGGCTACCGGCGCAAGGATCGGCGCCAGGCCCATCACCAGCATCAGTTGCGAGAACACCTTGGCGGAGCTGATCGGGTCGCACAGGTCGCGCACCACTGCGCGGGAAATCACCATCCCCGCGCAACCACCCAGGGCCTGGACGAAACGTGCAGCGATCAGCCATTCAAGGCTCGGTGCCAGGGCGCAGGCCAGTGACGCCAGGGTGAACAGCGACACTCCGACCAGAAGCGGCGTGCGCCGGCCAAAACGGTCGGCCAGCGGCCCGTAGACCAATTGCCCGATGGCAAGGCCGGCGAAATAGGAGGCTAGCGAGAGCTGTACATGTTCGGTGTCAGTGGCAAACGCTTGCGCCAGCGCGGGGAAGCTGGGCAGGTAGAAATCGATGGCCAGTGGGCCGAAGGCGCTGAGCGCGCCAAGAATCAGTAACAGGCGAAGCGGCATTGGCAAGGTACTCGACAGGTGGCCCACCTCGGGATGAATGGAAAGCGAACGCGGCGCGCGTCGAAAGCAGGTGAGACGTGCGCAATTACATACAAGTTCGTCTGTAAAACAAACATCGGCTGCAAAAAATAATTACACTCGCAGCTTCCTGAACCGATTGATCCCTGTCGTATGCGCCGAACCAAAGAGCAAGCCGAGCAGACCCGCACCTCCATCCTGGCCTCCGCCGAAGTGCTGTTTCTGGAGAAAGGCGTCGCTCATACCAGCCTCGAACACATCGCCAAGCACGCCGGTGTCACCCGCGGCGCGGTGTACTGGCATTTCCAGAACAAGGCCCACCTGTTCCACGACATGCTCAGTCAGGTCCGCCTGCCACCTGAACAACTGGCCGGCCGCCTGCAGGAAGACCAGGCCAATGGCCTGCAATCCCTGCATGCGCTATGCGTCGAAGGTATCGCCGGCATCGCTAAAGATGAGCAGAAGCGGCGCATCTTCACCATCCTGCTGCATCGCTGCGAATTCACCGAAGAACTGCGCGAAGCCGAAGAGCGGCACGATGCCTTCGTCAATCAGTTCATCGCCCTGTGTGAAGGCATCTTCGCGCAGCCCGCCACCATGAAGAGGCTGCGCCCTGGCATGACGCCGCGACTGGCAGCCCGCACCCTGCACGCGCTGATCGTCGGCATGCTCAGCGACTGGCTGCGCGACGACAAGCTGTTCGATCCGGTGCAGGACGGCCCGGTGATGTTCGACGGGCTGTTCCGCGGCCTGATCAGTGACTGGTCTTAGCCGCTGGTACCGCTTCGGCCTTGTAGCCTTCGTTAATGATTGCCTCGAGTACCTGATCGACCGGGTGCGTGGTATGCACGCGCACCTCGCCGGCAGCCAGGTCCACCTGCACCTGCGCCGCACCATCGACTGCCTGGACGGCGCCGGTGATCGCCCGCTCGCAGTGCGCGCACGTCATGCCTTCAACCTTGAATATTTGCATCGTCTTCTCCTCAGCCCGTAGGCGCTGATTGGGGTGCCGGCGAGTATCGGGCTTGCCCTCGTGGCAAGGTCAACACGCGGCTTGTTGAACCCGCCAACCTCAGCCAAGCTCAGATCACTCAACCATCCTATGGTCTGACCATGCGCCACCTTCTGTTCTCACTATTTCTCGCCCTACCCCTGCCGGCACTCGCCCAGGTACTGCCGTCGCACACCACCATGGGCGACGGCTACGCCGTGCTGATCATTTCCCGCGAACGCCTGGAGGTCGCCTCGCCGTGCGAATTCGGCGTGTACCTGCAGGATCAGCTCGCCGCCCGCCTGTTCCAGGGCCAGTCGGTATCGTTCAACCTGCCGCCCGGCGACGTCTCCGTGCGCCTGGCCATGATCGGCACGGAAAGCTGCCAGGCCGGCATCACGCCTCTGGACAGCCAGCGCCTGGTTCTGCAGGCCGGCGAAATCCGCCGCTACCGCATCGCCCTCAATACTTCCGGCCCCTACTTGACGCCTGCGCCCTCCAGCCAGTGATCCAAGAGCCTGCTCAAAGTCTCGCGAGCTAGAGCAATGCAAGGCCTAGGCGGCCCCGCAAAAACAGGCGAGGCCCGGTCGGAGTCGCGCTCGACTTTACGAGCTGTAAATGAGCAGTCCGACTGGGCTGGCATTCCAGCCTGTTTTTAACGCCGCAGTGCCGACGCGCAGCAGGCTTTGAACAGGTTCTAAGACAGTTGCAGCAGGGCTTGACCTTGCCCATATGTCAAGGTTGATCCTGTAGGCATCTGTCAGGCATCACGGAGGCCACCATGTCCAGCTTCGATCTGCCGATTCGCGGCATGACCTGCGCCAGCTGTGCCGGCCGGGTCGAACGCGTCCTGCGCGGCGTGGCCCAGGTCAGCGACGCCAGCGTCAACCTGGCCAGCGAGCGGGCACGGGTACAAGCACCGGCAGAGCAACTGCCGGCGCTGGTGGCTGCGGTGGAAAAGGCTGGCTACGAAGTACCAGGACAGACACTGGATCTGGCCATCACCGGCATGACCTGCGCCAGCTGCGTAGGGCGCGTCGAGCGGGCACTGAGCAGGCAGCCCGGCGTGCTCTCGGCGAGCGTCAACCTGACTACCGAACGAGCGCGACTGCAAGTGCTACCGGGCACCGATACCCAGGCGTTGCTGAAGGCAGTGGATGCCGCGGGCTATTCGGCCAGTACGCAGGAAATGAACACCGACAAAGACGACAGCGCCGAGCGCCAGTTACGCAACGAACGCTGGCGGCTGGCACTGGCGCTGCTGCTTGCCGCGCCGCTGGTGCTACCCATGCTGCTCACGCCCCTTGGCGTGCACCTGATGCTGCCGGCCTGGGCGCAGTTCCTGCTGGCCACGCCAGTGCAGTTCATCCTCGGAGCCCGGTTTTATCGCGCCGCCTGGCACGCGTTACGCAGCGGCGCCGGCAATATGGATCAGCTGGTCGCCCTCGGCACCAGTGCCGGGTATGGCCTGAGCCTCTATCAATGGACGATCACCCCGCCCGGGCAGATGCCGCACCTGTACTTCGAAGCCTCGGCGGTGATCATCGCCCTTATCCTGCTCGGCAAATACCTGGAGAGCCGCGCCAAGCGCCAGACCACGGGTGCCATTCGCGCCCTGCAGGCGCTGCGCCCGGACGAGGCAACTCGCCTGCAAGGCGGTGTCGAACAGCGGATCGCGGTCAGTGCGCTGAGCATCGGCGACCAGATCGTAGTCCGGCCCGGCGAGCGCTTCGCAGTCGACGGCAAGGTGTTGGAAGGCCACAGCCACGCCGACGAGGCACTGATCAGCGGCGAAAGCCTGCCCCAAGCCAAGGCGCCGCGCGATCAGGTGACCGCCGGCGCGATCAATGGCGAAGGCCGCCTGCTGATCGAGACCACCGCCCTCGGTGCGGAAACCGTGCTGGCGCGCATCATCCGTCTGGTCGAAGACGCCCAGGCCGCCAAGGCTCCGATCCAGAAACTGGTGGATCGGGTCAGCCAGGTATTCGTGCCGGTGGTCCTGCTGGTCGCCCTGCTCACCCTGATCACCTGGCTGGCCATCGGGGCAGGTATCGAGCAGGCGCTGCTTAACGCCGTCGCCGTACTGGTGATCGCCTGCCCTTGCGCCCTGGGCCTGGCGACGCCCACGGCGATCATGGCAGGCACCGGTGTGGCCGCCCGCCACGGCATTCTGATCAAGGACGCCGAAACCTTGGAAGTTGCCCATGGCGTGACCGTGGTGGCCTTCGACAAGACCGGCACCCTGACCTCCGGCACACCGCGGATCGCGCACCTGCACGCCGTCGGGATCGATGACCAACAAGCGCTGCGCTTGGCTGGCACGCTGCAACAAGGCAGTGAACACCCACTGGCCAAGGCCGTACTGCTGAGTTGCCAGGAGGCTGGCCTGGCACTGACCACGCTCGGCAACAGCCAGGCTCTGGCCGGCCGCGGCATTGCTGGAGAAGTGGAAGGTCGCAAGCTGCTGCTCGGTAACCGCCGTCTACTGGAGGAAAGTGGCGCCGCCGAGCCAACTGAACTGGCAGAATCCGCACGGCGTTGGGAGGCAGAAGGACGCACGCTCTCATGGCTGATCGAACAAGGCGACGCTCCACGGGTGCGGGCCTTGTTCGCCTTCGGCGATACCCTCAAGGACGGTGCCCAGGACGCTATCGCCTCCCTCAAGGTCCGGCATATCGACAGCCACCTGATCAGCGGCGACAACACGGGCAGCGCCGGGGCGGTTGCCCGCCAGCTGGGTATCGAGTCGGTGCATGCTCAGGTGCTACCAGCGGACAAGGCGCGTATCGTCCGCGAGCTGAAGGCCAATGGCGTTGTGGCCATGATCGGCGACGGCATCAACGATGCCCCGGCCCTGGCAGCGGCACACGTCGGCATCGCCATGGGCGGCGGCACCGACGTGGCCATGCAGGCAGCCGGCATCACCCTGATGCGCGGCGACCCGCGCCTGGTACCTGCCGCCCTGGATATCGCCCGGCGCACCTATGCGAAGATCCGCCAGAATCTGTTCTGGGCATTCATCTACAACCTGGTGGGTATTCCCCTGGCGGCTTTCGGGCTGCTCGACCCGATGCTCGCCGGCGCGGCCATGGCGTTGTCGAGCGTCAGCGTAGTGAGCAATGCCCTGCTCTTGAAAACCTGGCGCCCCCATTTCGAGGATTAACGCGATGAATATCGGTCAGGCCGCCAAGCACACCGGGCTCAGCGCCAAGATGATCCGCTACTACGAAGCCATCGGCCTGCTGCCCAGCGCCGGGCGCAGCGAGAGCGGCTATCGCCAGTACGGCGAGGATGACCTGCAGCGCCTGCGCTTCATCCGCCGCGCCCGTGACCTAGGCTTCTCGCTTGCCGAGTCCGGCCGGCTGCTGGCCCTGTGGCACGACCGCAAGCGGGCCAGCGCCGATGTGAAGGCTCTGGCGGTGGAACATATCGAGGCACTCAACGGCAAGATCGCCGAACTCGAAGCGCTGCGTGACACCCTGCAAACCCTGGTCGATCACTGCCAGGGCGACAATCGCCCCGACTGCCCGATCCTCGAAGACCTGCAGGCAGGCAGCAGCTGCTGTCAGCCTGCTGCTGCGGCGCCCAGCGCCAGACGCTGAAGCGCCGCGCAATCGGCGACGAAATGATCGGTCAGCTCCGGCCAGGGATTGCTCGGCAGGTTGACCAACACAGTAGCAGTGCCGGCGGCACGGCCGCTGGCCAGGTCATGGCGGTGATCGCCGACCATCACCATGTCCTGGGGGGTGACCTGCCAGCGGTCGGCCAGGTGCAGCAGGCCGCCTGGGTCGGGCTTGGGCGGCGCCTCATCCCGGCCGAGGATGTCGGCCGGCGCGAAGCAGTCGTCCACGCCGATGGCCTGCAAGGTCAGCAGTGCCAGCTCACGGGCGTTACGGGTGAGAATGCCCAGGCGCAGGCCGCGGGCATGCAGGCCACGCACCAGGGCTACCGCGCCAGCAGCCGGGCGTGAGGCGATGGCCAGTTCACGTTCGTGCTCCAGCAACCAGGCGTGCTTGGCCTTCGACACCTCAAGCGGCAAGGCGGCCAGGTGATGGAGGATGTCGTCTTCGGGCGGGATGTCCAGCGCCACGCGGATGGCGGCGAAATCGTGCACGGCAATGGTCAGGGTGCCGTCCATGTCGAACACCCAATGGGTATAGCGCTGCAGGCTCATCGCCCCTCCGGCAAGCGTGGAATCGAGGCCGCAGCATACCTGCTCGCTAGCGGTTGATCACACCTACACCTCAGCGCCAGTCTTCACGCAGGCGGATCAAACCTTCCTGGGCGACCGAGGCGACCAGCTGGCCCTGGCGGTTGAATACGCTGCCACGCGAGAAGCCGCGGGCGTTGCCGGCCCAGGGGCTGTCCATGGCGTAGAGCAGCCAATCATCCATGCGCAGGTTGCCATGGAACCAGATGGAGTGGTCGAGGCTGGCCACCTGCATGAACTTCTGCCACACCGAAACGCCGTGGGGCAGCATCGAGGTGGTCAGCAGGTTGAAGTCCGAGGCGTAGCCCAGCAGGTACTTATGGATGGCCGGAATGTCCGGCAGCTCGCCGTCGGCGCGGAACCACACGTACTTAACCGGTTCGCTGACCTGGGGGGCGAACGGGTTGTCGACGGTGACCGGGCGGATCTCGATGGGCTTGTCGAACAGCACGCGCTCGCGCACCCGCGGCGGCAGCATGTCGGCGACCTGGCTGGCCAGTTCGGTCTCCGAGCGCAGTCCTTCGGGCCCCGGCACGTCGGGCATCTGCGCCTGGTGGTGGAAGCCCTCTTCCTGGTACTGGAACGAAGCGCTGCAGGTGAAGATCGCCTTGCCCTTCTGCACCGCCGTCACCCGGCGGGTGCTGAAGCTGCCGCCGTCACGCACGCGGTCGACCTGGTAGACCACCGGCAACGTGGCATCGCCAGGGCGCAGAAAGTAGCCGTGCAGCGAATGCACATGGCGGTCGGCCTCGACCGTCTGGGTGGCCGCCGAGACGCACTGGCCAAGCACCTGACCACCGAAGAGCTGGCGAAAGCCCAGATCCTGGCTGACGCCACGGAACAGGTTTTCCTCGATGGCTTCCAGGCTCAGCAGTGCCACCAACTCGTTCAGGACTTGACTCATAAGCGATCTCCACGGGCCCTATCCAGGGCAATGCTGCGACACGCGCGGGCTGCGCGGATGTTGAATGGTAATGCCTTTGCCGCCGCTCAGGAATCGCGCCGTGGTGTCATGGACGACAGGCTCAGCTCCGCTTCGGCCATTCGCTGCGGGGCATTTCATACAGCACGTGGCGGCGCAGCGGGTGCCCGGGCGCCAGCGCCGGGTGCTCGAATTCGCCGGCGGCCTGCATGCCGAGCCCCTGCATCACCCGCTGCGACGGGATATTGGTCAGGGTCGTGAACGCCACCACGCGATCAACCGCCAGCTGCGTGAAGGCAAAATCCAGCGCGGCCCGTGCCGCTTCCTGAGCCAGGCCCTGGCCCCAGAATGCTGGCGACAGGCGCCAGCCAATCTCCACCGCCGGCGTAAAACTCGCCTCGAAGCCGACATGGGCCAGTCCGGTCATACCGACGAAGCGGCCACTCTCGCGGCTCCACAGTGACCAGAAGGTAAAGCCATGCTCCGCGAAGTGCTGCTGCAAACGAATGAGCAGCGCCTGGCTCTGCTCACGGTTCAGGGTCGCTGGGAAATGGCGCATCACCGCCGGGTCCGCGCACAGCATCGCCAGCTTGTCCAAGTCCTCGTCACGCCAGGCGCGCATCAGCAGGCGCGGCGTCTGCGGCGCGGTCCCTTCCACTTCGCTTCTCATGCATACTGCCTCAGGTTCACCCGATAACCGCCATTGTATGCCCCTGCCGCTGATCTACCACGACGACTACAGCCCGCCGTTTCCTGACGGCCATCGCTTCCCGATGGAGAAATTCCGCCTGCTGCGTGACCACCTGGTGGCCAGCGGCCTGACCCGGGATGAAGAACTGCTGCGCCCGGAAATCTGCCCGGCCGATATCCTCGCCCTCTGCCACTGCCCCGCCTATATCGAGCGCTACCTGAGCGGCGAGCTGAGTCACGAAGACCAGCGCCGCCTCGGCCTGCCCTGGAGCCCGGAACTGGCGCGGCGCACCGTGCGAGCCGTCGGCGGTTCGCTGCTGGCCACCGAGCAGGCCCTGCAGCACGGCCTGGCCTGCCACCTGGCCGGCGGCACCCACCACGCCCATTACGACTACCCGGCGGGCTTCTGCATCTTCAACGACCTGGCGGTGATCGCCCGCTACCTGCTGCAAAGCGGCAAGGCCGGGCGCGTGCTGATCTTCGACTGCGACGTGCACCAGGGCGACGGCACCGCGCGACTGCTCGAGGACGAGCCCGACGCGATCACCGTGTCCCTGCACTGCGAGCAGAACTACCCGGCGCGCAAGGCCAGCAGCGACTGGGACATTCCCCTGCCGCGCGGCATGGGCGATGCCGATTACCTCAAGGTGGTCGACGACACACTGGGTTACCTGCTCGCCCTGTACCAGCCGGACATCGTGCTCTACGACGCTGGCGTCGACGTGCACAAGGACGACGCCCTGGGCTACCTGCAGCTCACCGACGCCGGCGTCGCCGCCCGTGACGAGGCCGTGCTCAACCACTGCCTGGGCCGCGACATTCCCGTGGTCGGGGTGATCGGCGGCGGCTACAGCAAGGACCGCCACGCCCTCGCCCGCCGCCACGGCATCCTCCACCATAGCGCCGCACGGGTATGGCAGCAGCGAGGGCTCGGGTAAACTTCGCCCTTTGCCCAACCGACGCCACCATGACCGATTCCTTCCCGCCCACCGCCCACTCGGTCGCCATCATCGGCGGCGGCCCTGCCGGCCTGATGGCCGCCGAAACCCTGGCGCTCGCTGGCGTGCGGGTCGACCTTTACGATGCCATGCCCTCGGTAGGCCGCAAGTTTCTGCTCGCCGGCGTCGGCGGTATGAACATCACCCACTCCGAAGCCTATCCGGCCTTCGTCGGCCGCTACGGTGAGCGCGAGAGGGAAATCCACGCCCTGCTGCAAGGCTTCGATGCCGATGCGCTGCGCGAGTGGATCCATGGCCTGGGCATCGACACTTTCGTCGGCACCTCGGGCCGCGTATTTCCTACCGACATGAAAGCCGCGCCGCTGCTGCGCGCTTGGCTCAAGCGCCTGCGCGAGGCCGGTGTGCAGTTGCACACCCGGCACCGCTGGCTGGGCTGGGATGCCGACGGCAGCCTGCGTGTGGCCAGTCCCGATGGCGAGCGCGCGGTGCAGGCCGACGCCGTGCTGCTGGCCCTGGGCGGTGGTAGCTGGCCGCGGCTCGGTTCGGACGGCAGCTGGGTGGCGGGTTTGCAACAGGCTGGCGTGCCCGTCGTGCCGCTACAACCAAGCAACTGCGGGTTCGACGTGGCTGCCTGGAGCCCGCTGCTGCGCGAAAAGTTCGCCGGTGCGCCACTAAAGAACGTCGCCCTTGGTTTGCCGGGCGAAGCGCCGCGCCCCGGCGAATTCGTGCTGACCGACACCGGTATCGAGGGCAGCCTGGTGTATGCGTTGTCCGCTGGCATTCGCCAGCGCATCACTTGCGACGGCAGCTGTAGCGTCTACCTCGACCTGCTGCCACAGCGCAGCGAAGCGGCCCTTGGCAACGCCCTGAGCAAACCCCGCGGCTCGAACTCCATGGCCAAGCACCTGCATCGCCAGGCTGGCCTGGATGGCGTGAAGGCGGCGCTGCTGCGCGAGGTGACGCCCGCTGAGCTTTTCAACGATCCCCAACGCCTGGCCGCAGCCATCAAGGCGCTGCCGATCACCCTGCGCCAGGCGCGCCCGATCGAAGAAGCGATCAGCAGCGCCGGCGGTGTACCTTTCGAAGCCCTCGACGACAATCTGATGCTGACGCAACTGCCCGGCACCTTCTGCGCCGGTGAAATGCTCGACTGGGAAGCACCCACCGGTGGCTACCTGCTCACCGCCTGCTTCGCCAGCGGCCGCGTGGCCGGCCAAGGCATGCTGCGCTGGCTCAAGGCCCGCGCTCGATAATCCAGGGAAGAGGAAAATCCATGCTCACGAGCCTGCAACTCAAAACCTTCGTTCCGGCCAGGGACTACCCCCTCAGCCAGGCCTTCTACACCGCCCTGGGCTTCAAGGCGGCGTGGCAAACGGACAAGATGAGCTACTTCAGCCACGGCGAGCACTGCGCCTTTCTGCTGCAGAACTTCTACGTGAAGGAGCAGGCGGAGAATTTCGTCATGCACCTGATGGTCGATGACGTGCAGGCCTGGTGGGCCCACGTGCAGGCAGAAAACATCGCCGAGCGCTTCGGCGTGCGCACCTTCGCCCCAGAGGATCAGCCCTGGGGCATTCGCGAATTTATCGTCTTCGACCCCAGCGGCGTGCTGTGGAAGATCGGCCAGGAAATCTGAGCCTGGCCGCTTCCGTCGCCATTGCTAACGCTTCCCCTTCGGCTTACCACCGAAACTCGGCACCTTGCGGATAGCCTTGACCGGCGGTTCGGCCGGCTCGTCGCTTTCCATCCAGCGGCCCAGACCACCGGCTTTACCGCCGCCCACCACCTTGGGCTTTTTCGGTTTCTTGGGCTTTTTCACCACCAGGCCACCAGCGACCGTCTGCGGCAGGCGGTGGTCGGGGATGAAGTCCGGTTCGTCGACGCGCTGCAGGATCTGCTGGATCAGCGCCTCGATGGCCGACAGCAGTTGCACCTCGTCGGCGCAGACCAGCGATACCGCCTGGCCAGTGGCGCCCGCACGGCCAGTGCGGCCGATGCGGTGCACGTAGTCTTCGGCGACGATGGGCAGGTCGAAGTTGACCACCAGCGGCAGGTCGTCGATATCCAGGCCACGGGCGGCCACGTCGGTGGCGACCAGCACGTCGACTTCGCCAGCCTTGAAGCGCTGCAGGGCACGCAGGCGCGTCGGCTGCGGCTTGTCACCGTGGATCGAGTCGGCGCGAATGCCTTCGGCCAGCAGCGCCTGCTCGAGCTCGTCGACGCCCTTGCGGGTCTTGGCGAACACCAGCACTTGCGACCATTTCTTGCTGCGATACAGGTGCAGGAACAGCTCGGCCTTGCGCTTCTTGTCCACCGGAATCAGCCACTGCTTGACCGACTTGGCGGCGGCGTTGCGCGGGCTGACTTCGATGCTCAGCGGGTCGCGCAGCATTTCCTTGGCCAAACCGCGGATGGCGTCGGAAAAGGTCGCGGAGAACAGCAGGGTCTGGCGCTTCTTCGGCAGGGCGGCAAACAGGTCATCCAGCTCGCGGGCAAAGCCCAGGTCGAGCATGCGGTCGGCTTCGTCGAGCACCAGCACCTGCAGCTGGGAAAACTTCACCGCGTTCTGACGGTACAGGTCGAGCAAACGGCCCGGCGTGGCGACCAGCACGTCAAGGCCCTTGCGCAGCTTCATCATCTGCGGGTTGATGCTCACCCCGCCGTACACCGCATAGCTGCGCAGCGGCAGGAACTGCGAGTAGGTCTGCACGCTCTGCTGCACCTGCTCGGCCAGCTCGCGGGTCGGCACCAGCACCAGAGCGCGCACCGAATTGCTGGCTACCACCGGGCCTTCCATCATCAGGCGCTGCAGGATCGGCAACGTGAAGGCGGCGGTCTTGCCGGTGCCGGTCTGCGCCGCCGCCATGATATCGCCGCCCTTGATGATCGGGCCGATGGCCTGGGCCTGCACGGGCGTCGGGGTCTTGTAATCGAGGCCGTCGAGACAGCGCAGCAGGGGTTCGATCAGGCCGAGGGAAGAGAAGGTCATGGCGGGCACATGGTGAGCTAAGGAAATGGCGCGCAGTTTAGCGCGTCCGGGTGGCTATCGCTCGGCCGTTGCCGCCCGAGGGACGTAGCCTTCGAGCGCAGCGACACCCGGCAAAGACAAACCTGGGTATCGCTGCGCTAAAGCCAGGCTACGCGGCAGCGAGCAGCGCGCGCACCTTGGCGGCGGACATGCCCTGCAGCTGACGCAGGAAATCGTGATCGACAGCGCTGCGCCCGTGCTGTTCGCGCAGTACCTTGCACAGGTGCAGGGTCAGGTTGGCAGCCATTTCCGCATCGGCCAGCGCCCGGTGCGCCTTGCCGGTATCGGGCAGCCGCGCCCAGCGGTTGAGGTTGCCGAGCTTGTGGCTCGGCGCGCCCGGCAGCAGACGCCGCGACAACAGCAGCGAACAGGCGAAATGCTGCACGCGGGTACGGCCGATCAGGCCCAGCTCGGCGTCCCAGAATTTCTGGTCGAAGGACGCGTTGTGCGCCAGCATCGGAATGTCGCCGACGAACTCGGCGACCTCGTGCATCACCTCGGCGGCTGGCGGCGCGCTGCGCACCATGGCGTTGCTGATGCCGGTCAATTGCTCGATGAAGGGCGGAACCCAGGCTCCACTGTTCATCAGGCTCTGGTAGCGGGCGGTGATCTGCCCGCCTTCGATGATCACCACACCGATTTCGGTGGCGCGCGCCTGTTGGGCCGGCGACATGCCGGTGGTTTCGAAGTCGATGACAGCGATGGGTTTCACAGGAACCTCAGTGTTTGAGCAACAGATGGCCCTCGATGGGCACGTAACGGCTGGCTGCGCGTACCAGCGACTGCGCGGTAAGCCCGGGCACGCCGTAAGCCACGGCTTCGACGCCATGACGCTGGCGAATGCGCTCGAGCAGCAGGTCGAAATCACCGTCGCCGGAGGCCAGCACCACGCTGTCGACATTCGCCGCGGCGTCCATCACGTCGATGGTGATGCCCACGTCCCAATCGCCCTTGGCCGAGCCGTCGCTACGCTGGATGTAGGGTTTGAGCTTCACGGTGAAGCCCAGGTTACGCAGGATCTGCTGGAACTGCTGCTGCTTGGGATCCCCGCGGTCGATGGCATAAGCGTACGCCTCGACGATCTCGCCGCCCGCCGCCAGCTCGTTCCACAACGCCGTGTAATTGAAGTGGCAGCCATAGGCCTGGCGCACGGTGTAGTAGAGATTCTGTACGTCGGCGAACACGGCAATTTTCTTCACCGGACATCCTCACAAGGTTCGCGCGGGTTGCACGGGTGGCCAGTATGCCAGCCCTGGCCCCTCGAGGTCGAAGGCAGTGCCACGGCGGCGACGAACGTGATCACTGGTGGCAGGCCGGCCACGCTCGTATCATGGCCGCCTGTTTTTCTGGCTGCGACCATTCATGAATCCCCTCGACGCCCTGCGTGACGCCTGGTTCTTCTTCCGGCAAAACCTCTTGCACATCCTTGTGCTGTGCCTGCCCTTCCTGCTCCTCGAAGCCTTCCTGAGCCTGCACCTCGAAGACCTGGTCGGCGCCGCCAAGGTGCCGCTCTATGAAGTGCTGCTCGGCCTGTTCTTCTATCCGCTGTACAGCGCCGCGCTGATCCTGTTCATCGATGCCCGCAGCCGCGGCGAAGCGCCGGGCAAGGGCGCGCTGGTGGCCATGAGCCTGAGCCTGTGGC
Source organism: Pseudomonas sp. AG1028 (assembly GCF_007993955.1). Lineage (NCBI taxonomy): Bacteria > Pseudomonadati > Pseudomonadota > Gammaproteobacteria > Pseudomonadales > Pseudomonadaceae > Pseudomonas > Pseudomonas sp. AG1028. The sequence continues at coordinate 29,095 of NZ_VIVP01000008.1, forward strand.
CGCGCTTCGTGCTGCTGGCCGGCATCGGTACCCTGGCGATAATGCTCGGCTTGTCGCTGTTCATCCTGCCCGGGCTGTGGCTGATGGTGCGGCTGGTATTCGCCGACTACCTGCTGGTGCTGCGCGGCCTCACGCCGTTGCAGGCGCTGCATGCAAGCCTGCAGCTGACCGATGGGCACTTCTGGCCGATTTGCACCTGCGTGATGCTGGTGATGGTGCCGCCATGGGTCGCCAGCTTCTGGGCCGGCGATATCGCCAGCGAGCCAGCCGCGCGCCTGCTGCTGGATATGCTGTTCGGCCTCTGCCAGTTGTTCACCACGGTGGTGGTGTTCCGCCTCTATATGCTGCGTGCGGGCGACAGCACGACGCGCCTGCCGTAACCTGCGGCTCTTTTACTGCACTCTAATCGAGGCCAGCCCGTGGCAAGAAAATCGCGCAGAGAACTGGCCAAAGACCGCGGCGACCTCGGCGATCTGCCGGTGACGGTCAAGGACGTGGCCCTCAAGGCCGGCGTATCACCGATCACCGTTTCGCGAGCCATCCAGCGCCCCGAGCTGGTCAGCGACGCCACCCGCGAGCACGTGCTGGAAGTGGTGCGCACCATGGGCTATGTACCCAACCTGATGGCCGGCGCCCTGGCCACCAGCAAGAGCCGCCTGGTGGCCATCGTGCTGCCGACCATCGCCAACTCGATCTACGCCAGCGTGGTGCAGGCGATCATGGATCGCCTCGCCGAAGCCGGCTACCACACCCTGGTCGGGCCCAGCGGCTACGTGCCCGAACAGGAAGAAGCCTTGCTGGCCGCCATTCTCGGCCGCCGCCCCGACGGCATCGTGCTGACCGGCACCTTCCACACCCAGGCCAGCCGCGAGCGGCTGTCGTCCGCCGGCATCCCGGTAGTGGAAGCCTGGGACCTGAGCGACGACGGCCTGGACATGCAGGTGGGCTTTTCCCACGAACAGGTCGGCGCCGCCGTGGCGGTGCACTTCTTCGCCAAGGGTTACCGACGCTGGGCGCTGGTCGGCGTCGACGATCCTCGGGCGCTACGCCGCTGCAAGGCGGTGATCGGCCGACTCGCCGAGCTGGGCGTGAATAACGTGGCGGTGCAGACACTACCGCTGCCCGCCACCTGGGAGGTCGGCCGCAAGGGCCTGGCCAACCTGCTCGATGCCGGCGAAAAGCCCGACTTCATCTTCTGCAGCTCCGACACCGTGGCCCTCGGCGTACTCGCCGAAGCCTCCACCCGCGGGCTGAACGTTCCCGCCGACATTGCCGTGCTTGGCTTCGGCGACACCCTCAACGGCCAGTTCGCCAACCCGGCGCTGTCTACCGTCAGCGTCAATGCCACCGAGATGGGCCAGCAGGTTGCCGAAGCCCTGCTGCGCCGCTTCGACGGCCAACCGACCGAATCCCGCGTCGATACGCGGTTCGCCATCATCGAGCGGGGCAGCACGGCCCAGCCCTGACCGTAGTATGGGTCGGGCCGCGTACTCGAATCGTGTGAACTGAGGGAGCGGGCCATGCCCGCGAATGAGATCGTAGGATGGGTGAAACCCATCAGCAACGGATGGATTCACCTACGCGGCCCGCCCGATGCTAAGTGCTCGAATCTTATGAACTATGGGAGTGAGCGGGGACGCCTAGTCCATACCCGAGAATGGGTTGCGCTTCCAATAAATCCATTGATGGGTTGCACCTTCGCGGCCCGCCCCATCCTACGTCCTACCTTTAAGGACCACATGCGCGTCCACCGTGACGTAAATTTTCGCTTGAATGATAACGTTATCCGAATATGATGATAACGTTATCTTTCAGCGCTGCCTGCCAAGGCAGCCCGGCCCACCGCAACGCCTTCAACGGCACAGGAACCACGCGATGAACAATAACAACACCCATGCAGGTACCCCCGTCATCACTGCTCTGGAAGTCATCCCGGTCGCCGGGCACGACAGCTTTCTGCTCAACCTCAGCGGTGGCCACGCGCCCTTCTTTACCCGCAACCTGCTGATCCTGCGTGACAACGCCGGCCACGTCGGCGTTGGTGAAGTGCCAGGCGGCGAAGCCATTCGCCAGACCCTGGAAGACGCCCGCCAACTGCTGCTCGGTCAGCCCATCGGCCAGTACCAGAAACTGCTCGGCCAGGTGCGTCAGGCCTTCGCTGACCGCGATTCCGGCGGCCGCGGCCTGCAGACCTTCGACCTGCGTATCACCATCCATGCCGTCACCGCTGTCGAGTCCGCCCTGCTCGACCTGCTCGGCCAGTACCTGGACGTGCCAGTCGCCGCCCTGCTCGGCGAAGGCCAGCAGCGCGATGCCGTGGAGATGCTTGGCTACCTGTTCTACATTGGCGACCGCAAGAAAACCGACCTGCCCTATCGCCAGGAAGCCGATGCCGACAACGCCTGGTTCCGCGTGCGCAACGAAGAAGCGCTGGACGCCCAGGGTGTGGTGCGCCTAGCCGAGGCGGCCTACGAGCGCTACGGCTTCAAGGACTTCAAACTCAAGGGCGGCGTGCTGCGCGGCGACGAGGAAATCGAAGCGGTGACCGCCCTGGCCGAGCGCTTCCCGGAAGCGCGCATCACCCTGGACCCGAACGGTGCCTGGTCCCTGGCCGACGCCATTCGCCTGTGCCGGGACCAACATCACGTGCTCGCCTACGCCGAAGACCCCTGCGGCGCCGAGAACGGCTATTCCGGCCGTGAGGTAATGGCCGAATTCCGCCGCGCCACCGGCCTGCCGACCGCCACCAACATGATCGCCACCGACTGGCGGCAGATGGGCCATGCGATCCAGCTGCAATCGGTGGACATCCCCCTGGCCGACCCGCACTTCTGGACCATGCAGGGTTCGGTGCGCGTAGCGCAGATGTGCAACGACTGGGGCCTGACCTGGGGCTCGCACTCCAACAACCACTTCGACGTGTCCCTGGCCATGTTCACCCATGTGGCAGCGGCCGCGCCGGGCAAGATCACCGCCATCGACACCCACTGGATCTGGCAGGACGGCCAGCACCTGACCAAGGAGCCGCTGCGTATCGAAGGCGGTCTCGTGCAGGTGCCGAAGAAGCCCGGCCTCGGCGTGGAGCTGGACATGGACGCCGTAGCCAAAGCCCACGAGTGCTACAAGGGCATGGGCCTGGGCGCGCGCAACGATGCGGTGGCCATGCAGTATCTGATCAGCGGCTGGACTTTCGATAACAAGAAGCCCTGCCTGGTGCGCTGAGCACGTTTAGTCAATTGGTGGGCTAGCGCTCACCCTGCAAAACTGTGTGAGGGCGCCATGCGCCCGAATCGCGAGTATGAGCTAGGCAGCCCCGCCCACTCCCACGGCCCGACGCTGATCTGGCTACAGTGGTTGACCTAACCGTGATTCAACTGCGCCTTGAGCCGATCACGAAAGCTCTGGATCAGCGGTTCCCGTGATCGACCACGGCGCAGCGCCAGGGTGAAAGGCGCCTGGTAGCCGAAGGTGGTGGGCAGCAGAACTTTCAGACGTTTCTGATCGGCCCACTGCTGGGCGTAATGCTCGGGCAAATAACCGATGTAGGCGCCGGAAAGCACCAGAATCAGCTGCGCCTCCATCGACTCCACCGTCGCTGCACTGTGCTTGAAACCATGGCGCGCCAGCTCGGCCTGGCTCCAGTAGCCACGGCCGACCATACGCTGCTGGGTGATCACTTCCGCCGGAATCTGCCGCTGGGTATACAGCGAGTGCCTATCGCTGCAGTAAAGCCAGTGCTGCTCGCGGTACAGCGCCTGGTAGATCAGCCCGTTGGTGCGCACCGAAAAGGCGCCGATGGCCAGATCCAGCCGGTTCTCCAAAACCCCCAGTTGCAACTCCGCCGGACTGAGCACCGCCAGGTGCAGGTGCACCGCCGGGTGTTCCTGGCTGTAGGCGCCGATCACCTCGGCCAACGGCAGGGACGGATCGCTCACCGTCGAATCCAGTACGCCCAGATTCAGAGTGCCCCGCAGCTCACCCTTGAGCGCCGCCGAATAGCGCTCGAACCCCTCCAGCTCGGCCAGCAGCCGCAGTGCCTCCTGATGGAACAGCTCGCCCTTGCTGGTCAGGCTGAAGCCGCCACGCCCGCGATGGCAGAGCACGAAGCCGAGCTGCGCTTCGAGCTGGCTCATATAGGTGCTGATCGCCGAAGTAGAAAGATTCAGCTCCTGCTGCGCCGCAGCGAAACCCTGGTGGCGCACGACACAGACGAACAGGCGCAGCAGCTTGAGATCAGGCATTGGCGAACCATGACGGTGAAAGAACCGGGCCCATGCTAAAGCCTGCTCGTTAGTTTAGGAATTTCTGAACTGATTATTTGCGCTGCCCGATTCTTCACGCCGCCAACCCTGACCAGAATCGGACCACGACAACCACAATAACTGCGAGGCCCCCGTGGATAATTCCCTCCACCAGCCCCTGGGCGGCAACGAAATGCCCCGTTTCGGCGGGATCGCCACCATGCTGCGCCTGCCCCACGTGCAGGCACCCGAAGAGCTGGACAAGCTCGACGCTGCCTTCATCGGCATTCCTCTGGATATCGGCACCTCCCTGCGCTCCGGCACCCGCTTCGGGCCACGGCAGATCCGCGCCGAGTCGGTGATGATCCGCCCCTACAACATGGCCACCGGCGCCGCACCCTTCGATTCCCTGAACGTGGCCGACATCGGCGACGTGGCGATCAACACCTTCAACCTGCTCGACGCCGTGCGCATCATCGAAGAGCACTACGATCGCGTGCTGGCCCACGACATCATTCCGCTGACCCTGGGCGGCGACCACACCCTGACCCTGCCGATCCTGCGCGCCATGCACAAGAAGTACGGCAAGGTCGGCCTGGTGCACATCGACGCCCACGCCGACGTCAACGATCACATGTTTGGCGAGAAGATCGCCCACGGCACCACCTTCCGCCGCGCCCAGGAAGAAGGCCTGCTCGACAGCCAGCGCGTGGTGCAGATCGGCCTGCGCGCCCAGGGCTACACCGCCGACGATTTCAACTGGAGCCGCAACCAGGGCTTCCGTGTGGTGCAGGCCGAAGAGTGCTGGCACAAATCCCTGGCCCCGCTGATGGAAGAAGTGCGCGCCAAGGTCGACGGCGGCCCGGTATATCTGTCCTTCGACATCGACGGCATCGACCCGGCCTGGGCGCCCGGCACCGGCACTCCGGAAGTCGGCGGCCTGACCACCATCCAGGCGCTGGAAATCATCCGCGGCTGCCAGGGCCTGAACCTGATCGGCGGCGACCTGGTCGAGGTCTCCCCGCCCTACGACACTACCGGCAACACCTCGCTGCTGGGTGCCAATCTGCTCTACGAAATGCTCTGCGTGCTGCCGGGTGTGGTGCGTCGATGAGCCGCAAAGCCGAAGTGCTGAAGGCGGCTGCCGGGCTGGTGGACGCCTTCGCCCATAACGATACGCCGCGTTACTTCGCCTGCTTCAGCGAGGACGCCACCTTCGTGTTCCACACCCTGGCGCAGCCGCTGCTTTCGCGCGCTGCCTACCAGGCGGTGTGGCAGCAATGGCAAGCCGAAGGCTTCGCAGTGCTCGACTGCCGTTCCAGCAATGGCCACGTCAGCCTGCAGGGCGACGTGGCGATCTTCATTCACGACGTCGCGACCCACCTGCGCATGGCGGGCGAAGAGCAGCGAGTCAACGAGCGGGAAACCATCGTGTTTCGTCACCAGGACGGCCGCTGGCTGGCCTGTCACGAGCACCTGTCGGCTTAGCCACACAGAGCAACCTTGGCGCGAGCGAGCCGCCTGAAGCGCGCCACGCCGGATACACCTTGCGACTTGGAACCCCTTGGGTTTCCCGCGGCCTTGCCGCACTGCCAGAACACCACCACCCGATGACTGTCGGGGGTGCATAACAGGATCAGCGTGCCTGCGCTGCCCCTATAAAAATCGTGAAAAGGCGCTGGAGAACACCATGAGTAACGCGACGCGTATCGAGACCTTCGGTGTCGAGCAGATCCCCGACAACCAACGCAGTGCCACACCCACCGATCTGTTCCGCCTGATCTTCGGCGGCGCCAATACGTTCTCCACCGCCGTACTGGGCAGCTTCCCGGTGCTGTTCGGCCTGTCTTTCCAGGCCGGCATGTGGGCGATCGTGCTCGGCGTCGCGGTCGGTGCGCTGATCCTCGCGCCGATGGGCCTGTTCGGCGCGCTCAATGGCACCAACAACGCCGTGTCCTCCGGTGCCCACTTCGGCGTGCACGGGCGTATCGTTGGCTCGTTCCTGTCGCTGCTCACCGCCGTGGCGTTCTTCTCGCTGTCGGTATGGAGCTCCGGTGATGCGCTGATCGGCGGCGCCAAGCGGCTGATCGGCCTGCCCGAGAACGACCTGACCCTGGGCCTGGCCTACGGTCTGTTCGCGGTGCTGGTGCTGGTGGTGTGCATCTATGGCTTTCGCTTCATGCTGTGGGTCAACAAGATCGCCGTGTGGGCCTCCAGCCTGCTGTTTCTGCTCGGCATCCTGGCGTTCGCCGGGCCCTTCGATGCCAATTACGCCGGCACCGTCAGCCTGGAGCAACCGGGCTTCTGGGCGGCCTTCATCGGCGCGGCGCTACTGGCCATGAGCAACCCGGTGTCGTTCGGCGCCTTTCTTGGCGACTGGTCGCGCTACATCCCCAAGCACACGCCCAAGCGCCGCATCATGCTGGCGGTGCTCGCCGCCCAGGCCGGCACGCTGATTCCTTTCCTGTTCGGCCTGTGCACCGCCACGCTGGTGGCCACTCAGGCGCCGGATTACATCGCCGCCAACAATTATGTGGGTGGCCTGCTGGCCATCTCGCCGGCCTGGTTCTTCCTGCCGGTGTGCCTGATCGCGGTGATCGGCGGCATGTCCACCGGCACCACCGCGCTGTACGGCACCGGGCTGGACATGTCGAGCCTGTTCCCGCGGCTGATGAGCCGCGCTGGCGCCACGCTGCTGATCGGCGTGGCGGCCATCGCCTTCATCTTCATCGGCCGCTTCGCCTTCAACCTGGTGCAGAGCGTGTCGACCTTCGCGGTGCTGATCGTCACCTGCACCAGCCCGTGGATGGTGATCATGATCCTCGGCCTGATCGTGCGCCGCGGCTTCTACCACGCCGATGACCTGCAGGTATTCACCCGCGGCGAGCGCGGTGGCCGCTACTGGTTCCACAACGGCTGGAACTGGCGCGGCCTCGGCGCGTGGATTCCCAGCGCGGCAGTGGGCCTGTGCTTCGTCAACCTGCCGGGCCAGTTCGTCGGCCCGCTGGGTGAGCTGGCCGGCGGCATCGACATCAGCCTGCCGATCACCCTGGGCATGGCCGCAGTGCTCTACCTGACCCTGCTCAATCTGTTCCCCGAGCCAGCGAGCGTCTACGGCCCCGTTGGCCCGCGCTGGGTGCGCCTGAAACCTGACACCAGCGCCCCGGTGAACGGTGCCGGGCTCGCCTGACAGCTTCGCACCGGGCGCGCTGCGCCCGGATCTTCACCAGAAAACGAGAACAACACCATGATTCTGGATATATCCGTCGTCATCCTTTACGCCGCCGGCATGTTGCTGCTCGGCTGGTATGGCATGCGCCGCGCGCGCAGCCAGGAAGATTACCTGGTGGCCGGCCGCAACCTCGGCCCGGCCTTCTACATGGGCACCATGGCCGCGACGGTACTCGGCGGCGCCGCGACCGTCGGCACCGTGCGCCTGGGTTACGTGCACGGCATTTCCGGTTTTTGGCTGTGCGCCGCACTTGGGGCCGGCATCATCGTACTCAACCTGTTCCTGGCCAAACCGCTGCTCAAGCTGCGCATCTTCACCGTCACCCAGATTCTCGAACGCCGCTACACACCGGCGGCGCGCCAGGCCAGTGCGGTGGTGATGTTCGCCTACGCACTGATGATCTCGGTGGTCTCGGTGCTGGCCAGCGGCACGGTGCTGCAGGTGCTGTTCGACCTGCCCTTCTGGGCGGCCATCCTGCTGGCTGGCGGCGTGGTGGTGGTGTATTCGAGCATCGGCGGCATGTGGTCGCTGACCCTCACCGACATCGTGCAGTTCGCGATCAAGACGGTCGGCCTGATGTTCGTGCTGCTGCCCATCTGCCTGTACCGCGTCGGCGGCTGGGACGCGCTGGCGGCCAAGCTGCCGGACACCGCCTTCAGCCTGACCACCATCGGCTACGACACCATCCTCACCTACTTCCTGATCTACTTTTTCGGCATCCTCATCGGCCAGGACATCTGGCAGCGCGTGTTCACTGCCCGCAACGAGAACGTCGCCCGCGTAGCCGGCAGCCTGGCCGGCGTGTACTGCGTGATCTACGGGCTGGTCGGCGCGCTGATCGGCATGTGCGCCAAGGTACTGCTGCCGGACCTGGCCAACGCCAACAACGCCTTCGCCTCCATCGTACAGAGCGCGCTGCCCGACGGCATTCGCGGCCTGGTGATCGCTGCTGCCCTGGCCGCGATGATGTCCACCGCCAGCGCCGGTCTGCTCGCCGCGTCCACCACGGTGACCGAAGACCTGCTGCCGAAACTGCGCGGCGGTCGCCCTTCGAGCCTGGGCGTCGCCCGCCTGTTCACCCTGCTCACCGGCCTGCTGGTGCTGGCGATCTCCCTGGTGGTCAGCGACGTGATCGGCGCTCTGACCCTGGCCTACAACCTGCTGGTGGGCGGCATCCTGATTCCGATCCTCGGCGCTATCTACTGGAAGCGCGCCACCACCACCGGCGCCATCGCCAGCATGGCCCTGGGTTGCGCCACCGCCTTGGTGTTCATGTTCAAGGATGGCCTGGAAGCCAATACGCCGATCTACTACAGCCTGGCAGTCGGCCTGCTAGCCTTCGTGATCGGCAGCCTGCTGACCCGCCCACAGGCGCGAGCTGCCAGCCTCGCCTGACCCCGTTACAGGTGCCGGCGCTGCTACCGGCACCTGCAAATCCATCAGCAAGGAGCCAGCATGACCACCTGTGGTGAATTTCTCGTCAAGCAACTCCAGGCCTGGGACGTCGACACCGTGTTCGGCATTCCCGGCGTGCACACCATCGAGCTGTACCGCGGCCTGCCGGGCAGCGGCATCCGCCACATCACCCCGCGCCACGAGCAGGGCGCGGGCTTCATGGCCGACGGCTATGCGCGCGTTTCCGGCAAGCCCGGTGTGTGCTTCATCATCACCGGGCCGGGCATGACCAATATCGCCACGGCCATGGGTCAGGCCTATGCCGATTCGATCCCGATGCTGGTGATCTCCAGCGTCAACGAACGCGAGCGCCTGGGCCGTGGCAACGGCTACCTGCACGAGTTGCCGGATCAGCGTGCTTTGGTGGCCGGCGTCGCCGCCTTCAGCCATACGCTGATGAGCGTCGACGAATTGCCCGACGTGCTGGCCCGCGCCTTCGCGGTATTCGATGGCGGGCGGCCACGGCCGGTGCATATCGAACTGCCGCTGGACGTGATCACCGCATCCGCCGACCACCTGAGCGTGCAGCCGCGCGTTACAGCTCCGCGCCCCGCACCGCAGGCCGATTTGATCCGGCAGGCGGCGCAGCACCTGAGTCAGGCCCAGCGCCCGCTGCTGCTGATCGGCGGCGGCTGCGTGAACGAGCCCGATGCGGTGCGCCGCCTGGCCGAGGCGCTGGATGCACCGACCGCGCTGACCATCAACGCCAAGGGCCTGCTGCCGACAGCGCATCCGCTGCTGATTGGCAGCAACCAGTCGCTGCCGCCGGTACGCCAACTGGCGCAGGACGCCGATGTGGTGCTGGCTATCGGTACCGAACTGGGCGAAACCGATTACGACGTGGTATTCGACGGCAACTTCAGGATCAGCGGCGAACTAATCCGTGTCGATATCGACGCCGAGCAGTTGCAGCGCAATCACGCGCCGGCATTGGCGATCCACAGTGACGCCGGCCTGGCCATCGAAGCGCTTCTGAAGCAATTGCCGCAACGCGAGCGCGACGAACACAGCGGCGGCGCCAAGCGCGCATGCGCAGTTCGCCAGCAGCTGGCTGACGAATTCACTGGCTGGGCGCACTACCGTCGCCTGTTCGACTGCATCCTCGAAGTACTGCCAGAAGCGCGCTTCGTCGGTGACTCGACGCAAACCGTGTACAGCGGCAACCATGTGGTCGAACTGGACGGCCCGCGTCGCTGGTTCAACGCCTCCACCGGCTACGGCACTTTGGGCTATGGCCTGCCGGCGGCCATAGGCGCTCGGCTGGCCGAGCCAGCGCGCCCGGTGATCAGCCTGATGGGCGACGGCGGCATCCAGTTCACCCTGCCGGAGCTGGCCAGCGCCGTGGAAGCGCGGGTCGGCATCATCGTGCTGCTGTGGAACAATCAGGGCTATGGCGAGATAAAGCGCTACATGGAGCGCCGCGACATCACCCCACTGGGCGTCGACATCTACACCCCAGACTTTTTGACCATCGCCCGCGGCTTCGGCTGCCTGGCCGAACGCGCCCGCGACCACGCACACCTGCAAAGCCTGCTGCGTGAGGCACCAAGCGACCGGCCACTGCTGATCGAAATCGCCGAGGCGCCACCGTTCGCGCCGTAAAAGCACAGCACCGGTCGCTACTTGCGCGGCTTCGCCCGCGCCGTCGGCTCGGCGATCAACGGATCGTCGGGCCAGTAGTGTTTCGGGTAGCGGCCCTTCAAGTCCTTCTTCACCTCGGCGTAGGTGGTGCGCCAGAAGTTGGCTAGATCCTGGGTAACCTGCACTGGCCGCCGCGCCGGGGACAACAAGTGCAGCAGCACCTGCTGACGACCATTGGCGATGCGCGGCGTTTCGGCCAGGCCGAACAGTTCCTGCAAGCGCACCGCCAGCACCGGCGGATGTTCGCTGTAATCCACACCAATACGCGAGCCGGACGGCACGCCGATGCTGCGCGGCGCCCACTCGTCCAGGCGCTGGGGCAGCGGCCAGGGCAGCAGGGTTTGCAGCATGGCGTGCAGGTCGAGATTGGCGAAGTGACTGAGCCGGGTGACCTTGCCCAGGTAAGGCGCCAGCCAGGTTTCCAGCGTGGCCAGCAGCGCCGCATCCGATACATCCGGCCATTCGCTGCCGGCCTGGGTTTGCAGATCGAGCCCGCGCAGCAGCATCACCCGCGCCTGCCACTGGCGCAGCTCTGGCGTCCACGGCAGCAGCGCCAGGCCCTTGCGCCGCACCAGACCGAGCAGCGCCGTAGTGCGCGCCTCGGCATCCAGCCCTGGGAGCGCCTCGCTGCTGAGCACAAGATCACCGACCTTGTGCTGTCGCTCGGCGCGCAGCACGCCTTCGCGCTCGTCCCATTCGAGCAGATCCAGGCTGCTCACCTGCTCGACCAGCACCGACTCGAACAGCGCCGGCTCCAGCTCCGCGGCCAGGTAGATGCGCTCCTCGCGCTGGCCGTGGCGGCTGCCCAGGTCGGCAACCACCAGCCAGCTGTGCTTCATCAGAGCATCGGCTTCGCCAAACTGCGCGGCACGCCCGTTGGCCAGGCGATATTCGGCGCCGCCCTCGCGGCGCTGGCGGGCGATGCGGTCCGGGTAGGCGAATGCCAGCAACGCGCCCAACCAGCGGCCGTGTTCGGGATCGCCCACCGGCTCGCTGACCGGCACCCGGCGCAGATACCCCTGAAACTGTTTGGCCAATTGCCGAGCCCGTTGCACGCCACCCTGAGCACCGCGCGCAGCCCAGCTCTCACCCGACAGCAGCGCTAGGCGGCTATGCAGGTCGGCACCGGCGCCACGCAAGATGTCGCGTTCGCCCAACAGTGCCGCCAGGTCACTGGCCAACTCGCCGAGGCCCAAGGCCTGGCCACGTAATAACAGATGAGCGATACGCGGATGGGCCGGCAGCTCGGCCATGGCCTGGCCGTGAGCAGTCAACACGCCACGTTCGTCGAGGGCGCCGAGGCGCTGCAACAGGTCACGCGCCTGGGCGTAGGCGGCAGCGGGCGGCGGGTCGAGCCAGACCAGCTCGTCCACCTCGACGCCCCATCGGGCCAACTGCAGCGCCAGGCCGGCCAGGTCGGCCTGCAGAATTTCCGCCGCGGAATACGCTGGCAATTGTTCGTGCTGTGCCTGGGACCACAGCCGGTAACACGCCCCGGGTTGCAGACGCCCCGCACGGCCAGCCCGCTGAGTGGCCGAGGCGCGGGAAATACGCGCGGTATCCAGGCGCGTCATGCCGCTGCCCGGGTCGAAACGCGGCACGCGCGCCAGGCCGGCGTCGACCACTACGCGCACGCCATCGATGGTCAGGCTGGTCTCGGCGATGTTGGTGGCCAGCACCACCTTGCGCAGCCCGGCCGGCGCCGGCTCGATGGCCGCGCGCTGGGCCGACAGTTCCAGCTCGCCATGCAGCGGGCAGACGCGCACGTCGCTGCGCCCGGCCAGCGTTTCGTCCAGTTGTTCGGCCACGCGGCGAATCTCCGCCTGGCCGGGCAGGAACACCAGCAGGCTGCCGGGCTCGTCGTCCAGGGCCTGCAGCACCGTCTGCAGCACCCGCGGCTCCAGCCATTCACCGGCCTGCCAGGGCGCGCCCCAGCGAATATCCACCGGGAACATGCGCCCTTCGCTGCGCAGCACCGGCGCATCATCGAGCAAGCCAGCGAGGCGCTCGCCTTCCAGGGTTGCCGACATCAGCAGCACCTTGAGCGGCGCTTCACCACTATCGGCGCCGCGAAACATCGCCCGGCCGTTCAAGGTCAGCGCCAGGGCCAGGTCGGCATCCAGGCTGCGCTCGTGAAATTCGTCGAAGATCACCAAGCCGACGTCTTCCAGCGCCGGGTCGTCCTGCAGGCGCCGGGCGAGGATGCCTTCGGTGACCACTTCGATACGCGTATTGGGCCCCACCTTGCTGTCCAGGCGGATGCGATAGCCCACCGTTTCACCGACCTTTTGCCCAAGTTCGCTGGCCAGCCGCTCGGCCGCAGCGCGGGCGGCCAGGCGCCGCGGTTCGAGCATGATGATCCGTTGCCCGGCCAGCCACGGCTGGTCGAGCACAGCCAGGGGTACGCGGGTTGTTTTGCCGGCGCCGGGCGGCGCTTCGAGCACCACTTCGTCACGCGCGGCCAGGGCGCAGCACAGGTCAGGCAGCAGGGAATCGATCGGCAGGCTGTTCATCGGGGCTCCAGTTCAGGCCGGCGATTATAACGGCGAACCGCCGCCCTGCTTGCCCGGTCATATGCCGTCGAAAGCTGCGTATTGCTGCGCCACAGCAGCTTTGCCATGCTTGCCTTGCTATAGTGGCGTCCACTTTTTCTGGAGGTGCTCGATGCGCACGAAATCCCGCGTTATCGGCGGCGTTCTCGCCGTTACATTGGTCACTCAACTGTCTGCCTGCGGCACCATCTTCTTCCCCGACCGCCGCGGCCAGATCGAAGGCCGCGTCGACCCCCTGGTCGTCGGTCTGGACGCCATCGGCATCCTCTTCTACGTGATTCCCGGCCTGATCGCCTTCGGCATCGACTTCGCCACCGGCGCCATCTACCTGCCAGGCGGCACCACCGCGCAGGTGGACACCCAGTCGCTCAAGGACGTAGTGGACGCCGACGGCAAGGTCGACAATGCCAAGCTCAAGGCGCTGATCGAAACCCAGACTGGCCACAACCTGCCGCTCGACGACCCGCGCCTGATCCAGCACAGCGGTAGCGCTGAACAGCTGGCGGCTTACGGTCTGCGCCCTTCCGCCTAACGCACCCGCGGCCCGTCAGCAATGACGGGCTCAGCTTAACCCCATGGATCGCCCATGACCCTCGACCGCCAGCACGCCCGCCTGATGCGCCAGGCCACCGCTGCAGCGCTCTGCGTGGCACTGACCCTGGTGCTCTGCAAGGCCATCGCCTGGTGGGCCAGCGGCTCGGTCAGCCTGCTCGCCGGCCTGACCGACTCGCTGCTCGACAGCGCCGCCTCGCTGCTCAACCTGATCGCCGTGAACATCGCCCTGCGCCCTGCCGACGATGATCACCGTTACGGCCATGGCAAGGCCGAAGCCCTCGCTGGTTTGGGCCAAGCGCTATTCATCGGTGCCAGTGCCATCCTGGTTGCCGTGCAGGGTTTCGAGCGCTTGCGCCAGCCCGAGCCATTGACCGCCCAGGCGCTCGGCATCGCAGTTATGCTGCTGTCCATGGTGCTGACCGTCGCCCTGCTGATGTTCCAGCATCACGTGGTACGCAAGACCGGCTCCACCGCGATCCACGCTGACTCGCTGCACTACCGCTCCGACCTGCTGCTCAACGGCGGCATCCTCCTCGCCCTGCTGCTCGCCTACCTGGGCTGGCAACAGGGCGACGCGCTGTTCGCCATCGGCATCGCCGCCTACATTCTATGGAGCGCGGTGAGCATTGCCCGCCAGTCGGTCAGCGTGCTGATGGACCAGGAACTGGCCCCCGACGTCAGCACCCGCATGAGCGAGCTGGCCTGCGCCGTACCTGGCGTCATCGGCATCCACGACCTGCGTACACGCCTCTCCGGTACCCGCTGGTTCGTGCAACTGCACGTCGACCTGCCCGGCAACCTCACCCTCACCGAAGCCCACGCACTGTGCGAGCAGGTGGAAGATGCCATCCGCGGTGAATTCGCTCAGGCCGAAGTGCTGGTGCATGCCGACCCGGCCTAATCGCACCGTTTTGTGGCAGACGATGCGCTACCAGAAAAACACTGAACCGTCATTGCGAAAGGCCAGTCAGCTTCACTAAGCCCAAACGATTTGGGCGGGACGCTCCCGGCTCTCCTCACCCTCAACCAGGGCGGCACCGGGAATCTATTCGTGATGAGAGGATTACCACATGAAGCGCGTATCCATGTTCGTCATTGCCGCCGTACTGGCCGCACCGGCCTTCGCAGCTGATGACCTGTGCACCGTCAACCTGCAGAAACTCGATAACGCCGTGGCCACCAAAGCCACTCTGCCCGAGCCGCTCAAGCAGCAGGTTGCAGACGCCAAGAAGAAAGCCACCGACGCCCAGGCTGCTGGTGATTTGGAAGCATGCGGCACCCACGCCCAGGACGCCCTGCAACTGCTCGACGCACCAGGTGACGACGGTAGCGGCGCTACCCGCTGATCGTGAAACAGGCCGGTTCCAGACCGGCCTGTTTGCGAGCGCGCCGTGTCGCCCGGGTCGACGCCACGAACCTTTTTGGCGTACACTGCGCGTCTCGCAAGTTTCGGGGCCGATTAGGATTCGACGCCGGTGGCGAAGCTCGAGGTGCATGCCGACTTGGTAACAGAAGTCGTAAATCCACTGTTGCAACTTTCTATAGTTGCCAATGACGAAAACTACGAGGGCTACGCTCTCGCTGCGTAAGCGGCGCGACTAGTCCTTCTGGTAGCTTCGGCTCCAGCGATCACTAGGGGATGCCTGTAAACCCGAAGTGATTGTCATGCAGAACAGGATCGCCGCGTAGTACGTTGTGGACGAAGTGGCTAAAACTTACACAACTCGCCCAATGCACCCTGCCCGTCGGGCGGCTGAGGGTTAACTCAATAGACACGGCTAAGCATGTAGTACCGACAGTGGAGAACTGGCGGACGGGGGTTCAAATCCCCCCGGCTCCACCAAATCGAAACCAATAAACCCCTGATTTTCATAGAGAATTTCAGGGGTTTTTTGGTTTATGCGCCTAGGTGTCGAAGCTTTGTCGAAAAAGGCTACGCACGACCAACCTAGACTGAGCCTCAGGCGTGATGTCGAGTCATCCGTATATGAGGCAGTAGCGAATCAGTTGGTCTTTCAAGCTCTGACGCTGCTTGATTACCAGGTGAATGGCCACAAGAGGAAACTGACCCTCCTGAACCTCATAAAGAACCCGGTAACCGTCAAACAGGAGCTGACGATACTTGTCCAAGCCAAGCTCTACGGCTTCATCACAAGCACGGTACAAATAGGGGTTCTGAGATAGCTTTTGGCGAATGGTCCTCACGAGACCTGCCACCTTTGCATGAGCGGCATCGCCATCCATTTTGAAGTAGACGAGGAATGAATCCGTCAAATCTTCAAGACTTTGCTTAGCGGGGGGGGTGAAGCGGAGATCGTATTTCTTGGTCATAAGGCCCTCTGTTATTTGGCAGAGCGGCACCTCTGGGAAAGACCATCCAACAGTTCATCTTCAGAAATATGATTTCCTCTTGCTAGCTCTCGCGAACCAATCGCAAGGAGCTTAATGAGAGCAACAGCTTCATCTCGACGCACTCGATCTTCATAAGACTCGATCACGTAAGCAGGAATCCCGTTCTGTGTCACAACCATTGGCTCATCCAAATCCAGAGCCGCCGCATGTTTTTTTAAGTAGCTAATCGTTTCGACTCGCATGAGTCGGTACCTCCAGTGCTGTGCGAACACTTATGCTTAAAAAGCCCCCTTTCGGGCAGTGTTCGGATCGAGAGCCAGATAGATGTTAAGCATCAACATTGCTTGGCTCCGTTCACCTGACATTTGAAAACTGCCAGGTATTCGCATAGTAGACCAAATTAAGACCAAATTCAAGCCAGTCACGTGCACTAGATGGACAAAGGCCCAAATCGAATAGCATCCTGCAGGTGATCAGGCGCCAGATGCGCATACCGCATGGTCATCGCCAAACTCGAATGGCCCAGGATGCGCTGCAGCGTGACGATGTTTCCGCCGTTCTGGATGAAGTGGCTAGCGAAGGTGTGGCGCAGTGCGTGTGCAGCCTGCCCCTTCGGTAGCTTGATGGTCGTGCGGCCCAAGGCGCGGCGGAACGCGGTAATGGCCGAGTTGGGCTGACCATGCTCACGCCAGTGACGAATGATCCTGGCTTCAAGCTCAGCAGAGATCGGCACTGATCGTACCTTGCCGCTTTTGGTGCCGCTGAAGGTGATCACCCGATTTCGTACAGAATGCGGCTTGAGCTTTTCAGCCTCAGACCATCGGGCACCAGTGGCCAAGCAGATCAGCACGATGATTTCGACGTGCGGGTTATCGCAGCCCGTCCGGATCGCCTCAAGCAGCTCGGCTATCTGCTCATTGGTCAGCCAGGACAGTTCACGTTCCTGGACACGTAGTGGCTTCACCAGCTCAAGCGGGTTCGGGTAGTCGATGACGCCCAGGCCGCGAAGCTCGTTGTATACGGCGCGCAGGTAACCCAGCTCGTTATTCAGCGTCTTGGGTGAGGTGCCAGCTTCCATTCTCAAACGTCGGTCATTGGCATACGCGTGCGGGTCGAGACGTATCGCAACGGGATCGCGCAGGCGATTGGCCAGATAAAGCAGCTTTCTAAGTCGCCCGGCTGCATACCGCAGCGAATGGCCGTGCAGGTCATACCAGAGCTGCATAAGCTCAGAGAGCCGACGTTTATCCTTGGGCTTGGGTGACCAATCCTTGTTGTCGACCAGCTTGGCGCGGCACGACGCTTCAAAGCGCTGAGCTTCGCCCTTGGTCTTGAACGTCTTTCGGAATCGCTTGCCCTTGATGGGCTCAACATCGACTTTCCAGCGACCGTCAGGCAATTGCAGGATCGACACTAGACCGCCCTACCCCACCGCACATGCCGCTCAGTGAGCAGATCCCGAATATGCCGATACAGATCATCCTGGGTCATGTCCTTGGCGGCGTAGTGATCGCGGATAACCGGCCAGCAGTCCCATTGCTGGAGGGTCTTAAACGCCTTTTTTGCGCCCACCTGCTCCCTTGCCAGTAGGCTGACGAAGTTTCCCAGGAACAGCTCCACGTTCTTGCCGGAGAAGCCGCGCGAGGTCTTGTAATACCGCTTGTATTCGGTGTCATCGAGCAGAGAATCCACCGGCAGATCGACGCGCACGTCTTCACGGATCAGCGTCCAGATGGGCTCGAAATACCCAGGGCGGCAAAGCAGCCTGAATTGGCGTAGGCCATAGCGCCACAGGCCGTCCAAATGCCCAGCAAAGGCAGCGAATGAGCGCGTATCAATGAATTCGCCGGTCTTGATATCAACCGAGCCACTGGCGAACTGCTGCACCACGGAATGATGATAACGAAGCTCTATGCGCCACACGTCCGCGTTCGGGTCGTAGTTGTCAGGATCAGCAGCGTCGAAGCTGTCGCGGCGCTTCCAGACGCTTTCCCAATAGTCGAGCTTGTCAGTAGCGCGGGCCTGCTCGGTTTTGTTGTAAATGCAGAGTTGCACGCCGGTGGCGGAGCCGAACATGAACGTCTCACCGCGCCCATAGGTGCTGGATTTGGTCGCCCAGTTAACAGTGTTGATGCCCGAGATATCGCGCTGCATACGTGCACGGCAGTGCATGCGGGCCACCAGATCTACCGGAGGTTTCCAGTTCTGCAGATCCAGCGCGAGGTGGACAGCGCATTGATTGGTTTCGCAGTGAGTCAACACCTGCTGGGCGTAGTAGTCCAGGCGTTCCTGCAGGCGTTGGGGCGACAGAGCATCGATGGCATGAGGCGAGACTTCAATTTTCAGGTGAGCGCCGATGGTGTCGATCTTCGCATTGAAGTTCTTCACCAGCAGGATGATGCCCAGGTCAGCGTTCTGCAGCTTGTACTGGTAACCGGAGTCCTTCGCGACGCGCCCCGCGTGCCAAGTGTGCCCGGCGAACTCCACCATGCCCGGTTTTTCGAAGAAGGCCATGATTTCAGGGCGGATCAGGCCGCGGAAAAGCTGCCGCACCGTATCCACGCCACAACGCAGCAGGCGTACAGCCGACAGGTCGGTGAGTGCCGCCGAAGCAGGATCAAAGAACAGCCGGCCATCCTCGCTTTCGAGGCCGGTCAGTCGATCCAGTCGCCTTTGGTCTTTGCTCATGGTTTTCTCCGTTATTGACCAACAATGGCCACTTCGTTAGTTGTTTTTCTGACGTGTTACAGGGACGTCAGCGCCTGCGCGGCGGCGCACCCGCGCGGTCGTGCCTCGCACGCAACCACACCGCCGCGCTCGGCTTGACGTGCGCCGCTCCAACCTCAGAAGCCCTCATAACTACCCACTGCCATCAGCCAGTTCCCATGGGGCTGCTGACAAGGTTCGTTGGTCGCAAGGCGAACGAGCGCGCCACCCTCCCGCTTCATCGGGCAGCGCTGTTCCTGGGTGTACAGAGACGATGTGGTGCGCCACTGGGGCGGCAGATGGCTTACCCATACCACCAGCAGGAGCAGCGGCAAGAGAAGCGCGGCGGGGCCTTCGGGAAGGGAGAAGACGTGGGTTCTGGTGCGGGCCGGGGGGATGATTGACACCAAGGGCGCTGCCCTTGTCATCCCGCTCTTGCCGCCGAGGGCTCGGGAGCGCGGGGTGGTGAAGCTACCCCACTCTCCCGTTGTCAGGCTGATCATGAATGCAGGGCCTCAAGGGTGCGCTGCGCCCGTGCTTCCGTTCGACGGAACGGTGGAGCTGTTCCGACGAGCCGGGAGCGCGGCCCTTGACCCCTCTTGAATAGGTCGGGTCATACGGCCCAGTACGTTGCCGGAACCCTGCCGGTCGCGGTGCCGTATCGCCCGAATGGTGACCACATCCTGGAAGTAGATTTCCAGGGTGTGCTGCATGCCGCTCAGAGGCACAGTAATGAAATAGCCCTGATCGCAGATGCCTTCGACAGGCAGCACCACACCGATCACATGCAGGCAGTGCCAGTAGGTACCGGGTTCATCGTCCCAGGCCAGTTCGACCAGAACGGTATTGCCGAGAAAGGTCATGGCCGTTTCGGCATCCAGGGCCAGCGACTGCTTAGGCATGGCTGTAGTCCCCCGCGTTGAACTCCGTTTTGCCCTTGGTCAGATCCGCACGCAGACGGGCAAGGTTGACCATGCGGAAGTCGGCAAGTCGCATGCTGGGCACGGTGCCGTTGCTGACCCACTCGCAGGCTTCCTCAACCGACACACCGCTCATTTCAGCGAAGGTCTTAATGCTGCAGAGGTCGAGGCTGTCGTCTTTCTTGGTCATCATTCCCACTCCTCTTCCATGAGCTGCTTGGTCAGCAGTGCAACGTTCACAAGCACGTATTTGCCGATCTTCTTGGACGGCAGGTAGCCGTTGCGAATCCAGCCTCGCACGGTGTCGTGTTCGTTCTCCATGCGGATCCAGTTAGCGAACTCGCGCCATGGCATCACGGGCGGGGCTCCAATCACGCGGCTTAAAGTCAGGTCGGTTCCTTCCACAATCTTGCCCTTTGTTGCACTATGGAGGTCTATGTTGGGAAAAATGAACCGGCAATATTTACCGGTTTCATATTGACGATTATAGGCATGCGTAAAACTATGCCTAGCAATATTTGCCGGTTAATTAGACGAAATCAGAATATGAGAGAACGCATAATCGCTATCCTTGAGCATAAGAAGCTCACGGCGAAGCGGCTCGAGGAGCTCAGCGGGATTGATCGCGAGAAGTGGTATGCGCTCAGGAAAGGTGGCCGCAGGGTCAACGAGGACGATATCAAGGTCATCGTAGATATCGCCCCTGAATACGCCCTTTGGCTGGTTAGCGGCCAGATCGCGCCCGAGAGTGGCCAGACAAGCCCCGAGTACGACGAGGCAAACCGAACCTTGACCGGTCAAAACGCGGGATAGCGATCACTCAAGAAGTAGCTAGGCGCTGGTACGCCCGAACGACAAGGATGAAGGAATGAAAGCTGACAGGGAGGATGCACCCTCTTACACAAGACAGAGCGCCCGCAGGAGCAACAGAGCCACTTGGGTCGTTGCTTCGTTCATGGGAAGCGCAGTTACAGTTGGGCTGCTGTAGACGCTGAGCTCGCTTTATATGCAGGGCAAGGTTGATCGGCTAGCGAACAACGCTAAGCCAAAGCGAGCCCCCGTTGCAGAAATCACCAGATCGGCGCCCGCCGAGAAAGACTGGGACAAGATCGTTGAAGACGTGGCCCGACGCAGCAATGCGGCCGACCATGAGTTGATACGCCAGCAGCAAAAACAGGTTCTCACCAAACAAACCGAATACAGCAGCGCGACGTATATTCCCGCACATTCGGTCAACTCAGTGCCTGCAACAAGAGTTTCTGCACAGCCAAGCACTGAGCAGAAGACAAAAAAACAGCAAGACATCGTGATCGTCGGGAAAGAAACGCGACTTAGAGATTACTGCCCCTATAAAGAGGGCAGTATTGAAAGGCGCAACTGCAAAATGCGTGTTGACTTAAACTCAAGATAAGACAAGCAAGGTTAGCTGGACGGATTCATATCCGGTCCAGCCAAAACTCTCAATTACAGAAAGCAAATTCTAAAATAGATTTTATTTTCTGCTGACTTCCAGGGGTTAGATCCTGCTCGCCATCAAGAAACGCTCTAATTCTACGCCATGAGTTATAAGGTTTATCTTTAGAGCTGGCAATCTCATCTGCAGAGGCATCCCAGAGCACGTGCTCAAATGTGTCTGAGATTACATGAGTATTAGCAGCATTAGCGACGCTGGCGATTTTCGCGTTGGCTTTGTAAGGGTGAATAGCCGCTTTTTCCTCAAGCTCGGCATCAGTTAGACCGTGACGATCCTCGTCATGAATCACCTTATAAGATATACCTAAGGTATTTAATACTTTGCCGATCGCAGGAATAGTCCACTTCCCCCCAGCAGAGATTATAGTCGTATCCTTTACCAAATTATTATTAAGATCAAACTTAGTTAGCAACTCATCAGCCATTGAGAATACGGCAACCTCAGTGTCACCCTCAACCAAAACGACTCTTTTAGCGAACAAACTTTCACAGACAGTAGGATGAAAATCAAGTGTCGCTCTAAGAAGCGAACGTTCATCATATTCGCCCCCCACCTCAAATATATTAGAGGACAACTGATGAATAATTCTCTGGTTATTTTCGTCCTTGCGAACAAGTTTGAGTGACTCCGGCTTATCTGCAAGGGATATGAGGAATGGTGAGTGAGTTGAGCAAATCACCTGCCACTTAGGTGAATCAGTTTTGCTAACTAGAGCCTGCTTTAAGCGGCGCATAAGGTGCGGATGGATATAAAGTTCAGGCTCTTCATATAGAACGACAACCGTACGCTCCCCGCCTTCGACGACGGATGCATGGCCAGCATTGCTTTCTAACATAGCGAATGCCAACGCGCGCTGCACACCGCTGCCTTGATACTGCAGGCTTGATTCAAAGCCATCATCAATTAAGAAAGTTGCAGCCTTCATGAACAGAGGCTCAATATCGATATCACCTATCGCAAGCCTAACTTGAGAGTCAAAATCCAAGACCTGATTAAGAGTAGCAGTAACTTTCTCCAAGGCCTGACCCAGCCCATCGATTATAGAACCGTCCTCAGCCTGGCCTTTCAATTTGCTCTGCAAAAATGTCGCCTTAGCAATATATTCTTGATAGGTGGCATCACTCTTCACAATTGGGAAAATTTTATTCGAGAAAAGAAAAGAGAACGGAGTGTTAGCCGTTGATTTCATTTCATCTTCAATTTTGAAACACGCTGGCACATACATGACATGAGGAACAGCTTGCTGTAAAGAGTTGGGGAATTTCTTAACATGCCACCCAACATTGCTAACAACATGATCAGGAAACTTATCAATGAACAGCTTACTTACTTCAAGAACCTGAGCCTTGTATTCGTCGGCCTTAGATATTCCAAGCTCTTCAAGACAAACCTTGCCTTGGTCGTGCTTTTTAGCCTCACTATAATTAGCCCATGGCATCTCGATGGAGGTACAATAAACACTATACTCAGAAGAAATCGGATCTAATTCGGTTGGCCAAGTGGCTGTTAACCGAACAATCAAACTTTCCTCATGAAGCAAGCCGGAAATTGCAGGCTTCACTTTCTCCCAATCTTCCAAATCTCTAAATTCGCAAATAATCTCCATGGTTTCTGCAGATGGCTCTTTGTTGGGCCAGTCATCCAGAGTAGGCTTCTTATTGTCTAGGAGAATATTAAGAGCATGAAGAATTGTAGATTTACCAATATTATTGGGGCCAATAAAGCTGGTGAAGTCCTCGATATCAATTTCGGCAAAACCAATACCGCGAAAATTTGAGATAGTTAGCTTCCTAATTTTCATACCAACATCCTATGTCTGCGTGGCAAAGCGCCATCACCGCTTATCTCAGAATTCCCCTTTTCGGGCAATAGCTCTTTGGATGTAGTCAGGGATAGATCAGCAGGGTGTTTGGTGTCGTAAAACTGTCGAAAAAACTAGGCAGATAAGGGCTTCAATGGGCACCAAGGAAAACGAGGGCACCTAGTGAAACGCTACATAGACGTGTAAAGGGGTGTAACGGGCATTAGCTATAACGGATTCAAATCCCCCCGGCTCCACCAAACAAACCCCTGATTTTCCTAGCGAAAGTCAGGTTTTTTTTGGGTGTCGAAAACTCAGACATCAGAGATGTTATGCCAATGCCTGGCAAAGGCTACCGGTATCTCAAAGAACCTATCAGTCCCCGACACCAACCCGTTATCCGGCCCCATCACCTCAGCCCTGGCGCGAATACGAGTACGCGCGCCCGCCACCCCGAAACCCGCAGGCTGACGAAAGCCAGCAGCAGAAACAGCAGCGAAGCCAGCAGCAGGCCCGTGTAGCCGACAACGGGATAGAGCCAGCCGGCGACCGCTGAGCCGGTGCCGATACCGGCGAACATGAACGACGCGGTCAGGGCCAGGGCGATGCCACGTTGCTCGGGCATCAGCTCGACGATGC
Source organism: Pseudomonas sp. AG1028 (assembly GCF_007993955.1). Lineage (NCBI taxonomy): Bacteria > Pseudomonadati > Pseudomonadota > Gammaproteobacteria > Pseudomonadales > Pseudomonadaceae > Pseudomonas > Pseudomonas sp. AG1028. Next base: position 52,663 of record NZ_VIVP01000008.1, read on the forward strand.
GACGTTGTTGCGACGGCCAGACGATATCGGTGGCCAGCGCCCAGATCACCAGAGCCAGCAACAGGCCGCCGAGCTGCCGCGGCATCACCGCCAGGCCCAGCAGATCCAGCGCCAGCAGGCCGATCCCGATCACAAGCAAACGCTCGGCACTGACCCGCAGCGCCAGGCGCGTGACCAGCAGGTTACCGAGCACGCCCGCTACACCCAGCACGGTCAGCGCCAGGGTGATATTGCCGGCGCTGCCGTGGAAATCGTTGCCGATGATTGGCGCCAGAAAGGCGTAGGTGGTGAACACGCCGGTGGTGACGAAGAACACCACCAGAAAGGCGCTCAGCGAGGTGGCGCTGGTCAGCAGCGCCAGCACATCGGCGGGGGCGGCGCGCTGCCCGGCAACGCGGTCCGGTACCCAGATGAAGATCAGCGCCGCGATGAGCAGACCACTGGCGCCAATGCCGAAGAATAGGCTGCGCGCCCCGAACTCATGGGCGATCCAGGCGCTGATCGGCATGCCGGCCAGACCCGCGATACTCAGCCCGAGCAGCACGATGGCGATGGCGCTGCCCTGCTGCTCGCGCGTCACCAGGTTGGATCCCAGGGCGCCAAGCACCGGGCCGATGAAGCCCGCGCCCAATCCCATCAGCACACGCGACGCCAGCAGCGTCTGGTAATCCGGCGCCGCGGCGAACAGCAGCGCCGCGGCGCTGAATATTGACAGCCCCAGCAGCACCTGGGCACGCCGGCGCAGATAGCCCAGGGTCATCTGCAGCAGCGGAGCGGCGAGCGCGAAGGTGATGCCGAACACGGTGATCAACAGCGCGCTCTGGGCGCTGCTCAAGGCCCAGGCGGCGGAGATCGCCTCCAGGCTGCCAACCACCGAAAGCGCGCCGACCGCCTGGACGAAATAGGCCAGGCTGAGCAGGCGCAGGGCAAGGCGATCCGGTGCAGTAATAGGGCTGTGCATGAGGCTCTCCAGAGATATACGAGAACGCCCGACCTCGCAGTGAGGTCAGGCGCCAGGCTCAGGCAACAGGGATGGGGTTGTCGATGATCGACTGGTTGAACTGGTCAACCAGTGCGTGCTCGTTCGGCCCGACGTTGGCGCGCAGTGCCGTGATGCCGTCGACGATCACCTCGGTGGTCGCCGTCTCCAGCTTGGCCAGGGTCTCGGCGATGAAGGCATCCAGCGGCATGGCGCGCGCGTCGCCGCTCTTGTGGATCAGGTCGGTGTCGACCCATGGCGGCGCGATCTCCAGTACCTTGACGCTGGTATCGCGCAGCATGAAGCGCTGCGACAGGCTGTAGGAATGGATGGCCGCCTTGGTTGCCGAGTACAGCGCGGTGACCGCAATCGGGATGAACGCCAGCACCGAGCTGTTATTGATGATGGTGGCATCCGGCTGACGCTTGAGGTGCTCGACGAAGGCCGCGCTGACTCGCACCGGGCCCAGCAGGTTGGTGGTCACTAGGCCGACCGCCTGCTCATCGTCGAGGTCGCCCGAGGCGGCATCGTCGAACGGCATGATGCCGGCGTTGTTGATCACCACGTTGAGATCCGGATGGCGTGCGATCACCTGCCGCGCCACTTCCTTGATCTGCTGCGCGTCGTTGATGTCCAGCACCACGGTGTCGATGCCGGGGTTGGCGCGGGCGATCTCGTCGAGCAGCGCCTGGCGGCGGCCGGCGATGATCACCTTGTTGCCACGTTGGTGGAAGGCTTCGGCCAGACCGCGACCGATGCCCGAGGTGCCGCCGGTGATGAAGATGGTATTGCCGCTGAGTTTCATGGTGCTGCTCCTGACTTGAGGATTGATCAATGCTGGGCGCTGTAGCGCGGCGCGGGCTGGCTGGTGGAAAGCTGGTTGAACATGGCCTTGCGCGCCGCCTCGTAGGCGTCCCACTGGCTGGCGTCGTGCAGCGAGGGAATGGAGATCAGTTCGCCGCGATCAAAGTCGGTCAGTGCGGCGTCGACCAAGGCGCTGGCCGGCATAACGATGGCCGGGTCGAGGTGTTCCAGCGGCAGGCCGCCGTTGTCCCAGAACTCGGTGGCGGTCGCTCCTGGCAGCACGGCCTGGATACGCACGCCCTTGTCGGCCAGCTCGTGATGCAGCGACTGGCTGAAGGCGGTGACGAACGCCTTGCTGCCGCCGTACACGCCGTTGAGCACTTCCGGGGTGATGCTGACGATGGACGAGATGTTGATGATGGCGCCGTTGCCACGCTCGACGAAGCCGGGGATGGCCGCGTAGCTCAGGCGCATCAGCGCGGTCACGTTGAGGTCGATCATCCGCGTCATCAGACCGACATCGCTGGCCAGCAGCGGCGTGTGGGTGCCGATGCCGGCGTTGTTGACCAGCAGGGTGATGCTCGCGTCCTGCTTGATTTTGGCCTCGACAGTGGCCAGGCTGGCGGCGTCGCCCAGGTCGGCCTGCAGCACCTCGACCACGCGCTGGGTGTCATCAGTGATGCGGCGGGCCAGGTCATTGAGGCGGTCACGGTTGCGGGCGACCAGGATCAGGTCGTAGCCGCGTTGGGCCAGACGCTCAGCGTAAAGGGCGCCAATACCCGAGGATGCGCCAGTGACCAGTGCGGAGCCTTTCGATACGGTGTTCATGGTGTGTCTCCAAGTGCGGTGGGCTTGATACACATGATGGCGAGGATGGGCAAAGACCTAAATGACGTATAAAGTAATTTTTTAGGACATGACTGATACGAGACTCACCATGCACAGAATCGGCTACCTGCTCTCCGACGACTTCCAGGTGCTTTCGCTGGCCACCCAGACCGTCTTCGAATACGCCAACGTCGTCGCCGAGACGCCCTTCTACTCCATCGAATTCTTCTCCGTCGCCGGCGGCATCGTGCGCTCGTCCCTGGGGTTGGGCATCGAAACCCGCGCGCTGAACAACCCCGGCCTGGCCGACACCTGGATGATCGCCGGGGTCAACAAGCCGCTGGAAACGCCACCGAGCGAGGCCGCCCTGGCCTTCGTGCACCAGGCCGGGCAACAAGCTCGCCGCGTCGCCGGCATCTGCACCGGCGGCTTCGTGCTGGCCCAGGCCGGCCTGCTCGATGGCCGCCGCGCGACCACCCACTGGGCTTATGGCGCCGCGCTGCAACGCCTGTACCCACAGATCAGCGTCGAAGACGATCGCATCTTCATCATCGACGGCAGCATGTGGACCTCCGCCGGGATGACCGCCGGCCTGGATCTGGCCCTGGGCATGGTGGAAAAGGACCTCGGCCCCGAGGTGGCGCGCTCGGTGGCGCACAAGCTGGTCATGCACCAGCGCCGCTCGGGCGGGCAGTCGCAGCACTCGCAGATGCTCACCCTAGCGCCGAAGTCCGACCGCATTCAGAACGCCCTGAACTACGCCCGGCAGAACCTGCACAAGGCGCTGAGCGTCGAGGAACTGGCCGAGGCCGTGCACCTCAGCCCGCGCCAGTTCACCCGGGTGTTCACCGCAGAAACCGGGCAGTCGCCGGCCAAGGCCATCGAGCGCCTGCGCCTGGAAGCGGCGCGGGTGATGATCGAGCAAAGCCGCCATTCCCTGGACGTGATCGCCAAGGAAACCGGCTTTCGCGACCGCCGCCATATGCGCGAAGTGTTCATCCGCGGCTTTGGCGTGCCGCCCCAGGCGATACGCCGCGACGTGCGCGGGGTGAAGGCCTGAGTGGCCTGGCTCAGGCGCCCTCTTGCTGCAGCCATTGGCTGGGGCCGGTTTATCCACTGAGCCGAGTTGACGGCTTGCTGACCAATTGGCACCTTTCGTCACCGAAACGGGCGACCCCGACCACAGCGAGCGCCCTCGCCTCTGACCATCGACACTCGAAAAGGGATTTCCATGAGAGTCTTTCTGATAGCGGGCCTGGCTTTGGCCATCAGTGCCTGCGGCAACATTGCCAATATGCGTGCTTATTCCAAGGCCTATATGGAACCAGCCTCAGGTGATACGGCGCGGTTGCGCGTGATCACCAACGGAATGGCGCGCGGTGTGCCAGGCCGCGATTGCATCGACTGGCGTATGCCCGGCGCGGGAATAATGGCCGTAGCCCAATCTGGCTTTGCCGACCAGAACAACGGCCGCAGCCTGGGCATGCCCCCAAGTGGTCGCGAGGTGGGCGGCCAAAAGCTGGCGCGCAGCGAGCTGAAAGTGCCAGCAGGCAAGCCTTTCGCCATGAACTTCCAGAGCAGCGGCTACGTGTCGGGTGGCTATTCCTACAGCTGCCAGCAGACCTTTCGCTTCACACCGCAGGCGGGCCAGGACTATGAGCTGATCCTGCTGGATAGCGGAATGTGCGTGGTCGGCCTGCAACACTTGAACTCCGAGGGCAAAGCCGAGAACGAGCCTGTTGAAAAGGCTGGTCTCTGCAATGCACTGGATGCCTTTTAGTCTGCTGAAACCCCACGCTGCAGCCCCCCGAAAATAAAAAACCACGCCAGGCGTGGTTTTTTATAGCCGTTCGCATCAGGCCGTCGCCCTTTTCTGTAGCGGCGCGGTGGCGCGGTTGACCCGCGTCTTGGCGCCGAAGAAGGCCACGCTGAGAAAATGCAGCGGGCCGATGCGCTCCAGCACCAGCTTGAACGCCACCGGCAGCAGCAGCCCCATCGCCATGCTGACGACGAAGACCAGCAAGTCCTCCTGCACCTGCAGCTTATTCAGTACGATGCGCGCCCCCGCCGTACCGAAGACGTGGAACAGGTAAATCTCGAAGGAGAAATAACCCAGCCAGGCCAGCGGCATGAAGTAGAAGCGCCGGGCGATCAGCAGGCTGATGGCGGCCAGGCCCAGCGCCGTTCCGACCAAGGCCAGGTTGGCATCGTCGAGGTCAAGCAGCGCGAACAGATAGGCCTGGTCGATACCCACCAGAATCACCAGCGCCGCGGCCATGGTGATGACGCTGCTGCGGGTGATCAGTTGCGCGCTGAAACGGTAGAGCCCCAGGCCCAGCAGGAAGAACGGCAACAGCTCCACCGCCCGGTCGAGGCTGAACAGGTTCGGGAAGCTCTCCGACGCGAAGGACGCCGCCAGGGCCGCGGCGAACACCAGCCCATAGTTGCGTAACGTCAGCAGCAGGCCAGCCTTCTCCAGCAGCGAAATCACCACGAAGATGCAGAAGATCGCCTGCAGGAACCAGAAGTGCGCGTAGCTGAAGAAGTAGATGCTGAAAATATCGCCCAGCTGCGGCTTGTCGTTGGTGTTGGGCACGATCATCTGCATGACGAAGAACAGCGTCGAGACCGTCAGTAGCGGTATGCCGACGCGTTTAAACTTGCCCTGGTAGAAGCGCGACAACTCACAGTCGGCGTTCACCGGCCGCAGCGCGTAGACATAGCCCGAGATGGCGGTGAACAGCGGCATGCGAATATAAACGAGGGAATCGTAGAGGTAGCGCAACACCGAGTCGTCCGGCACTTTCATGCCCAGGTCGGACGAACTGCCGATGACATGGCCCGCTACCATCAGAAACAGCGCCAGTCCGCGAATCGTCTCTATTCGCAGATCCTTCTCGGGCGTGGTCTTGGTCATGCTGAGTCCTCTGTACTAGCTAAGCGAGACAGCGTTTCCCCGAAGATGGGAACGGATGCCGACGAATCGATCATCTGAGCGCATGGAGCTTCGACTAGTTCAGCGGTGAGGCACTAAAAGCGGGCAGTCCTGAAGCATGGGCCGATTGAGACAACAACCTGTACCGATGAAAGCGTCGAGAGAGTGCCAAAGTCGATACGGCACTCGGATCTAGAGGCGGATCGCAGGGAGGCGATAAGGAGCATCAGACCGGCCACCTTTTGAGGTGTGGCAGACTTCCCCATCAGCATGACGCCTATCGCACCCATGACAATTCGTCTGCCAACCAGGGCTTGCCGCCCCAGCTAAAGTAAACAACAGCCATCAAACCTTGAAACGACGCACCAGCCCACTCAGGTCGCCGGCCAGGCGCGACAGTTCCTGGCTGGCGGTCTGGGTTTGTTCGGCGCCGGCGGAGGTCTGGATCGACAGGTCGCGGATGCGCACCAGGTTGCGGTCCACTTCGCGGGCGACCTGGGCCTGTTCTTCGGCAGCGCTGGCGATTACCAGGTTGCGTTCGTCGATGCCGCTGACCGCCTGGGTGATGGTGCTCAGGGCCTGATTGGCGGCGCTGGCCTGCTCCTGTGTCTGGCGGGCCTGGTCGGCGCTGGTCATCAGGGCCGAGACGGTCTGGTTGGTGCCCTGCTGGATGCCGCCGATCATTTGTTCGATTTCTCGGGTCGACTCGCCGGTGCGATGGGCCAGCGAGCGCACTTCGTCGGCTACCACGGCGAAACCGCGCCCAGCCTCGCCAGCACGCGCGGCCTCGATGGCAGCGTTGAGGGCCAGCAGGTTGGTCTGCTCGGCCACAGCGCGGATCACGTCCAGCACCTTGCTGATGCTCTGGGTCTGCTCGGCCAGATTACGAGCCTGATCCGAGGCGCTCAGCACGTTGCCGGTCAGAGAGCCGATGGCGCTCAGGGTATCGGTGAGCTGCACCTGGCCGAAGCGCGCGGTTTCGGCGGCGGCTTTGGAATCGGCCGAGGTGGTTACGGCGTTGGACGCCACTTCTTCCACAGCGTGGCTCATCTCGGTCACGGCGGTGGCGGCCATCTCGATCTCGTTGTTCTGCTGCTGCAAACCCTGGGCGCTCTCGCTCATCACCGCACTCATCTCTTCGGTGGAGGCAGCCAGTTGCTCGGCGGACTTGCCAATGTGCTCCAGGGTGCTGCGCAGGGTGGTCTGCATGGAGTGCATGGCCTGCAGCAGCTGGGCCGCTTCGTCCTTGCCGGAGAGATCAAGCTGGCGGGTGAGGTCGCCCGAGGCGATGGTCTGGGCGGCGGCAACAGCACTGCCCAACGGCGCCGTCAGGCTGTGGGTCATCCGCCAGGACAGCAGCAGGGTTAGCGCCACGGCGACAATGATGGCCAGCACGGTGACTTTCTGCGAGTTGGCGAACAGCGCCACTGCCACTTCGGTGTGATGGTTGGCCTCGTCGAGGTTGATGCTCTGCAACTTGCCCGAGGACGCATTCATGGCGATGCCCAGATCGTTCAGCCGTTTCGCTAGCAGGTCGCGCACATCATCCATGCGGTCCTGTTTGATCAGGGTGACCAGGGTCGCGTCATGCTGCAGGTACTCATGGAAGATGTCGGTCAGTTTGCCGAAGTGCTCCTGCTCCTCGGGCGACACGATCATGGTTTTGTAGCGCGCCAGTTCGGCTTCGATCAGCACGCCGATGTCCTGGATCTTCACGTAGGTGGCATCGACCTTGGCGGGGTCGGCGGCCAGACGCAGGGTCTCCAGGCGCAGGCGTGCCAGCGCCAATGCCAGCTTGCTGCTCGACACGATAGCCGGAATCGAGTTCTGCTCGATCACTTCGCTCTCGCTGCGGATATTGCTCATCTGGTAAAGGCTGAACAGTCCCAGCATCACTACCAGAATGGCAATGGTGCCAAAACACAACAGACTCCGGCGGGCGATGGGCATGGATCGAAGGTTCATGGCGGATCTCATCCTTAAGAAGGTCGGGGAGCGAGGCAGGAGCGGCGGCAAGGCGTGCCGCTGCTAAACAGCGGAACTTTGTTACAAGGCTTAACAGGTTAGCAGCAGAACGTGGCTGAGGCGTACCTGAAAGTAGCTATCTAGAGCGGTCAAGCAGGATTCTCCAAGGGCAATCTTTCAGTGCCAGGCTGCGGTTTAATCAGTGCATCAAGAGCATGCTCTGCACGTTCATATCGACTTACCTGCAAGAAACTTTATTTTGTCGCCAAAATTTGGACGCCCAAGCTATCCAGTGATCTTGGCCGATATGCCATCCGCATAAGCAACGTATTTAGCTTTCACCTTCGTCCTCGTCACGCGCCCTCAAAAAACGCCTGCCTGTGCACGCTCGAATGCTTTCACTTTCGCGAAAGTCAGCTTGAGAAACCCGGAATTTACAGCCTTCCAGAGCGCCCCCAATACTGAGGTCGCCTGCGCAGGCATGGGCTCAGCCCGCAGTGCAAAGGCTTCCAGATAAGCGCATAACAACAAGAGGCGCCCTATGAACACGCCGAGCAATGCCGGACGTGAGCTGCCCAAGCTCGAAGTCCGCTCGATCGATTACGTGCCGCGTGAAGAACGCCATGGAAAGATCTGGCACCAGGGACCGTTCTGGTTCACCGGCAATTTCGTCTTCCTGACCATGATGGTCGGCTTCACGGGCCCGAGCATGGGACTCGGCATGCTGTGGAGCATCCTTGCGGTGGCGCTCGGCGCCTGCTTCGGCACCATTTTCATGGCGCTGCACGCCAACCAGGGCCCGAAGATGGGCTTGCCGCAGATGATCCAATCCCGCGCGCAGTTCGGCAGCCGCGGCGCCATCGTGCCGTTCGCCGCGACGGTGTTCGTGTACATCGGCTTTATCGTGTTCGGGGTGATTCTGGTCACCCAGGCGCTGCAGCTGGTGCTGCCGGGCTCCAAGGCGTTCTGGTACCCGGCGCTGGTGGTGCTGTCGATCATCCTGGCGGTGGTGGGTTATGACCTGCTGCACTTCGTGCAGCGCTGGCTGACCTATGTGCTGATCGCCACCTTCGCGGTGGTCACGGTGATGGCCGTCACCGCCCTGCCCCAGGCCTCGACCGTAACGGTAGCCGCCACGCCGCACTGGGACACCACCGCGTTTCTGGTGCAGCTGTCCCTCGCTGCCGGCTACAACATCAGCTATTCGGTGTACGTGTCCGACTACTCGCGCTACCTGCCCGAGGATGCGCCGAGCGGCAAGCTGATCTTCTGGACATACCTGGGCGCAGCCGGCTCGGCAGTGTGGCTGATGTCGCTGGGCGCGGTGCTGGCCACCTACCTGCCGGGCGCCGATGGCATCGTCGCGCTGGTAACCACCGGCAACTACTTCTTCGCAGGTTTCGGCGTGTTCGTGGTGCTGGTCGGCGCTGCCGCGCAGCTGTCGGTGACCGGGGTGAACTGCTACGGTGCGATGCTCACCGGCCTCAGCGCGGTGGACGGCTTTCGCCCGGTGCGCCCAACGCTCGGCCTGCGCGTGGCCGGGCTGACGCTGGTGGGCGTGGCGTCGATCATCGTCTCGCTGTCGCTGCCCGAGGCGTACATGACCAGCTTCAACGGCTTCGTGCTGCTGATGCTGTACTTCCTGATCCCGTGGACGGCGGTGAACCTGGTCGACTTCTATGCGGTACGCAAGGGCCAGTATTCGATCAGCGAAATCTTCAATCCCCAGGGCATCTATGGGCGCTGGGCCTGGCAGGGCATCCTGTCCTACGCCGCGGCGTTCCTCAGCATGATTCCGTTCTTCTCGCTGCCCTTCTATGTCGGCCCGGTCGCCGAGGCACTGGGCGGTGCGGACGTGGCCTTCATCCCCGGCCTGCTGGTGGGTGGCGGCCTCTATTACCTGCTGACCCTGACCGGCAACGAGCGCCCGAGCGCTGCACCGAATCAGCTCTAGCCACTTCCTTGTTTCTGCAAACCTACCTCTGAGGGCGGCCGGGCCGCCCTCGCTCACCCGCGTTTCAGGTGCATGCCCATGAACGAGAAAACCATCGCCCTTATCCAGCAGCCTCCGGCCGTGCTCGACACTGCACAATCGCTCGAACGCGCCGTGGCGCATATCGACGAAGCCGCTGTCCGCGGTGCGCAGCTGATCGTATTTCCGGAGACCTGGCTAAGCGGCTACCCAGCCTGGGTATTCGGCATGGCCGGCTGGGACGATGCTCACGCCAAGCGCTGGTATCAGCGGCTGCTGGCCGACAGCCCGGTGCTCGGCGCCCACGACGATATGCACGACGGCCTGGCGCCGATACGCGACGCCGCGCGCGAGCACCAGGTGTGCGTGGTGATAGGCATCAACGAGCGGGCACGGGCGCAAAGTGGCTCGCTGTACAACTCGCTGGTGACCATCGGCGCTAACGGCTGCCTGCTCAACGTGCACCGCAAGCTCACGCCGACCCACACCGAGCGCAACGTGTGGGCCCAAGGCGATGCCGCCGGCCTGCGCGTGGTCGATACGCCGGTCGGCCGCGTCGGCGGGCTGATCTGCTGGGAACACTGGCACCCGCTGGCCCGCCAGGCGCTGCACGCCCAGGACGAGCAGATCCACGTCGCCGTGTGGCCGGATATGCCCGAGATGCACCATATCGCCGCCCGTTCCTATGCCTTCGAGGGCCGCTGCTTCGTGCTCTGTGCCGGCCAGTACCTGACCACCGCCGACCTGCCCGCCGACCTGCTGGATGCCTATCGCCAGGGTGCCGGCGCCGAGCAATCGGTCGATGGCGTGCTGTTCGCCGGCGGCTCGGGCGTGGTCGGCCCTGACGGTCAATGGCTGGCACCGCCGCTGGTGGGCGAAGCCGGCATCGTGCTGGCGACTCTCGACCTGGACTGCGTCGATGCCCAGCACCACGACCTCGACGTGGCCGGCCACTACCTGCGCCCGGATGTGTTCGAGCTGCACGTTGACCGCCGCCCGCGCACCGGCATCGCGCTGCGAGACCAGTGACGCCCCAAGGGCGCTGACGAGCCTTCGCCAGCGTCACCTTTTTTCACATGCTGAAGATCCATCATGAACGACCTACTGCTTGCCATCGCCCTGCTGTCCCTTGCCCTTGGCGCCCTCTCCGGCTTCGCCGTGCTCACCTGCGTCGACTACCCGGAAAAGGCCCGCGCCCTGGGCGTGATCAACCCGATGCGCATTCGCCAGGCGCATATCGACTGGATCGTGATGGGCACCGTGATGGTTTCCACCGCCCTTGCCGTGCCGGACATGCCGGGCTGGATCTACGCGCTGGTGATGTTTGGCGGCGTGGTCAACCCGCTGACCTTCGTGCCCATGGCCTTCTCGAAAACCGTGGACACCACGCAGGCGTTTCGCCTGGTGTCGCTGGTGTCGTTCACCTCACTGAGCCTGGGGTTGGTGTTGGCGGCCGGGCATTTCATCAGCACCCATTTCTGAGCACAGCGGCGAACGGAGAGCTGCCATACTCGGCGGGCCTTTAACACAGCCCCAATGAGCGGACGACACCATGCTGGCCAACCTCTCGGATATCGACCTGAAAATGCTGCGCATCTTTTGTTCGATCGTCGAGGCGGGCGGCTTTACCGCCGCTCAGGTGCCGCTGAACACCAGCCTGCCGCGCCTGAGCGTTACGGTGCGGGATCTGGAGACGCGCCTGGGTTACACCCTGTGCCGGCGCGGCAAGGGCGGCTTCCAGCTGACCGAGCAAGGCGCCCAGGTATACGCCGCCGCCCAGGAGCTGTATGCAGACATGGAGCGCTTCCGCCAGCGCCTGGTGCTGCTCAATGCTCACCATCCGGAAACGCTGCGCGTAGGCAGCCTGGACAACCTGATCACCCTGGAGCCGGCGCCCCTGCCCTACGCTCTGGGCAAGCTGCGCGAAGCTATCCCGGACACTCGCCTGGTGCTGCAGGTGCTCACTGCCGAAGGGCTGGAACAGGCGGTGATCAATGGCGACCTGGATCTCGCCATCGGCGTGTTCGATCACCAGCTCTCGGGGCTGCATTACCTGGAGTTGTTCGGCGAGGAACAGAACCTCTATTGCGGCCGGGGCCACCCGGTGTTCGAACGCGCCGACAGCACGCTTGGCGATGCCGATATCTTCACCGCCCAGTACGTCGACCGCGGCCTGGTGGTGGAGAACCGCAAGCCGTTCACCTTTCCGTTCAACAGCGTATCCAGCGCCGCGTCGACCGAAGCCGTCGCCTCGCTGGTCGCCTCCGGCCACTTCATCGGCTATCTGCCTACCCACTATGCCGACGTGCTGGTGGCGCGCGGCGTGCTGCGACCGATATGGCCAGCGCGCTTCGCCTACCACGCGACCTGCCACTGCATCACCCGCCAGGGCAGCGCCCGCAGCGCGTCCATGGAGATCTTCATCGACGCGCTGCTCGACGCGGCGGCGCTCGCCTCATAGATCTGAACGCGAGTAACAAAACGTTGCGAATCATTTTCTCGACGATACAACATAACATTACTATATTGCCCGCCCGTTTTTCTTATCGGGCAGTGTGGCGCTAGCTCCTGCTCGTCAATCGGACTTGCCAAGGATCTGCCCATGCCTCTCAGAACCCGCCCTCACCTTTCACTGCTCGCTGGCGCCCTCGCCGCCTGGCTGACACTGACATCCGGCCACGTCGGCGCCGAAGATCGCGTGTTCGACGTGGTCGCGCCGTTCGAGATCGGCGGGCTGGATCCGGCGATTTCCGGTTTCATTTTCCAGCGCATGCAGATCACCGAAACCCTGCTCGAGGCCGATGCCAAGGGTCAGCCACTACCGGCACTGGCCGAGCGCTGGAGCGTTTCGGGCGACGGTAGGCAGTGGACCCTGTCGATCCGCCAGGGCGTGAAGTTTCATGATGGCAGCGACCTCACCGCAGCCGTCGCCGCTCATGCTCTGGAGGCGGCGCGCAAGAAGCCCGGCATGCTGCGTGACGCGCCGATCACCGCGATCAGTGCCAATGGCAATGACGTGGTGATCGCCCTGAGCAAGCCCTTCAAACCGCTGGCGGCGCTGCTGGCGCACTCGTCCACCAACATTCTGGCCAGCGCAGCCTATGACGCCGACGACAACGTCAAGCAGATCATCGCCACCGGGCCCTATCGGCTGACCCTGCTGGAGCCGCCGCAGCGCCTCGCCGCCGAGCGCTTCGACGGTTACTGGGGAACCAAACCGAGTATCGAGAAGGCCACCTACCTCGGCGCCGGTCGCGGCGAAACCCGCGCTCTGATGGCCGAGAGCGGTGGTGCTGAACTGGTGTTCCAGCTCGATCCGCCGAGCATCGCGCGCCTGCAACGCAACCCCAACGTGCAGGTGCTGATGGGCCCGGTGCCGCGCGTGCTGGTGCTGGCGGCGAATGCCGGCAACGGCGCCACGGCGCCGGTCGAGGTGCGCCGTGCCCTGAGCCTGGCGATCAACCGCGAAGGCATCACCGCTGCCGTGTTGCGCGCCCCAGGCACCGGCGCGACGCAGATGTTCGCAGGCAGCGTGCCGGCCTGGCACGACGCCAGCCTGCCGCCCTTGAAATACGACCCGCAGGCCGCCCGCGACCTTCTCAAGGACCAGGGCTGGGCGCCGGGTGCCGACGGCATTCTGGAAAAAAACGGCCAGCGCCTGCAGCTCAAATTGCTTACCTATTCGGATCGCCCGGAACTGCCGCTGATCGCCACCGCCCTGCAGGCGCAACTGCGTGAGGTGGGTGTGGACGTGGAAGTCGCCGTGGCCAACGCCAGCGCCATCCCCGCCGCGCACAACGACGGCACCCTGCAACTGGCCCTGTACGGCCGCAACTACGCCCTGGTGCCCGACCCGCTGCTGACCCTGATGGCCGACTTCGGCAACGGTGGTGCCGAGTGGGGCCCGCTGGGCTGGAACAACCCGCAGTTCGACCAGACCCTGAGCAAACTGCTGGCCAGCAATGATCCGGTCGAGCAACAGCAGTTGCGCAACGAGCTGATGAAGCGGGTGCAGACCGATCTGCCGCTGATTCCGATCGCCTGGTATCGCCAGTCCATCGCCGTGTCCAAGCAGGTCGAAGGCGCCGCCATCGATCCGTTCGAGCGCACCTTCGGCCTGAGCAACATGCGGTGGCGCCCATGATCCGCCTGCTGGGCTTTCGCCTGCTGCAGGCGGTGATGGTCGCCGTGCTGATCGGCGCGCTGACCTTTCTGCTGATGAGCCTGCTGCCCGGTGATGCCGCCTACCGCATCGCCGCCGGGCGCTATGGCTACGACCTGGTCAACAGCGCCGCCGCTGAAGCGGTGCGCGCCGAACTGGGCCTGGACCAACCGGTACTGTGGCGCTTCACCGCGTGGATCGGCGACTTGCTGACCCTCGATCTGGGCAACTCGCTGGTTACCGGCCGGCCGGTGATGGACATGGTCGCCCACGAACTGGGCAGCTCCGTGCGCCTGGCGGTCGGTGCCGTGCTGCTGTCCTTTCTGATTGGCCCGCCGATCGGAGTGATCGCCGGCTTGCGCCCGGGTGGCGTGCTGGATCGCGGCCTGCTGCTGCTCAGCACGGTCACTCGCGCCATCCCGCACTTCGTGCTCGGGGTGATTCTGGTGATGATCTTCTCGGTGTGGCTGATGGTGCTGCCGTCCGCCGGCCACGGCAGCTTCACCCACACCATCCTGCCGACGCTGACCCTGGCGCTGGGGCTCGCGGCGGTCTCCTCCCGGGTCGCAAGGGACGCCACCGTGGCGGTGGCGTCGTCCGCCTACTTCGCTTTCGGGCACCTCAAAGGTCTGAGCGGCACCCAGGTATTCCTGCGCCACGGCCTGCGCAATATCGGCGTGCCGGTGGTGACCTACCTCGGCGTACAGCTGGTGTACCTGATCGAAGGCGTGGTGGTGGTCGAGACCCTGTTCGCCTGGCCGGGCATCGGCCATGGCCTGGTGCACGCCATCGTCCAGCGCGACGTGCCCATGGTGCAGGGCACCGCGTTGGCCATGGGGCTGATGTTCGTGCTGCTCAATACCGCCGTGGACCTGCTCAACCACCTGATCGACCCGCGCCGGAGAACCGCATGAGCCTGGAAATCGCCATCGCCGAGGCGGCGCCCGCACCGCGCGCGACCGTCCTTTACATCGGCCTCGCCCTGCTCGCGGCACTGGTCGCCTTCGCCGTCTGCGTACCACTGTTCTGGGGCGTGGACATCGCCAAGCAGGACTACAGCGCGATTCTCGCAGGCCAGAGCAGCGCCCATCCGATGGGCACCGATCACCTGGGCCGCGACATGCTCGCGCGCCTGGCCGCTGCAGTGCGTCTGTCGCTGGGCCTGGCGCTAGTCAGCGTCGCCACCGCGGCCATCCCCGGCGTGCTGCTGGGTATCCTGGCGGCCTGGAAAGGTGGTTGGGTCGACAAGGGTCTTGGGCTGCTGGCCGAGATGTTCCTGGCCCTGCCCGGCCTGCTGTTGGTACTGCTGATCGTGGCCATCTACCCCGGCTCGTTTCTCGCCCTGTATGGCGCGGTGGCGCTGGTGCTGTGGATCGAATATTTCCGCATGACCCGCGCCCTGGCGCGCACCGTGCTGGCCTCGCCAGCGGTGGCCGCCTCGCAACTGCTCGGCTTCGGTCCGCTGTACATCGCTCGTCGCCACCTGTTGCCGGAACTGGCTCCGCTGCTGATGACCATCGCCGCCTTTGGCGCGGCCGCGGCGATCATGGCCATCGCCGCCCTGGGCTTCGTCAGCGTCGGCGTCAAGCCGCCGACCGCCGAGCTGGGACTGATGATCACCGAGCTGCTGCCGTACTTCGCCGAAGCGCCGTCGGTGATCGCCCTGCCGATCACCGTGATCTTTCTCATCGTTCTGTCATTGCTGCTGATTGCCGGGGGGCGCAAGCCATGAAACCACTGCTGAGCACCCGCGCCCTGGCCATCCGCACCGCCACGGCGCAACTCGTCGAGCCGCTGTCCATCGATCTGTGGCCGGGCAAAGTGCTGACCATCATCGGCGAGACCGGCTCGGGCAAGAGCCTGTTCGCCCAGGGCATCGTCGGCAACCTGCCAGCGGGCCTCTCGGCCCACGGCGAGATCGAACTGGCCGGCGGCCTGTGCGAACAAGGCCAGGCCAGCGGCCGGCGTGCCGCCTGGGGCCGCGAAGTCGCCGTGCTGCCCCAGGAACCCTGGCTGAGCCTGGACCCGACCATGCGCGCCCTCGATCAGGTCGCGGAAACCTACCGCTTCGTGGTCGGCAAAAGCGCCCAGGCCTCGCGTCAGCAAAGCCGCAGGGATCTGACGCAGCTGGGCATCGAACAGGCCGAGGCGAAGTTTCCCTTCCAGCTCTCCGGCGGTATGGCCCAGCGCCTGGCGTTCGCCGCCACCCACGCCGGTGGCGCCAAGGTGATGATCGCCGACGAACCCACCAAGGGCCTCGACAGCGCGCGTATCGGCGAAGTGATCAGCCTGTTGCAGGCGGGCATCGCCGAGGGCGGCGCGCTGCTGATCATCACCCACGATATCGAGGTGGCGCGCCAGCTCGGTGGCGAGGTGATGATCATGCTCAAGGGCCGCGTCATCGAGAGCGGCAGCGCCGAGCAGGTACTGGATGCGCCGACCCATGAGTACACCCGCCGCCTGCTGAACGCCGATCCGGCGCGCTGGCCACGCCATGAGCCGCCAGCGCCGAGCGGCGAGCCGGTGGTTCAGGTGCGCGACCTCGCCGTGGAGCGCGGCGACCGCACTCTGTTCGAGGGTTTGTCTTTCGATGCGCGCCCTGGCGAAGTGGTGGGTGTGACCGGCCCCTCGGGCTGCGGCAAGTCGACCCTGGGCGACGTCATTCTCGGCCTGATGCAGGCGCGCAGCGGCAGCGTGACCAAGCACCGCGAGGCGCCGCGCGTGGCCTTCCAGAAGCTCTACCAGGACCCGGTGGCGGCCTTCGCGCCAACGGTCACCCTGGGCCGCTGCCTGACCGATCTGGTCAAGCTGCATCGCCTCGATGCCAGCCGTATCGACGGGCTGCTGCACCGCCTGCGCCTCGACCGCGGCCTGCTCGACCGCCTGCCCGGCAACGTCTCCGGCGGCGAGCTGCAGCGTTTTTCCCTGCTGCGCGTGCTGCTGCTCGACCCGGTGTTCATCTTCGCCGACGAACCCAGCTCGCGCCTCGACCTGATCACCCAGCAGGAGATGATCGAACTGCTGGTGGAAACCGCCCGGGAACGCCGCACCGCGGTGCTGCTGGTCAGTCACGACGAAGCGCTGATCGAGGCGGTAGCGAATCAGCGCATTCGCCTGGGCAACTGAAATGAGTGCAGCGGATTCAGCGCTTCGCTGAACCGCCGTCCGCAGCCAGCATCTCGTCGATCCAGCACGCCTGGCGCTCCAGCTTCTGGTCCGGCTGGCCCTGCTGAGCGCGGGCCAGGCTGGCCAGGGTTTGCTGCTTGAGGCGTAGCAGACGCTGCCACTTGGCGAGAAAATCCGGGCTGCGTTCTTGCAGCAACAGCGGGCCGAAATACAGCTCAGGTTCGCTATAGCGCGTCGGCTCGCCGGGCGCGGCGACGATGATTTCGTAGAAGAAGCGGTTTTCCTGCAGCAGTTCCTCGTGGCGGATGCGGTAGCCGTTATCCATCAGCCATTGACGCAGCGGCTGCTCGCCACCATTGGGTTGCAGGATCAATAACTCGTGGCCGGCGAGCCGCGCCTTGTCCCGTGCGAGGATGTCGCGAATGGTCTCGCCGCCCATGCCACAAAAGCTGATGGCGGTGATGCGGTCGCCAGGCTCGATGGCCGCCAGACCGTCGGCCAGGCGCACGGCGATGCGATCACCCAATTCGTTCTCGCGCACGCTGCGCTCGACCGCACGCAGAGGCGTCAGCGCCACCTCGCCGGCCACCGCCGCGCTGATCACGCCACGCTGCATCAGCGCGACGAGCAGGTAGCCGTGGTCGGTGCCGATATCTGCCAGCCGCGCACCGGTGGGCACCTGGGCGGCGACGCGCTCAAGGCGTGCGGAGAGTTGGCGTGGGTTCAACGGCGACCTCGTGAGCAACGCGGACCAGGCTTTGGCCGCGCGGCCGGCGATTCTGTCGGGCAATGACTGGTGAAGCAACCGTGGTGACGCACCGGCTTGTTTTTGGCGAACCGCGGCAAGCAGCAGGCAGGTCAGCTACCGAGGCTTCGACACAAAGCTAATTTCCCTGACCATTCAGGCGCTGCTTTTGAGATATGTCTTATTAACCTGCTCCCCTTCGCTACCTAGGCTTCACAGGTGATGCACTCACAGCGCTCATGGCCTTAATCCAAGGGCCGACTGCAGCGCATCGTTGTATGACCGCCTGTTGAGGAAGGGGCATGACGTCCACTAGCAGATTCACCCATGAAGCAAAGAACAAGCTACCGCGCCTGATAGGTCGATGGTGCCTAGCGATTGTCGCGGTATTCATTTTCATCGAACTGCAGATGCTGACCATCACTCTGGTCGGCCCAGACAACTGGAATCCGCTTTGGATGCTGGCTGCACAAGGGCTGGCAGGCGCTGCATTGCTGCTATTGGCCATGCTCGAGTATCACGGCAGGGGCGGTATCCGGTCCTTGATGGGAAACAACACCCGCAAAGCCCTGAATATGGCACTGCCCCTGGTGGCAGCAGTGTTCATTGTGACGACGCTCGTAGACGCCGTAATGGGTGGCCAAGCGCAACCTTTCATCGCACCGATGCTTTCCAGCCTGTCCGTGGGCCAGAAGGTCGTGTTCTTCGCGATGCTGCTCACTATTCCTGCGCTGAGTGACGAGCTTCTCTACCGTCACTTTCTGATTCGTCTTTTTCCAATGAACAGCCGCTCTTGGCGATGGGTCGCCGTCATGGTGACGACCGTCGTGTTCGTGATAGCCAATGGCGATTACCACAGCCGGTCGTCGTTCGTGCTGATGGCCTGCCTGGGGGCGATTCTAGGTGTGGTGCGAATCTGCAGCGGAGGGCTGGCAGCCCCTATTTTGCTGCATGGCCTCGCCATGGCAGCAGGTTTGGCCTCAAGTCTTTTTCTTTCAACGCTCGACTGATCAACCCGGTGCGATAAAGGCTGGCTATTGATCGAGAATTTTGAATCCATGAGGTAACGTTCGACGACAATCACTCACACAAAGCCATTGGGCCTTACCTAAAACGCGCGCATAAACCTGTACCAGCGAAAGCCAGCCGTTCATGACAGCTCGTCGCTCGGCGTACGGCTGCACTTCAGATAATTACAGAACACGCGGATACTCCTCGGACACCGTCTTCCCTTGGAGCATCCACGTGAGCTGGAAACTGTCCGCGCGCGTCTTCGTTTTGTTTTCCGGCCTCTGTTCGGCGTGCTTCGCGGCGCCCCCCATGAACCAGGGTGTCATTCACTTCAGTGGCAGCGTCGTGGAGCCTGCCTGTTCGTTCTCATCGGTGGCGGACACGTTGCGTCTGGATGCCTGCTCGTCCAAATCGCACCCTGCCAAGGTCGCCGTACAACCGTTGCCTCGATCACTTGAAGCAGGCTCCGCGAACGGCGCACAGATGCAGGCCAAACTCATATCCGACACGTCTCGCGGTCGCCTTCACGACCAGCGGTATGTGCTGGTTACCGCCACGGGCAAACCCGTGAAAACAGGCCACTACCTGGTGACGCTGACCGAGCTGTAAGCGCCGCCTAGAGCAGCTCCAGCCGCCTGGACACCAAGGAGCTGCTCATGCGAGCTACACCGGCATAGCAGCTCGCCCTTTGGCGGGGACACTGATTCAGATACGTCCTATTCAGTCGTCCTCTCCACATTCTTACCCTTGTAAGAATGAAGCTCACACATTTCCTCCCGCCCAGCGATTCGGACTTCTCGACGCCCCATACGGCTCGCAGGCTGCTGCGCCTGTTTGCCCTGGCACTGGTCCTGGGCGTGTACGTCGGTGCTTACAGCTACCAGCGTTCGGCGTTCAATGAAGAGGTTTCACTGCGCCGCAGCTTCATGAACGAGGCGATCTCCGACGCCCAGACGTTCTTCGTCAGCAGACAGACGCTTCTGAAAAGCCTGGGCCTTTCGACGGTTCGGCATCTGACGCCACCCGAGGGCGAACTCAACAGCGCCCCCAGCGAAGAAGTGCATATCAGCCTAGGCGAACCGGGCAACCTGTGGAGCCTCTGGCTGACCAGGCGCATGCTCGATTACCTGCGGGCCAATCAGGTCAATCTGGTTTATGTCCCGCAGCGGGAAAAACCGGAACTGGTGCGACTCTTCGCAGCATCCGAAGCACCCAACACGGTACCCACCGACGTACTGCAGCGGTTGCTGGAAGTGGACAGTGGCAAGGTCTCGACCGCCGACGAACTGTGGCTCACCGAACAAAGCCGCCTGGATTCGCCGCTGTACATCTTCACCCGACTGGATGAACGCAGCCCGACTTCAGGCTGGCTGGGCCTGGAGGTCGATGGTCCCGATCTACTCAGTGCCCTGCAGCACGAAAAGGCAGGTGACTTCATGCTGCTAGACGGGGCGGGCAAGCTGATTCTGAGCAGCGCGCCCTATCATCCCAGGGCGCTAAGCCTGTTGAATAACCAGCGTGCCACGGCAAGCTTCGGCTGGGAGGGCAGCGGCTGGTTGCCAGACCGCCTAGCCATCCGCAAGCACCTGAGCTATTCGCACTGGCAAATCGTCTACAGCCTGGAATTTCGCTCGCTACTGCCGAGCCTCGCCGCACCTTTCGCCGTGTGCCTTGTTCTGTGCATCTTCATCAGCGCGTTGATGCTTTGGCTGGTCCGGCACATCGACCAGCGGCTGATCGAGCCTGCCGCCCACCGTATCGAAGCACTGGTGGAAAGCGAGGCGTTCAGCAGTGCGGTTATCCGTATCGCCCCCGTGGCGCTGTGCGTACTGCGTCGCAGCGACGGTGCCGTAGTTCTGGAAAACCCCTTGTCGCAACAGTGGCTTGGCGACGGTGGAGAACGCGAACAGTTGTGTCACGGCTGGATTCGCCGCGCCTTCGACGAGGCCGAGCACAGCAGCACCGATGAACTGCAGATGGCCGACGGGCGCCACCTGTACCTGAGCTTCGCACCTACCCGCTACCAGCGTGAGGACGTTCTGATCTGCGCGTTCAGCGACATCACTGAACGCAAGCTGGTGGAGTTGGCGCTGCAGCGTGCACGGGCACTGGCCGATGCGGCCAACGAGGCGAAGACATTGTTCCTGGCAACCATGAGCCATGAGATCCGCACGCCCCTGTATGGCGTGCTCGGCACCCTGGAACTGCTCGGTCGCACCCAGCTCGACGCGCAGCAGCGGGGTTATCTGAACGCCATCGAAGGCTCTTCGGCGACGCTGCTGCAGCTGATCTGCGACGTACTGGATGTCTCCAAGATCGAGGCGGGGCAACTGGCCTTGGAGTTGAGCGTGTTCTCGCCACTCGAACTCGCCCAGGAGGTGATCCAGAGCTACACCGGTGCGGCGCAAGGCAAGGAATTGCAGTTGTTCGCCTGTATCGCCCCCCGGCTGCCGGACCTGGTACGCGGTGATGTCACGCGGATTCGCCAGATTCTCAACAACCTGCTCAACAATGCACTCAAGTTCACCGACAGCGGACGCATCGTATTGCGTCTGACAGAGCAAAGCCGGGAAGGCGAACGCTGCATGCTGCAGTGGCAGGTTGTCGATACCGGCAAGGGTATTCGCGCACAAGACCAACCGTTTCTCTTCGATCCTTTCTACCAGAGCAATGGAACCACCAACGTAGTAGCCGGGACCGGGCTGGGTCTGTCGATCTGCAAACGCCTGGTGGATCTGATGAATGGCACCCTGTGCGTGTTCAGCGAGCCCGGGCTGGGTAGCAGCTTCACCTTCGCGCTGCCGCTGGAGCAAGTGAGTAGACCAGACGCGGGCGCCTGGGCGATGGCGCTGCTCGACGAGCCCGTTTACGTGTGGTCGACGGTGCAGGAGCTGGCCGATAACGTCGCTGGCTGGCTACGCCGCTGGGGTGCGCGGGCGCAATCGCGTATCCCCAGCCTGTCCATCGCAGATGGCACTGCCGTATTGGTAGAGCTGCATCCCGCGCCCAGCAGTTCGTCGCCCTTGTCTGCATGGCCGGGTCCACGGGTGATTGCTGTCGTCGATGGGCACGGCACCCCTAACGCATCGCCGACCAGTTGGCAGATTGGCCTGAACGACCTACGAGCACTGAACAGGGCGGTGAGCAAAGCGCAGGGTCGACAGGAGCTGCACAGTCCAGCGCCCCTCCAAACGCCTTTCGAGCCAAAGCTGCAGCTGCACGTCCTGGTTGTAGAGGACAACCTGATCAACCAATTGATCCTGCGCGACCAGTTGGAGGAGCTGGGATGCACAGTGGCGCTGTCACGTGACGGTGTCGACGCGTTGTCACTTTGGCACGCAGGCGATTTCGACATCATTCTCACCGACGTCAACATGCCGCGCATGAATGGTTACGAACTCACCAAGCAGCTGCGCGAACTGGGTTGTACGCAGCCAATCGTGGGCGCCACAGCCAACGCCATGCTGGATGAGGCCGATCGCTGCCTGAATGCCGGCATGGACGATCTGCTGGTCAAACCGTTTACCTTGCGGGCGCTTTATCAGTGCCTGCAGGCCTATCAGAGAGGCGTGCTTTGAATGTCTATCGCGTGCTCATTGTGGAAGACCATCCCTTTCAGCACCACTATCTGGCCAATGTCTTCCAAGCCGCTGGCGGCTTCGAAGTCGACTTTGTCTGGGACGGTACCAGCGCCATGGAACGCCTGTCCCAGGGGCGCTACGACCTGCTGCTGAGCGATCTGATGATGCCGCAGATGGACGGCGTGCAATTGATACAACGCCTGGCCCAACTGCCAGCACCGCCAGCTCTGGCGCTCATGACCGCCGCATCACGCCGCATGCTCGTAGGCTCGGGACAGGTGGCCAAGAACCTTGGGCTGCGCGTGGCCGGGCTGATCTCCAAACCGGTGGGCGTCGCCGATATCCGATCCCTGCACCAGGGCCTGGAACAGCTGGCTCAGCAGGCACGATCGCCAAGCGACCAGCCACGCGGCTGCCGCTCAAGAAACACACTGCTCCGCGCCTTGAACAACGGCGAAATCCAGGCCTGGTTTCAACCCAAGAAATCCCTGCATGATGGCCGCATCGTTGCTGCCGAAGCGCTGGTGAGGTGGATTCATCCGGATGAAGGCATGCTCATGCCAAGTGCATTTCTCGACGAGATCGAAAGCAACGGGCTTGAAGATCACCTGTTGACGTGCATGCTGGACCAGACGCTGGCAGCGCAAGCGCGCTGGCAGCAGATGGGTTATCAGTTGCCCGTTTCGATCAATCTGCCTACGCACTTGCTCGACCAGGATGACCTGGTTGACCGCTTGCTGACGCAAGTAAGGACATACCAGGCGGAGCCGAGGCAGATAACCTTCGAGCTCACTGAAAACTCCATGACCCAGCTTTCCAGCAGCTACTACGCAGGTGCCTGCCGTTTGCGCCTGATGGGCTTCGGGCTGGCTCAGGACGACTTCGGCAAGGGCTACAGCTCTTACTTCAACCTGGTATCCACTCCATTCACCGAACTCAAGATAGACCGTTCCCTGGTTCACGGCTGTGCAACCAATGAAAGTCTGGCCTCAGCCCTGCTCAGCATCGCTGACCTGGGCCGCCAGCTAGGTTTGACCACCGTTGCAGAAGGGGCTGAGAGCCAGGAAGAGCTGGCAGTCTTGAGGCGCGTTAACTGTGACCAGGTCCAGGGCTTCATCATTTCTCATGCTGTATCGCGGGATGACTTTACTCGACTATTGATAGAAGATGGCTCATTGCCACCAACCCAATAACCATCAGCTCAAAGGTTAAAGCCCCAGGCAAGGCGAACCGATAAAGCTCGGAGTAAAGAGATCTTTGCGCTCTGGCTCCCGCCCCTCTCAAGTCGAGCGATATTCAACATGAAACATGCAAGCCTGCGCCTGGACAAGCTGGCGCAAAGCTCCCAACGCCTGAACAAGGCACTGCTGTTGCTGACCGGTCTCGTACTGGTGCTATGCAGCACGTGCTATTGGGCGATTTCACGGCTGTTGGAGGCCGAGCAGCAGCGTGTGGAGTTCCATTTCGCCCGGGTGATCGAGATCGTCCACGAACACGAAAGTTTTCTGCGCAACGTTGCCACAGGCTATCGGCAGAGCGACCTTCCGGCACTCAAGTCGGTTCAGTCGGTAACGGTCATTGAATCTCAGCCCTCTGAGGGCCAGGAACTGCTCAAGGCCAAGGGTTTCGAACTATCGATGCCGTTCAGCCTGTCCCACGCGAACAGCTTCAACAAGGAGGACATCGGTCGGGCACTGGCGTTTGGCGTGCAACTGACCGACTACTACGGCGGGTTCTGGGCAGCATCCTTCTATGCATCGCCGCAACTGTTCGTCATGGCGCCCAATGGGCAGGCCAGCCTGGCGATACCAGCCGTCAACGACCAGCGCCAGCACTTGCCCTTGCTGCCGGAACAATACGCGACCGTGGTCGACCGCCTACGCCAGCTGACACGTAGCATGCCCGACCTCAATGATCGGCAGGTGCGCTGGAGCCGGGCACCGCTGCGTCTCTATCAGGATCACCGCAGCATCGTCGCGATGATCACCGTGGATGCCGCCAAGGCACTCCTGGCCAACACCACTCCCGACGACCTGCTGACCCTCGCCGTCGTCGTGGATACCGCCCAGGTCGACGAATTCGAGCGCGTGCTGCGCCTGTCGGTCTACAACCAGTTCACGCTGATTGCCCCCGACGGCACCATCGTGCTCGGTGATCTGGGGACCGACGACATGGCACCTATGGGCCTGAGCTTTACCAGCCAGGGCCTCAGATTCAAGATGGCCTCGACCAACGGCGAGCGCTGGACCGGCCTGTATGCGATCAGCTACCAGGATTTCCTACGCTACGCCAAATGGCCGTTGCTGGGTCTGATCCTGACCTTCATCGCCGCCGTACTCGTCGGCATTTTGATCAACCGCTGGTACAAGGCCAGTATCGTCATCCCGGCTCAACGCGCCCAGGACCGTCTGTTCGAGAGCGAGGCCTTCAACCGCATCATGCTACACAACGCCCCGGTGGGCCTGTACGTGATACGGCGCAGCGACGGGCAACTGCTGCTGGAAAACCAGCGTGCCGCACAGCTGGGCGCTACCGACTCATTGCTGCAGGTACTGGAGGCCAACCACGGCGAGCAGGCACCGGGAGAGATGTGCCTGCAGGTCGGCGAGCACTACCTGCAGGTCGTGGTAGTCGCCGCACGCTACGAGGGCCAGGACGTGTATCTCTGCGGTTGCAATGACATCACCCGTCATGTGGATGAGACGCTGCATCTCAACCAGGCCCGTCGCCAGGCCACGGCCGCCAACGAAGCCAAGACGGTGTTCCTGGCGACCATGAGCCACGAGATCCGTACGCCGCTGTATGGCGTGCTCGGCAACCTGGAACTGCTTGGCCTCACCGACATGAGTGAACGCCAGCGCCAGTACCTGGAAATCATTCAGGGTTCGTCCACCGTACTGTTCCAGCTGATCAGCAACGTGCTCGACGTGACGAAGATCGAGTCCGGGCAAATGGCCCTGGAAATGGCGCCGTTCGACCCCGTCCAACTGGTCGAGGAAGCGGTTCTCGGCTTTACCGCCACGGCACGCAACAAGGGCCTGCAGATCGATACGGAAATCGATCCACAGGTGCCACGCCAGATCGAAGGCGACGCGGGACGAATCAGGCAGATCCTGCACAACCTGCTGGGCAACGCCATCAAGTTCACCGACTCTGGTCGGGTACGCCTGCGCCTGATCGCTCTGGAGTTGAATGATGACAGCGTGTCCCTGCAGTGGCAGGTCACCGATACCGGGGTCGGCATTGCGGAAAAGGCACTGGAACAGCTATTCAAGCCCTTCTACCAGGTCGCTGCGGGTCAGGACGGCAATGGCGCAGGGCTTGGCCTGTCGATCTGCTCGCGCCTGAGTGAACTGATGGGCGGCAGTATGCGGGTGGTCAGCGAACCGGGCCTGGGCAGCAGCTTCTCGCTGCTCATTACCTTGCCGGTGCTACACGGCCCGGCAGCGCAAGCAGATCAGACACCGATGCTGCCAGGCATGGATGCGCCCTGTCTGAACGTGCAAGTACTGGTGGTCGAAGACAACCCGGTCAGCCAGGCCGTACTGCGTGAGCAACTCGAAGCCCTGGGTGCAAGGCCTACCGTAGCCCGCGACGGACAACAGGCGCTGCAGATATGGAACACGCAGCCGTTCGATCTGGTGATCACCGACATCAACATGCCGCGTCTCAATGGCTATGATCTGGCACGCGCCCTGCGCGAGCAGGGCGTGCAGGTGCCGATTATCGGCGTTACCGCCAATGCCCTGCGCGAAGAGGGCCGGCGCTGCCTGGCCGTAGGCATGAACGCCTGGGTGGTCAAACCACTGAGCATGAGTCTGCTGCGCCAGACGCTATTGTCGCACTGCAAGCGGGCCAGCGGCCTTTCACTGCCGACCCCAGAGCGGGAAAAGGACCGTGACGGTTGGATAGAGCTGTCCGCAGACATGCGCAAATTGATGGCCGACACCCTGCTGACTGACGTCCAGCAGGTCGAGGAAGGCCTGCAACGCAGTGACGGACTTCAGGTTCGCCAGCGCCTGCACAGCCTCAGCGGTGCCTTGGCGAGCGTGCACGCCGAGGCGTTGTACGTTGCCTGCCAACGATGGGAGAACGCGCTGCACCAAGGCCCGCTCGATGCACAGGCGAGCCAGCAGATCCGTTTGCTCTGCGACCGACTGACGGCCGTGGCCCAATGCCTGCAGAGCGAACTGTCTTGATCATCAACTTCGTAGACAAGAGAGCGCAAAATGCCTGAACTGAAGGTGGTCATCGCCGACGATCATCCCATCGTGCTGCTGGGCGTTCGCGAGATCGTCCAGCGCGATTCGCGCTACCGCCTGGTGGGCGAAGCGATCAACTCCAGTGAGCTGGTCGAGCAACTGCGCCAACATCGACCGCAGTTGCTGATCACCGACTTCAACATGCCGGGCGACTCGACCTATGGCGATGGTTTGAAACTCATCGAGTACATACTGCGCCACTTTCCCGAGACCCAGGTGCTGGTACTGACCATGATTTCCAACAACCTGATTCTCACGCGCCTGCAGGAGCTCGGCGTAGCGGGAGTGATTCAGAAAAATCATCTGCACGACGAAATAGAGAAGGCACTGAGTGCCCTCAGCGCGCAGCGCCATTACAAAAGCGTTGGTGCCGAGAGCCACTCGGTGATCGCCAACCCCCATCATGTGGAAGAGCGCTTTGAGCAGCTGTCGCCCAGGGAGCTGGAGGTGTTGCGCCTGTT
The DNA here is from genome assembly GCF_007993955.1 of Pseudomonas sp. AG1028. Taxonomy (NCBI): domain Bacteria; kingdom Pseudomonadati; phylum Pseudomonadota; class Gammaproteobacteria; order Pseudomonadales; family Pseudomonadaceae; genus Pseudomonas; species Pseudomonas sp. AG1028. The sequence goes on from NZ_VIVP01000008.1 coordinate 79,494, forward strand.
CGTCACCGGTATGAGCGTCAGCGACATCGCCCGGCAACTCTGCCGCAGCAACAAGACCGTCAGCGCGCAGAAAATATCGGCCATGCGCAAGCTGGAAGCGGACAGTGACCAGGCGCTGCTGACCTACTGCATCGAGGCCAGGCAGTTCCAGTGATCAGAGGTAGAGAATCTGCATCAACAGGGTTGCGCTGAAGGCACCGGCCTCTGGCAGTTCGCCCAATGACACCGGCCTGACACGCAGGGTCAACTGCAATGGGTCGTTGCCCACTGTCCAGCTACTGGTTTGCCCCAGGCTGATGCCGGGTTTGCCATCGACACCCATCAGGCGCAACCCGAGGTTTTCGCGGCTGGTGCGCAAGGTCTGCGTGTCGATGCTGCCCAATCCGGCTGACAGCACCAGACTCACCCGGCTGTCAGGACGGCAGTCGAAGGTCAGCGGAACCTCGGTGACGCGAGCATCGCCATCGAGCAACTGGCGTACGCTGACCTCTTCAAGCTTCACGTTCATCGAGGTCGCGAAGCCAGGGCGACAGGGTGGCGTGACCAGCTTGCCGTTGACCTGAACCTGGGTGGTATCCGCGGCTTGCGCCAACACGCTGCCCGATACCGCCAGTAGCATCCAGAACAACGCTCTCATAGGTAAGTGATCGTCATGACCATGGCCGAACTGAATTGCCCAGGCGACAAATCACCGCGTTTGACCAGTTGCGCCTTGAGGCTGAGGTTCACGGTCCCGCTGAGGTTGCTATAGGTCTTGGTCGTGCCTTGCAGATTGGCTGCGGAGTTGTCGGCCCACAGCAAGGACACCCCCAAGTTATCGACAGTGGTCTTGGCAACCGTGGAGGTATAGGTGCCATTGGTGGAGCTGAAGCCGACCTTCAGCGACGAGCCGGCTGGGCAATTCAGGGTCACAGGCAGGTTTTTCGTCCCGGTCTCGGAAACCTGATCTGTGCGCACGTCTCCGAATTCGGCCTTTAAGGTTGTCGACGAACTCAGTGTGCAAGGTGGTCGCTTCAGGGTGCCACTTACGGTGATATTGACCATGTCTGCAGCGTTCACAGCACTACAGAAGAAACAAAGCGCAAGCCAGAGTACTTTCATGGAAGCCTCAAAGGTAGTTGATGACCAGCGTGTACTGGCTCTGGAATGCACCAGCTGGCGACTGCGAAGATGCCAGTTGGGGCTTGAAGGTCAGGTTCAACGCGTTATTACCCGCCAAGAGCTGCATGTTACGAGCGGTACTCAACTCCACCGGGCGGGAGGTATCACTCCACAACGCCTGCATGTTCAGACCTGACAGGGTGGTTTGCGAAATACCGTTGCTGGCGTTGACCACACCTTGGCTCGGTACCAGATAAACACCCGCCAACTTGCTTACCGGGCAATTGACGACAATGCTGGTCGACCGCGACTGCTTGCTCAGGTCAGCCCCACTGATACTGCCGAACGACAGGTCGACCGACTGGGGCGACAACACGCTGCAACTGGTGGACGCGACCGTTAACTTGAAGTTGTACTCATACAGCCACTCCGCGTAAGCCGGGTAGCCAATCGCGGTATACCCCACGCGAAATTTGACCTGGCGAACACCAGGCGACATTGGTGCCCGGCCCACAACATAGAAGGTGTAGGAAAAAGCAGCCCCAGGCGCCATGTATGCGCAACGTGGATTGAAGCAGTTGCCGCCATAGCTACCTAGCGGCAACGCCGTGAGATACATGTTCGGAATCGGGTCATAGAGTTGCAACTGCACGCCACTGCCCGAGGTCAGGTACAGCTCGTGATTGAGCCCGGCGCCATAGGGAAACACCCGGATCGCCTGGCAGTTGCCGCTGAACGGGATTTTTATTTCAGCGCCTGGCTCGAAGGTATAGCCGTTATAGGGAAGGCCCGAGACGCTGCAACTGATACTGCCGTCAATCAACGCATGAGCCTGGCCGGCGCACAGCCAACTCAGAACCAGCAGCAGGAGTGCCGACAGCGGGCGCCGCCGGTTGAATGGCTTGTTGTTGGTATTCATGTGTCAGGCATCCTCGGCGCCAGCCGTATCCGGCGTGCGCTCACATTGAAAGTTCATTTGGGTGATGCCGTCGGCAGCCTGCTCGTCGTCGAGATGCAACTCGCTGCTGCACCAGGGCTGACCGCCGACGCTGACCTGCAGGCGCGCCTGCGGCGGTACGCCGGTCAGGAACGCCCGGCCGTTGTCGGCCACCAGGGTGCTGCCCAGTGAATGGCCGTCGGCCGCGACCAGTTCCGCAGTGGCCGCAAACGGCGCCACCCGGCCCAGGCCGTCGCGAATACGAAACAGGATCCGCCGACCGCTTCGGGTTTCGAAATCGGCCACCACGAAGGCGCCACGATTAGGCGTGACCTCCTGCACCAACTGCTGAATATCGACATTCTCGGGAATACTCTGGGTATCCAGCGACACCCGGTTCTTGCGGTACGGCATGGCCGAAGGCACTACGGCGTAGCCATTGCCATCGGTCCGCACGCCACGTTTGTTGGTGAGGCTCACGCCTGCCGCGCCCGGAGCTGCGACGATCACATTGCTCTCTCCCAGGGGCTGCCCCAGGATCAGGTGGTTGTCATAGGCCAGCACGGAGCCCTCGATGCCCAGGTCGATCTGCCGGCTCTCTCCGGCCTGGCTGTAGCCACCACGCAAGATCGCCTGAGGCGCGTCGTACTGGGCTGCGAACGCCCCACCGACCGTGCGCTGCTCGGCGCTGCTGCGCTGGGACACGCTGGCGCTGTAGGCCAGCAGGTCATCCTTCAAGGCATTACCGCTGAGGGTCGCCATATGAGCGGTGCTACCGCTGGTACTGCGGTTGGTGCTGGCCGAAAGGCGTCGATTGCCCGGCCCGCCCAACGGCATGCTGACACTAAGCGTGAGGTTGCGGTCCTGACGCTGGCCCTGAGTCAGGCCGGCGCCCAACGAATAGGAGATGTTGCCGACATTGAAGTTGTAACCCATCTGCATGCTCAGGTCGGCAGCCTCGCTTGCCCAGTAAGCCGTCTTGGACAGGTTGACGTACATCGCCCCCAAGCTGCCCAGTTGCTGGGAGATGTTCGCGTTGAAGTTGCTTTTCATATGGCCGCTGCGATAACGAGCCGCCGGCACCACCCAGTTGTCCGCAGCGCGATACGGCTGAGTAGCCTGGGCCTCGATACGCCTGTTGATCGCCTCGCTGAAGGCGTAATAGCCGCTGGTGGAGTAGCGATAGCCCACCAGACTGAACGTGGTATTGGTCAGCGCCAGCGACTTGGAGTAGCGAAAGCGCAACGACTGACCACTGGCCGTGGACAGATTCGCTCCCAGATCGGTAGCGCGGGCGTGGGTCAGGTCGACGGACACCGCACCGAAACCGGCGAAGTCATGGGCAATGCCAAACAGGCCGGCGCCATAGCCATCGCTGAGCAAACTGCCACCGAACAACGTGGTGCCATTCGCCAGGCCGCGGCGCAGGGTCGCCTGCACGAACGTCGGGGCAATCTGGTCGGCGCTGGTCGCCGGGCGATACTGACCGAGATACAAGGAATAAGTGTGCTGCCCTTCACGCAGCATGTACGGCACCGACGAGAACGACTGGGTATAGACCTGGAGCTGACCATCAGCCGCCTCCACAGTGACCTCGATGTCGCCATTGCTGGCCGTCGGGTACAGATCCGTCAGGGCAAAAGGCCCCGAAGGCACCCACTGCTCATGAATCACATAACCGCGCTGACGAATGATCACCCGCGAGCGCCCATTGGCGATGCCACGAATCACCGGAGCGAAGCCTCGAGCATTGTCGGGCAGCATCTCCAGGTCAGAGCTTATTCCCAGGCCGCGATAAGGGATGGCATCGAAGAGATCGCCTTCGGTCGTGGCATCGCCAACGGTCGCGATTGCCATCATGTCGCCCATGTCGCGCTGGGCATAGGTTTCCAGCGACTCCCAACGTCCCGGTGTGCCGCTGCCCTGACGCCAGGTGGAGAAGTTTCGCAAACGCCAGTCGCCGGCATTCACGCCGCTGCGCAAACTGGCGAACTGATCCTGACGCCTTCCCGTTTCAGCCTGGACGGAGCTTCCGGACACTGAGTAATTGGTGAAGGCCACACGCTCGCCGCTGCTCCACTGGCGGCGCCGAACCTCGAAGGGAATATCGCCGAGGTAGGCCTGGGGCACCTCGATCGACAGGGTCTGCTGATTGAAGTCGTAGTCGTAGCTCACGCCGGCCAGGCCCTGATCGAATGCCAGACAGCTCGGGTCGCTATCGGTGCGCTTGGCCAGCACCTGCTCGGCGACTCCCTGGCTACGGAAGAAGTCGGCATCCAGGCAGGGAAACAGGCCTGTATCCGACTGGCTGGAGCGCTCTGTGACACGCACGAAGCGGATATCGCGCCGCTCGATAAAACGCTGGTTCATCGCAATATCCACACGATAAATACCCGGCAGTTGTCCCTCGCTCATCACGCCGATCTGCTGCTGGAGCTCAGCCGAACCTTGCCCGCCACCGATCTCCAGAAACGTCGGATCGAACTGAAAGCCCGCCTGCGCTGGCACCAGATGAAGGGCCAGTGCGGCTGCCAGCGGGCAGCCGACGGCCTTCACGGCGCGGCGGCGCATGAATGGGAGCGAAGCAGACATGGAAGTTCCTGGATGGCGGGTAAGGCGTATCAGTGCAGACGAACGATGGGGGCGGTGATATGGGTGCCGTAGTCGTCGATGTAACCGAGCGCGATCTCATCACCGGCTTTGGCCTTGACGGAGAACTCGCGGTGCTCACCAGGACGCAGCGCATCCACAGCGCCGTCGATGGCCTGGCCGTTGACTTTCAGTTCGCTGATCACCAGGTGGAAAGCCGAGGGATTGTCGACCGACAGCGTGCCTGCCTTCGCAGCCCAGTTCAGCCGGGTCACGCTTTCCTTGAGCGAGCCCTGCAGGCCTGCCGGCCGGTAGAACAGCTTGATGGTGGTCTTGAGCGCGATCTGCAGGACATTCTTGTCACGCTGATCGTCGCTCATGGCCGGAATCGCCTTGATATTCATCAGGTACAGGCTTTCGCGGTCCTGAGGCACATCGGCTCCGCCGGTGAACACCACGCGCAGGATGTTTTCCTTGTTGGCGTCGAGCCTGAACAACGGTGGCGTAACGATAAAGCTGTCGACGCTGGCTTCACTGCCGTTGTAGCGGCTCACCCAGGACTGCACCAGGAACGGCGAATCATCACCGCGATTGCTCACGGCAAGGTTGGCCTCTTTAGAGGCACCGTCATAGACCAGGCGAGTGGCGCCAACCATCACCGCCGCGTCGGCGCTGAACGATATCCACAGAGAGAGCAGCGGCAGAGACAGCAAGAATTTCAAACCCATGATCGATAACCTTTGAAATCCGCGGGGCACGCCGTTGAACGCGACCCGCGGCAAGCAGGAAGAGGTCTTAGCGGTAGGTCACGTCGAACGTCGCCAGGGCGTTGACCTGACCAGTGCCGATGCCTGGCGTGGTCACGGCGTCGTCACCCGAACCGACCACCGTATCGGCGGCGGTACGCACGTAGGAGGCGGTGAAGTCAAAGGTGTTGCTCTGCTTGCGCAGGGCGTATTCGACCGGGGCATTGAGCGCAACCTTGCTACCGTTGCGCGCATCGTCGATCTGAATGGCAATACCCTTGACTTGGTTTTCGCCGGTCAAGCCCAGAAGGGTCGGATCGCTGCTATCCGGCTGGCCACTGAAGGTGATGGATGCATTCTGCTTGGCATCGATGCTGCAGTTTTCCAGGCTCAGGGAGAAGTTCTTAGGCTTGGCCTTGGAGCCGACTGCCGTACCAAAATCAGCGATACGCACAGGGTCCAGCGTGACCGACTTGGTGATGTCGGAGGTGGCGATAGTGCAGGCGTTGTCGGTAACCGAGCCATTGAAGACGATCTGGCCGCTGTCGGCGAAAGAAGCGGTACTGGCCAACAGGCAGGTCGCGCCACAGGCGAGGGTGAGTTTGCTCAGAGTGTTCAGCATTGCAATGCCCCTTTTACGGTTGGATGGTTGACTGCCGACCTCATCGGTAAGCCAGACCATGGTGCATTGCCGTCGCTGAACGGCGTATCAGACGGATCTTAATTGTCGATTGCCCGCGCTCAGGCTTGGGCACCTGCGTGTTGCCGGGCGAGACTGTGACGCAGCAGATAGCTGAAGGATCTAGGGCTGAAAGGCTTCCGAGCGAAGATCAGGCGGGGCAGCACTGTGGCGCCTTAGCCACAGGCGGCTTGCCAATCTGACTCTTAGCTAAGCATCGCCGAGTGCCGATACTTTTTGTGGGACCTACGGGCAGAACGCCGATTAGCAGAGGAAGCTCTGACAGCTCGGCCGCTGCAAGACGTAGCGATCGAGCTGAGAGCAGCGCACAGCGTTATCGATAAGAAATCGCTTAGGCGCAGTTGGCGGCCATACGGCGGCTGGCCAGCGGACGAATAACGCTGAGCAGCCCCACCAGCGCGATGGCAGCGCCAACCCACAGCGGCGCCCGCAGGCCATAGCCGGCTTCGATGGCGGCACCACCAGCCCAGCTACCGAATGCCAGCCCGGCGGTGATCACCGAGGTGTGCAGGGTGTTGACCAGCGCGCCGGGCTCGGCGGCCTTCATCACTCGGGCGACCATCGCCGGGTTGAGCGCCACGCCGGTCAGGCCGATGGCGATAAAGCAGGTGAGGTTTAGCCACAGGTTGTCGCCAGCCAGGGCGAAGATGCTCATCACCAGCACCATCATGGCCAGGCCCAGGCCCACCACCCCGATGGTGTGGCTGTCGGCGACGCGGCCGACCAGCATGTTGCCGATCAGGTTGGCCACGCCGTAGAGCGCCAGCATCGGTGCGACCTGGCCAGGCGCCAGGCCGACTTCCTGAATAAGGATCGGCGTGCAGTAGCTGAAGGCTGCGAAGGTCGCGCCGATGATCAGCCCACTGGTCAGGTAGGCGCCCCACAACGGGCGGGTACGCAGGGATTTGATCTGCTCGCCGAGCCGTGCTTCGCCACCGGCCTCGCCCTTGGGCAGGCGCATGGCGGCCAGCAGGGTGCAGGTCAACGCCAGGCCGACCACCGCCCAGGAGCTGGCGCGCCAGCCGTAATGCTGCTCGATCCAGGCGGTCATCGGCACGCCGGCCACCGGCGAAAGCATCAGCCCGGCGAGCACCACCGACACCGCGCGGCCGCGTTCCTGGTTGGAGACCATCGCCGCGCACAGGGTCATGCACAGGCCGATGCAGGCCGCACTGGACACACCCATGATGATCCGCGCCAAGGCCAACACCGGGTAGCTGGTGGCCGCCGCGGCCAGCGCGCCGGCCAATACGTACACGGCCAGCAAGCCGACCAGCGCCGGCTTGCTACCAATGCCGCGCGACAGCAGCAGCACGGTCACCGGCGGGCCGCCGAGCGCCATGCCCAGGGCGTAGAAGGCGATCAGGTTGCCGACCTCGCCCAGGCTCACCGAAAACGCCTCGGCCAGGGCGGGCATCATGCCGGCAACCATGAATTCGGCCGTGACCAGCGAGAAGATCGTCGCACCCAGCAGGTAGATGGTGAACGGCAGTTTGGGACGAGCGGACATGGGCGACCTTGAGTCTGGAAAAAACGGGTCGCCACCCTATGCATTCAAGCCGCGAGGGTCAAATGAACGCGGTGCATACCGCTCATGCCCAACGGCAATGGTGCGATCTAGACGCCTACTTCACGCATGCTCAGCCTTCCGGCTCGCCGTAGTCGGCTATCCCATTTCGGCACAAGTTAACATTGTTAATCATTAATCGATTTTACGGAACGGAAATTGCCTTATTGTGAGAGCAACCGCATCGAACCGCAGTAGAGGTTTCGAAAATGCACAGTTCTCTGGTCACCATGTCCGATTCGCCTCAATCCGCGCCGCCTTCGGCAATCCGCTACCGGCGCTCTCAGGATATCGAGGAACACGCGCAACTGTCCGGCTGGCAGCTGCGTTACGACCAGCTCAGCGCCGGCCGCTTCAGCGGCGAGATACTCGAGGTGCAGCTCGACGGCATGCAGCTGATCCGCGACCGCGCCAACCAGGCGATGCTCAAGCAGGCGGCCACCTGGCCCGGCGCGATCGTCTTCGCCCTGCCGATGCGCTGCGCCGACCCGCACGTGCATTGCGGGGGCCATTCGATTCACGCCCCGAGCCTGCTGATCGGCCACGGTGCCCAGCTGCCGGAACTGCGCGTGCACGGCGATCTGGATGCAGTGTGCATCGCCATCGACGAGCAATCGTTGCAGCGCACCCTGCACCAGCAACAGCGCGAACTCGACCTGACGCGTCTGTCGCGCTGTTACCAACTGCTCGGCCAGGCCGACCAGCAGCAGCTGATCAGCCTGTTCAGCAGCGTGCTCGACCAGCAGGCGCCCGGCGCCGCGCTACTCGACCACGGCACCATCCGCGGCGCCATCCGCGATGCGGTGATCATGCATCTGCTGGAGCTGATCGACAGCGAAGACGACCACTCGCTGTCGCCCAGCGCGCGCCGGCGCATGGTCGACCGCGCCCGGGATTACGCCCTGGCTCATCCGGAGCGGCCGATCAACATTCTCGAGCTGTGCAACCAGATCGGCGCCAGCCGCCGCAAGCTGCAGTACTGCTTTCAGGAAGCGCTGGGCATCAACCCGATCGCCTACCTGCGCACCATCCGCCTGAACGCCGTGCACCGCCAGTTGCGCCACGCCAGCGAGGCCGATTCGGTACAGAGCATCGCCGCCAACTGGGGCTTCTGGCACCTGAGCCGCTTCGCCAGCGACTACCGCCAGCTGTTCGGCTGCAAGCCGTCGGAGACCTTGCGTCAGGCTCGCCAATACTGTGCTGAAAACGGATAACGGCAGGCGCTGAAGCCGCCCTAGGCTGACCTCCCACACAATAATAAAAGGGGTCAGCCATGACGGTTCGCCGTGCGTCACTCGTTCATCTCTCCGCCCTTCTCGGCGCCACCCTGCTGCTCGGCAGCCAGGCCCAGGCCACGGAAAACGGGGCACCCACCACGCCCGCCGGGCTCAACGACTTCGGTGCCGGCATGACGCCGCCGCCCACGCCGTTCGGCACCCTGGGCGTGCGCGCGGCCTACTACTCTACCAACCAGTTGAAGGATGGCGACGGCAGGAAGGTCAATAACGCCTTCTCGCTGGACGTGCTGTCGCTTGGCGTGGCCTACATCCGCATGACCGACCAGCAGCTGTTCGGCGCCCGCTACGGCTTCGCCATCGTCCAGCCGTTCTTCCAAATGGACGCTCGCCTCAAGGTCGATACCCCGTTCGGCCCCCTGCGCTTCGAGAAGGAAGTGTTCCGCCAAGCCGACACCCAGATCACCCCGTTGATCCTGCAGTGGGACGTTTCGCGCAACCTGTTCGTCAATACCAGCCTGCAGATTCAGGCGCCAACCGGCGATTACGACAAGGACCGGCTGATCTCCCCCGGCCTCAATCACTGGACCGTCTCGCCGGTGCTCAACGCCACCTGGATCAGCGACGGCGGCTTCGAGGTGTCGTCCAGCCAGCAGCTGGACATCAACAGCCGCAACCACGCCACCGACTACCGCAGCGGCACCGAGTACCGCCACGAGCTCGCCGTGGGCCAGCACGTCGGCCCCTGGACCGTCGGCCTGGGCGGTTACTACTACCAGCAGATCAGCGATGACGACGCGCCCAACCTGCAGACCGGCAACCGCGCCCGGGTCATCGCCGTCGGCCCGGCCGTGAGCTTCTTCAAACCCGGTCTGCCGCCAGTATGGCTGCATGCCTACAAGGAGTTCGTTGCCGAGAACCGCAGCGAAGGCTACAACGTCGCGCTGCGCGTCGCGTACAGCTTCTGAGGTGGCCGCCATGACGATCGAATCTTCCGTGTCATCCCAAGGCAACGCACGCCAGGCCGTGACCCGCCGTGAAGGGCTGGTGCTGGTACTGGGCAGCAGCCTGACCATCATGGGCTCGGTGATGGTCGCGCCCATCCTGCCCAAGCTCGGCGCCGAATTCGGCCCGCTGGAGCCGCGCGCCGATGTGCTGGTGCCGTTGGCCATCACCGGGCCGGCCCTGGCCATCGCGCTGTTCGCCCCGCTGGCCGGCTGGATCGCCGACCGCGTGGGTCGCAAGGCGCTGCTGGTCATCGCCACGCTGATGTACGCGCTGCTCGGCGTGCTGCCGGCACTGCTCGATGACCTCAGCCATATCGTCGGGGCGCGACTGCTGTTCGGCTGCGCCGAGGCGGCGATCATGACCTGCTGCGCCGCGTTGATCGCCGACTACTGGCAGGGCGAGGACCGCATGCGTCTGATCAACCTGCAGGTGGTCGCCATCGGCCTGGTCGGCTCGCTGTGCTTCGTGATCGGCGGCGCGCTGGGCGAGCAGTCCTGGCGGCTGCCGTTCTACCTGTACCTGCTGCCGCTGCTGCTGATTCCCGCGATGCTGCGGGTGCTCTGGGAACCGCCGGTGCGGGTGGCGAGCAGCCTCGAGGCGGACGACACACCGGTGTCCATCCCGCGTCTGGTGGTCGGCTACCTGCTGATTCTCGGCGGCATGGTGCTGGCCGTGGTGGTGCCGGTGCAGTCGCCGCTGCTGCTGGCGGGCATGGGCATCACCTCCAGCACGATGATCGGCGCCTGCGCCGGCCTGGGCCTGCTGTCCAGCCTCGGTGGTTCGATAGCCTGGCCGCTGCTGCGCCGCGCCCTTGGCATTCCCGGTTGCAATGCCTTGCTGCTGGGGTTGATGGCCACCGGTCTGTGGCTGCTGATCCACGCTGGCAGCTATCAGGACATGCTGATCGCGGTGGTCGTCCATGGCCTTGGCGTCGGCCTCCTGGTGCCCAACGCCATGGCGCCGGTAATGAACGCCCTGAGCGCCACCACCCGCGGCCGCGGCCTGGGCGGCTTCACCGCCTGCCTGTACATCGGCCAGTTCGCCAGCCCGCTGGCGGTCGCCACGCTGACGGCACTGGGTTACGACCTGCGCGACGCCATCGGCTGGCTGGCCGCCGCCAGCCTGGCCTGCGCGGCCATCTGGCTGGTCGCCGCACTGGTCGGCCCACGCGCCGCGCCCGTCGTCTCCCATCCCTGAATTTCCCTTTGCCCCGCTGGCGTGCCAGCGGGCGTTACTCACTAGCCGAGGTTTGCCATGAGCGACATTCACACCCTGATGGATCACTACGACGCCACCGGCCTGGCCGGCCTGGTCGACAAAGGCGAGGTCAGCCCCGGCGAGCTGCTCGAAGCGAGCATCGCGCGCCTGGAACAGGTCGAGCCGCAGCTCAACGCAGTAGCCGAAAAACTCTACGACAGCGCCCGCCAGGCCAAGCTCGGCAATGGCCCGTTTCGCGGCGTGCCGACGCTGATCAAGGATCTGTTCGCACCGCTGGACGGCGCGCGGATGAGTAACGGCTCGCTGGCACTCGGCGAAGCACGCATGGGGCTGGACGACACCCTGGTCAGCCGCCTGCGCGAGGCTGGCTGCCAGTTCATCGGCACCACCACGGCGCCGGAATTCGGCACCTCCTACACCACCGAGTCGACCCGCTTCGGCGCCACCCGCAATCCGTGGGACACCGCGCGCAGCGTTGGTGGCTCCAGCGGCGGCGCAGCGGCACTGGTCGCTGCCCGGGTGGTGCCCTTCGCCCATGGCAATGACGGCGGTGGCTCGTTGCGCGTGCCGGCCTCCTGCTGCGGCGTGTTCGGCCTCAAACCCAGCCGCGGGCGCATGCCCAGCGGCCCGCTGACCGGCGAAGGCTGGGCGGGCATGAGTACCGCCCACGCGATCACGATGTCGGTGCGCGACAGCGCTGCGCTGCTGGACATCACCGCCGGCGCCGACCTCGGTGCGCCCTACGCTGCGCCGTGGCAGCACGAGCCCTTCGTGGACAGCCTGCGCCGCCCGCCGCGCCCGCTACGCATCGCCCTGGTCGAGCACCTGACGCCCTGGACCACCGGCCCGGAGGCGCTGGCTGCGGTGCGCCACACCGCCCAGCTGTGTGAATCCCTCGGCCACCATGTGCAGCACGCCAGCCTGCCGGTCGACGCCCTGGCCTTTCTCGATCAGGTGTTCGACATCATCGGCGCCAGCACCAGCAGCTACGTCACCCTGGTCGGCGAGATGCGCGGCGCGCCGGTCAGCCTCGAAGAGCTGGAGCCGCGCACGCGCATCATCCTGCGCGAGAAGGGCAACGCCAGCGGTGCTCGCTACGCCGATGCGGTCGCCAGCATTCACATGCTGGGCCGGCGCCTGGCCGCCTTTCTCACCGAATACGACCTGATCCTCACCCCGACGCTGACCCGCGAACCGCCGCTGATCGGCACCCTGGACCCGTTCGATGAGAGCCTGAGCCTGGCCACCCTGATCGACCGCTTCCACAGCTATTCGCCGTTCACCGCGCTGTTCAACGCCAGCGGCCAACCGGCCATGTCGGTGCCGCTGTACTGGACCGCCGGCGGCCTGCCCCTGGGCTCGCACTTCGCCGCCCGCTTCGGCGAAGAAGGCACCCTGCTCGCCCTCGCGGCGCAGCTGGAACAGGCCCAACCCTGGGCCGGCCGCGTGCCCCCCGTAAGCGCCCAGCGCCGCTGAGGGGTACTGCGGGTATCGACCGCAAGGCGATACCCGCAACACCTAGCCCATCGATACATCTACATTTCCCGCTCCGCTCTGCCACCAAAACGCCCACTAAGTGAGCAATCGGCACCCAGCGTGCTTCATTTGGTGACACGCTCATCACCGCGCTTTCTACGAAAAATCCACGGTCTTCGCCTAACTCTCTGTTATCCCTCGCGAATTATTCAGCTTTCCAAACCTGGCCCGCGTTTTGCCTTATTGGATAAACGGATAATTGGATACATTTATTCAGGATTGCCGCCATGCTGACTGTTCCGCTCTATGCCCAGCGCCCGCCCGTCACTGCCGAAGAGGAGGCGTACAACTTCCTGCTCGGCGCGATCTGCGCGGGGCGTTACCGCAAGGGTGACCGGCTGGTGGCCGAGGACATCGCTGCAGAGATAGGCACCAGCCGCATGCCGGTGCGCGAAGCCTTTCGCCGCCTGGATGCCCAGGGCCTTGTCACCCTGCGCCCCAACCGCGGTGCGGTGGTCAGTGGTTTGGATATCGAGGAAATGAGCGAAGTCTTCGAGATGCGCAGCGCCCTTGAAGGCCTGGCGATCCGCGTGGCGGTCAGCAAGGTAACCGAGCGCCACCTGACCCTGCTCGAGCGCCTGCTCGACGACATGGACGACTGCCGCGACGACGCCGCCCAATGGGTCGCGCGCCACCGCATCTTTCACGAATACCTGTGCAGCATCGCCGAGCGCCCGCGGCTGATGAAGCAGATCATCGCGCTCTACTCGCTGACCGAGGCACCGATGCGCCTGTGGATCGAACACGGCGAGAAGCCGCTCAGCGACCGCGAAGAACACGACAAGCTGCTCGACGCCCTGCGCACCCGCGATGCCGACCTGGCCGAACGGGTGATCCGCGAGCACATCGAGGGCACCTTGCCGGCCCTGACCCAGTTCCTGCAAACCGAACAATAACAACGGACGGTCGCCAACGACTGCCTCTCATCCCACTTCACTGCTGCCCTTTCGATCACAGCAAACGGAGTACCACCATGCGCCTAACATGCTCTCTAGCCGCCGCAATTTCCCTCAGCCTGGCCGCCTCGCTGGCCTCTGCTGCACCGGTCATTCCAGATCGCCTCAAGGACGTTAATAAGCTGACGTATTGTTCGGGCATGGATTCCCCACCGCTGGCTTCCTTCGACGCGGCGCAGAAGCCAACCGGGATGATCATCGAGCTGGGCGAGGAGATCGCCAAGCGCCTGGGCAACAAGGAAGTGTCGTGGCGCGTCACGCCCTTCTCCGGAATCATCCCAGCGCTGCTGGCCGGCCAGTGCGACCTGATCGTCGACCAGCTTTTCGATAAGCCCGAGCGCCGCCAGGTGATCGACATCGTCAACTACATGTACTCCAGCCAGTCGGTAGTGGTGCCCAAGGGCAACCCCAAGGGCGTCAAGGCGATGGGCGACCTGTCCGGCAAGAAGGTCGCGGTGCTCAACGGCTCGACCATCAAGACCTTGCTCGAAGCCGAGAACGACAAACTGACCAAGGACGGTAAAGCGCCGATGAAACTGGCGGTTTACAACAGTGACACCGACGCCTTCCAGGCGCTGCGCATCAACCAGGTCGATGCCTACGGCACCACCGTGGAAACCTCGGGCTACTACGCGGCGATGGCGCCGGACATGTTCGAGGAAGCCGTGCCGGCGTTCGGCCGCATCCTCACCGGCATTGGTGTGCGCAAGGACGACCAGCAGATGTCTGCCGCCGTGCAGCAGATCATCGATGACATGCGCGCCGACGGCAGCTACATGGCGCTGCTGACCAAATGGCACATCCCTGGCGACACGCTGGATTGAGGGCGGCACGATGAATTTCAACTGGGACATCTTCTGGCAATACCTGCTGCAACCCAGTGATGTGTACCTGCGTGCCTTGTGGATGACCTGCGTCATCGCCGTACTGGCGATGGCGCTGGGCTGCGTGATCGGGTTGCTGACGGCGCTGATGCGCCTGTCGAGCAACCCGCTCATCCAGGCACCGGCACGCTTCTACGTGTGGCTGATGCGCGGCACTCCGCTGTTGGTGCAGATCGTTTTCCTGTACACGGCGCTGGCGGCGGGCGGCATCTTCCGCTTCGAGGACCTGGACCTGGGCTGGGTGGTGATACCGGGCAACCTGCAGGCGGCGATCATCGCCCTGGGCCTCAACGAGGGCGCCTACATGGCGGAGATCATGCGTGCCGGTATAGGCGCCGTGGACAAGGGCCAGTACGAGGCCGGCCGCTCTCTGGGCATGACCTTCGGCAAGCTGATGCGCCGCATTGTGCTGCCCCAGGCGTTCCGGATCATCGTTCCGCCGCTGGGTAACGAGTTCAACCTGATGCTCAAGAACACCACCCTGGTCAGCGTGATCGGCGTGCAGGAGCTTCTGCTCAGCACGCAGATGATCACCTCGGCGACCTTCCGGGTGTTCGAGCTGTACCTGGTGGTGGCCATTTACTTCCTGGCGCTGACCACCCTGTGGGGCTTCTTCCAGACCTGGCTGGAGCGCCGCTTCGGGCAATCCGACCGGCGCCCGGCCACGGCCTCCAAGCGCATGTTCGGCAGCTACACGGCAAAACTCTTGAGGGGACGTTGAGATGCAGAGCAGTAATCAGGATCTGGTCATCGAAGCGCTGGATATCCATAAGGCCTACGGCGACCTGGAGATCCTCAAGGGCGTGTCGCTGCAGGTCAAACGCGGCGAAGTGGTGGTGCTGATCGGTGCCTCGGGTTCAGGCAAGACCACCTTCATCCGCTGCATCAACCTGCTGGAAGAAATTCAGAGCGGGCGTATCCGCGTCAACGGCCAACCCATGGGCTATCGCGAACGCCCGGGCGGCAAGCTGGTGCGCGACAGCGAGCGCAATATCGCCCGCCAGCGCCGCGACATCGGCATGGTGTTCCAGCGCTTCAACCTGTTCCCGCACATGACCGCGTTGGAAAACATCATCGAGGCGCCGACCCAGGTACTCGGTGTCAGCAAGGCCCAGGCCCTGGAACACGCCCGCCAATTGCTCAAGCAGGTAGGCCTGGCCGACAAGGCCGACCACTACCCGTCGATGCTTTCCGGCGGCCAGCAGCAGCGCGTGGCCATCGCCCGCGCCCTGGCGATGAAGCCGCAAGCCATGCTGTTCGACGAGCCGACCAGCGCCCTGGACCCGGAAACCGTCGGTGAAGTGCTGCAGGTGATGAAGCAGCTCGCCGAACAGGGCATGACCATGGTGGTGGTCACCCATGAAATGGGCTTCGCCCGGGAAGTGGCCGACCGCGTCGTGGTGCTCGACCAGGGCGAACTGATCGAACAAGGCCCGCCCGAACAAATTTTCAGCGCACCCAGCCATCCGCGTACGCGGGCGTTCCTGAGTCGCGTACTGCCGGAGGTAACCGCATGCTGAGTTTTTCTGCCCACCGCTATCCCTATGCTTCGCAGCGCCAGAGCGTATTCGCCCGGCGCGGCATGGTGGCGGCTTCGCAACCCCTGGCCGCCGAGGCCGGTATTGACATCATGCGCCGCGGTGGCAACGCCATCGACGCCGCCATTGCCACGGCTGCCGCACTGACGGTGGTCGAACCCACCGGCTGCGGCATCGGCGGTGACGCCTTCGCGCTGGTCTGGGTCAAGGGCCAGCTGCACGGCCTGGACGCCAGCGGCCACGCGCCAGCGGCTCTGAACATCGAGGCGGTCAAGGCCGCCGGCCACAAGGAGATGCCGTTGTACGGCTGGACGCCAGTCACCGTGCCGGGCTGCCCATCGGCCTGGGCCGAACTGTCACGCCGCTTCGGTCGCCTGCCGTTCGCCGACCTGCTGGCACCTGCAATCAGCCTGGCTGCCGATGGATTCCCGCTGTCGCCAGTGGTCGCCCACCAGTGGCAGGTGACGCTGGACGAATACACCGCGCGCCGCGAGCCGGCCATGCAGGCCTGGTTCGACACCTTTCTGATCGATGGCCGCGCGCCAAAGGCCGGCGAGCTGTTCCGTAACCCGGCCCAGGCGCGCACCCTTCAGGCGCTGGCTGACAGCCAGTGCGAGAGCTTCTACCGCGGCGAGCTCGCCGAGACCATCGACCAGGCCTCGCGCGCCGCCGGCGGCTACCTGCGCAAGGAAGATCTGCAAGGCTACAAGCCGCGTTGGGTCGACCCGATCAGCGTCAACTACCGCGGCTATGACGTGTGGGAAATCCCGCCGAGCGGCCAGGGCCTGGTCGCCCTGATGACCCTGCAGATTCTTCAGGGCTTCGAGTTCGACCATCGTGACAGTCTGCAAACCTGGCACCGCCAGATCGAGGCGCTGAAGCTGGCCTACGCCGACGGCCTGCATCACATTACCGACCCCGAGCACATGCGCGTCGCCGTAGCTGACCTGCTCAGCCCGGGCTACACCGAGCGCCGCCGTAGACTGATTGGCGAGCGCGCGATCAAGCCGGAAGCCGGCGACCCGCACGCCAGCGGTACCGTTTACCTGGCTGCCGCCGATGGCGAAGGCAACATGATCTCGTTTATCCAGAGCAACTACCACGGCTTCGGCTCCGGCGTAGTGGTGCCGGACACCGGCATCTCCCTGCAGAACCGCGGCCAGGAATTCAGCCTGGACGCCAATCACGCCAACGCCCTGGTTGCCGGCAAGAAAACCTTCCACACCATCATCCCCGGCTTCCTGACCAAGGACGGCGAAGCGGTCGCGCCGTTCGGCGTGATGGGCGGCTACATGCAGCCCCAGGGCCATGTGCAGATGGTCATGAACCTGGTCGACTTCGGCCTAAATCCGCAAGCCGCACTCGATGCACCGCGCTGGCAGTGGCAGGGCGACAAGAAGGTCGGCATCGAACAGGCAGCCCCGCGTGACGTGGCTGTGGCCCTGGCGCGCATGGGCCACCAGGTCAATGTGGAATGCGACTCCACCGACTACGGCCGCGGGCAGATCATCGTGCGTGATCCGCAAACCGGCGTGCTGTGCGGCGGCACCGAGCCACGCGCGGACTCCCATATCGCCGTGTGGTGACGCCGTTTTCTGAAATACCCGGGCCGCCGCAATGGCGGCCCGTTTTTTTAGAGTCGGTTCACGAGCTATCGGCTCGAACTTAACGCTTTGACGGCGAAGTAGTGGTAGACCGTAGGATGGGTGAATCCCATCGCAATTGATGGGTTTCACCCATCCTACGGTCTGCAAAGTGGCGGAAGCGGCCATCTGCGCAGCACCTGTGGGAGCGGGCCATGCCCGCGATTTTTCGCGCGCATGGCGCGCTCCCACAGTGGATCGGCGAACGGCTGCTATTACCCCGTAGCAGCCTCTCAGGTCTGACTGAAACAACTCGGAGCGCAGGTCCTGTTCATACAGTGCCTAGTGAGCGCTTTGCCCGCGCTGCCCCTTGAACAACCTGAACACCACGACGGCCAGCACGCCGACCACCACGGCCGCGGTGCACAGCAAGATCGAATGGGTACTGGAGAACGCCGCCTTGGCCGCCGCGATCACCGCACTGCCCTGCTCGGCCGGCAACTCGGCGGCCACCAGGTAACTGTCGCCAATCGAACGCGCAGCCCGCTGTGCCAATGCTGCCGCCAGCTCTGCGGGCAAAGCGATGGTGTGGCCGTACACGCTGGACATGAATACGCCAAAGAAAGTAATTCCCAGCCCGGTGCCCAGCTCGTAGGCGGTGGCCTCCAGGGCACCTGCCGCGCCGCCCTTGCTGGCCTCCACCGCGCCCATGATGGCGATGGATGAAGCGGTCAGGCCGATGCTCAGCGCCAGCCCCAGCACGGCGAGCACCACCGGCACGCTGACGTCCGGCTCATGCAGATCGGCGAATGCCACGAAACCCAGGGCGCCTGCGGAAACCAGCAGCGACAGGCTGGCTACGCCACGCAGGCCGAAGCGGTTGGACAGGTAGCCGGCCAGCGGCCCGCCGACCGCCGCCGCTGCCATGATCGGAATCATGAAGATGCCGGCCTCAAGCGGCGACTTGTCGAGCACGTACTGCAGCTCCATCGCCAGGGTCAGTTCCACTCCAGCCAGGGCACCGATCGCGACCACTGCCATGATCAGCCCGGCCAGCAGCACCGGGCGGCCGAACAGCGACAGATCGAGCATCGGCTCGGCCGAGCGCAACTGCTGGCGGGTAAACAGGGTCAGCAACGCCAGGCCGACGAGCAGCACCAGCAGGGCCACCGGCAGCGGCTGGGTACCGCCGACGCCGGCCTTGAGGGCGTAGACCACGCTGATGATGCCGGCGATCAGGATCAGCGCCTGGCCGATGGCCCATTTGCCCGGCGTAGTCTCCTCGACGCGGGGCAGCAGTGCGAAGGCCACCGGAATCACCACCGCCATCACCGGCACGTTGATCAGGAACACCGAGCCCCACCAGAAATGCTCGAGCAGCGCACCACCGATCAGCGGGCCGACCGCCGCGCCCGCCGCGCCGACGGTGCCCCACAGGCCGAGCGCCATGGCCCGTTCGCGCTCATCCTCGAAGGTACGGCGGATGATGCCCAGCACGCAGGGCATGATCATCGATCCGCCGAGGGCTAGCAGTATTCGTGCGGCGATCAGCAGAGTCGGTGTGGGCGCGAAGGCTGCCAGCGTCGACGCCACGCCGAACACGCCGAGCCCGGCGAGCAGAATGCGCCGGTTGCCCACCCGGTCGGCCAGTGTGCCCATGGGCACCAACAGGCCGGCCATCAGCAGCGGGTAGATGTCGATGATCCACAGGATCTCCGTGCTCGTGGCGCCGAGCGCCTGGGTCAGCGACGGCACGGCGATATGCAGGATGGTCATGTCGATGACGATGGGCATGAAGGCCAGCATCACGGCGACGAGAATCAACCAGCGTTTGGGTACGGCACGCAACATGACTACTGCTCTCGGTGATCGGCGTTGGCCGCGGGGTCGTTCGCGGCGGTGATGATAGTACGTTCACGCAGGCCGCCGCCCAGCGCCTTGTACAAGGCCACGCTATTGACCGCTGCGTCGCAGCGCAGCTCCAGCAGGCTATGCTGGGCGGCGTACAACCCACGCTGGGCGTCGAGCAGCTCCAGGCGACCATCGACGCCGGCCTGATAGCGCAAGCCGGACAGCGCCACCCGGCGCTGGGCACTGGCCACCACACGGGTTTGCGCCTCGATCTGGCTGTCCAATGTGGCCGCGCCGGCCAGGGCATCGGCCACTTCGCGGAAGGCGGTCTGGATGGCGCGCTCATACTGAGCCACCGCCTCGGACTTGCGTACCTTGGCCAGGCGCAGTTCAGCGCGCAGCCGCCCGGCCTGGAACAGCGGCTGGGATAGCTGCGGCGTGAAGCGCCAGACCTGACGGCTCGGGTCGAACAGGCTGCCCAGCGAAGTGCTGGCATAGCCGAACGAGGCGGTCAGCGATACTTGCGGGAAGAACGCCGCCCGCGCCGCGCCGATATCGGCATTGGCCGCGCTGAGGGTCTGTTCGGCCTGACGAATGTCCGGGCGCACCAGCAGCATGTCCGACTGCAGACCGGCCGGCAGCCGCGCCACCAGCGGTTGCCGGGCGAGTTCCCGCGCCGCGGGCAGGTCAGCCGGCAGCGCTTCACCGACCAGCAACTGCAGGGCATTGCCGGCCTGGACATAGGCCCGCTGGCGCGCCTGCAGATCGGCCTCGGCACTGGCCACCTGACCTTCGGCCTGGGCGACATCCAGGCCGCTGTTCTGCTTGGCGTCCTGCAGCAGGCGCGCGAGCTTCAGAGACTGCTGCCAGTCCTTGAGGGTGCGCTGCGCCAGCTGACGCTGCTCGTCGGCCAGTTGGCGAGCGAAGTAGGCGTCGGCCACCGCCCCGATCAGGCTGATCTGCGCGGCATCGCGGCCCTGCTCACTGGCCAGGTAACGGGCCAGCGCCGCATCTGACAGCGAGCGCACGCGACCGAACAAATCCAGCTCGAAGGCGCTGACGCCGACATTCACGGCGACTTGGTTGGTCACCTCGCGTCGCGACTCACCGCTGTTGCCCTGCGCCAGGGCGCGCTCGCGGGTGCGGCTGGCATCCAGGGACACCGACGGCAGACGGGTGGACTGCTGGATGTTGAACATCGCGCGCGCAGCGTCGACGTTCAATGCCGCCAGACGCAGATCGCGGTTGTGCGCCAGGGCCAGCTCGATCAGGCGCTGCAACTGCGGGTCGGCGAACATCGTGCGCCAGCCCATTTCGCTGGCTGGCACGGCGGCGCCCTGCAGCGCAGCAGCCTCTGGAAAGCTGACCGGCACCGGTGGCGCCGGGCGCTCCAGTTCGGGCGTCATGGAACAGGCCGACAAACCGGTGACCAGGGCGACTACCAGAAAACAACGCATGATCATTGCTCCTCACCAGGCTGCGGCACTGCGGCGGTGCGCTGTGCGCGCCAAGCCTGAAAGCGTTCCTGCAGCCCCATCACGAACACGAAGAACGACGGCACGAAGAACACCGCCAGCAGGGTGCCGCTGAGCATGCCGCCGAACACGCCGGTGCCGATGGCGTGCTGGGTCTCGGCGCTGGCGCCGGCGGCGAGCATCAACGGCACCACGCCCAGGGTGAAGGCCAGCGAAGTCATCAGGATCGGCCGCAGGCGCAGGCGTGCGGCGGTCACCGCGGCGTCCACCAGCGAGCGACCTTCGCCGTGCAGCTGGCGGGCGAACTCGACGATCAGAATGGCGTTCTTCGCCGACAGGCCGATGATGGTGATCATCCCCACCTTGAAGAACACGTCGTTGGGCAGCCCGCGCAGCATCACCGCCGCTACCGCGCCGAGCAGACCGAGGGGCACCACCAGCATCACCGACAAAGGAATCGACCAGCTCTCGTACAACGCCGCCAGCACCAGGAACACCACCAGCGCCGAGAGCGCCATGAGCATCGGTGCCTGGGCCGCCGACTGGCGCTCCTGCAGTGATTGGCCCGTCCAGGCCACCGCATAGCCCTGAGGCAACTGGGCGACCAGGCGCTCCATCTCGGCCATTGCCGCGCCGCTGGAAACGCCAGGCGCCGCGCCGCCGGCAATACGCACCGCCGGGAAGCCCTGGAAGCGCATCATCTGCTGCGGCGACTCGCTCCACACCGGCGTCACCACTTCGCGCAGCGGCACCATGCCGCCGCTGGTGTTGCGCACGCGCAGATTGAGCACATCGTCGAGCTGCATGCGCGCCGGGGCGTCGGCCTGCAGAATCACCTGCTGCATGCGCCCGGCGTTGGGGAAGTCGTTGACGTACTGCGAGCCCATGGCCGCTGACAGCGTGCTGCTCACCGCCGCGAACGACAGGCCCATGGCCTCGGCCTTCTGGCGGTCGATGTTCAGGCGAATGCTCTCGCCCGGCGGCAGACCATCGGGATAAACGTCGCTGACCACCTTGCTCTGTCCGGCCAGCTCCAGCAGCTGCGCCTGGGCCTTGAGCAACTCGGCTTCGCCACGGTTGCCACGATCCTGCAGAAATAGCGTGAAGCCCGACGAGGTACCTAGCTCGTCGATGGCCGGCGGCATCAGGCTCATCACCGTGCCTTCCACGTTATCGGCCATGGCCTCCTGGGCCAGCGTCGCCTCCTCGGCGGCAGTGGCGCCGTGGCGCTGATCCCAGTCCTTGAGCATGGTGAAGGCCATGGCTGCGTTGGTGCCGGAACCCGAGAAGCTGAAGCCCTGCACCACCAGGTTGGTGTCCAGCGCCGGACGTGTGGCCACGTGGGCCTCGAAGCGTTTGACCACATCCAGGGTGCGTTCGCTGGTGGCGCCGGTCGGCAACTGGATGGAGGTCATGAAATAGCCCTGATCCTCTTCCGGCAGGAACGACGATGGCAACTGCTGACCGGCGACGGCCAGCACGCCAAAGAGCAGCATGAACACCACCATCATCCTTCCGCTGCGCCCGACCAGCCGGCTGACACGTCCGGTGTAGCGCTCGGTCAGCCGCTCGAAGCCGCGGTTGAAGGCGCCGAAGAAACCGCGTTTCTCATGGTGATCGGCACTCACCGGGCGCAACAGCGTGGCGCACAGCGCCGGCGTCAGGGTAAGGGCCAGGAACGCCGAGAACAGAATCGACACCGCCATCGACAGCGTGAACTGCTGGTAGATCACCCCCACCGAGCCGCTGGCGAAGGCCATGGGAATGAACACCGCGGTGAGCACCAGGGTGATGCCGATCACCGCGCCGGTGATTTCCTTCATCGCCTGCAGCGTCGCCTCACGCGGCGACAGACCGCGGGTGACCATCAGCCGCTCGACGTTCTCCACCACCACGATGGCATCGTCGACGATGATGCCGATGGCCAGCACCATGCCGAACATGGTCAGCGAGTTGATCGAGAAGCCGGCCAGCAGCATCACCGCGAAGGTGCCGAGCAACGCGATGGGCGCGACGATGGCCGGGATCAGCGTGTAACGCATGTTCTGCAGGAACAGGAACATCACCAGAAACACCAGCACCATGGCCTCGAGCAGGGTGTAGATCACCTTCTCGATGGACACCTTGACGAACGGCGCAGTGTCGAACGGCACCGAATAGCTCATGCCGGTGGGCATGCTCGGCGCCAGCTCAGCGAGCCGGTCGCGCACAGCCTGAGCCGTGCGCACGGCGTTGGCACCCGGCGACAGCTGGATCGCCGCGCTGGTCGCCGACACACCGTTCTCGCGGTTGGAAAATCCGTAGGACTGCGCGCCCAGCTCGACCCGCGCCACGTCGCCGATGGTCACCCGCGAGCCGTCGGCGCTGGCGCGCAGCACCACAGCGGCGAATTGCTCGGGCGTTTCCAACTGGCCTTCGACGGTCAGCGGCACGGCCAGCCGCTGCCCCGGCAATGCCGGCTCATCACCGAGCCGACCGGGGGCAATCTGCGCGTTCTGCTGCTCGATGGCTTGGGACAGATCCCCCATGGTCAGGCCGAAGGCGTTCAGCTTGCTGGGGTCGACCCAGATGCGCAGCGCCTGCTCGGCGCCGAACAACTGCACGCGGCCGACGCCCTCGATGCGGCGCAGCTCCGGCACGATATTGCGCGCCAGGTAGTCGCCCAGCATGACCTCGTCGAACTGGCCGTCCGGCGAGGTCATGCCGATCATCATCAGAAAGCCCGAGGCGGCGGATTCCACCTGCAGGCCGCTCTGGCGCACCACCTGGGGCAGCCGCGATTCGACCGCCTTGATGCGGTTCTGCACGTCCACCTGGGCCAGTTCGGGATCGGTGCCCGGTTTGAAGGTTGCAGTGATCTGCGCAGTGCCCGAAGTGTCAACCGAGGACTCGAAGTAGAGCAGGTTCTTGACCCCGGACAGCTCGCGCTCGACCAGACTGACCACCGAATCATTGAGGGTCTTGGGCGTGGCGCCCGGGTAGGTGGCGTAGAGCGCCACCGACGGCGGCGCCACCGAGGGGTAACGGGCGATCGGCAGTTGCGGAATGGCGATTGTGCCGAACAGCACGATGAACAGGGCGATCACCCAGGCGAACACCGGACGGTTGATGAAGAACTGTGGCATTTGGGTTTCTCCCGATCAGCGCGCGGACGAGCTGGCCAGCTCGCTGGCGTTGCCGGTTTGCCACAGCCGCGCCTTGACGACGGCGCCATCAGCCAGGCGGTCGAGGCCTTCGATCACCACCCGCTGGCCAGCGCTGAGGCCGCTGACGATGCGGTAGCGACGATCCACCAGCTCACCGAGCTCGACCGCCACACGCTGCACCCGCTCGCCCTCGCCCAGTACCCACACGCTGGCCTGGCCATCACGGCGCAGCACCGCCTGTTGTGGCACGCTCAGGGCATCGGCATGGTGCGCCCGTGGTACCCGCGCCAGCACATACATGCCCGGCAGCAACTGGCGATTGGGGTTGTCGACCTGCACACGCAACAGCACGTTGCCGGTGCCAGTGTCGACGCTGATGCCGGAGAACAGGATCTTGCCGCTCAGCCCGTAGGCCTTGCCGCTGCTGTCGAGCACCTGCACCGGTACGCCATCGGCGCCGGGGGCCAGCTGGCTGCCAAGGGCATGGCGCCAGCGCTCCAGGCTAGTGGCCGACTCGCGCACGTCCACATACACCTGATCGATCTGCTGCACGGTGGCCATGGGCGTGGTGTCGGTGGTCGAAACCAGGGCGCCTTCAGACACCTGCGCCTGGTCGACGCGCCCGGAAATCGGCGCGCTGACGGTGGCGTACTTCAGGTCCAGGCGCTTGCGCGCCAGCGTCGCCTCGGCCTGGGCGACGTCGGCGGCGGCCTGCTCGCGCTGAGAGGCGGCGTCATCAAAGGTCTGCTGGCTCACCGCTTCGGCGCCGACCAGGGGCCGCAGGCGCTCGACCTGAATGCGTGCGCGGGCGAGCACGGCCTGGGCACGCTTAAGGGCCGCCTGTGCGTTTTGCACCTCGGCCTTGAACGGCGCTGCATCGATCTCGAACAGCGCGGCGCCAGCCTGGATGTCGGCCCCCTGCTCGAACAGCCGGCGCTGCACGATACCGCTGACCTGCGGGCGAATCTCCGCGGTTCTGAACGCCGCGACGCGCCCCGGCAGATCCTCGCTGACCTCCAAGGGCTGCGGTGTCAGCGTCATGACCGAAACCTGCACGGGTTCCGGTTGTGCCTCCTGCTGCGCCGAATCACAACCGCCCAGTATCAGGGCGCACAGGCACAGGCCCATGACGTACCGCCCTCTTCCACTTCCCATAACCTCACCGACCTCGCAGATGTTTCGTTGCCTGCGCACCTGGCGCAGCATCAGGAGGCGAGTGTCGGTGCAAACAATCGGGATTGATTCGAGCTTTTGTGGAGATAATGTGGAGGCAGACGAAAAGGTGAAATTCATGACATTGCCGCCCACATCCAGCCAGGATGCGCTGATCCTGATTGCCGAGGACGAGAGCGAGATCGCCGAGATCCTCGCCGCCTACCTGCAGCGCGGTGGTTTGCGCACCGTGCACGCCCGCGACGGCCAGGAGGCACTGCTCCATCACCAGACGCTCAAGCCCGACCTGGTACTGCTCGATGTACAGATGCCGCGTCTGGATGGCTGGCAGGTGCTGGCCGAGATCCGTCACCGTGGCGACACGCCGGTGATCATGCTCACCGCGCTGGATCAGGACATCGACAAGCTGATGGGCCTGCGCATCGGCGCCGACGACTACGTGGTCAAACCCTTCAACCCGGCCGAGGTGGTGGCCCGGGTCAGCGCCGTACTGCGTCGCGCCAAGACCGGTGGTGCGGCCGGCAGCCGACTGCTGCGCGTCGGCCAGTTCCAGGTCGACCTGGATAACCACGAGGCCACGGTCAACTGCGACGACCGGCAACACGGCCTCGACCTGACCCTTACCGAATTCAAGATCTTGGTCACCCTGATGCGCACGCCCAAACGGGTATTCAGCCGCGCCGAGCTGCTGGTCGGCTGCCTCCCCGAAGGCGACACCCAGGAACGCACCGTGGACAGCCACATCAGCAAGCTGCGCCGCAAACTGGAAAACCTCGGTATCCAGGGCACGCCGGTGAGCGTGCGTGGCGTCGGCTACCGCTTCGGGAGCGGCACATGAGTGGCGCGGTGAGTCTGCGCCGGCAGATCCTGCTGTCACTGAGCATCATGGCGTTGGGCGTGATCCTGCTGTCCATCGTCGGCAGCTACGCGTTCTACGCCATCGCTTCGACACTGGCGCCCGGCAGCATCTCGGAAACCTGGGTGCCCTCGGGCATCGAAATGCTGTGGATGGCCGGCACCATACTGGTGGCGCTGTGCATCGCCGGCTACGTAGGCGTGCGCCTGTCCCGGCGCATTCTTACCCCGCTCAACTCGGTGGCCCACAGCCTACGGGAGATCGCTCAGGGCAACCTGCAGGCCCGCGCCGCACCGGATGACAGGGCGCTGGGCGAAGCCGGGCAACTGGTGCGCGACTTCAACGCCATGGCAGAGCGCCTGCAGAGCGTGACCCGCGAACAGCAGTTCTGGAACGCCGCGGTGGCCCACGAACTGCGCACCCCGGTAACCATCCTGCGCGGGCGCCTGCAAGGCCTCGCCGAAGGCGTATTCACGCCCAGCACGGAAACCTTCGAAGGGCTGCTGCGCCAAGTCGAAGGGCTTGGCAGGCTGATCGAAGACCTGCGCGTGCTGAGCCTGGGCGACAGCGACCACCTGCAACTGGACCTGGCCACCACCTGCCCCGCCGAAGGTATCGCGGCCACCGTGCAGGCTTTCGCTGGCCGTTTACAGGCCCGCGGCTTCGAACTGCAGGTGCAGCTCGATGAGCAGACGTGCGTGGTTTGCGACGAATTTCGTCTGCGTCAAGCGCTGATCGCCCTGCTGGAAAATACCCTGGCCCATGCCGACGCAGGCCCAGTGCGAATCGAAGCCGGTGTGGTGAATGACAGCTACCAGCTGAGCATCACGGACAGCGGCCCGGGCATCGACACCGAACTGGCCAGCCAAGTGTTCGAGGCGTTTCGCCGTGGCGATCCGTCGCGTTCGCGAAACAGCGGCGGCAGCGGCCTGGGCCTGGCGGTGGTACGGGCTATCGCTCAGGCCCATGGCGGACAGGCGCGCTGCGAAAGGGCGGGAGGCGGAACGCGGTTTGTCGTGCAATTGCCGTTAGCTCACGAGCGCTAACGCCAGAAGTCGTCGAGATTGCTGAATCCCCACTCGGCTGGATCTTCACGGCTGACGATGCGGTCGTTGGCGCCAGACCTCGACAGATCGACCTCCTGCTGGGTAATCGCTACCTTGCTCTTCGCCGAGAAGAACACCCGCACAACAGGCGTGGTCAGCTTGCCGGGCAGCAAGTCGACCACCACACCAAGTCGCCCGGACTCCAGGCGCACCAGCGAGCCCAGCGGATAGATGCCGACCGTGCGCACCAGAGCATGGAACACATGGGTATCGAAATGACCGGTCCACTGTGCCATCCGAGCCAGCGACTCGGCCGGGTTCCAGGCGTGCTTGTAAGGCCGGTTGGAGGTAATGGCGTCGTACACATCGCAGACCGCGCCCATGCGCGCCAGCAGGCTGATCGCCTCACCAGCCAGACGGCCGGGATAACCGCTGCCGTCATATTTCTCGTGGTGCCGCAGGCAAACGTCCAGCGCCGACTCGGGTAGCGAACCGGCCGCCTGCAGCATGGCGTGGCCGCGCTCCGGATGGCTGCGCATGATGGCGAACTCGACCTCCGTCAGGCTGCCGGGCTTGTTGAGTACTTCCAGCGGCATGGCCATCTTGCCGACATCGTGCAGCAGTCCGGCGAGACCGGCTTCCCGGGCACGCGCCTCGTCCAGACCCAGTTGCCGGGCCAGCGACAGCATCAGCGCGCAAACAGCCACCGAGTGCATGTAAGTGTATTCATCCTTGCTCTTCAGGCGCGCCAGGCCGAGCAACGCCGAACTGTTGCGCGCCAGCGACTCGCCGATATCAGCGACCAGCGGCAGGCAGCTTTCGACATTGATGGCATTGCCCAGGCGCGCCTCCTGGAACAGCTCGGTGACGGCTTTCTTGGAACGATTGATCAGCTTGGCGGCGCGTTGCAGTTCGTCACGCACACTGCAGCTGGGCACGGTCGCGGGTGGCGAGACAGCTGGGGCGATGATCTCGGCAGGTACGACAATTTGAGCGGCCGAAGGCGCAGGCGCCTGAGCGGCCTGGACGGCGACATCCAGCCCCTTGCTGGTGTCGATCCACACACCGGACACACCGCTCTGGCGCACTCGGGCCAGGTCTTCGGCATCCTCGATGACGAAACGACTTTTCCAGAATGGATGCGACAGCCAGTTGCCATCGAAGCCCTGGATGAACATGCCGATACGCACGGCCTGGGTGGGGATTTTTTTCAGCATGGGCGCCTCGATAGAACTCAGCGAACGCGTTGATGCCTGCTCACTAATCTAGCGCGTTTCAAGGCGATAAGGTGGCTGGCGCCGTCACCAATTACGGGTTAGTTTGACGCCCCTTTTCCCGGACGATGTGCTGCCATGCTGCCACGCAAGCTTCACCGCCTGACCATCCTCGGCCTGGTGTTTTTCATCCTCGGTCTGATCGGCGTCGTGTACGCCCTGTACCAGATATACACCGGCCCGCGCCCGGCCAACCCGGACCTGACCCGCAGCCTGGTGATCGCTGCCGGCATGCAGTTGACCGGCTACGTACTGCTCAACCGCAACCGCTGGAAAATGATGACAGGTAAGAACGGCAAATAAACGTCGCGCCGGATTGCCCGGCGCGGCTCTCTCTTCGAGCCTGTTCACGATCTTTGTGCGCATGAAACGGCAGCTGCAGCTACAAAGCAGAAGCGGTCGGTGAGCATGTAGGAGGGGCTTTAGCCCCGAGCTTTACTAGGCTGCAAAAAGCTCGGGGCTAAAGCCCCTCCCACCAGATAGCGAAAGGCCGCTCCCACCACTTAGCTAACAAAATCGACGAACCTGGCTGAAACATCATGAGCAGGTTCTTAGCGCAATGACCTCAGCGGAACGGCGGCTCGTCGAAGCTGCGCAGCTTGCGCGAGTGCAGCGAGTTGAGCTGGCCGCGCAAAAGATCCAGCGCGGCAATGCCGATATGCAAGTGCTGAGTCACCGCCCGCTCGTAGAACGCACCGGCCGCGCCCGGCAGCTTGATCTCGCTGTGCAGCGGTTTGTCAGACACGCACAGCAAGGTGCCGTACGGCACGCGCAGGCGATAGCCTTGGGCGGCGATGGTGCCGCTTTCCATATCCACCGCCACGGCCCGCGACAGGTTGATCAGCGGCCGTTCCTGGGCCCAACGCAGCTCCCAGTTGCGGTCGTCGTAGGTCAGCACGGTGCCGGTACGCAGGCGACGTTTTAGATCATCCCCACGCTCGCCGGTGACCTGGGCGGCGGCATCCTGCAGCGCCTGCTGCACCTCGGCCAGGGCCGGCAGCGGAATGTGCGGCGGTAGCACGCGATCAAGAATGCCGTCGCGGCGCATGTAGGCGTGCGCCAGCACGTAGTCGCCGATGGTTTGCGACTGCCGCAGGCCGCCGCAGTGGCCGATCATCAGCCAGCAGTGCGGGCGCAGCACGGCCAGGTGGTCGGTGATGTTCTTGGCGTTGGACGGGCCGACGCCGATGTTGACCAGGGTGATGCCGTCGCCATCGGTGGCCTGCAGGTGGTAAGCCGGCATCTGGTAACGGTGCCAGACCACGCTCTCGATGATCGCCTGCATCTCGCCTTCGGCCATGCCGCGTTCGACCACCACGTTGCCCGGCAGCACCATGCGGGTGAAGCGCGAGTCGCCCTGCAGCATGTCCAGGCCATGGCGGATGAACTGGTCGACGTAACGGTGGTAGTTGGTCAGCAGGATCCATGGCTGCACATGGCGCCAGTCACTGCCGGTGTAGTGCTGGATGCGCTTGAGCGAGAAGTCGGTGCGCGCCGCGTCGAACAGCGCCAGCGGCAGCGGGTCGATGTTCTCCCAGTCGTACAGGCCGTCTGCGGTGCCATCAGTGGCGGCGGACAGGTCGGTGCTGGGAAACACCCGCGCCAGCTCGGCGGCGGTCACGCCACTGCCGGCCAACTCGTCACCGCCCTCGACCACGTAAGGGTAGGGAATGTATTGCTCGCTGACCCCGACTTCGACGGTCAGGGTGAAGTCGGCCATCAGCGGCTGCAGCTGCTCGAGCAGGTACTTACGAAACGCCGCCGGATGGGTGATGGTCACGCTGTAGGTGCCGGGCACCTGCACCTTGGCGTAGGCGCGCACGGTGGTCGGCACTTCGCCCTGGCAATCGTAGGTCAGGCGCAGCTCGGGATAGCGGAACAGATCCTGCTCGTCGGCATCGGGGCGCACGCGATCCTTGAGGTAGCGCTTGAGCGCCTGGCTCAGGCCCTCGGTGGCGCGCTGGTGCAGCGCGGCAAGGCGGTCAACGGCTTCTTCGGCAGTGTTGACGACGATAAAAGCGCCGTCTGTAGGAAGGGACATGCACGGTTCCTTATCGTGGATTCATGGTTCATAGCTGACACGCATTACAACGCCGGTGCAAGTAGCTCGATCAAACAGGCCAGGCGGCGACGATGTGCTCCAGCGCCTGCTTGAGTTCGGCGCGGCTGCGCGCGGCGGCCAGGCTGATACGAATCGCGCTGGCCTGGGCCGGGCCGACGGCGAACACGTCCGCCGGCACCACTTCCACGCCTGCAGCCCGGCAGGCCGCCACCAGCGCGCCGCTGTCCGGCGGCTGCAGCCACAGGTGCGGCGCCACCTCACGTCCCGGCGGCATACGCGAGCCCAATACGCGGCTCGCCAGGCGCCAGCGCTGCTGCAGTTCTTCGCGTTGCCAGGCCAGTTTGCGGGCGGCGGTGCCGCTCTCGATCCATTCGCAGGCCAGTGCCAGGCACAACGGCGACACCGCCCAGCTGGTCGCGTGGCCTTGCGGGTCGATGCGCTTGAGCAGCGCCTGGGGCCCATGCATGAAACCCAGGCGCAGGCCGGGCGCCACGGTTTTCGACAGGCTGCTGACCAGCAGGCTGCGTGCCGGTACCGCCGCGGCCAACGGCGCCTGGCTGCCGAGGGCGCCGTAGACGTCATCCTCGATAAGCCACAGGCCATGGCGCTCCACCAGTTCGGCGATGCGCTGGCGGCGTTCGCCATCCATGCTGCTGCCGGTGGGGTTCTGCAGGCACGGGGTAAGCACCAGCACCCGCGCGCCGGTGGCGCGTATCTGACGGTCGAGGTCCTGAGGAAGAATGCCGCGCTCGTCCATGGCCACGCCGTGCAGCGGCAGCCGCAACTGGCGGGCAGCGGCCTTGATGCCAGGCGCGGTGAAGGCTTCGGCGAGCACCGGGTCACCCGCCTCACACAGCGCCAGCAGCGCCGCCGACACGCCCTGCTGGGCACCCGCGCACAGCGCCACCTGAGACGGCGGTGTATGCACGCCGCGCTGCTGCAGCCACAGGCTGACGGCCACCCGCCCGCGCTGCTCGAGCTCGGCCGGCGCGTAGGCCTGCAGGGCATCCAGGCGCCCTTCGGCGATCATCCGCTGCAGGGTGTGCGACAGGTCATCGCTGCCGCCATCGTGCACCGGCACGTTGGTCGACAGGTCGATGCCGTCGGCCGGCAGCCGTGGCTGCTTGAGGTGAAACAGGCTGGCTTCGTGGCTATCGGCCAACACGTAGGTGCCGCGGCCCACTTCGCCAGACACCAGATGCCGGCGCGCCGCCTCGCGGTACGCCTGCATCACCGTGCTCGGGTTGATGCCCAGCGTCCAGGCCAGTCGCCGCTGGGGCGGCAGCCGTTCGCCGGGCTTGAGTTCACCCTTGCCGATGGCCACGGAGATCGCTTCGACCAGCGCCAGGTAAGTGGGCAGCGTGCTGCCCTGAAGGTCAGGTAACCACATTGCTTGCCATGCAATATAAAGATTTACCCATACAATGCCCGAGCCGTAGCATCTGGTCAAAGCCCGCCCGGAGCACTACCCGATGTTCGACCTCGCCGCCCTGCGCCAAGCCGTTACCCTGATCCGCCCGAGCATTCCGGCGACGCCGCAGTTCGCCTGGCCGCTGCTGGCCGAGCGCCTGGGTTGCGAAGTGTGGGTCAAGCACGAGAACCACACCCCGACTGGCGCCTTCAAGGTGCGCGGCGGGCTGGTCTATGTGGACCAGTTGTTGCGCCGCGAGCCGGGCATCAGCGGGCTGATCTCGGCGACCCGCGGCAACCATGGGCAAAGCATGGCGCTAGCGGCGCGCAAGGCCGGATTACCCATCGTCATCGTGGTGCCTGAAGGCAATGCACGGGAGAAGAATGCCGCCATGGCCGCGCTGGGCGCCGAGGTGATCGAGCATGGTCGCGACTTCGATGCCGCCCGCGCCCGGGCAGCCGAGCTGGCAGTGCAACGTGGCCTGCACTTCGTGCCCTCACTGCATCCGGATCTGATCCGCGGCGTTGCCACCTATGCGCTGGAGCTGTTCGAGGCCGCGCCGCCGCTCAAGCGCATCTATGTGCCCATCGGCCTGGGCTCAGGCATCTGCGGGGTAATCCGTACCCGCGACCTGCTCGGCCTGGATACCGAGGTGATCGGTGTGGTCAGCGCCGCCGCCGATGGTTATGCGCAGAGCTTCGCCGCCGGGCGGATCATCTGCACCGACAGCGCCGACACCATCGCCGACGGCATGGCCTGCCGCATGCCGCAGCCCGAAGCGCTGGAAATCATTCGCGCAGGCGCGGCGCGCATCGTGCGGGTCGACGACGACGAGATCCGCCAGGCCATGCGCATCTACCACGAAGACACCCACAACCTCGCAGAAGGCGCCGGCGCGGCAGCCCTGGCGGCATTGATTCAGGAGCGAGAGATAAACCGTGGCGAGCGCGCCGCCGTGGTGCTAAGCGGCGCCAACGTCGACCGCGCGGCGCTGGCGGCGATCCTCGCCTGAGCCGCCGTCCACCCGAGCCAGCTAAACGCTGATCGACAGCGTCGCGCCGACCGAAACGGACAGGGACAAACCGCCGCCAGCCATTTCGCCTGCGGCTTTCTCGACCTCGGCGAGCTGCTTGTCGATGCCTTCCATGAGTTTCTTGTTCTCTTCGCCCGGCTTGCCGCTGATCTGCGAGCGCACCATGGCCAGCAGCTGCTTGAGCTGGGCGGCGACCTTCTTCAGCTCTTCGGCGTCGGCACGGCGCTGACGCTCGTTGCGCTCCTGGCGGGCTTGGCTGATCGCGGCCTGGGCCTGCTCTTCGGCATCCTGCTCCGGTTCGTCTTCCTGCTCGGCCTCTTCACCGGCCGCCAATTCGGCCGTCTCGGCATTCACCTCGGAGCTTTCAGCTACTGCCTCAGGCTCGACCACCACCTCGGCAGTCGGCTCTGCCTCGCTCACCGCCTCGGCCGTGACCGTCTCCTGCGCCGCCGTACTTTCGCCCTCGCCGGCCTTGGCGCCCATACCGACCGATGAGGCTGTGCCACCAGAGGGTTCCTTGAGCACCGCTGCAGCCTGCCCCAGTTCCTGTGCCAGTTGCTTGATCTGCCGCAGCGCGCCTTTGGCAGCAGAGGGCCCGAGCGCCACGACCAGCTGCTTGAGCATTTCAATACGGCGCTTGATGTCTTCCAGGCGCTGGCGCGCGGCATCCTTGCGAGACTCGTCCTGCCTGGCCTGCATCTCGCGCAGCTTGCCAAAGGCATCGCGCATGCTCTTCGCACGCTTCTGGGCGTATTCGCTGAGGGTGACGGTTACCGAGGGCTGCTGCTCCGGCTCGCTGGCCGCCTTCCCGGCTTCGCCTTTGCCTGGCTTCGCAGTGGTTGCAGCTGTGGTTCTAACCGGTGGCGCGGAGCTTGCGCCCGAGGGGGTGATGGCCGACATGCTACGTCCTGTGCCTGGCGAATGTGCACAGAGTATCGGCTCGCCAGACGACATCTTGAAGCCCTGCTGCCGAGCGGCAGGCAGAAAGCACGAAGCCCCGGCATGGGCCGGGGCTTCGCGTATCACGCTGGTAGCGACCAGCAGCGAGGTCAGTACTTGCTACGAAAATCGCGCAGTTCTTCCTCGGCCTTTTCCTTGGTCCAGCCATAGCGCTCCTGCAGTTTACCCGCCAGGTATTCACTATGGCCCTCGGCGACATCCACGTCGTCGTTGGTCAGCTTGCCCCAGCGCGCTTTCATGTCGCCACTGAGTTGCTTCCACTTACCTTTGATGATGTCGGAATTCATGATCATTCTCCAAGGAGAGCGGCAGGCCGCAATGGCCTGCCGGCTAGGCATGATTAGTCGGCAGCTTTCAGGCCGTCAGCGGAAACCGCTTGAACGCCTTTGATTTCCTTGGCCTTGGCAACAGCCAGATCACGCTCGGCTTCGGTCTTGACTACGCCGGACAGGGAAACCACGCCTTTGTTGGTCTCGACCTTGATGTCCAGAGCGCTGAGGCCGTCGTCAGCCAGGAAGGACGATTTGACCTTGCTGGTGATCCAGGTATCGGAAACAGCTTCTTCAGCCTTGTCCATGGAATTGGCAGCCAGCATGGTCGGCTGGGTGCTGTTGTAGGTGTCAGCGAAAGCGGTACCCGCAACGGACAAGCTCAGAGCGGTCGCAGTGATAGCGGCAAAAGCGAACTTATTGACTGGCAGTTTCATGGGCAACACTCCTGTTTCGTTCAAGTTCGCCACATCCAACTTCAGGATTGTGGCTTCCCCATGAATATCGCAAGCGCTGTGCCAGGTTTTTAAAATAAAAATAACACTTAAATATCAATAACTTATTTAATACTGACATTCTCTGACTCCGTGCAAACTGCAAAACCAAGCGCAACGGCTCAGGCAGATTGCACGAAGTGACTTAATGCCATCATGCAAGCAGCTTTTTGATCGCCTGAAACGCAAAATGCCGGTCAGAAGACCGGCATTTTTGGTTGGCGACGCAGCGCAGGCCTTATTTGACGACCTTCAGGCTCGGTCGTCCACTGGGCCGCGGCGGCTCGTCATCGGGGGTCGGCTCGTCCTCGACCTCCTCGATTTCGCTCTCCACCGGAGGCGGCTCCTGATCGAAGACCATGCCCTGGCCATTCTCGCGTGCATAGATCGCCAGAACCGCGGCAGACGGCACGAACAGGCTGTGGGCGACGCCACCGAAGCGACCTTCGAAGCTGACCGCATCGAGCCCCAACGATAGTTCGCGCACAGCGGTGGGTGATACATTGAGTACGATCTGCCCGTCGCTGACGAACTTGCTCGGTACCTGAACGCCCGGATACTCGGCATTGACCAGCAGATGCGGGGTGCAATCGTTGTCGACGATCCACTCGTAGAGCGCGCGAATCAGATAAGGACGACTGGAGTTCATCAAACCTCCTGAACGTGGCGCGCAACGGCGGCGCACCGGAAAAATGGATCAGCGCATGGCTCGTTCGACGGACGACAGGCTCTGGCGAAAACTTTCGCGCGCGAACTGCCGGTCCATGTAATCGAGCAGCGGTTTGGCCGGCCTTGGCAGTTCGATCCCCAGCAGCGGCAGGCGCCAGAGGATCGGCAACAGGCAGCAGTCTACCAAGCTCAGCTCGTCGCTG
Organism: Pseudomonas sp. AG1028; assembly: GCF_007993955.1. Classification (NCBI taxonomy): domain Bacteria; kingdom Pseudomonadati; phylum Pseudomonadota; class Gammaproteobacteria; order Pseudomonadales; family Pseudomonadaceae; genus Pseudomonas; species Pseudomonas sp. AG1028. The sequence continues at coordinate 115,014 of NZ_VIVP01000008.1, forward strand.
AGAAAAAATGGTTTCTCAGCAAACAGCGGCGACACCCCCGTGAGGCTTTCGCGCAATTCCTTGCGCGCCTGCACCCGGGCCGGCTCCTTGCTGCGCGGGTCGAGAATCAGGTCGACCAGCGAGCACCAGTCGCGCTGGATGCGGTGCATCAGCAGGCGGGTGTTGCCGCGCGCTACCGGATACACCGGCATCAGAGGCGGATGGGGGTAGCGCTCCTCCAGGTACTCCATGATCACCGTTGGCTCGTAGAGCGCCAGGTCACGGTCGACCAGGGTCGGCAAGGTGCCGTAGGGGTTGGCTTCCAGCAGCTTGTTGGGGAAGCGGCCCTGCTCCACATCGATGATTTCCACAACCACGCTCTTTTCGGCAAGCACGATGCGGACGCGGTGAGAGTAGTGGTCGGCAGGGTCGGAATAACAGGCCAACCGGTTGGTCGCAGCCAAGGCGATCCTCCAGATTCGTGAAACGTGAACGCACCGGGAAGCGCTATTGTTAGCGACGGTTCCCGGCAGTCCCTGAGATGAATGTTCAGGGCATAAAAAAGCCCGCGGGATACGCGGGCTGAGCATGATACCGGACGAACAGTTTAAAAACGTAGGCGAGGCAGCCAGCGCGAGGCAAAAACAGGCGAAAAAGCGGAGTGTACGAGTAGTACATGAGCATTTTTCGCCTGTTTTTAACGCTGCGATGGCAACGCAGGTAGTTTTTAATGCACATCCTTCCAGTATTCGCACTTGAGCAGGTAGGCAAAGACGAAGAAGAACGCCAGGTAGATCAGCACGTAGGTACCGATGCGCTGCATGTGCAGCTTGTTGGGGTCCGCCGAGTAGGCCAGGAAGGTCACCAGGTTGCGCACCTTGTCATCGAAGGCCTCAGGGCTCAGTTGGCCGCTGTTGGGCTCGAGCACCAACTGATCACAAGCCTCCTGGGTCAGCGGCGTGCCGGTCAGCGGGTCGTACTGCTTCTTGCCGCCATCGACCACCTGCACCTGCTTGCAGCCCATGTACTGGCGGCCCTGCAGGCGGCCCAGCACGTTGGGCATGCCGACGTTGGGGAACACCAGGTTGTTGGCGCCCAGGGGCCGCGCCGGGTCGTCGTAGAAGGTGCGCAGGTAGGTGTACAGCCAGTCGTTGCCACGCACCCGGGCGACCAGGGTCAGGTCCGGCGGTGCGGCGCCGAACCAGCGCTTGGCGTCCTCGGGCTTCATGCCGATGTTCATGTGGTCGCCGATCTTGGCGCCGGTGAACACCAGGTTGTCCAGCATCTGCTGTTCGGATACGCCGATATCGGCGGCGACGCGCTCGTAACGCTGGAACTTGGCGCTGTGGCAGCCCATGCAGTAGTTGGCGAAGGTCCGTGCGCCGTCCTGCAGCGCGGCCTTGTCGGTCAGGTCGATATCGGCCTTGTTCAGGGCCACGCCGTGGCCACCGGCGGCCAGGGCGAAGGCAGGCAACAGCGCGACCACACATGCAGCGAATAGCTTTCTCATCAGCCGGTCACCCTTTCAGGAACGGGTTTGGTCTTTTCCATCCTGGTGTAGAAAGGCATCAGGATGAAGTACGCGAAATACAGCGCCGTGCACAGTTGCGACAGCAGCGTACGGCCCGGCGTGGGCGGCAGGACGCCGAGCACGCCGAGGATGACGAAGGACACGCAGAACACCAGCAGCCACAGCTTGCTCAGCCAGCCCTTGTAGCGCATCGAGCGCACCGGGCTGCGGTCCAGCCAGGGCAGCACGAACAGCACGGCAATGGCGGCGCCCATGGCGATCACGCCCATCAGCTTGTCGGGGATGGCGCGCAAGATCGCGTAGAACGGCGTGAAGTACCACACCGGGGCGATGTGCTCGGGGGTCTTGAACGGGTTGGCCTGCTCGAAGTTGGGCTTTTCGAGGAAGTAGCCGCCCATCTCCGGGAAGAAGAACACCACGAAGCAGAACACGAACAGGAACACCACTACGCCGACGATATCCTTGACCGTGTAGTAAGGGTGGAAGGGAATGCCGTCGAGGGGAATGCCGTTCTCGTCCTTGTACTTCTTGATGTCGATGCCGTCCGGGTTGTTCGAGCCGACCTCGTGCAGCGCCAGGATGTGCAGCACCACTAGGCCGAGGATGACGATCGGCAGCGCCACCACGTGCAAGGCGAAGAAGCGGTTGAGGGTGATGCCGGAGATCAGGTAGTCGCCGCGAATCCACTCGGTCAGCGCATCGCCGATATAGGGAATGGCGCCGAACAGCGAGATGATCACCTGGGCGCCCCAATAGGACATCTGTCCCCACGGCAACAGATAGCCCATGAAGGCTTCGGCCATCAGCATCAGGTAGATCAGCATGCCGAAGATCCACACCAGCTCGCGGGGCTTCTGGTACGAGCCATAGAGCAGGCCGCGGAACATGTGCAGGTAGACGACGATGAAGAACGCCGAAGCGCCGGTCGAGTGCATGTAGCGCAGGATCGCGCCGTGGGGCGTATCGCCGGTGCGCACATCGCGCATCAGCCCTTCGACCGAGGCGAAGGCACCTTCGGCAGTCGGGTTGTAGCTCATGGTCAGCCACACGCCGGTGAGCAGCTGGTTGACCAGCACCAGCAGGGCCAGGGAGCCGAAGAAGTACAGGAAGTTGAAGTTCTTCGGCGCGTAGTACTTGGCGAGGTGGTCGTTCCACATCTTGGTGGCGGGAAAGCGCGCGTCCACCCAGTCCATGAATTTGCTCATCATGCTTGCTCCTGATCCACGCCGATGATGATCACCTCAGCCGACTCGTAGCGGTGCGGCGGCACCGGCAGATTCAGCGGCGCCGGCTGCGACTTGTACACGCGCCCGGCAAGGTCGTAGCGCGAGCCGTGGCAGGGGCAGAAGTAGCCGCCTACCCAGTTCTCGCCAAGATCCGTCGGAGCCACCTCGGGGCGGAACGACGGCGAGCAACCCAGGTGCGTGCACAGCCCGACCAAGAGGAGGATTTCCGGCTTGATCGAGCGCGTTTTCGGGTCGACGTAACCCGGCTGCACCGAGTGCTGGGAGTCGGCATCAGCCAGCTGCCCTTCGATCTTCGTGAGGTTCGCGAGGATCGTTTCGGTACGCCGCATGATGAACACTGGCTGGCCCCGCCATTCGGCCACCATCTGCTGGCCCGGCTCGATCTTGGCGACGTTCACCTTGACCGGCGCGCCGGCGGCCTTGGCCTTGGCACTCGGGTACCACGACCCTACAAACGGAACTGCAGCCCCCACCGCCCCGGCGGCCCCAACCACCGAAGTGGCTGCCACCAGAAAGCGACGCCGGCCCGCATTCACGCCGTCATTGCTCATTCAGTCGTCTCCCATCGGCTTTCCGGCCTGTTGTGCAGGCCTCTAATTAGTACGTGTTGGTCAGCGCGCAGCAGCGGCCGGCGCAGGCGCGGCGCCTACCCTGCTCGTTCGGCCGGAGGCGCATCCATTCGACGTTCATCGGCGACTTTAATCCATTGCCCCGGCCATACGGCCCAGCCGTTTGATCGGCGGCATGCACAGGTAGAAGGTCGTGGCCGTGCGCCTAAAGCGGCGCTACTGCAATCCGGCGCGAGATTCGCATAGGCCAGCCGGGCGACTCATGACGCGCATCAACGAAGCGGTGGGTAGCCGGCGCACGTCAGCGCTCGGGCAGAGCAGACAGGTAACGATGTAGCCTGGAGCAGCAATGAAAAACATCACGGGCGAATGCCCAGAGGCTGGCCAGCAAAAATGACCTGCCATAAAAAACGCCCAGCTCCGTGAGGAAACTGGGCGTTTTCGAGTACAGCAGCGAATTAACGCTTGGAGTACTGAGGACGCTTACGCGCTTTACGCAGACCGACTTTCTTACGCTCGACTTCACGAGCATCGCGGGTCACGTAGCCTGCTTTACGCAGAGCCGGACGCAGAGTCTCGTCGTAGTCCATCAGAGCGCGGGTGATGCCGTGGCGGATCGCACCAGCTTGACCGCTCACACCACCGCCGATGACGGTAACGTAGATGTCGAATTTCTCGACAGTCTCGGTCAGCTCCAGCGGCTGGCGAACTACCATGCGGGCAGTTTCACGACCGAAGAAGGTGTCCAGGGTGCGGTTGTTGATGGAGATCTTGCCAGTGCCCGGACGCAGGAAAACGCGTGCGGTTGCAGTCTTGCGACGGCCAGTGCCGTAATTTTGAGTCGCCGACATAATGAACTATTCCGTTAAATCTTCAGTTCTTGAGGCTGCTGAGCAGTGTGAGGGTGAGCAGCGCCCGCATACACTTTCAGCTTACGGTACATGTCGCGGCCCAGCGGGTTCTTCGGCAGCATGCCTTTAACCGCGGTCTCGATCACGCGCTCAGGGGCCTTGGCGATCAGCTTCTCGAAGTTGATCGACTTGATGCCGCCCGGGAAACCGGAGTGGGAGTAGTACATTTTGTCGCTGGTTTTAGCGCCAGTTACACGTACCTGCTCGGCATTGATAACGACGATGTAGTCGCCGGTGTCAACGTGAGGGGTGTACTCAGGCTTGTGCTTGCCACGCAGACGGCTCGCGATTTCTGTAGCCAGACGACCCAGGGTCTGACCAGCAGCGTCAACGACGAACCAGTCGCGTTTTACTGTTTCCGGTTTAGCGGTAAAAGTTTTCATTCTTTATAGCCTCAGGGGCCGCCCAGCAAAAATAGACGGCGGATCTTACTGAATAGTGCGTACTTTGACAAGTCAAAGGCAGCCGGATGCGGGCGCTATCGGGGGCTCGGGTCAGCGCGTCCGCGTACGGCAAGATTCTTCGGCAGGCGGCGCATCACTTCCACCGCAGAAAGAGGACGCGGATTATCCTGATTGCGAAAAAAATTTCAACCTGCTTGTATGGGCCTTTTGTCAGAGGAGGCTCCCATGCAATACCGCCAGCTCGGCCGCACCGATCTCAATGTCAGCGCCCTGTGCCTGGGCACCATGACCTGGGGTGAGCAGAACACTGCCGCCGAAGCTTTCGCGCAGATCGACCGCGCCAAGGCCTACGGCATCAACTTCATGGACACCGCCGAAATGTACCCGGTGCCGCCGCGCGCCGAGACCTACAGCAAGACCGAACAGATAATCGGCGAGTACTTCAAGCAGCGCGGCGACCGCGCCGACTGGATCCTGGCCAGCAAGGTCGCCGGCCCCGGCAACGGCATCACCCACATCCGCGACGGCCAGCTCAAGCACAACCGCCAGCACATCGTCGCCGCCCTGGATGCCAGCCTCAAACGCCTGCAAACCGACTGGATCGATCTCTATCAGCTGCACTGGCCGGAGCGCCCGACCAACTTCTTCGGCCAGCTCGGCTACCAGCATCAGGAAAGCGACTCCACGCCCATCGAGGAAATCCTCGAAGCGCTGGACGAGCAGGTCAAGGCCGGCAAGATCCGCCACATCGGCCTCTCCAACGAAACGCCGTGGGGCACCATGAAACTCCTGCAGCTGGCCGAAGCCCGCGGCATGTCCCGCGTGGTGTCGGTGCAGAACCCCTACAACCTGCTCAACCGCAGCTACGAAGTGGGCATGGCCGAAGTCTCGATCCGTGAGCAATGCGGCCTGCTGGCCTACTCGCCCATGGCCTTCGGCATGCTCTCGGGCAAGTACGAGAACGGCGCCCGCCCGGCGAATGCGCGCCTGAGCCTGTTCGAGCGCTTCCAGCGTTACAACGCTCCGGAAACCGTGGCCGCCTGCTCCCGCTACGTGGCCCTGGCCCGCGAACATGGCCTGGACCCGGCGCAAATGGCCCTGGCCTTCGTGACCAGCCGCCAGTTCGTGACCAGCAACATCATCGGCGCCACCTCGCTGGAGCAACTGGAGGCCAACCTGACCAGCAGCGAGCTGACCCTCAGCGATGACGTGCTCAAAGGCATCGAGGCGATCCACAAGGCGCAGCCCAACCCGGCGCCCTGATCTTTCAGGATTAAGTATGGTGGTAAGTTCGCACCCACCCTACGGGATGCCGACTGTAGGATGGGTCGGGCCGCGTAGGTGATAACCCATCACATCTCCCTGTGGGAGCGGGCCATGCGCGCGAATCGCGGGCATGGCCCGCTCCCACAAGAGCAGACCGTAGGATGGGTCGTGCCGCGTAGGTGACAACCCATCACCTCGCCACGCCCTCCTCCTACCTAAAGCAAATTCGGCCCTTTGGCATCGCGCCGCGAAGCCAAACGATCCGCCAGCCGAGTCGGCTCCGGCAGCCGATAGCCCCGATCCCAACTCAACACCAACTCCGCCGCCTTGTGCATGCTCACACGGTTCCCCGGCGAGACGATCAGCGGCCGTACCTTGCGCTTGCTGCGCAGCACCCAGCCGATCTGCCGGTTCTGGCGGTCGAGCAACTCCACCTTGTCACCGCGTTCCTCGCCCAGCTCGCAGTGGTGGCCGGTGAGGATCTTCTTCGCCACGCCGATGGTCGGCCGGCCGGTGACCACGCCCAGGTGCGCGGCAATGCCCAGCCCACGGGGATGGGCGATGCCATGGCCGTCGACGACGATCAGGTCAGGCTCCTGGGGAAGCCCCGCCAACGCCGACAGCAACGCCGGCAATTCGCGAAACGACAACAGCCCCGGCACGTACGGCATGCTGGTGGGGATGCGCGCCACGCATTCGGCGACCGGCTGCAAGGTTTCGGCATCCAGCAGGATGGCGGCGGCGCGGGTGATCTCGCCGCCCTCCTCGAAGCCCACATCCACGCCGGCCAGCAGACGCAACGGCGCAAAGTCGTCCTCCAGCCGCACCTGTGCGGCCAGCTCCTTCTGCAGGACTCTCGCGGCGGCGGGTGTGCCGTCCCACTCGGCGAATGGCGATGCGGCCAACTCGGCAAAACTCAGCATGACAACCTATCCCCCATCACGGCATTGCAAGACCGGGCTGGACGCAGCCCGGATAAAAGAAGACGATTCAGCCGGAACCTGACGGCTTTACCACAGGGTCTGTTCCCGTTTCACGCACGGCCGCGCCGGAGCCAGTTTTTGCGCGAGGCAAGGCACGAGATGCGAAGTTTGGCTGGCCAAATGAGCCATCGAGTAACGCCGCATCGCACAAAAACTGGCCCGGCCCTTCGGGTTGCGCGGGAAATGGCCTCCGCTGTCGTTACAGGACTTGGCAAGGGGGCAACCATTCCCTGCGTCCTGCGCCTAACCGGAGGCCATTTCTCGCGGCAACGCGGCTTGCGCTGAAACGGGAACAGACCCTAGGCCGACCCTATCACTCGAACAAGAACAACAGCCATGCCCAGCCCGTCCCCGCTCACGCGCGTGAGCATCCTCGCCACGCCCGGCGTATTCGCTTCGACCCTTATGCAGGCCAGAGATTTCTTCCATATGGCCGGCCTGCGCCATGGCAAGCAGCAGGGCCTCGGCCTGGTGCCGACCTTCGAAGTGCGCCTGGTCAGCCCGGACGGCCTGCCCGTCACCAGCTTCAGCGGCGTACAGCTACCGGTCGACGGCCCCCTCGATGACCAAGCTCAGCTGATCATCCTGCCGGCCTTCTGGGACGACTACGACGCCCTGTGCAGCCGCTACCCGCAGGTGTTCGACTGGCTGCGCGACCGCCACGCCGCTGGCGCCAGCCTGTGCGGCGAGGCCAATGGGGTGTACTGGCTGGCCGCCGCCGGCCTGCTCGATGGCAAGGAGGCGACCACCTGCTGGCGCTTCTTCAGCGAATTCGCCACGCGCTTTCCGCAGGTGGTGCTGAATCAGGACAAGCACCTGACCGACGCCGACAACCTCTACTGCGTGGCTGGCCCGACCTCGGCATGCGATCTGTACATCTACCTGATCGAGCGTTTCTGCGGCACCAGCGTGGCGCAGAGCGTGGCCCGCGACATCCTCTACGAAGTGCGCCGCAGCTACACGCCGGGGCGTATCGGTTTCGGCGGCCAGAAGCAGCATCAGGACACCAAGATCCTGCAGATCCAGCAGTGGCTCGAGGAGCACTTCGCCGAACGTTTTCGCTTCGAGGACGTGGCCCGCGACCACGGCATGAGCATCCGCAACTTCATGCGCCGTTTCCACGCCGCCACCGGCGACAAGCCGCTGTACTACCTGCAGCGCCTGCGCATCGAAACCGCCAAGGGGCTGCTGTCGTCATCGGCGAAAAGCATCAAGGCGGTCAGCTATGAAATCGGCTACGACGACGCCAGCTTCTTCGCCCGCCTGTTCCGCCAGCACACGGGGCTGTCGCCCAACCACTACCGCCAGCAGTTCCAGCAGCAGGTGCAGCCCGCCGGCTGAAACAAAAAAGGCCGCACGCCGTGCTTCCGATGTGGAAGCGGGCATGCGGCCTTTGCCGTCGCGGCGTACCGGTCAGGGCTTGTGCGGGCGCGACAGGAACTCGTGGGACTGCATTTCCAGCAAGCGGCTCAGGGTACGCTGGAACTCGAAGCTCAGGCGCCCGCCGGTGTACAGATCCTTGAGCTCCACTTCGGCGGAGATGATCAGCTTGACGTTGCGGTCGTAGAACTCGTCGACCAGGTTGATGAAGCGCCGCGCCATGTCTTCCTTGGCCACGCTCATCTGCTCGACGTTGGAAAGGATCACCGAGTGGAAGATCTTGCCCAGCTCGATGTAGTCGTTCTGACTGCGCGGGCCGTCGCACAGCTCGCGGAAATCGAACCAGCCCACGTCACCGCCGACCTTGCGCGCGACGATGGCGCGGTTCTCGATCATCAGCGATTCGTTTTCCTGCACGCCGGTGTTCTCGTGCAGCAGGCTCTTGAAGCTCTTTTCCAGGCTCTGCTCGGCCGCCTCGCCCAGCGGGAAGTGGAACAGCTCGGCCTGCTCTAGGGCGCGCAGGCGGTAGTCGATGCCGCTGTCGACGTTGACGATCTCGGTGTGCACCTTCAAGAGCTCGATCGCCGGCAGGAAGCGCGCGCGCTGCAGGCCGTCCTTGTAGAGGCCGTCGGGCACGATGTTGGAGGTGGCCACCAGGGTCACGCCGTTCTTGAACAGCTCTTCGAGCAGGGTCGCCAGGATCATCGCGTCGGTGATGTCGGAGACGAAGAACTCGTCGAAGCAGATCACCCGGAACTGCTCGGAGAAGCGCTTGCCGATCACCGTCAGCGGGTTCTTGACGTCCTTGAGCGAACGCATTTCCTCGTGCACACGCTTCATGAAGCGGTGAAAGTGCGTGCGTTCCTTTTCCTTGAACGGCAGGGCATCGAAGAACGTGTCGACCAGGTAGGTCTTGCCACGGCCGACGCCGCCCCAGAAATACAGGCCCTTGACCGGGGTGACGGACTTCTTGCCGAACAGCTTGCCGAGCACGCCGGGCTTGTTGCGCTCGTCAGCGATCAACTCGTCATACAGGCGCTGCAGGTGGCGCACGGCCTTTTCCTGGGCGGCATCGTGAAAGAAGTCCGGACGTTTGAGGTCGGCCTGGTAGCGTTCGAGCGGAGTCATAGTGCGAAAACCGGGCAAGTGAAGCGGGGGCGACACTTTAACGACGCCCCCGGGGATTGGCAAATAGGCCCTATGGCTGGCGAGGTTTTAGCCTCGCCCCCCCTGGGCAGCGCAGGCGCCGGGCGGATTCGGCATCCGCCGGCGCGCAGGCTCAGACCGCGGCGCGCGCCAATGGTCTCAGGCTTCTTCCGGCGCCAGGGCGTCACGCAGCCGGGCGATGGCAGCCTCGAGAGCCGCGGTGTCGGCGAAGGCCGGGCTTTCGCCGACCAGTTGGTCGTCCAGCCACACGCCAAAGGCCTCGCCCTGGACGCGGATGTCCAGCGGCTCGCCGCTTTGCAGGCGCTTGCTCGCCTGCCCGGCTGCCTTGCCGTCGGCGAAGGATGGCGACAGCAGCAGCTGCTCGCCGTCGGCATCGAGCAGGCGGAAACGGAAGCTGCCATCCTCGTCGCGGAAGCTGACGAAGCGGGCGCGCTTGGCAGCCTTCTTCTTGGTATCAGCGGCCACCTGCACCTGCTCGCGGAACGAGCGCAGGCCCACCGCTTCGCGCAGCTCACCGAGGAACGGCGTGGCGATCTTGCGCGCCTTGGCGGCGCCGGCCAGCAGGATGTCTTCCAGATCGGCCGGGCGGGCGATCAGGGCGTGGTAGCGCTCGCGGGCCTCGCCCAGTTCGGCTTCCAGCAGTTCATAGAGCGCCTGCTTGGCTTCGCCCCAGGCCAGACCGCCGAGCAGCGCGGCACGGAAATCCGCCTGCTGGGTCGGCGCGGCAAAGGCCTGGTAGATGGTGAACAGGTGCGAGTTGTCCGGATCCTTCGCCTCGCCCGGCTGGCGGGAGTCGGTGACGATGCGCGCCACGGCGTCCTTGAGCTGCTTGGAGCTGCCGAACAGCGGGATGGTGTTGTCGTAGCTCTTGCTCATCTTGCGGCCGTCGAGGCCCGGCAGAGTGGCGACGTCTTCCTCGATCACCACTTCGGGCAGCTTGAACAGGTCCTTGCCCTGACCGAACAGGTGGTTGAAGCGCTGGCCGATGTCGCGGGCCATTTCCACATGCTGGATCTGGTCGCGGCCGACCGGCACCTTCTGGGCGTTGAACATCAGGATGTCCGCGGCCATCAGCACCGGGTAGCTGAACAGGCCCATGGTCACACCGGCGTCCGGGTCTTCGCCGGCTTCCACGTTCTTGTCCACCGAGGCCTTGTAGGCGTGGGCGCGGTTGAGCAGGCCCTTGCCGGCCACGCAGGTCAGCAGCCAGCACAGCTCGGGGATTTCCGGAATGTCGGACTGGCGATAGAAGGTCGCCTTGTCGGTGTCCAGGCCCAGCGCCAGCCAGGTGGCGGCGATCTCCAGGCGCGAGCGCTGGATGCGTGCTGGGTCATCGCACTTGATCAGCGCGTGGTAGTCGGCCAGGAAGTAGAAGGAATCCATGTCGGCGCGGCGGCTGGCGACGATGGCCGGGCGAATCGCGCCGGCATAGTTGCCCAGGTGCGGCGTGCCGGTGGTGGTGATGCCGGTAAGGATACGAGTGGTCATGTTCAGGTTCGCTTTACGTGGACCATCTTGGGATATGCCGTGCCAGGGCGGCACATGGCAGATCAGAGGCGAGGCAGCAGCAGATCCTTGAGATCGGTCAGCTTGCCGTGAAAAAAGTGGCCGCATTCTGCCACTTTCAGCAGTTCGTGGGCACGCCCGAGGTCGGCTGACCAGTCGTAGACGCGCTGCGGCTCGATCACCTCATCGGCGTCCGGCTGAATCACCACCAACGGGCAGCGCTTGGCCGGCGGTGTTTCGGCGGTCAGGCGGGTAACGGCCGGGGCGATCATGAACAGCTTCGCCGGCTCGACGCCCTGTTGTTCCAGGCGACCGCCCAGGGCGGCAGCCACGAAGCCGCCGAAGGAAAAGCCCATCAGGGTGATCGGCAGATCCGGGTAGCGCTCGCGCAGCCAGTTGGCGACGGCTTCGGCGTCGTCGACTTCACCGGTGCCCATGTCGTGACTGCCGGTACTGGCGCCCACGCCGCGGTAGTTGAAACGCAGGGTGTGATAGCCGGCATCGCGGGCGGTGCGCTGCAGGGTCGACACCACCTTGTTGAGCATGGTGCCGCCCTGTACCGGGTTGGGGTGGCAGATCAGCGCGACGCCGCGGGCGTCGGCGACTTCCAGGCAAAGGGCTTCCAGCTGGCCGCTCGGGCCGTCGATCATCGTGGGGGTTTCGCGGATCAGCAACAGTGAACTCCGTGACCTTCAATCGGGTCGACTCGTCGAACGATGTACCCGCACCGCGTCTGCGCGTTGCCGGGTAAACACCTTAAAACACCTTCGCCTACACGCACTTAGCGGTGTACAGCGCAGGTTCCAGCCGTTAACGTAAAGCAAAGCCGTTTAGAGAGGAAGGACTCGTGGAACAGACGCTCACCGCCTGGTTGCTACCGGCACTTACCCTGGTCGCTGGCATCGCCATCGGTTTCCTGATCGCCCGTCTCGCGCCCAATGCCGCCCCCGGCCGCACGCAGCGCCAGCTGGACGAGATGCAGGAACGTTTCGAGGCCTATCAGAACGAAGTGGTCACCCACTTCAACACCACCGCCAATCTGGTCAAGAAACTGACCCAGAGCTATCACGACGTTCAGGAGCACCTGTCTCATGGTGCCGACCGCCTGGCGCTCGACGAAGTGACCCGCCAGCGCCTGCTCGCCACCCTGCACGCCGAGCCGAGCAGCGAAAAGCGCGAACGCCTTACGCCGCCGCGCGACATGGAAATCCCCAAGGACTATGCACCCAAGACCGGCGACGTGCCGGGCATGCTCGACGAGAGCTACGGCCTGAAAAATCGCTACTGAGCCGTTAGCCTGCGATACCCGAACCCCGCCCCTTGGCGGGGTTTTTTGTTTTAGGATGGAGCATCGACACCGACAAGGACGTGATTCATGCCAGCACGCCAGTCCCACCACCCCACCCGCCAGGCGCTGATGGACGCCGCGCGTGAGCTGCTGGACAGCGGCCGGGCCTTCAGCAGCCTGAGCCTGCGTGAAGTGGCGCGGGCCGCCGGTATCGTGCCTACCGGTTTCTACCGCCACTTCAAGGACATGGACGCCCTGGGCCTGGCCCTGGTGGCCGAGGTCGGCGAAACCTTCCGCACCACCCTGCGCCAGGTGCGCCGCAACGAGTTCGAGCTGGGCGGCATCATCGATGCCTCGGTGCAGATCTTCCTGCGCGCCGTGGAGCAGCACCGCGGCCAGTTCCTGTTTCTGGCCCGCGAGCAGTACGGTGGCTCGCTGCCGGTACGCCAGGCACTGGCGACCTTTCGTGATGACATCGCCGCCGACCTGACCAGCGACCTGAGCCTGATGCCCAAGCTGCAGCACCTCGACGAAGCGGCGCGCAGCATGCTGGCCGACCTGGTGGTGAAGACCGTGTTCGCCACCCTGCCCGAGCTGATCGACCCGCAGGCCACCGCCCTGCCCGCCCACCGCCGGCCGGAAACCAAGATGATCGAGCAGCTGCGTTTTATCCTGATCGGCGCCAAACGCTGGCGCGGCCTGAGTGCCAGCGACAAGCGCTGAACCGCACTGAGCAAAAAACGACCAGCCCGCGCCAGCACCCACGGCTCTTGGCCTGGAAGACAATGCGCGCACCTTATCCACAGCGTGCTCCACACCTTCCGTGGACAAGCTTGCTGTAAGTCGCCTTCAACGCACTGAAATCGTTGAAGTAATTGTTGACGTGGCAGTGTTTTTTCGCCTCCCGACGGACTGATCAAATAACGATCAATCGCCTGTAAGCCTCACATCCAGAGGCCTGCAGCCGGGCATGCTCACCTTATCCACAGTACTGCGCACAGCAACCGGGGAAAAGTTGATAACCACGCTCTTCACTCAACTAACATCTTGTTTGCAAAGCGTTATCAGCGCTGATCAAAAATAGCGCTATGCGCGGCAGACCACGTCGCCAGAGCGCTTCAGGGCCTTATTCACATGATCGATACAGGCTTATCAACAGGCCCTGTGGGTAACCCGTACAACTCGCTGATTTTCATGCACAAATAAAAAGGCCGCTGACTAGCAGCGGCCTTGATAGGAAGACGGGAGTCAGTCGACCAGGGTCAACGCGCCCTTCATCAGCGCGGCATGGCCGGGGAAGGAGCAGAAGAACTGGTACGAGTCTGCAGCGTCCAGCTTGCTGACATCGAAGGTCACCGAGTCGGATTCGCCACCGCCGATCAATTTGGTGTGGGCGATCACCCGGGCGTCATCGGGCTTCAGGTAATCCTTGTCGACTCCAGCCGCGATGCCGTCGGCGCTGATCGCCTGCACGTCGGCGGTCTTGGCCACCACCAGGTTATGACCCATCACGTGCTTGGGCAGGTTGCCGACGTGCTTGAGGTCGATGGTGAAGGTCTTGCAACTCTTGCTGACCTTGATCTCCTTGGTATCGAAGGTCATCTGGTCGGTGGAATGCACCTCCACCGAGCACTCGGCAGCCAACAGCGGCGCACTGAGCAGAGCCAGCACGGAGGCGACGGCAAACTTGCGAATCATGGGAGTCTCCTTGGCAGTAAAAACGTTCACAGCCTGCAGGGTGCCCTATCGGGCGGGCATTTCCCATGACCTGAGGCAACAGACCGCAGGCCAGCCACATCGCCACCTGAAAGGCCATCCAGAAAAACTATCGAAACGATCCGGACAAGCAAGCAGCCGAATGATTAGGCGGGGCGTAGGCTAAAGCTCAGAATCGCAAGGAGAACGATCATGACCGTCATCGAGAACCTGCAGCACTGGTTCGCCGCTTACGCACAGGCAGCCAGCGGCAGCGCCAGTTAAATCGACCGGAAATACAACGGCCACTGCAGGGCATCGCTCTGCAGCGGCCGTTGTGTTGCCTGGGTCTGTTGCCGTTTCAACGCGAGCCGTGCGTTAAACGGTATCAGCGCCTCAATGCCCGCCCAGATAGGCGTTGCGCACATCCTGGTTGCCCAAGAGCTCCTGGCCGGTGCCGGTCATGCGGATTTCTCCGGTGACCATCACGTAGGCCCGATCACTCAGGCGCAGCGCATGGTTGGCGTTCTGCTCGACCAGGAAGATGGTCATGCCGGTCTGCGCCAGCTCGCGCAAGGTGGCGAAGATCTGCTTGACCACGATGGGCGCCAGGCCCAGCGACGGCTCGTCGAGCAGCAGCAGCTTGGGCCTGCTCATCAACGCTCGGGCGATGGCCAGCATCTGCTGCTCACCGCCGGACATGGTCATCGCCCGCTGGTTGCGTCGCTCCTTGAGCCGCGGGAACAGGTCGAACATGCGCTGCATATCTTCGTCGGCATGCTTGGCGCCGATGGGGATGGTGCCCATCAGCAGGTTCTCTTCCACGCTCATGTCCGGGAACACCCGGCGCCCTTCCGGCGACTGGGCGATGCCGTTGGACGCCACGAAGTGGGTGCTCTTGCGGGTGATGTCCTCGCCGCGGTAGAGAATCTGCCCACCGCTGGCCCGCGGCTGGCCGAAGATCGACATCAGCAACGTGGACTTGCCCGCGCCGTTGGCGCCGATCAGGCTCACCGTTTCACCGGCGTTGATGTGCAGGTTGACCTTCTTCAGCGCCTGAATCTGCCCGTAATGCACGTCGACGTCCTTGAACGCCAGCAGCGGTGCCGTATTCACGTCGCTCATGCCACTTCCTCCTCTTCCGCGCCGAGGTAGGCAGCGATCACTTTCGGGTCGTTCTTGATGGCGTCCGGGCCGCCCTGGGCGATCACCAGCCCGTGGTCGAGGACGATGATGTGGTCGCTGATGCTCATCACCATGCCCATATCGTGCTCGATCAGCAGCACGGTCATGCCGTGCTCGTCGCGCAGCAGGCGGATGATCTTGCTCAGGGCGTGGGTTTCCGACGGGTTGAGGCCGGCGGCGGGTTCGTCCAGGCAGATCAGCTCGGGGCCGGTGCACATGGCGCGGGCGATTTCCAGGCGGCGCTGCTGGCCGTAGGAAAGCTCGCCGGCCAGGTGGTTGGCCTGCTCGACCAGGTCGACCACTTCCAGCCAGTAGAAGGCGGTGTCCAGCAGCTTGTTCTCGGCACGCCGGTAACCGGGCGTGTTGAGAATGCCCTTAATCATGCTGCGCTCGGCGAGCATGTGCTGGGCCACCAGCAGGTTTTCCAGCACGGTCATTTCCTTGAACAGGCGAATGTTCTGGAAGGTGCGCGCCAGACCTGCACGGTTCACCAGATGGGTGCCGCCGAACATCTTGTACCAGAGCCGTGAGCCGAACTGCGCCGGCTTCACGAAATCGTCGGCCTGGAACGGCTCGCCGAGAATCTGGATGACGTCGGTCTGCCGACCCTGGGCATTGAGCATGATCTTGCCGCCGGTGGCCGAGTAGAAGCCGGTCAGGCAGTTGAACACCGTGGTCTTGCCGGCGCCGTTGGGGCCGATCAGCGCCGAGATGGAGTGGCGTTTGATCGAGAAGTTGACGTCGCTGAGCGCCTTGATGCCGCCAAAATGCATCATCAGGCCGTCGACCGAGAGGATGTTGTCACTCATGGCGCGACTCCTTTACGCGGGGCGATGCCGATGCGGTTGATGCGAATCAGCCCGCGTGGTCGCCAGATCATCATCAGTACCATCAGCATGCCGAACAGCAGCACACGGTAGTCGGCGAAGCTGCGCAGCAGCTCCGGGGCGATGGTCAGCACGAACGCGGCGATCACCACGCCCACGGTCGAGCCCATGCCGCCGAGCACCACGATGGCGAGGATCAGCGCCGACTCGAAGAAGGTGAACGAGGTCGGGTTGACGAAGCCCTGGTAGGTGGCGAAGAACACCCCGGCGATGCCTGCCGTCGAGGCGCCGAGCATGAAGGCCGAGAGTTTGACCAGTACGTGGTTTAGGCCCATGGAGCGGCAGGCGATCTCGTCCTCACGCAACGCTTCCCAGGCGCGGCCGACCGGCATGCGGGTCAGGCGATGCTTGACGTACAGCACCAGCAGCACCACCAACACCAGCACGGTGTAGATGAACAGGAACTTCATGTTGGGGTTATAGGCGATGCCGAAGAACTCGTGGTACGGCACGCCACCGTCCTTGGCACGGCGGGCGAACTCCAGGCCGAAGAAGGTCGGCGACGGCGCGCTCATGCCGTTGGGCCCGCCGGTGACTTCCAGCCAGTTGGTCAGCACCAGACGGATGATTTCGCCGAAGCCCAGGGTGACGATGGCCAGGTAGTCGCCGTGCATCCTGAGTACCGGAAAGCCCAGGATCATCCCGGCGAACGCTGCCATGACCGCCGCCAGCGGCAACAGGCTCCAGAAGCCCAGGCCCAGGTATTCGTAGCCCATGGTCAGGCCATAGGCGCCGATGGCGTAGAAGCCCACGAAGCCCAGGTCGAGCAAACCGGCCAGGCCGACCACGATGTTCAGGCCAAGGCCGAGCAGCACGTAGATCAGGCCGAGGATGATCACCGTCAACAGGTACTTGTTGGCGAAGAACGGGAAGATGAAAGCCAGCACGATCAGCCCCGGAATGATCCAGCGCATGCGCGACACGTAGCCCGGCGGCTGCACGCCGACGCCGCCACCGGAGCGCTCGAAGCCCTCCAGCACCACGCGGCCTTTCGGGGTTTGCAGGAACAGGCTGAGCACGAAGCGGCCCACCATCACCACGCCGACCATCCAGGCCACGCGGTCGAATTGCGGGGTGAAGTCGTAACCCTTGAGCACCACGCCCACCACCGGGCCGAACACGATCAGGGCGATCAACCCGGCCATCAGCGCATCGACCAGGCTCTTTTTCACATCGATAGAAGTCGTACTCACGGCATCACACCTTGGTTACCTGAGGACGGCCCAGCAGGCCCTGGGGACGGAAGATCAGAATCAGCACCAAGAGCGAGAAACTGAACACGTCCTTGTAGTCGGAATTGACCATCCCGGAGAACTGCGCTTCGGCCACGCCGAGGATCAGCCCGCCGAGCATCGCGCCGGGCAGCGAACCGATGCCGCCGAGCACCGCCGCGGTGAAGGCCTTGATGCCGATGATGAAGCCGGCATAGAAGTCGAAGGTGCCGTAGTTGAGGGTGATCAGCACCCCGGCCAGCGCGCCCATGGAGGCGCCGATGACGAACACGTAGGAGATCACCCGGTCGGTATTGATGCCGAGGATCTGCGCCATCTTGCGGTCCTGCTGGGTGGCGCGGCACATGCGCCCCAGGCGGGTCTTCTGGATGATGAAGGTCAGCGCCAGCATGCCGATGATGGCCGCGGCGATGATGAACAGCTTGGTGTAGGTGATCATCACGAAGCCATCGCCCACGTGCAGGCGCAGCGCGCCTTCGAGCATGGTCGGGATGCCCTGCTGCCGCGCACCCTGGCTGAGCTGCACGTAGTTCTGCAGGATCAGCGACATGCCGATCGCACTGATCAGCGGCGCCAGGCGCGTGGAGTTGCGCAGCGGCTTGTAGGCGATGCGCTCGATGGCGAAGCCGTACACCCCGGTGACCACGATGGTGAACACCAGCGTGCCGAGAATCACCAGCGGGAAGGAATGCACACCAAAGAAGGCCAGTACGGCGATGGCGATGGCGGCGAGGTAGGCCGAGACCATGTACACCTCGCCGTGGGCGAAGTTGATCATGCCGATGATGCCGTAAACCATGGTGTAGCCGATGGCGATCAGGCCGTAGACCGAACCTAGAGTCAGGCCGTTGACCAGTTGCTGCAGGAAGATACCGTCCATTGAAAAATCTCTGAGTCCGTGACGGAAAGAAGCGCAGGGTCGCCAGGCGACTCCAGCAGCCCCGGCAGGTCATGGCCCGCCGGGTTTGGAGGTTTGTTCACGAGTGGCAGGGTTGAGATGGAGCAGTAATTTGTGGGAGCGGGCCATGCCCGCGATTCGCGCGCACAGCGCGCGAAATCAGTTGTAGGGTGGGCAATGCTCTTTTTGTCCACCATGGCGGTTACAGCACGGTGGACGGATAAAGCGCCGTCCACCCTACAAACTGAAAAGCTCGCGGCTAAAGCCACTCCCACACAGGCGATACACCACTTCTACCCGCCTCTCTTAAACCCTTCTCTTAAAGCTGCTTGTACTTGCCGTCAGCGCCCCACTGGTACATCACGTAGTCGGAGACTTTCAGGTCGCCCTTCTCGTCGAACTCCTTCTTGCCCATCACCGTCTGCACCGGATGCGCCTTCAGCCACTCAGCAGCCTTGGCACCGTCGGTACCCTTGATGGCGCCGAACGCGGCAGCCACCACCTGCATCGAGGCGTAGGAGTACAGGGTGTAGCCTTCCGGCTCGTAGCCATTGGCGCGGAATTTCTCGATCACCGCCTTGCCGTCCGGGATCAGGCGCGGGTCGGCGCCAAAGGTCATCAGCACGCCATCGACGTATTGCGGGCCGCCGGCGGTGCCGACCATCTCGTCGGTGACGATGCCGTCGCCGGAGATGAACTTGGCGGTCACGCCCTGCTCGCGCATCTGGCGAACCAGCGGGCCGGCCTCGGCATGCAGACCACCGAAGTAGACCACCTCGGCGCCGCTGGCGCGGATCTTGGTGACCAGGGCGTTGAAGTCCTTCTCGCCGCGGGTCAGACCTTCGTACATCACTTCCTTCACGCCGCGCTTGTTGAGCTGCGCACGGGTGGCGTCAGCCAGGCCCTGGCCGTAGGTGTCCTTGTCGTGCACCACGGCAACCTTCTTGGCCTTGAGCACGTCGACGATGTAATCGCCGGCAACGATGCCCTGCTGGTCGTCACGGCCGCACATGCGGAACATCGCGGTCAGGCCGCGCTCGGTAACCTGCGGGTTGGTGGACGCCGGGGTGATCGCCAGAATGCCCGCCTCGTCATACACCTCCGACGCCGGCATGGTCGACGACGAGCAGAAGTGCCCGATCACCGCCACCACCTTGTCCGCATCGACCATACGGTTGGCCACCGAAACAGCCTGCTTCGGCTCACAGGCGTCATCGCCCTTCACCAGCTTGATCTTCTCGCCATTGATACCGCCCGCCGCGTTGATATCCGCCGCAGCCTGCTCGGCACCGCGCCACAACTGGTCACCGAACGCCGCGTTGCCGCCGGTCATCGGCGCGCCGACACCAATGGTGATGTCCGCGTGAGTCAGCGAGGAAAAACCCAGTGCGCCAGTGATCGCGAGCGCCAAGAAACCTTTCTTGAAAGACGTGTGAGGCATGGACGTGCTCCTGAGGAGTTTTAGGATTGGCCCGCCTGCTTGAGCAAGCGCTATGCCATTCGCACGACCGTTTGAAACTTCTAGACGAAAGTCGAGGTTGACGGCGATGTAACCGCAGGTGTCATGGCTCAATGCGTCACTTTCGATAGAAAAGGCGCCACGATCACGCCAAATCGCCGCCACAGACGCACCGCGACCGAGCAGCGCACCGTCCATGCTGGTGCAACCGAGAGAAACACTGCACAACCTTGGACAAGCTGCTTGTAGGCTTGTGAATGGCTGCCGTTTTGCCGGCCAAAGCTTATTCCAGAGCGGCCTATTCACCTTTCGGATTGGCCTAACGGCTGATCGCCTGCGTTGTAACCGGTAACAACCCCGCCCTGGCATCAGCGATACCAGGGCGATGCCTCTTGCCACCTTATTGCGGCCACTTCACCTCGCCCTTGATCACCTGGGCACCCAGCTCCAGGGACGACTCATCGGCCAGGTTCGGATAGCGCTTGCGCATGGCGGCGATCAGCTGCACCGAATTCTTGGCCTTGCTGGCCTCCTGCTCGAACGCCTGCAGGTACTCGCGGGTGGCGGCGACGGTCTGCGGCGAATCCGGCAGGCTGCCACCGGCGTTGGGCAGGTAATGGCCGGGCACGACGCGGCTCGGCTTCAGCGCGTCGATGGCCGCCAGGGTAGCCAGCCAGTCGCGACGCGATTGCACGGTCTGGGTATCGGCCATCCACACATGGATATTCGCCGACACCGGGATGCCGCCGACCACCGTCTTCAAAGACGGAATCCATACGAAGGTACTCGCCGGCTCCGGCCCACGAATTTCCAGCACCTGACCATCCACGGTCAGCTTCGGCGCCTTCAGCGCTTCGGGCACCACCAGCGCCTGCGGCGCATTGCCCTCCATGATCGGCCCCCAGTGGGCCAGCTTGCCGTCCTTGCTCGCCTCGATGGCAGCCACCGTCTCGGCAGTGGCGACGATCTTCGCGTCCGGGAAGGCGCGGTGAATCACATCCAGCCCGAAGTAATAATCCGGGTCGCTGTGACTGATATACACGGTGGTCAGCTTCTTGCCGGTGGCACGTACCTTGTCGACCAGCGCCTGGGCATCGTCACGCTGGAACTGCGCATCGATCAGCACCGCCTCGGTAGGCCCGGAGACGATCTGCGCCGACACCGGAAAAATCGACTTCGCACCGGGGTTGTAAACCTCCAGCTGCAGCGGCTCAGCCGCCACCACCTGACCGGCCACAGCCAGCACGGCACTGCCTAACAACAAAGGACGTAACAGACGGAGAGCTTTCATGGCATGGCCTCGCAAGGGAAAGTGCGAGCCATCATAGAGAGACAGATAGGTTCGAAATACGGCCTAACGCGCAATGCTTTGTTGCGCGTTTTGGCGCAAATAGCTGCTCTGTTCTGGCGGCGAGCTCGCCCATGCGACTAAAAGCCATCTACACCTGGTGGCGCACCGCCAGTATTTCGCAGTAAGGTCGGCCATCGCCTTTCAAGGAAGAACCATGGCCAGCAAGAACGCGCCTGCCGCCCATCAAAAACATCTTGCCGTCCTCATCGACGCCGACAACGCCCCCGCCGCCATCGTCGAAGGCCTCTTCGAAGAAATCGCCAAATACGGCGTCGCCAGCGTCAAGCGTATCTACGGCGACTGGACACTGCCCAATCTAGGCAGCTGGAAAACGGTGCTGCTCGACCACTCCATCCAGCCAATCCAGCAGTTCGCCTACACCAAAGGCAAAAACGCCACCGACAGCTCGTTAATCATCGATGCTATGGATCTGCTTTATACGCGTCGATTCGATGGGTTTTGCCTAGTATCCAGCGATAGCGACTTCACTCGACTGGCCGCCCGGATTCGTGAGGAAGGATTGGAGGTGATCGGTTTTGGTGAGCAGAAAACGCCCCAGCCCTTCGTGAAGGCGTGCGACAAGTTCATTTATACCGAGCTGCTTCGTGACGACGTAAACGAGTCCGATAGCCCTGCCGCACAATCTCCTGAAACTCCAGAGCCAAAACCAACCCAAGGCACCATAAAGCCTGCTGAAACTACGCCCGCGGAGGCCAACCGGCCGAAAGTCCCGGTAGCACTCATAACCAAAGTTATTGACGACATTTCAGACGAAGACGGTTGGGCCCACATGGCCTCCCTAGGTGAGAACTTACGCAAAATAAAATCCGACTTCGACCCACGCCTCTATGGCTTCAAGAAACTTACCGATCTAATCAAAGCGCGAAATGGGCAGTTTGAAATGCATGAACGGGGCGTTACTGCAACTGGAGGGAAGGTGCTGTACGTGCGAAACCGAAAGCCCGCCGTTAAACAATGAAATGGCGGACAAGCTTCGCGTTGTCCACCCTACGGGCTAAAACTCGCCGATATAGAACGGCTCATCCTGCATATAGGCATTCAGATCAACCCGCTCGCAACTGCCCTTGGCCTGGTCCCACATGGTTTTCAGTGGTTCCAGCAGAGGGCCGGCGTTCAACAACTGACGCAGCTCGCTGCAATAGGCCGCACGCTCAGGATCGGCTCCCTGCTCGGGGTAGCGTGCCAGCAACACCAGAAAGCAATTCAAGTAGAACTGCAATACCTCGCTCTGCTGGATTTCACGCATGTAATCGGCCGTCATGCTGCTAAACCAGACAGGTCCAATGTAGTTGTACAGGCAATAGATATTCGAAGGAGTGGTGCCATCCAGCCAACGACAGGTGTCGTCGTAATAGATGTGCCCGAAGTTGAATGCCGGATCGAACAGTTTCTTGCCGTTGTAGAGCAAGTGTTCGCTACCTGGAATCTGGCCATTGAGGAATTGGTAGATACGTTTTTCACTGCCGCCCATAAAACCCATGGGTGGAAGTACATCTGACCCTGCATAAGGCTCGCTACCGTCGTAATGCCGGGCACCAGCCTGCTGCACCAGAATCTTGTAGGAGTCGGCCAGACTTCTTTCGATCTGCCAGCCCCAGGCATGTCCTTTGTTCAACTCTTTCCAGGACCGGCCATCACCGGTGGGCTCGATACTGACCTGGGTCGTCCAGGCTTCGGGCCCGGCCAGGAAACGCTCGGTGAGCGCCACCCAGGCATCGAGGCTCCGATCGTGGGAAAGCCAAAGGCGGTAAACCAATGGGATGGGGTCATCCTTCATCGGGTCGAGATTGGGCTCTTTACCTTTCATGAAATAAGCTTCGAAGGTTTTGAAGGCAACCTTCTGTTTCGCGTATTCCAGGCGGAACTTAATATCATCCCATGTGGCTTTGCGTTCTTCGGCTGTTAATGCTGTTTTGTCAATCATATCAATCCAGGTCCCCGACTTCTTCTACAACCTTTCTGAACTGGTCAGTAAATTCTTTGGATTTGAGAATATCAACAATGATGACTCGGTTGGCCATCAAGGCGACATTCTGCGAAACCTTACAAGCTGCTTCCAAGTTTGAATCTGTCCATTTGACGTCTCTCAATGTTTTTGCCGGTGAGACATCCTTCATGGCTTCGTACAAGTGCTTGCGCGGGTTGAAGCTATTGAACTGTGCTGGCGTCGGGCTGGCGCTGCCATCCTTGGTTTTGAAGGAATGGAACCGCCACGAGGCCTTGACCTTCTTCTCTGGTACCAGCAGCCCGTAGGACGCCATCAGATCGGCATAGAACTCACGGTGGTAGCCGCTAGCAGAGCCGAAGTTACTGGGCACGTAGCGAGTGAGCAGTGATTTGACCTCGAACCACTCTTGGTTGGTAGCGTCGCCCAGCACGATATCCACCCGGCGCGGATAGCTAGGCAAAGGCTTGCCGGAACTGGTTCGGTAAACAATATCCTGCGTCGCCTCCAGATCCGTAGGGTGGACAACGCGAAGCTTGTCCACCATTAGGCTCGACGCGATACATCAGACATACGCCAATCGCCCCTTCAGGAGGCCGAACGCAATCGTTGTGTAGAGGGTTGAGCGGCATGGATGCCGCGAGAGCCGCGATGGGCCAGGGATGGCCCTTCGCGGCGGGCCCTCGGAGCAAGGATGGAGTGAGGGGAGTCGAGCGTAGCGAGACCCGGATGATGGGGCACAGCGTTTTTGCTTACTTTTTTGGCGTTTGAAAAAAGTGAGTCGCCGTAAGGGCGAAACCGGTTTGTGAGGCTATGGATGGGCGGCGTCGGAGTGCGATCACAACCAGAATGAGTGCAACCGCAAGAGATGTGTCGATGCCGATATCGATTCGCGGGCATGGCCCGCTCCCACAGGTTGCGACCCTACACAGAGACGGGCGTACGCCGACCTCCTGAGCACCAATAAAAAGGCCGATCAACTGATCGGCCTTTTCGCTCCCTCACCCCACCTCAACTATTGCTGGGAAACGCAAACTGCGCCGCCTCGTGGGTCTTGCGCTGCGGCCAGCGCTGGGTGATCGACTTGCGACGGGTGTAGAAGCGCACACCGTCCGGGCCGTAGGCGTGCAGGTCGCCGAACAGCGAGCGCTTCCAGCCGCCGAAGCTGTGGTAGGCCACCGGCACCGGCAGCGGCACGTTGACGCCGACCATGCCCACTTCGATCTCGTCGCAGAACAGCCGCGCCGCTTCACCGTCACGGGTGAAGATGCAGGTGCCGTTGCCGTACTCGTGATCGTTGATCAGTTGCATGGCGGTTTCCAGGCTATCGACGCGGACGATGCACAGCACAGGGCCGAAAATCTCGTCGGTGTAGATGCTCATATCCGCGGTAACCCGGTCGAACAGGCTGCCGCCGAGGAAGAAGCCGCTCTCGTTACCGGCCACGCTCAGGCCACGGCCGTCGACCACCAGTTGGGCGCCAGCAGCCACGCCGGCGTCGATATAGCCGGTGACCTTGTCCTTCGCCGCCGCAGTGACCAGCGGGCCCATGTCGAGGCCGCACTGGGTACCGGCGCCGATCTTCAGGGCCTTGATCTGCGGGACGATGCGCTCGACCAGCGCGTCGGCGATCTGGTCGCCCACGCACACGGCCACCGAGATGGCCATGCAGCGCTCGCCGCAGGAGCCATAGGCGGCGCCCATCAGCGCGCTGACGGCGTTGTCGAGGTCGGCATCGGGCATCAGCACCGCGTGGTTCTTGGCGCCGCCCAGGGCCTGCACGCGTTTGCCGCGCTTGGTGCCTTCGGCGTAGATGTATTCGGCAATCGGCGTGGAGCCGACGAAGCTCAGGGCTTTGACTTCCGGCGCCTGGATCAGCGCGTCCACGGCGCTCTTGTCGCCGTGCACCACGTTGAGCACGCCATTGGGCAGGCCGGCTTCGTGGAGTAACTGGGCGATGTACAGGGTGGAGCTCGGGTCGCGCTCGGATGGCTTGAGGATGAAGCAGTTGCCGCAGACGATGGCCAGCGGGTACATCCACAGCGGCACCATGGCCGGGAAGTTGAACGGGGTGATGCCGGCGACCACGCCGACCGGCTGGAAGTCGCTCCAGGCGTCGATGTTGGGGCCGACGTTGCGGGTGTATTCACCCTTGAGAATTTCCGGCGCAGCGCAGGCGTATTCGACGTTCTCGATACCGCGCTTGAGCTCGCCGGCGGCGTCTTCGAGGGTCTTGCCGTGCTCTTCGGCGATCAGCTTGGCGATGGCGTCTTCGTGCTGCTCGAGCAGTTGCTTGAAGCGGAACATCACCTGGGCGCGCTTGGCCGCCGGGGTGTTGCGCCAAGCCGGGAAGGCCTGTTTGGCCGAATCGATGGCCTGCTGCACGGTGGCCACATCGGCCAGGGCGACGCGGCGAACCGCTTCGCCGGTGGCCGGGTTGAACACGTCGGCGCTGCGGCCGCCCTGGCCGTCGGTGAGTTGGCCGTGAATCAGGTGCTGGATGCTGCTCATTGAGTCCTCCAAATGCTGCTCGCTTGGCTGGCCGCGACGCGCGCCGCGGCTGCCGGGAAAGGGGTTGTCACTTGAGTTCGGTTTCGACGAAGACCACTTCGTGGTCGCTGGCGTTGATCACGTTGTGCTCGACGCCCGCCTTGCGGAAGTAGCTCTGCCCGGCGACCAGAGGCGCGTGCTTGTCGCCTTCCGGGGTTTCCAGCAGCAGCGTGCCGTCGGTCATCGGCACCACCACGTAGTCGTAGCCATGGCGGTGGCGGCCGGTTTCGGCGCCCGGTGCGAAGCGCCACTCGGTGACGATCACCTCGTCGTTGTCCACCTGCACGGTGGCCACGGCCTGCTGCCTGGCAGCCATCAGGCGATACCCTGCAGGGCGTCGCCGACGGCGCTGAACACGCGGTCGAGGTCTTCGATTTTGGCGTTGAACATCGGCCCGAACTGCAGGCCGTCGCCGCCGAAGCGCACGTAGAAACCGGCTTTCCACAGGGCGATGCCGGCCTCGTATGGGCGGATGGTCGGGTCGCCGTCACGGGGCGCCAGCTGGATCGCGCCGGCCAGACCGCAGTTGCGGATGTCGACCACGTGCTTGGCGCCCTTGAGCCCATGGATGGCGTTCTCGAACTTGGGCGCCAGCTCCGCGGCCTGCTGAATCAGGTTCTCGCGCTTGAGCAGCTCCAGCGAGGCCAGGCCGGCGGCGCAGGCCACCGGGTGAGCCGAGTAGGTATAGCCGTGGGTGAATTCGATCATGTGCTCGGGCGTCGGCTGGCCCATGAAGGTCTGGTAGATCTCGCGGCTGGCGATCACCGCGCCCAGGGGGATGGCGCCGTTGGTGATCTGCTTGGCGACGTTGAGGATGTCCGGCGTCACGCCGAAATACTCGGCGCCGGTCCACTTGCCCATGCGCCCGAAGGCGGTGATCACTTCGTCGAAGATCAGCAGGATGTTGTGCTGGGTGCAGATCTCGCGCAGGCGCTGCAGGTAGCCTGCCGGCGGCACGATGACGCCAGCCGAGCCAGACATCGGCTCGACGATCACCGCGGCGATGTTCGAAGCATCGTGCAGTTCGATCAGCTTGAGCAGCTCGTTGGCCAGCTCGACGCCGCCGGTCTCGGCTGCACCCTTGGTGAACGCCATGCCCGGCTGCAGGGTGTGCGGCAGGTGGTCGACGTCCATCAACTGGCCGTACATCTTGCGGTTGCCACTGATGCCACCGAGGCTGGTGCCGGCGATGTTGACGCCGTGGTAGCCACGGGCGCGGCCGATGAACTTGGTCTTGCTGGCCTGGCCCTTGAGGCGCCAGTAGGCCTTGGCCATCTTCACCGCGGTGTCGGCGCATTCGGAGCCCGAACCGGTGAAGAACACATGGTTGAGCTCGCCCGGCATCAGGTCGGCCATCTGCTCGGCCAGCTTGAACGACAGCGGGTGGGCGTACTGGAAGCCCGGCGAATAGTCGAGGGTGCCGAGCTGCTTGGCGACCGCTTCCTGGATCTCCTTGCGGCAATGGCCGGCGCCGCAGGTCCACAGGCCAGACAGGCTGTCGTAGACCTTGCGGCCGGAATCGTCGGTCAGCCAGGCGCCTTCGCCGGCGACGATGATCCGCGGGTCGCGCTGGAAGCTGCGGTTGGCGGAAAACGGCATCCAGTGGGCGTCCAGCTTCAGCTGGCTGGCCAGGGGCGGCGTAGCGGTTTGCGGCATGTTCATGGCGATGGCCTCGGCATTGGCGGCGTGATCAGGGACAACGTGGGAGCGGCTTTAGCCGCGAGAATCAGCAGCAATCGCGGCTAAAGCCGCTCCCACAGGTATAGGTCGGTTGTCAGCCAAGGTGCCACAGGCATAAAGTCACTCAAACCTGACTCTTCGAATCCTCAGTTCAATGGTGACTAAACAATGAGCGCCCGACGCCCCGAGCCCCTCGCCCAGGTCAGCGACTTCGATATCCGCCTGCTCAAGCTGTTTCGCAGCGTGGTCGAATGCGGCGGTTTCTCTGCCGCGGAGAGCGTGCTGGGCATTGGCCGTTCGGCGATCAGCCAGCAGATGAGCGACCTGGAACAGCGCCTCGGCCTGCGCCTGTGCCAACGTGGCCGCGCCGGCTTCGCGCTGACCGAGGAAGGCCGCGAGGTGTACCAGTCGACCCAGCAATTGCTGGCGGCGCTGGAGAGCTTCCGCACCGAGGTCAATGGCCTCCACCAGCACCTGCGCGGCGAGCTGAACATCGGCCTGACCGACAACCTGGTGACGGTGCCGCACATGCGCATCACCGGCGCCCTCGCCCGCCTCAAGGCGCTGGGGCCGGACGTGCGGGTGAACATCCGCATGACGCCGCCCAGCGAGGTCGAGCAAGGCGTGCTCGACGGGCGCCTGCATGTCGGCGTGGTGCCGGTGGTCGGCGGGCTTTCCGGTCTGGATTACCAGCCGCTGTACGATGAGCGTTCGCTGCTCTACTGCGCGGTCGGCCACCCGCTGTTCTACGTCGATGATCGCGAGTTGCCGGACGAGCGCCTCAACGCCCAGGACGCCATCGCGCCAACCTTCCGCCTGCCGCCGGAGATCCAGAACCACTACGGCGTGCTCAACTGTACGGCCAGCGCCTCGGACCGCGAAGGCATGGCGTTTCTGATCCTCACCGGGCGCTATATCGGCTACCTGCCGGATCACTATGCCGAGGCATGGATCAAGGAGGGCCGCCTGCGCGCACTGAAGGCCAGCACGCGCTTCTACGACATAAGCCTGGCTTCGGTGACCCGCAAGGGCCGCCGGCCCCATCTGGTGCTGGAGAGTTTCCTGCAGGAATTGGCGGCCAGCGCTTGAAGCGCGCTCAGGCCCGAGTGGTGCTTCAGCCCTTGAGCGGGTCGTGCCCCCAGTTCATCAGCGACTGGCGCCAGCGGCTGTCCTTCACATCGCCGTCCGGGCGCTGTTTGAGATGGCGGTGCACGTAGCCGATCACCTTGCGCATCGCCTGGTAGTCGTCCGCCTCCAATTGGGCGACGCGTTTGCCCTTGATCTGCAGAATGCGCTCGCCCATCTGGTGGCCGACCGACTTGCCGTCGCGGCTGGACTCCACCTTGTGCCCGCCCTTGGTCATGCCCACGCGCTTGCTGTCCGCGGCCTGCAACCAGCGGCGCAGGCGTGACGGCGGCATGTTCACCGCCGCCTTGAAATCACTGCGGATGGCTTTCTTCTGCGCCTCGTTCAACTCGCTCATTTGCCGCCCTCCTTTTCCAGCGCTTTGACCAGCTCATCCTTCTTCATCCGTGAGCGGCCACGAATGTTCTTGCTCGCGGCGCGCTTCATCAGTTCGGCCTTGGTCAGCCCGCTCAGCGCTGGCGTGCGGTGGTTGGCGGCCTTCTCGGCGACATCTTTCGGCTGCTTGGAGTGCTGGCGCCCGGCGCGGCTGTCCGCACGTTTCTTGCGGGTGCTGCGCGCGTAGTCCTTGTTGCTCAGTTCATCGCGGGCGTTCTTGGGCAGGTAGCGTTCGCCGGTTTCGCCAGAGGGCTTGCCGGACTTGGTGTCCCAGTCCTGCTCGGTCCACTGGTGCAGGTGGTTGTCGGCATCCTTGCCGCCCTCGTAACCGCCGCCCTCTTGCTGGTAGAGCTGCACGGCGAGCTGCGCCTTGCGTGCCGACCACTGGCCGGGCTTGCCGCCCTTGTCGCCGTTGGTGACGCGTTTTTTCACCTTGTCCCACAGCTTCGGATCGGTCTTCTTCGCGGTGCTGCTCATGGGGCGTCCTCGATGACTGTCCTGATAGATGACCGCCGCACTGCGAACACCGTTGCCCCTGACGGACAGACGGAACGCCAGCCGCCGCGCAGCGCTCTGAGGACACACCAGGTAACAAGTAACCCGGGGCTAGGGGCCGGTCGGTCGAGGTGGACGACTAGTCTCATCTGCCTACCCCTTTTCGTATGGAGCCCGCCATGCCCAGCCGTCGCCATTTCCTGCAGGGCAGCGCTGCCCTGATGACGCTCGCGGCCAGCAGCCAACTGCTGCCCGGTTTCGCCTTCGCCGCCAACCCTGCCGCGGTGCTGCAGCGCAAGATCCCGTCCAGCGGCGAGAGCCTGCCGGTGATCGGCCTCGGCACCTCGCAAACCTTCAACGTGAGCCTCGACAACGCCAGCCTGAAACCGCTCGACGAGGTAGTGCGCGCCTTTATCAACGGTGGCGGCACGCTGATCGATACCGCACCCAGCTATGGCCGGGCCGAGGCAGTGACCGGCGAGCTGCTCAAGCGCACCAAAACCCAGGGCAAGGCGTTTCTCGCCTCCAAGCTGTCGAGCACCGGGCGCGAGCGCGGTCTGGCGCAGTTCGAGGCCAGCCTCAAGGCGCTGCAGACCGACAAGATGGACCTGCTGCAAGTGCACAATCTGCAGGACACCAACACCCAGTTGGCCCTGGCCCGCGAGCTGCGTGAACAGGGCAAGGTGCGCTACATCGGCATCACCCATTACATCGAGTCGGCCCATGACGATCTGCTCGCCGTGCTGGCCAAGGAGAAGGTCGACTTCGTGCAGCTCAATTATTCGGTGGGCGAGCGCAATGCCGAGAAACGCCTGTTGCCCTACTGCCGCGACAACGGCATCGCCACGCTTATCAACCGGCCGTTCCAGCGCGCGCAGCTGCTCGGCAAGGTCAAGGGCAAACCGCTGCCGGAATGGGCCAACGAGATCGACGCGACCTCCTGGGCGCAGTTGCTGCTCAAGTTCATCCTCGCCGACGAGGCCGTGACGGCGGTGATTCCTGCCACCTCCAACCCGCGCTACATGGTCGACAACCTCAAGGCCGGCCAGGGTCGCCTGCCCAATGCCGAGCAGCGCGAGCGCATCGTCCAGGCGTTCAGCTGATCCGCAGGGTTTGCGCGGACATACACTGGGTTTCCACGGCGCTTGTCACACCCGCTACGGTGGAGTATTTCTCACCCGCTGAGTCCTCGATACCACGGAAGCCCTTTGATGCCCCCCGACGTCACCGCTCCACGCGCCACCACTGGCAAACCGACTGGCCGCATCCGGCAAAAGAACGAAGAAGCGATCATCGCCGCCGCCGTGGACCAGTTTGCCTGCCACGGCTTCAAGGGCACCAGCATGAACACCATCGCCCAGGCGGTAGGCCTGCCCAAGGCCAACCTGCATTACTACTTCAGCAGCAAGCAGGGTCTGTACCTGGCCGTGCTAAGCAACATCCTGGAGATGTGGGACAGCGCCTTCGACAGCATGAGCGTCGATGACGACCCGGCCGAGGCGCTGGAGCGCTATATCCGCGCCAAACTGGAATTCTCGCGCCGTTACCCGAAAGCCTCGCGGGTGTTCGCCATGGAAGTGATCAGCGGCGGCGCCTTCCTGTCCCAGCATCTCGTCGAGGATCAGCAGAACTGGTTCCGCGACCGCGCGGCGATCTTCGAGCAGTGGATCGCGGCCGGCAAGATGGACGCCGTCGACCCTACCAACCTGAT
This sequence comes from Pseudomonas sp. AG1028, assembly GCF_007993955.1. Taxonomy (NCBI): domain Bacteria; kingdom Pseudomonadati; phylum Pseudomonadota; class Gammaproteobacteria; order Pseudomonadales; family Pseudomonadaceae; genus Pseudomonas; species Pseudomonas sp. AG1028. Next base: position 145,875 of record NZ_VIVP01000008.1, read on the forward strand.
CTTCATGATCTGGAGCAGCACCCAGTACCACGCCGATTTCGCCTCGGAGATCTGCCGGGTCACCGGCCGTTCGCGCCTGACCAAGCCCGATTACCAGGCCGCGGCGGACAATATGGTGCGCATCATCCTCAAGGGTTGCGGGCTGAAGCCGAGCGTCTGATGCCTTACCTGCTACTCGCCCCTTGTGACTACCGCGAGGATATCCGCAAGAGCCGCTTTCTCGCCCAGGCCCGCGCCATCAGCAGCGCGGCGGATGCCCAAGCGTTCATCGACGAAGTCAGCGACCCGGCCGCCTCGCACAACTGCTGGGCCTGGAAGCTCGGCCAGCAATATCGTTTCAGTGACGACGGCGAACCCGGCGGCACCGCCGGCCGGCCGATTCTCGCCGCCATCGAGGGCCAGGGCTTCGACGCCGTGGCCGTGGTGGTGACGCGTTGGTACGGCGGCATCCAGCTCGGCACCGGCGGCCTGGCCCGCGCCTATGGCGGCAGCGCCAACAAATGCCTGCAGAACGCTGAGCGCCAGGAACAGGTGCCGCGCACCGCCTGCGTCTGCCATTGCGGCTTTGCCGAACTGGCCCTGCTCAAGTCGCGCCTGGCCGAATTCGACGCCGTGCTGGAGCAGGAAAGTTTCGATGCCGAAGGCGCCGAACTGCAGCTAGCCGTGCCACAAGCGCAGATCGAAGGCCTGCAACGTCTGCTTGCCGACATCAGCCGCGGGCGCAGTAGACTGCGCATTATCGAGTGACCATCGACCACTTGCCATGGAGCCGCCATGAAGCCGCATCTGCTGATTCTCAACCCGCTTAGTGACGCCAGCCTGGCGCGTATCGCCGAGCAGTATCAGGTCACCCACGCCCCGAATGCCGAGGCCCGCGAGGCGGCCATCGTCGAGCACGGCGCGAGCATCGAAGCGGTGCTGACCATCGGCACCATCGGCCTGACCGGCGAGGAAATCGCCCGCCTGCCAAAGCTCGGTTTCGTCGGTACGCTCGGTGTGGGTTACGAGAAGGTCGATATAGAAGCCGCCCGCGCTCGTGGCATCGCCCTGAGCAACGGTGCAGGAAGCAATGCGGTGTGCGTTGCCGACCACGCCATGGCCCTGCTGCTGGCGGCGATCCGCGACGTACGCCGGCTAGACAACGCCTGCCGCGCGGGCGTCTGGCGTGATGCCCTGCCGATGACCGACGGCGTCAGCGGCAAACGCCTGGGCATCCTTGGCCTCGGCGCCATCGGCGAACAGCTCGCCCGCCGCGCCGCGGCATTCGATATGCCGGTGGGTTACCACAATCGCTCACCAAAAGCGGACAGCCCGCACCGCTACTTCGCCAGCGTGCGGGAATTGGCCGAGTGGTGCGACTGTCTGGTGGTCGCCATCCCCGGCGGCGCCGCGACTCATCACCTGGTGAATGCCGAAGTGCTGGATGCGCTGGGGTCGCAGGGTTATCTGGTCAACGTGGCGCGCGGCAGCGTGGTGGACACCGCTGCATTGGGCACCGCACTGCGCGAAAAACGCATCCGCGCCGCGGCGCTGGACGTGTACGAAAGCGAGCCGCTGCCGCCCACTGAACTACTCGACCTCGATAACCTGACCATCACCCCGCACGTCGGCGGCAACTCACCCCAGGCGCTGGAGCAGTCGCTGTCGCAGTTTCTCGACAATATTGGTCGGCATTTTCGGGGAGAGGCGTTGCTGACGCCGATTTGAAAGAGTTATGGCGAGAAAAGAGAAGCAAGGCGGACATCGGCCTGCTTCTGTGGGAGCGGGCGGGGACGCCCAGTCCATGCCCGCGAAAAGTCACGGGCATGGCCCGTTCCCACGGGCAATACGCTTCAGATGGCAGGATGGCGCTAGCCCATCCAAACCACCCGTGCCCGATCACGACGCCTTAACCGCCACCACTCACCTGCAACCCAATTCCCAGCGCCTTGGCCAGGGATAGCGGCAACAGCAAGGTATCGAGCAAGGCGCTGGCCGGCAGATCGACGCCGGCGTAGCGCGGCGCCTCGGCACCGAAGCGCTCCACTGGGCAGCAGCCGCCCTGCAGCGCGTACCAGTCCAGCCGAGTGCCGGCGTACACCACGGGTGCGCCGGGCTTGTTGGCATCCAGCGTGCGCGCGGTGGCGCAGCCGCCGAGTTGCAGGCAGGCGAGCAGCAGGAGCCAGCCGGCGTACTTATTCATCGCCACTGTTGAGATGATGCTCGCCCCAGCGCGGCAGCATGTCCTGGGGGATATTCAGGCAGTTGAGGATGCGCGCGACGATGAAGTCGACCAGGTCATCCACAGTTTGCGGCTGGTGATAGAAGCCCGGCGAGGCCGGCAGGATGGTCACGCCCAAGTTGGAGAGTTTGAGCATGTGCTCCAGATGAATGCTCGAATAGGGCGCCTCGCGCGGCACCACAATCAGTTGGCGGCGCTCCTTGAGGGCCACATCGGCGGCGCGCTCGATGAGGTTGTTGCAGGCACCGGTGGCAATGGCCGACAGGGTGCCGGTGCTGCACGGCACCACCACCATGGCCGACGGCGCGCCGGAGCCGGAAGCCACCGGCGCCATCCAGTCCTCTTTGCCGTAGACGCGAATCTGCCCGTCGGTGGCGCCGGTGTATTCGGTCAGAAAGGCCTGCATGGCCTGGGGCTTGGCGGGCAGGTTGACGTCCGTCTCGGTGGCCATCACCAGTTGCGCAGCCTTGGAGATCAGAAAGTGCACTTCCCGATCCTCGCGCACCAGGCAATCGAGCAGGCGCAGGCCGTACTGGGCGCCCGAGGCGCCGGTCATAGCAAGGGTGATACGTTCAGGGCCGCTCATCTATAAGCTCCTTGGGAAGGGATCGGGCTCTGGCTTGCAGCAGGCCGCCAAACAAAGCAAACAGGTTGATGCCCAGGTAGATACTCCCCCCGAGTACGTCTTCACTATGGTCACGCAGGCTGTCGATCAGCAGATAGATGACCCATAAGACCACGCCACCTTGCAGCCACAAGCAAAAGCGCACCAACCGAGGCGTGCCCCAGCGCACCAGCAAGAAACACAATATGGGGGCATAAATGATAAGCAAGGCGGGAATCGCGATCGCCTCCAGGAACATATCCGGTTTCATGATCACAAGGCCGAACGTGCTGAGCACGACAAAACCCGTATAGAGCAGATTGGGCAGCTGATAAAACCAACGCAGACCGCGAGTCCCGGGCATTGCCTCTGCAACAGTCGAACTGCTGGGCGGGCGATAGGGATTGAAGTCGCTCATGTCCACTAGCTCGGCTCAGCCGCCAGCGCCGTGGCCAGCTTGCCGTGCAAGCCGCCAAAACCACCGTTGCTCATGATCACCACCTGGGTGCCGGGGCGTACCCGCGCCTTCACGCCATCGATGATCGCTTCCAGGGAGTCGCACACCTGGGTGGGGTTGGTGGCGCCGGCAACGGTGGCCGCCAGGTCCCAGCCCAGGTTCGGCGGCGCGTACCAGAACACTGCATCGGCCTGCACGGCTGACTCGGCCAGGCCATCACGGTGTGCGCCGAGCTTCATGGAATTGGAGCGCGGCTCGATGATCGCGATGACCTGTTCGTCGCCGACCCGCTTACGCAGGCCGTCGAGGGTGGTGGCGATGGCGGTCGGGTGGTGGGCGAAATCGTCATAGACGGTCACGCCATTCACTTCGGCGACCTTTTCCATGCGCCGCTTGGCGTTGATGAATTTGCCCAGCGCCTCGATGCCCAGCGCCGGCACCACGCCGACATGGCGCGCCGCCGCCAGCACGGCCAGGGCGTTGGCGACGTTGTGCTGGCCGGTCAGTTGCCAGTCCACCACGCCTTCGACCTTGCCGTCGAAGCTCACTTCGAAGCGCGAGCCATCGGCGCTGAGCAGGCGCGCCTGCCATTGCCCGCCTTCACCCGTGGTCTGCACGGGCGTCCAGCAGCCCATCTGGATCACCCGTGCCAGAGCGGTTTCGCTGGCCGGATGGATGACCAGGCCTTCGCTGGGGATGATCCGCACCAGGTGATGGAACTGCCGTTCGATGGCGGCCAGGTCCGGGAAGATATCGGCGTGATCGAATTCCAGGTTGTTGAGGATCGCAGTGCGCGGGCGGTAGTGGACGAACTTGCTGCGCTTATCGAAGAAGGCGCTGTCGTACTCGTCGGCCTCGACCACGAAGAACGGCGTGTCGCCCAGGCGTGCGGAAATCCCGAAGTTCTGCGGTACGCCACCGATCAGGAAGCCTGGCGCCATGCCGGCGTGCTCAAGCACCCAGGCCAGCATGCTCGAACTGCTGGTCTTACCATGGGTGCCGGCCACCGCCATCACCCAGCGGCCCTGCAGCACGTGGTCGGCCAGCCACTGCGGGCCGGACACATAGGGCAGGCCCTTGTTGAGCACGTATTCCACCGCCGGATTGCCACGGCTCATGGCGTTGCCGACCACCACCAGATCGGGCGCCGGCTGCAGGTGCGCCGGATCGTAGCCCTGCATCAGCTCGATACCCTGGGCTTCGAGCTGGGTGCTCATCGGCGGGTAGACGTTGGCATCGGAGCCGGTGACGCGATGGCCAAGCTCCTTGGCCAGCACCGCGAGCGAGCCCATGAAGGTGCCGCAGATGCCGAGAATGTGGATATGCATGAAAACCTCGAGAACAGGCGCGCCTGGAGGCGGCGAGCCGCGTTAAAACATGGCCGCAGATTAGCACAGCGGCGCCTTTCGCCGTGCCTGCCCGGTAGGGCGAAACGAGCGCCGCGGATGGCACACCGCCGCACGGTAAAGGCTCTGCCCCGCTGGCTTTAGGGCGAAAACTGCACTTTAATCGAAACGCCTGCCGTCTCCACCCGACAGCCAAACGAGGCCCTCGCCCATGCGCATCGTGCAAGCCACCCTGGAGCACTTGGATCTACTCACCCCGTTGTTCGTTCGCTACCGCGAGTTCTATGGCGAAAGGCCGTTCCCCGACTCCTCGCGCAAGTTTCTGGAAACCCGCCTCAAGCGCGACGAATCGGTGATCTACCTGGCCCTGGCCGACGACGATGACAAGCTGCTGGGCTTCTGCCAGCTGTACCCGAGCTATTCGTCGCTGTCGCTCAAGCGCGTGTGGATCCTCAACGACATCTTCGTGGCCGAAGATGCGCGCCGCCAACTGGTCGCCGATCGCCTGCTGCAGACCGCCAAGAAGATGGCCAAGCAGACCCAGGCCGTGCGCATGCGCGTGGCCACCAGCCGCGATAACGAGGTGGCGCAGAAGGTCTACGAGTCGATCGGCTTCGTCGAGGACGAGCAGTTCAAGAACTACGTATTGCCCATCAACAGCGAGTAACGTCCGCTGCTTGCGGTCGGCGGGCGGCCTGTTATGGTGACGGCCACTCTCCCACCGAGCCGTTTCCATGTGGTCGTTTAGCGCCTGGCGCCGTCGTCGCCTCCTCTCCCGTCACCCCGTCAGCGCCAGCAGCTGGGCCACGGTGCGCCAGCGCCTGCCGATTCTCGATGGCCTCAGTGCAGAAGAAGAGCAGTTGCTGCGCGAGCGCGCCGTGCTGTTTCTGCACGCCAAGCACCTGACCACCCTGCCCGGCCTCGAACTGGACGCCGAAGACCGCCTGGCCCTGGCGACACTCGCCGAGCTGCCGCTGCTGGGCCTGGCCGACCTGAACTGGTACCAGGGCTTCCACGAGGTGATCCTCTACCCGGATGACTTCGTCAGCCCGCAGCGCCACCGCGACTCCGGCGGCATCGAACACGAATGGGACGGCGAACACAGCGGTGAAGCCTGGCAGCAGGGCCCGGTGATTCTCGCCTGGCCGGGCGTGCAGGCCAGTGGCGGCTGGGAAGGCTACAACCTGGTGATCCACGAGCTGGCCCACAAACTGGACATGCTCGGCGGCGATGCCAACGGCCTGCCGCCGCTGCACAGCAACATGGACGTGAAGCAGTGGGCCAACGCCATGCAAAAGGCCTTCGACAGCCTGAATGCCGAGCTGGATGCCGACGAGCAGGCGCAAACCGCCATCGACCCCTACGCCGCGGAAAACCCGGCGGAGTTCTTCGCGGTCACCAGCGAATACTTCTTCAACGCCCCCGACCTGCTCGACGAGGCCTTCCCGGCCGTCTACGAGCAACTGCGCCTGTTCTATCGGCAAGACCCATTGGCACGTTTGCGCCGCCTGCAGGTCGAACACCCGGACTATCAGCAAGCCACGCCCGCACCCGCCGATACGCCAGATGGCTGTAATGGCAACGACGCGGGAATCCACCTATAATCGCGCCACTTTTTTTGGCGCACATCAGGGAGTCACCCATGAGCTACAGCAAGGTTCCGGCTGGTAAAGACCTGCCGAACGACATCTACGTCGCTATCGAAATCCCGGCCAACCACGCGCCGATCAAATACGAAATCGATCACGACACCGACTGCCTGTTCGTCGACCGTTTCATGGCCACCCCGATGTTCTACCCGGCCAACTACGGTTTCATCCCGCACACCCTGGCCGACGACGGTGACCCCCTCGACGTGCTGGTCGTGACTCCGTACCCGGTCGCCCCAGGCTCGGTGATCCGCGCCCGTCCGGTCGGCATCCTGCACATGACCGACGAAGCCGGTGGCGACGCCAAGCTGATCGCCGTACCGCACGACAAGCTGACCACCATCTACAAAGACGTTCAGGAATACACCGACCTGCCCCCGCTGCTGATCGAGCAGATCAAGCACTTCTTCGAGAACTACAAGGATCTCGAGAAGGGCAAGTGGGTCAAGGTCGAAGGCTGGGGCAACGCTGACGCGGCCCGCGCCGAGATCACCAAGGCGGCTGCTGCTTATCAAAAGTAAGCACAACCTGCCTAAGGAAAGCCGGCCACAAGCCGGCTTTTTTATTGCCTGTAGAAAAGCCTCAGCCCAGTTCTCGGGCTTCGTTGAGCATGATGGCGTCGGAGGCGGTGTAGGCGCCGTCCACCGCGATGCTGGTGCCGGACACGAAACTGGCGCGGTCCGACAACAGGAAGGCGACCACGCCGGCTACTTCCTCAGGCTTGCCATCGCGCCCCAGGGGCGTGACTGCCGCCGAGCCGGACGACGCGCCGGTGGTCATGTCGGTCTGGATCCAGCCCGGCGCCACGGCGTTGGCGCGGATGTTACGCGGGCCGAAGTTGCAGGCCAGGCTCTTGGCCAGGTTGACCATCGCCGCCTTGGAGGCCGCGTAAGCCATGCTCGCGTAGGCGCCGGAGAAGGCGTCGGTCGAGGAGATCAGCACAATGGAGCCGCCAGACTCAATCTGCGATTGCAGGGCCAGGGTCAGGCGCAGGGTCGAGGTGACGTTGACTTCTAGGGTGCGATCCCAGGTGGTCATCTCGTAAGCGGCGAAGTTCTCAAACTCGATCATCCCGGCGTTGTGCACGATGCCGTGCAGACGAACGCCCTGCAGCTCCTCGGCCAGCCGCGTCTGATCGTCACGCGAGCCGGCATCGTAGCGGTGCAGGGTCACGCGGCGGCCGAGCTGTTCGGCAAAACCGAGCAGGCCCTCTGCAGCTTTTGCATCACTGGCGTAGGTGGCGTGCAGATCGTAGCCATCGCGCAGCAGCAGTTCGGCAATGGCCCGGCCAATGCCGCGTGAAGCACCGGTTACCAGCACGACGGGGACAGATTGTGTGGTCATGGTTATTTCCTGGCTCTGTGATTTGGCTGAGATAGCCTTTAAAACTGATCAACCCAGTGAACTTCATGCCATGGCGCTTTGCAAGCGAATAACCAAATCTGTGATTTAAATGTGATTTAAAAAGCTGATCTACTTGTAAACGAGTGATTGCCAGCAAGCGAAATCAGAAAAAATGGACGCGGCGCCGATCGGTGCCGAAGGCAGGCGTTCACCACCGCCGCGAAGGCGATAGTGAACGTGAGTGCAGCAGGTCAGGCGTTCTTGTCGCCCAGGGTACGGCCGAAGAACGCCAGCATCTGCTTCCAGCCGTGCTCGGCGGCTTGTTCGTCGTAAACCGGAAAGTCCGGCTTCATCCAGCCGTGCTTGGCCGGGTAGGTTTCCGAGCTGAAGGGCACGCCGGCATCACCCAGCGCTTTCTCGAAACGTTCGGCCATTTCCGGCGGGTAGCTGCCGTCGTTCTCGGCCGCGGCGATATACACCTCGGCCTGCAATACCGGCGCCGCGCGGTGCGGACTGTCGGCGGCGTCGGTGGCCAGGTTGCCGCCGTGGTAGCTGGCGATGGCCGCGAAACGCTCGGGGCGTGCACCCGCCGCGGCGATGGCCATGCCGCCGCCCATGCAGAAACCCACCGCGCCGATGCGCTTGCCCTGCACATCGCCACGACTATCGAGGTAGCCGATGTAGGCATCGATGTCGGCCGCAGCCTTGGCGTTGCCGGTGGTGGCCATCAGCGGCCCGACGACGGTACGGAAGTCTCCCTTGAACACTTCCTTGGGATCGAACGGCCCGTAGGCGCCATAGCGGTAATACATATCCGGCAGCAGCACCACGTAGCCGGCGTTGGCCAGGCGCTCGGCCATGCCCAGCACACCCGGACGGATGCCGACAGCATCCATGTAGAAGATGACCGCCGGGCCGCCCTGCCCGCTGGCGGGGGTGAACACGTGGGCCGGGCACTGGCCGTCCGGCGTGGTGATGACGATTTGCTCGTGAGCCATATTGATCCTCCGGTTGGATGCTTGCCGCCAATGCCAGGCGATGGCCGGCATGAATGGGCGAGGTTAGGTATTGGTCAACAGGATGGCAACCTAGTGCCCGGCGATTTTCCGACAGCGCGCCTGACAGGCTGATCGCGTAAGTATCGGTGCGCCACCAGCGGTGGCCCGGCGATAAATTCATCAAGCATTCACAGATTTTAAATAAATCCTTAATAATTGATTTAATTGGATTTTTCCAAAAAAACCAAGGAACCAGCCGACGCCGTCGCCCCACCCATGGCGCATTCTTCACCCTGACTTGAAGGTGCTTATGAGTACGCCCGCCTATCGTTCCCTGATCGACAGCTTTTGCAGCCTGACGCGACTGAGCAACCCTCACAGCCTTTACGAACACACCGCCGTAGAGTTCAACGGTATCGATTTCACCCTGTTGCATCAGGACACCCCCAGTGGCGGCCGGATACTGCTGCACGGCGACCTGGGGAACCTGCCTGCCGGGGACCTGGCAACGGCAGCGGCGGCCCAGCGGCTGCTGGAGATGAACTTCCATCTGTTCGACGGCCACGCCGGGCCGGTTTTTACGCTCAACCCGCAAAGCCGGCGCGTCACCCTTGGGGTCAACCTGCCCCTGCCGGGGCTGCATGCGGAACGACTGGTGGAGTTGCTCGCGGAGCTGGCCGACCTGGCCAGGGCATGGCGTCGTGACTGCTTTCTGGAGCGGCCGCCCAGCGAGCGCCCCATGGCGGATTTGACGCGCTCTGCGCTGCGTAGCTCCTGAGGCCACTGTGATGGAAATCATCCGCTCCAGCACCGGCCCGCAAACCACCACAGCGCTCAGCGCCACGACACGGGAGCAGCTCCAGCGCCCCGACGCGCGCCCTGCGCGAGCGAAGCCCTCGAACCAGCCGCCTCTTACCACCCAACAACGGCTGCAAGCTCAACAACCGCCGCCCCGTAGCCAGGCCCAGTTGTTCGAGACCCTGCACCCCGAGTTGCGGTCGCTGCGCGCCGAGTTTGCCCGGTTGGTCCAGGGCCAGCGGCCGCTGAATTTCTCCCGGCCGATCACGCCCCAGGCTCGCGACGCACAGCGGATTGCCCAGGATCCGCTGCAGTTGAACCGCCAGCGCATGATTCTGGAAGGCCGTGTACTGCTGCTCGATCCACAGCTCGATTTCGAACGCATGAGTACGTTGCTGCATGCCGACCAGCCGGGCCAACTCACCACCGGCATTCCCTATGGAGACAGCGTGGAGCACCTGCTCGGCGAAATCGATCGGCACTACAGCCAGCCCATGCCCGCCGGTCAGGCGGTCTGCGGCGAAGGCTTGCAGGCGCTTCTGGACATCGCGCTCCCACGCATCGCCAGGCATCTGGATGGGCAGGCCGCGCTGTACAACGAAGTGCTGGAGCATTGCTCGCTCAACGCCGAGGAGCGCCGTCAGGTGATCGCGGGCCGTGAAGCCTTCCAGGCCTTGGCCCAGCGCTGGTCGGCGGACATCAAGGAACGCATCCTGGCGACCTGCCAGGCATTGGCAGACGCCAGTCTGCAAGCCGCTGAACGAGATCTGCGCCGCGCCCGCAAGATGCCGGACAAGGCCGAGCGTGACACGCAAACCGCGCACGCCAAGGCGCAGGTCGAACAATGGCGGCAGGTGCAGGCGCACTTTCAGGATGCGTTCGCTTCCGTGCACGACAGTGCCCTGCAGGACAGCCTCTACCGCATGGATCTGGAACAGCACCTGCAAACGCTCGACGAGCAGAATCGCGGCCTGTTCACCAGCGCCCAGGTATTCATCGCCGCGGCCATTCCACAAGGTTTGGCCTCGTGCCTGCAATTCGTACTGGCCAGGGCCTATGTCGACCCACGCCTGTCGTTGTTCGACCTGGCCAGGCAGTCCGCCGCGAGCGGCGCCGCCGTAGGCGCGGTGCACGAAACACTGGACAATTTCATCAAGCCGGCAGCCCGGGAAATGCTCGCCAGCGTCGGCGCCCACGAATTGCGCAAGGTCGACCCACGGGAAGTGATTCCCGGCCCACACCGCGCCACGACCGAGGGCGGGCGCTATCGCGAGTTCAACGATGCCGAACTGCAGGCCGCGTCCCAGCCGCTGGAGCAGGCGCGAAAAGGCTTCATCAACGCGCAGCAGGATTATTACAACGGCACGCTCATGGGTGACGGCATCACCTTCGCCACCCAAGGCGGTGCCCAGGTCGTACGCCGGCTGCTGGAGCTGACCACGACCCTGCCCGCTGCCGGTGTGGCGGCGGGCATGGCATCCTCGTTCATGGGCGGCGCGGCGATGTCCGGACTGCAGGCCTTGGGCCAGCAAAACAAGCACTTCGATCACGACGGTCGCAGTCTGCCCACCCATGTGCCCGAACGCCCTCCCGAGGCGAATCTCGACGCACGGTTGGCATCGGTGTGGAGCAAGGGCCTGAGCAGCGCGGATCCCCGTCTGCCCAGCAGCCGCGAAGCCTATACCAGCAAGGTCTATAGCGCATCGGCAGCGATGATGTTCTTCAACGGCATGGGCAAGGCGATCAGCCGGGCCGGCGTCGACACGACGGCAGCCAAGGCCGGCTCGGTACTGATGACAGGTATCCAGGCGGTCGGTTTTCTGGCGCCCTTCTATGCCAACAAGCAGTCACGCGATGAAGCCGGGCTCGATGACAGCTCGCGGCTTGCCAGTGCCGTCGAGAACATTCGCCACCCTGATCGCGAGCACCTGCCCCATGGCACTCGCCCCGCGACCAACGCCCGGACGGTGGAGAATGCCTATCACCGCCTGCGAGGCCTGCAGCAAGCGCTCCCACAGGCCGGGGTAGTGGCGACCGAGGCGCTGGTAAGCAAAACCCTGAGCGGGCTCGCCAGCCTGGGCGAACAGGTGGCACGCCAGGTCAACACACGTCGCGAACGCCCTGCACCAGTGGACATCGAGATGGGCGAGAATGTCGGGGGCCAACGGGAACGGGAGAATTGAGTGCGAGCGAGTGCCTGGGCGTGTTTTCGCGTGCCATCAGGCTCTCAACCACTCGCTCACCGCGCCTTCAGGTTTTCTTCAGCGCCTCATCCTCGAAACGCGCATCCTCAAAACCGGCCTGGGCGCAGAGCTCGCCGGGTGGCACGTAGGTTCCTGACTGGTTGTCGTAGTGGCTCACCCGGCCCGCGATAAATTCGACGCGCCCCGCGTACATGACTGCCTCGGCCCTACCGGCCAATTGGAAGTGCGCATTCTGGCCATTGCCCGCGTTGCCGACGCGCCGGGTACCGTCGAGCAACCTGACGAAGATGAACGAACCGTGCAGCTTGTCCGTGACGTCGCCGTTACGGATCCAACTGCCGTCGGGAGCCTGGTTGGCAACGATGGCATCGTTCTTCGGCGCGCCGTTCTCGCCATGCAACTCGCGCGTTCTTTTCGCCAGCCGAACCTCCATCGGCCCCACTCCACCCGGCAAGCCCAGGGCGTGCTGCTGCGTTTGCACCTTGAGCCGCACGGGGGTGAACCCACGCCGGGCAGGCTCATCGTCCGTGATCGCGGCAGCCTCGGCGGTGCGCTTCATCGCGGTCGACGATTGCGCGGCGCTCTGCTCGACGCGCGCCTGGGCCAGAGAAGTACGCCGCTGCGCCTCGGCTGGCGCCTGCGCGGAGGTCGACGATGTCGCGTGGGCTTGCCCGGCATGCGCCAGGAGATCGGTCAGTTGCACCAGCGGAGCACCCTGCGCGTCGAGCACGGCCAGCTCGCTGCCGCGCCCCGCCGGATCGCGCTGGAACGCGACATGCTGGGCACCATGGAGGATCTGCGCGAATTCGAAACGCCCACCGCGCTCGTTGGCCTCGGCCTTGATCACCGCAACCCCGGAATCGCCGGCCAAGGCGGCACGCGCCCGATCGAGCCACTGACGTTGTAACGGCGTCAGTGAAGCCGAGCGTTGGTCGAGCACTCCACTGGAAAACACGGTGTCGTGCTTCCCAGCGATGTGCGACGCGACCTTCAGTTGATCGGAGACGGCGCCACGCGCCTGCTCCGGCGCGGATGGGGCGACGGCATTGGTTCTGGCGGCTGAACCCAGACTGGAAATCACCGGATGGATACCTCATTCGATTTGGGGCCTTGAGCCCTGGCTGAACCCAATAGGTGGCAAGCCCGCACCGACCGGTTCCCTTGACTGACGCCGCCGGCCACGCTCAGGGGAGACAGGTGACAGGACGATGACACCGGCATGGAACCGGCCCGGGGCAATCACCACTCACCTTGCGGACCTGCCCGGCGCGACGAGCCCCGCCGCGCCACTCCCCTCACGTCGATGGAGAACAATAACCATGGCCGTACCTCATCAGTACCGCCGGTTGCTGGACGAAATCCAGCAGCTGACTCTTGTGCCTGAAGCCCTGCTGTCCCCCGAGCTGACCCACCTGAATGTAAGGGGCGTGGACTTTTCCATGCACCCGGTTGGCAACGAGGACGAAGGCCATGTAGCCCTTCACTGCGATCTCGGAGCCCTGCCTGACAAGCGCCGCGAAGAGGCGCTGCTGCGCCTGCTCGATACCAATTTCCAGTTGGTGAGTACCGCTCAAACGGCTGCCTTCTGCCGAAACGAGCACAGCGGCCGCATGATGCTGAGTCTGGCACAACCGCTGGCGAACCTCTCGGGGCAATCGCTACTCGATCAGATGGGTGCGCTGGCCGACTATGCGACCGCCTGGCGGCAAACTTTCTTCCTCGGCAAGCAGGCACCAACTAGCCCGTCCTCCACTACCGGCCAACTGCCTCGCACCGCCAGCACAGGGAGGGCCTTCTGATGCGTACTTCATCGCAGGACAGCCTCCACCGTACACAAGCTGCTCAACAGGCCCAACAAGCCAGTCGGGAACAGCGCGTTCAGCAAGCCGCCGTACAGAATGTCTCGGGACAACGCCAAGGCGTTGTCGAGCCCAGCCAGCTTCCAAGAACGTCACCACCTGCATCAGGGCAACCAACCGAAACCTTTAGCCCGTCTGCTACGCTAATGCGTAAGGCCAGCGCTTTGCATCAGGAAATGCTTGCGCACAACGCGGATCTCAAAAGGCCAGCGAACCTAGATCAGGCCACTCGACGTATGGTGATCGAGGGCCAGTTCCTGCAAGAACATGCGGAGCACGTTAAGCGCACAAAATCCTCTGAATCGCTACCAACGTTCGAAGAAGTGGGGCGGCAGACCAATCTGCAAAGCGCGCTGTTCGAGCAGGTTCAATCCAGCTTTGACAAGCTTACATCCGCGCTTGAAGAGGTGATGCAGAAAAATGGACAAGACCAGGGGCTTGAGCGTGGCATTCTTGCAGTGGCACCCGAACTCAAAGAATCAATGCAGCTGCAGACCGACCTGTTCGCCAAGCGGGTGGCACATTACGAAGAAGTGTTGAATCAAAGCCCGCCTCTCTCCAAAGAGGATCGCGAAGCCGTTCTGAAGAGTGAGCTGAATTTTTCGTTATATGCCACCCGCCTCGCGTCACACATTCCCAACGCCCTCAATTTCGCCATCACGTCCGCTGAAGCGATCATCGATAAGATGAAGCAGGAACAGCCTGAACCAGCCCAGGCCTCCTCAAGCCGTGACGCAAAGCCAAGCGAACTTGCGCAATGGGAGAAGACCCTGGAAGGGCTGGAAAAATTGCAGGCCGAGTTGCTCCCCGAATTCGAGAACTCAGTTGCCCAGGCCAAACTCGGCAAAGTCATTGATGAGCTGAATGAGAGCAGTGGTAGCGTTACCAATCAGGTCCACGCGTTTACTGTGCAAGCGTTTCGCCAAATGGCGCTCTCAGGTCTTGCACTGGGAGCCGTGAACTCCTTTACCGACTATGCATTATCGAAGTGGCCTGCTGCTCAATTAGTCGTGACGCCGGCTGCCACTGCGCTCGCACATGACATCGGAACCCATACCCTTGCTGCCGCAATCCTTGAGGTATTTGGAGGCGCCACTAAACCGGTCAAAGGATCGGAGGTTTTTCCCGCACCGAACAAATACGTCAGTGAGAACGGCACGGTGCGCCCGCGAAACGAGCAAGAGATGGAGCTCGAACGTGAGAACAACAAGAAAATGCTCACTCAGTTGAAAGAAATCCAAAACGGCCATGCACTTGGCAGTGCAAAGGGAGACTTCAAGTCTTATCTGATGTTCTTTATCGCCCAAGGCACTCGCGCGCTCACATTTTCCAGCATAAATGCTGATCATCCGGGCGGGGCGACAGTCAGTTCGATGGCTGGGGGGGCAGCAATGGGTGGATGGCAAGGTGCGGGAGGATTGCGAGACGGCATGCTCGATCAAGAAGGACGCCGCATCCCGGCCTTTACCATGAGTAACAACCTCTATGACCTGACGCAGGAGCAAAGGGACAAGAAAGCCACTGAAGATATGTCGCTCTCCACACGGTTGAAAGGGGTGGGTAGCAAAGCGATGGAAAACCTCAACTATCTGGATGATGCAAAACGCAAAGCTGTCGACTCCAAGCGAGCAGGCCTCACAACAGGATGGGCCCTGAAACAGGTAATGGAGCCAGCCATCAAGGCCTTGGAGGATAGCTCCCCCGCAGGCAAGCTGGTGGGTCAAGCGGCGGCTATTGCCACGCAATCCCCACTCAATCTGGCCATGTTCTGGATCTCGACCCGTATGAGTGCCTACGCCAAAGCGGCCGAAAGCGCACCACCTGCAGATGGAGCGCAAGAACGAGGCGCGTCAAAAATGTACGAGAGGACCAGAGGCCTGGCGCATGCAGCGGCCAACCCCAACCAACCGGCTAACAAGCAGACGGCTGCCCAAGGAAGCGCCGCCCGCCTTGTGACGAATGCCCTCGACAGTGCGCAGGCGGCACTCAATATTCCGGCCATGGTAGTGAGTGAAACCCTCGTCGAGCCGGTCAACCAATACATCGCGGGCAAAGTGCGTGCTGGCATTGAGCATCTGAAGGCGAAGCCGGAAGCCGAAACTACTCAACCTCGTGCGAGCGAGCAACAGCCGGCCGAGGAAATCGAAATGCAGACGTCTCCAAAAAGAACCAATCCGTCCCACGATGCATCGGACAGGGTCTGATCGGCTGGCCTGAAGGCTACCTCAGGCTGCACGCCTCGGGCCGGTAAAAGGGTCCGAGGTTGTTCCGTTAACCCCGTCATGCCCCTCCTCGTCTCACAGCGCCCCCTGACTTCAGCCGCTTAAACAAGCCTGCTCTTGTGGCCGCGTGCCTTGCAAATTAGACAGCCCATGCTCCATCGAAAGCTGGGTCTCAACACAGGCACTACTGCGCCAGTTCAGCAGCAGAACCAGAAGCACTTCGCCCCCCATAAAAGCATCGCAGCAGAATTTCACGCAGGCAGAGCGCCCAGTGCCGTTGCGCCGTCTAAACGGCGACCGTGTGCTCCCTGCAGCGCCTGGTGCCTGCTGAACCGGCCCGCATGATCGAGAACCGAATGCAGCCAACTGCCCAACCGTCTTGAGACACGACGTGCAGAAAATCGCCTCGGCTGACAACGCAGGCGGTTTGTTGCAAGAGCATGTGGAACGCCAAAACCGCTGGGAGGTGTTTTGACGGTGGTGTGCCAACGGGCCACAGAAAACAAGATCCCGCCTTGGGCCTTCAGGCCAAGCGTCCCACGTTAGCCGGTCATTTCGCGTACCGCCCCCTTTTTTCGCGAGCCCGGATTCGGACTTCTCGTTTCTGCCCCAGCCGTCTATCCATGTCGTCCGGCAACTGGATCTTGAGGCCAACTCCAATGCTCAGCAGCAAACCACCCCGGAGCCCAGAACTTCGCTGGGCGGCTGGAGCAGCGGCCTGATCAACCGGGGGCATACTGCCGAGCCAAGCTCGGCCGCCGCCATGCCGGACGCCCTTCAGCAAGTCACCGGCAGTACCGGCAACGCTTCAAGCAGAGACAGCGGCGTCAACGCACATAGCCGCGCCGCCAGCGACGAAGCGGACTCGGACACCGACAGCTTCCACACCGCCGAGCCAGACAGCCAGGCTCACAGCACCAACCGATAACGACGCCAGTGGCCCGGGCAAGCGATCAGGCTTACCCGGGCCCGTGTGCACCATCGGCTCCGATATGGAACCGCCTGCGACCGGCCACCACTCATCCCTCTAAACCACACCACCAGCAAGGGGACCGACCATGCGGCTATCGAATTCTCCATCACCGAACCCACCAGCCAACCATGGCATGCCTCCCCCGCTACCCCCACAACAGCAGCCGGCGGCTGCAAGACCCAATAGCCAAGGCAGCATCACGTGGTCAGGCTCGCCCGCGACGCATCAGCAACGACCGTCGGACTTACCCTCCGCGGGTGCACAGCGGCGGGACAATACACAGGGGGGAGCAGGCTCGCTGGCGCAAACCCTGATCGGCTGGCTGATGCCCAAGCAGGGCAACGCCGTGAACGAGAAATGTGGTCACCCGCCGGCCGCCAATTGCCAAACGACCGCACCGAGCGGAGAAGGCGAGCAACAGATGCCCTTCGAGGAGGTGATATCGATTCTCGGCCGTCACGAGGGTCTGCTTAAAGACCCCCAGGATCGTGAGGGCCTGGAAAAACTTCGCGATGACGACAAGACGCCGAGCGACGCTAAACAGGCCCTCAGCGCTTTGCTGGATAACAAAGCTTACTTCGCCGCATTCGATGGCGCCAAAGAAGGAAAAACGGACGGCAAGATCAGCGCCAAGGACGTGCAAAAGCTGCAGGAGCGTCCGGAGATGCGTGTCTATGCCGACTTCAAGGCGGCTCAGTTCACCGACAACTACGTACCGTCCGATGCGCCGCCTAACTCGCCGGCACGGGCCATGACGGCCAACGACGCCATGCGCGAGCTGTTCCGCTACTCGGAGAGCCTGCCCAAGAACATCAGCCTGGAAACCCTGCAGAACATCGCCGACGGCTCTGAGAAAATGGACAAGTGCCCGCCACAGCTGGCGGCCGCGGCCAAGTTCTTTGTGCAGAACCCGGACCAGTGGCAGGCGTTCTCCGGCAAGGACAACCCTACCCACAGCGTCTCCCGTGATCGGCTATGCGACCTGGCGTCCTTCAACGTCAAGCTGTCCCCTCAGGAGCGCAAGGCGCTAGACACGCTGGACGCCAACCGTGACATCTTCTTCAAGGGCGGTGGCATCAAGACCGACAAGCTGGAGTCGATCGCCAACAACAAGGAGAACAGCAAGGAGGTACGCGACGCCGCTAACCTGCTGGCTCAACCCAATTCGATGCTGTTCTCCATGCTCGATAACGCCAAGCATGGCGCGGGTGGAAACTTCTTCAACAAGGCCAATGACCGCAACATCAGCACGGGCGATCTCGATGCCTTTCTCAAGAAGGGTAGCAACCAGGTGGCCGAACCGCCTCGGGCCTCGATGCGACCAGTGGAATCGGCCCAGCGAGCCATGGTCCAGGGGCAGGAAAGTCAGCCCGACCCGAAAAAGGAAAAGGGCGGCGGCTTCACCAAACTGCTCGAGGCGCTAAGCTACCTGACTATGTTCATTCCCGGCATCGGCATGGCGGGGGCAGCGGCCGCCGCGGGTCGCATGATCGGCACCGTGGTGGGACGCTCCGTGGCCACCTCGGCTACACGCGAAGCCGTGACCCAGGCCGGTACGCAGACCACACGCCAGGCGCTCAGCGAGAGCGCACGGCAGGGTGGCAGAGAGGGCCTAAAGGATGGGGTTCGGGATGCCGGGATCGACATGGCCAAGGACCTAGGCAAGGAAGGCTTGAATCGTTACCGAGATCGCAATGAGGAGCCGGCACCGGGCAACCCCAACCTGGAACAACCTCGAGTCTGGGCACAAAGCTGATAGCCTCACCCGCAAGCCAACGGTTTTCTGGCCCTGTATTTCTTCAGTGCCAGACAGCCAGCAGCGCTGGCGGTTCGGCGGGCCCCGACTCAAGGGGTTTGAGCCCGCCACATATCAACGCCTGACAGCTCCTCTCAGGCAAACGGATCAATCGAGCGACGCAACTGCTCCCGCGCCCTCGACAGCCGCGAGCGCACGGTGCCAATCGGTACGCCAAGGCTCTGCGCCGTTTCCTGATAATTGCCGTCCATCACCAGGCTGACATGGATCACCTGGCGCATGGCCGCGGGCAATGTCTGGATGGCCTCCACCGTGCGCTGCAACTGCCGGCTTCCGTCAACGCACTGACCAATGTCGATGTGCTGCTCGTGCGCCACATTGGTCTGGTCGTCGAGGCTCTCCTGATAAGGCTGGTTGTAGGTGCGCCGGAAATGGTTGCGGATCAGGTTCAGGGCGATGCCGCACAGCCAGGTCTCCGGTTTGCTGGCGTGCTGAAACTTATGCTCGTTGCGCAACGCTTCGAAGAACGTGCACTGCAGGATGTCATCGGCATCGTCGGGGTTCATCACGCGCTTGTGCACAAAGGCACGAAGCTTCTGCACCTGGGCCTGGGTCAACTGGCGAATGGCGCTGGGTGTGCGGCTAACGGGCAGAGGCGTGGCATGGCGAAGGGCGAGATTAGCGGACATGGGATTCTCCTGTGTAGGGACCAGGAGCTATAGCTACATGCATGCCATCTCAATTATCCGCTATAAGCCAATGATTTATAAGTAAATACTAATTAACCATCGTGTCATCTTGAGCAAGATCCTGCTCTAGCGGACAGTTTCCTGAACGAATTTCTGCACACGGCAACCTGGGGGAACCGGTTCGGCTCCCACGCCACTCATTGAGCATTCGTTCTTCCAGGCTGCGCCATGATCAACCGTGCTCAATCCACCACTGCGCCCACGCGCCTGCCGCCGACCACACCGGGATCGGCGGGGCCCTCAGGCACGCCTGGGCAACAGGGTGGCGCGCAGGCGGCAGGCACCACGGCGCAGCAGGTTTCCAGCTTCAATGCCGAGCTGAGTCAGGTCAGCATCCGCCTACACAAGCGCAACCTGCGCTTCAAGGCCCTGCAACTGCAGTCGCAGAAAGTCCTGCAGTACAAACTGTACAAACAGCTGCTCACGACCCTGGAGTCGAAGGCCGACCAGTTGCGCCAGAGCGCCCGCAGCGACGGCGGTTTCCGGCAGGTTTTCGATAGCTCGCGGCACGACCTCGGCCAGGCGCTGAGCCTGCTGCGCATTGCCGAACGACGAGCGCAACAGGAGCGCTCGTTCGAGGAAGCCAGGAAGCTGCAGGCATTGCGGCTGCAGTTCGCTGCACAGCACAAGCAGCAGGCTCGGTTACTGCGCGCCCGGGTACCGTTCGCCTCGGCAGTCGCCGATCCGCGGCGCCGCGAGAGCGCACGCAGCCTGTCAGGAAACGGCCAGGTGAACCTGCTGGAACTGACCCGGATGATCAGCGAACGGGAAGACCAAGACAGCGACGGCGACCACGGCTTCGACGCCCAGCTCAGCGACCTGCTGGTGGAAACCAACCACTTGGTGACCACCGCTAGGCCCAAGCAGCAACACGAAGCGCTGAAGAACATCGAGCGCACCACCTTCCTGAAACAGTTCTATGGCAGCTGCGCCCACATGCGTAACGAAATGCTGGCCAAGAACCCGGGATTCGAGATGAAGACCTCGGCATTCGTGAAGGTCCTGCAGCAACTCATCAGCGACGGCATGCAACCCAAGGAAACCCTGCAACTGGTGCAGGAAGTCGGCGGCCGCCAGCTCGAACATCAGCTGGCGTTGGTCAATCGCCTGCTGGCCCTGCTCAAGGAGCTGAAGTACATGAACTGGAACGACAACAAGAGCCGGCAAAAAGCCCTCGATAACCTGCTGCTGTTGTCCACTGCGCTGGTCAATGAAGAACAGCGCCGCTTGCAGGAGGCGATGGCCTGATGACGTACCTCATCCATGTCGCCAACCAGCTCGCCCTGGCGGCCATGCGCCGCTCGGAAATCGTCGGGGCCTTCGTGGTGCTGGCGATCATCTTCATGATGATCACCCCCATGCCGACCTGGCTGATCGACGTGCTGATCGCCATCAACATCTGCATTTCCTGCCTGCTGATCATGCTGGCGATGAACCTGCCGCGGCCACTGGCCTTCTCCACCTTCCCGGCGGTGCTGCTGATCACCACCATGTTCCGCCTGGCCCTGTCGATCTCGACCACACGCCTGATTCTCCTGGATCAGGACGCCGGCCACATCGTCGAAGCCTTCGGCGAATTCGTGGTCGGCGGCAACCTGGCGGTGGGCACGGTGATCTTCCTGATCATCACGGTGGTCAACTTCATGGTCATCACCAAGGGCTCGGAACGGGTCGCCGAAGTCGGCGCGCGCTTCACCCTGGATGCCATGCCCGGCAAGCAGATGTCCATCGACAGCGACCTGCGCGCCAACCTGATCACCGTGCAGGATGCCCGGGCCCGACGCGAGGAACTGGCCAAGGAAAGCCAGCTGTTCGGGGCGATGGATGGCGCCATGAAGTTCGTCAAGGGCGACGCCATCGCCGGGCTGATCATCATCGCCATCAACATGATCGGCGGCATCAGCATCGGCGTGATGCAGATGAACATGAGTGCCGGCGACGCCCTGCACATCTACACCATCCTGACCATCGGCGACGGCCTCATCTCGCAGATTCCCGCCCTGATGATCTCGGTCACCGCCGGCATCGTGATCACTCGGGTGCCGGACGGCAA
This sequence comes from Pseudomonas sp. AG1028, assembly GCF_007993955.1. Classification (NCBI taxonomy): domain Bacteria; kingdom Pseudomonadati; phylum Pseudomonadota; class Gammaproteobacteria; order Pseudomonadales; family Pseudomonadaceae; genus Pseudomonas; species Pseudomonas sp. AG1028. The sequence goes on from NZ_VIVP01000008.1 coordinate 167,108, forward strand.
CCCGACGCCGCAATCGAACATCGGCCGTGAAATCGCCGAGCAGCTGACCAGCCAGCCCAAGGTGTGGATCATCTCGGCGGTGGCCATGCTCGGTTTCGCCGCGCTGCCCGGCATGCCGACCGGGGTATTCATCACCATCGCCCTGATCTGCGGGTGCGGCGGCGTGCTGCAGATTTACCGCGACAAACCGCAACCGGAGGACGAGCAAGCCCAGTGGGTGGCGCCGGAGCTCAACGGCGACGAAGACTTGCGCACCTTCAACCCCAGCCGCCAGTTCGTCTTGCAGTTCCACCCCAATCAGGACCCGCAGCAGATCGCCACGATCGTCAGCGAGATCCGCCAACGCCGCAATCGCCTGGTGGTGCAGTACGGCCTGACCCTGCCCTCGTTCATCATCGAGCAGTCGGAGCACATCCCCGAGGACGAATTCCGCTTCTCGGTGTACGAAGTGCCGATGATGCGCGCCACGCTCAGCCACAGCCATGTGGCCGTCGATGCCCAGGCCCTTGACGAGCTCGAACTCGACGAGCTGATCCCTGGCAGCGTCGAGCGTCAGGAGGGCCAGTGGGTCTGGATGCCCGCCGATTCGCCGGTTCTGCACAACGCGGAGCTGGAACAGATCAGCGCCGCCACCCTGATCATCGAGCGCATGGAGCGCACCCTGCATGCCTGCGCACCGCAGTTCATCGGCCTGCAGGAGACCAAGGCGATCCTTGGCTGGCTGGAGTCCGAGCAGCCCGAACTCGCCCAGGAAATGCTCCGGGTGCTGCCACTGGCGCGCTTTGCAGCGGTGCTGCAGGGGCTGGCCGCCGAGTGCGTGCCACTGCGCTCGGTACGGGTGATCGCCGAAACGTTGGTCGAGCACGGCCAGTACGAACGCGACATCGCCATGCTGGTGAATTACGTACGCATCGCCCTGAAGTCGCAGATCTACCACCAGTACGCCACTGCAGAAGGCCTGGAGGTCTGGCTGCTGACCCCCGAGAGCGAGGGTGTTCTGCGCGACGGCCTGCGCCAGACGCAAACCGAAACCTTCTTCGCACTCAGTGATGCGACCAGCCAGTTGCTGCTCCAGCACCTGCACATGGCCTTTCCACAGCGTGCCAGGAAGCGCGCCGTGCTGCTGGTCCCCCAGGATCTGCGCAGCCCCCTGCGCATTCTTCTGCAAGAGGAGTTCTATCACGTGCCCGTGCTGTCCTTCGCGGAGATCAGCAGCTCGGCACAGGTCAAGGTCCTCGGCCGCTTCGAACTGGAGGAAACAGCGGCCCTAGAGAGCGAGCAATACGCATGAACGAATCCGGTAACGACCTGTTTGAACTACGGGTGCTGAACGGCCTTCACCAGGGCGCGGCACTGCCGCTGATTGGCGATCACTGGGCTATCGGCGCCGACGACGAGCTGGACCTCGCGCTGCACGATGCAGGCGTGCACCCTTGCCACTGTCAGCTACGGCGCGACGGCGACGGCTGGCGCCTGGAGGCGGCCGACGGCCACCCCCTGGATATCGAGGGCCATCCGCTGGCCGACCTGCAGCCCCATGCCCAGTTCGCCCTGGGTTCGGTGTGGCTGAGCCTCGCGCCTGCCGAGGCGCCCTGGACCAACCTGCCGATCATCGCCCCCGACGATGGCGCGCAAGGCGCTCAGGGCAACGAGACACCAGGCCCCACTACATCGTCGCCCCGCAGCACCCTACTCAGCCGCGGCGCCTGCATCACGCTGGGGGTGCTGCTGGGCGTGGTGGGCAGTGCCTGGAGCCTGAGCAGCGCGACGCTGACGCCGAGTGCCTCCCCAGCCGCCTCGCCACTCGCCACGCCCGCGCCCCCCCCTGCACAAGATCAGCGGGCAGCCCTTGATCAGCAGAGCGCTGCCCGGCTGCTCAAGACCATGCTCAGCGAGCGCATGCTCGGTGCTGTCAGCCTGGAACACGACGATCAGGGGCTGGTACTCAGCGGTAGCCTGAAGGGCGAGAGCATGCAGGTTTACCAACGCATGCTGCAGCGCTTCAAACAGGATCACCGGGTGGACTTTCGCATCGACGACCGGGTGTTCAATGGCAACGGCGGTCTGCCCTTCGCGATCACCCAGATCATCGGCGGCAGCAATGGCCATTTGGTGATGGCCGATGGGCGACGCATGTACATCGGCGACCGCATCGATGGTATCCGCCTGGTACAGATCGACAACGGCCGCATCCAGTTCGATGGCGAGCAACGCCTGGAGGTGAGCTGGTGAGTGCCCTGCTGCCGGCCCTGCAACAGTGGGAGCAGCGCCAGGCGGCGCGTCTGAACGATTTCAGCGCCGTGCGCGTGAGTGGCAAGGTCACGGCGGTCAGCGGCATCCTGCTCGAGTGCCAGGTACCTGCGGCCAAGGTGGGAGATCTGTGCGAGGTGATCAAGGCGGATGGCAGCCACATTCTCGCCGAGATCGTCGGTTTCACGCCGGACTGCACCTTGCTCAGCGCCCTGGGCACCCCGGAGGGCATTCAGGTCGGAGCCGCCATCCGGCCGCTGGGGATCGCCCACCGCATCGGCGTCGACGAAACCCTGCTGGGCTGCGTGCTCGATGGTTTCGGCCGGCCCTTGCTGGGCGACGCCCTGGGCGCCTTCGCCGGCCCCAGCGACACCCGCCAGACGCTACCGGTCATCAGCGATGCCCTGCCGCCCACCCAGCGCCCGCGAATCAGCCGGCCGCTGACCACCGGTATCCGCGCCATCGACAGTGCCCTGCTGCTTGGCGAAGGTCAGCGCGTGGGCCTGTTCGCGGGCGCGGGCTGCGGCAAGACCACCCTGATGGCCGAGCTGGCGCGCAACATGGGGTGCGACGTGATCGTGTTCGGGCTGATTGGCGAACGCGGCAGGGAACTGCGCGAGTTCCTCGACCACGAACTGGACGAGACGCTGCGCAAGCGCTCGGTGCTGGTCTGCGCCACCTCCGACAGGTCCAGCATGGAACGGGCACGCGCAGCCTTCACGGCCACGGCCATTGCCGAGGCGTTCCGAGCTCGCGGTATGAAGGTATTGCTGTTGATCGATTCCCTGACCCGATTCGCCCGCGCCCAGCGCGAAATCGGCATCGCCGCCGGCGAACCCCTGGGCCGTGGTGGACTGCCGCCCTCGGTGTACACCCTGCTGCCGCAACTGGTGGAGCGGGCGGGAATGAGTGAAGTCGGTTCGATCACGGCCCTGTACACCGTACTTATCGAACAGGACTCGATGAACGACCCGGTGGCCGACGAGGTGCGCTCGCTGCTCGATGGCCACATCGTGTTGTCGCGCAAGCTGGCCGAGCGTGGCCACTACCCGGCGATCGACGTGCCGGCCAGCATCAGCCGGGTGTTGAGCAACGTGGCCAGCCGCGAGCATCAGCGCGCCAACAACCGGCTGCGCCGACTCATGGCCGCCTACCGCCAGGTCGAGATGCTGTTGCGCCTGGGCGAATACCAGGCCGGGGCCGATCCGGTCACCGATTGTGCCGTGCAGCTCAACGGCGCCATCGACCAGTTCCTGCAGCAGGATCTGCGCGGCCCATGGCCCCTGGAAGACACGCTGGCGGCGTTGAACCAGTTGACCGATGCCTTACCGGAGTGAGCATGGAAAACGATCTGGAAATCGATCCGCAACGCGCCTCGCTGGAGCAGGCCATCGCCCTGCTCAAACCCTTGCGCCAGCACCGCCAGGCACGGGCCGAGCGCCAGCAGCGCGAGGCGCAGCAAACCCTGGAAAACAGTCACGAACAGCTGCAGCACGTCGAGGCGCGGCTCACGCGACAGACCGAGGAGCAGCACACCCGCCGCGCGCAATTGGCCAGCCAGCACCTGCAGCAGTGCATGGGGTTCGAGGAGGTCGGCCGCTGGCATGATCGCGAGCGCCGCATGCTCGATCACCTGGCCACGCTGCGCCACGAGGTCCACCAGCAGCAGGCCCTTCTCGAAACCCATCAGGCCCAGTTGCAGCAGGCCAGCGACCAGGCCAGACAGGCGCAGCGCGCCGTGGAAAAACTCGCCTGCCTTACCGAGGCCCTGAACGATGAAAGCTGAAACCGCCGCGGCGCCTCGACGGCCGCAGCCGCCCAGCCCGCCGGCAGCCCCCACCCCGGCCCAAACGCAACCTGCCGCCGCCGGGCTCCCGCAAGGCGGTACGCTACGGCGTGGCGACATCGACCTGCGCATGCTCACTCAGGGCGTAGACCTGTCGCCCTCGGCGTTGATGGCCGACGGGCTGGTGTTCGCCCAACTGATCCAGCCGGCGCAAGCGGTATCGGACGAAGGCTCGGGCCTGGGAGGCGGCCAGACCGCCGCGGCCGGCAAGCCCGATGCTGCCGCGAGCCAGCTGGTCGACGAATTGGCGCAACGGTTGCCCATCGCGCCCCCAGGCGCGTTCACGGCTACCCTGCTGATGCCCAACCTGGGCCGGATTCAGGTACGCGCCGGCAAACGCGACGATCAATGGGAGGTGGAGCTGGGTTGCGCGCGCCGGGAAACCTTCGAGCGCCTGCGTGGCCAGCGCGGCGCCTGCGAGGCAGCGCTGGCCGAGGCCATGGGCAGCCCGGTTCGCCTGGCCCTGGTCGATGAGGCGCTGGCATGAGCGCGCTGAGTCTTCGCCAGTTGACGCCGCTGCAGGCCCAGGCCAGCCGGGCCCTGGGCGTTGGGCTGAGCGCGACCTTTCAGGCCCGAGGGCTAAGCGGCGAGCTGCGCGTGACGCCGCTGCCAGCCGAGACGCAGGCCGCCCCCGGCACCTGGTTCGACAGCGCCCTGGGGGCCTTGCACCTGAGCGATGCCGGCGCCCTGCTCAGCCTGCTGGGTGAGCTGCCGGTCAGCGTCGCGGGCGCCCCCCAGGCCTGGTACTGGCAGGTGATCAGTCAGCAGCTTAGTCCGCTGATAAGCACCTGCCTGGCTCCGTTATCGATGCGTGAAAGCGCCCCGTCGGGGGACCTGCAGATGCGCTGCGCCCTGTGCGTGACGCTGGGCGAGGAAGTCGCCCACGGCCAATTGACGGCCGCCGCGGGCACCCTGCTCCAGCTGTTGCAGGCGCCGTTCTGGCACCCGCTTCACCGCCCCTTTCCGGCCGCCCTGCAGGTGCACGAGCCGCTGATCCTGGGCCGTTGCGAGCTGACCCTGGAACAACTCGCCTCACTGCGCCCGGGGGACGTGGTGGTGCCAAGCGACCCGCACTTCGACTGCGACGGCCAGGGTGTGCTGGCGCTTGCCGGGCAGCGCTGGCGCGCGCAGACAACGGCATGCGGAACACGCCTCCTATTGAACCTGGAAATCGACGGCCATGAGCATGACGACCACTGACCCGACCCTGGAAACACCCTACGCCAATGAAGCCAGCGAGACCGCCTACCTCGATGAGCGGCCAGACCCGGCGGTGCAACCCGACGCCCAGCAAACGCCTATCACGCCCGACGATACGGGCGAGGTGGCAGTCGACGGGGCCGATGACGAGCAGCAGGCCTGGGCAGCGGCGCAGCCGTCGACGGACACGCCCCCCGAGGATCTGGCTGACCGGCAGCCTCTCTCGCCTCTCGCGCATCTGCCCCTGGCCCTGACGCTGCGCTGTGGCTCACTGAGCCTGAGCCTGGAGCAATTGCAACGGCTCGACCATGGCGCGGTGCTCGAGGTGCAGGGCGTCACGCCAGGGCAGGCCTGGCTATGCAGCGGCGAGCAGGTGGTCGCCGAAGGCGAATTGGTCGACGTGGGCGGCCGCCTGGGCCTGCAGATCACTCGCATGGCGTCGCTGACATGATTCTGGACGGGATGAACCCGGTCCTCCTGGCGCTGTTCCTGGGCGCACTGTCGCTGGTGCCCTTCCTGCTGATCGTCTGCACCGCGTTCCTGAAGATCGCCATGACCCTGATGATCACCCGCAACGCCATCGGCGTGCAGCAGGTGCCGCCGAACATGGCCATCTATGGTATCGCCCTCGCCGCCACCATGTTCGTCATGGCCCCGGTGGCCCATGAGATCCAGAAGCGCCTGGAACAGAACCCCCTGGACATGTCCACCACCCAGAACCTGCAGGAAAGCGCTGGCGGCATCATCGACCCGCTGCAACAGTTCATGACCCATAACACCGACCCGGACGTGCTCACCCACCTGCTGGAAAACACCCACCGCATGTGGCCCAAGGAGATGGCCGAAAGCGCCAGCAAGAGCGACCTGCTGTTGGCCATCCCGGCGTTCGTGCTGTCCGAACTGCAGGCCGCCTTCAAGATCGGCTTCCTGATCTACATCCCCTTCATCGTGATCGACCTGATCGTTTCCAACCTGCTGCTGGCACTGGGCATGCAGATGGTGTCGCCGATGACCATCTCGCTGCCACTCAAGCTGCTGCTGTTCGTGCTGGTGGATGGCTGGACGAAGCTGATCGACAGCCTGTTCCTTTCCTACCTGTGAGGTCACCATGGAAGCGTTGGCACTGTTCAAGCAAGGCATGTTCCTGGTCGTCATCCTCACCGCCCCGCCGCTGGCCGTGGCGGTACTGGTAGGGGTGGTCACCTCGCTGCTGCAGGCCCTGATGCAGATGCAGGATCAGACCCTGCCGTTCGGCCTCAAGCTGGCCGCCGTCGGCCTCACCCTGGCCATGACCGGCCGCTGGGTCGGCCTGGAACTGATCCAGTTCATCAACATGGCCTTCGACCTGATCGCCCGAACAGGCGGCCCCCGTTAGATGCCCTGGGACACGCAAAGCGCCTTCGAGCTGCTGCAAGGCATCGGCCTGGCCGCGGCGCGCCTGGTGCCCTGCATGTTTCTGGTACCCGCGTTCTGCTTCAAATACCTGAAGGGCCCCCTGCGCTACGCGGTGGTCATTGCCGTGGCCCTGATCCCGGCACCGTCGATCAGCGCGGCGCTGGACGGCCAGGACTCGAACCTGGGCTGGATAATTGGCCTGCTGTTCAAAGAGGTGGCTCTGGGCGCACTGCTGGGCGTGCTGCTGTACATGCCGTTCTGGATGTTCGCCTCGGTGGGCGCCCTGCTCGACAGCCAGCGCGGCGCCCTGAGCGGCGGGCAGATCAACCCCGCACTAGGGCCGGACGTGACCCCCATGGGCATGCTGTTTCAGGAGGCGATGATCATGCTGCTGATGGTGATTGGCGGGCTACCGCTGATCCTGCAGGTGATCTGGGACAGCTACCTGATCTGGCCACCCACGGCCTGGCTGCCGACTCTTACCCAGGATGGCCTGATCATCCTGCTCGAACAACTGAGCCGTACGCTGCACCACATGCTGCTGTACGCCGCGCCCTTCATCGCGGTACTGCTGCTGATCGAAGCGGTGATGGCGATCATCAGCCTGTACGCACAACAGCTCAATGTGTTCATCCTCGCCATGCCCGCCAAAAGCATCGCCGGCATCGCCTTCCTGCTGATCTATCTGCCGACGCTGCTGGAGCTGGGCAGCGGTGAGCTGCAGCACCTGAGGGTGATCAGCGATCTGCTCCAGCACATCGTAGGGGTACCGGAGCCGTGAGTGAGAAGACCGAAAAAGCCACGCCCAAACAGTTGCGCGATGCCCGTGAGAAGGGGCAGATCGCGCAGAGCCAGGACGTCAGCAAGCTGCTGATCCTGCTTCTGGTCAGCGAGGTGACGCTGGGCCTGGCGAACAGCAGCATGGACAGTCTCAAGCAACTGATGGAGTTGTCGGTCAATGCAACCCAGCAACCCTTCGAGCGGATCGTCGAGCAACTGGTCACCGAAGCCATCGCGGTGATGCTGCCCTTTCTCGCCTTGAGCGTCGGCCTGGCGATGCTGATGCGCCTGGCGGCCGGCTGGGGGCAATTCGGTTTCCTGTTCGCGCCCAAGGCGCTCAAAGTCGACTTCAACAAGCTCAACCCCTTCGCCCAGCTCAAGCAGATGTTCTCCGGGCAGAACCTCTCCAACCTGTTGATGAGCGTGCTCAAGGCCATCGTCATTGGCTACACCCTCTACCTGTTGCTGGAGCCGGAACTGGGAACGCTGATCCTGCTGGCCAACTCCGATCTCGACACCTACTGGCAGTCGCTGCTGCAGGTGTTCCGCCACATCCTGCGCATCACCCTGGGGTTGCTGCTGGTGCTGGCGGCCATCGACTTCGGCCTGCAGAAATTCTTCCATGCCAAGCGACTGCGCATGAGCCACGACGATATCAAGAAGGAATACAAACAGTCCGAGGGCGACCCCCACGTCAAGGGCCAGCGGCGCCAGTTCGCCTTCGAGATTCTCAATCAGGAACCCGAAGCCGCGCCGCGCCCGGTGCAGGAAGCCGACGTATTGGTGGTCAACCCGACCCACTACGCCGTCGCGCTGTTCTACCGGCCCGGCAAAACGCCCCTGCCGATGATCCACTGCAAGGGCGAAGACGACGACGCCCTGGCACTGATCGCCCAGGCCAAGGTCGCCAAGGTGCCGGTGGTGCAGAGCGTGTGGCTGGCACGCACCCTGTACAAGACCCGGACCGGCCGCTACATCCCCAGGGCCACCCTGGAAATGGTGGCGCAGATCTACCAGTTGGTGAAGCAGCTCGACGAGGTCGACGACCAGGTGATTCGTACCGATCACCTATGAGTACGCCCTGAACAGCAGCCCCCGGCGTGCTGTTCGGGCACCGGACAAAGTCTCGGGTCAGGCGGCGCGAGGATTGCGCATCAGGTATCGATCAACGTCCTTGCCGTAAAAATCAGGATTCACCTGCCGCCCAAACACGGGATCGAAATGAGCGAGGCGGCCTTCGTTATCCCGACAGGAAAGAATGGTATGCCGCATGAAATCGACCGTATCGGTCGCCTGCCGAACGGAAGCGCCTGGAACATCGGCAACGGAGAAACTCATGGGCGTTGAGAACTCATGGCGTGCAAGATCGTGACTGCCCGCCGCTTGCGCCAGCATTTCAAAGACGGTCGAAAACGTCTCACAGTCTCCCTGTGGCGTCGTCACCATATCGAAGGGGTCTCGCTTGACATCGGCGTGGTAGGAAAGCAACTGAAGCGTTTGATTTTCGCGAGCCAGCTGCGCCAAAAGATCCATGGATGACTCGAACGCCGTTATCCGCGAAAACAACGGATGGTAAAAATCTGCAAACTTCCTGGCTTGGTCGAGCTCAAGCCGATTCTTTTGAATAAGGAACTTGTTCCATTTTGGTATCTCGCGTGACTCGACGATCTGTAGGCGGTCGTTGGCGATTTTATCCAGATTCGCCCTGGCCTCCTGCCGTAAATCAGATCCGCTGGTTTCGGCGTTTTCAGCACCTCGCCCGAGCCCTATTAACACGCTGTTGAGCATCGTTCTGGCTTGAGACGAGTTGCCGTGACTCGGTACGTGTGGCCTGTGGACGACCACTCGCTCATGGCTCGGTCGACTGGCGCCTGATGACCGAGAGGCCTGGCCATGATCGATGCCGATGTGTGCGCTGGCCTGCAGATCACTGACTTGAGCGGTGGGTGGTGACACGGGGATCGTGAGGCACTGAGGGGGGATGCGCATAGTCAATTAAGCCTCGGTGAGTGAGCGACGCGAGGGCCATCATGGCAGGTGCTCCAGCCCTACAAGGGCGAGTTGCTCCTGGCAGATATGGTCGAGGGAGACGATGTCGGTGTCCTGTATGGGCGCCGCATGCCAGACCACCAACTCTCGCTGCAGATTGAGAAACAGGAAGAACTGATCGTAGCGATCCGCCTCGCAAAAACGCCGCGCCAGGGTGGCACGCAGTTGATCGGGGCCCAGGGCCTCCACCTCCACGTGCAACGCAATGCCCCAGCATCGGTGATCGCGGCGACTGATGAATGCCACCCCGGAAGCAAGCGGCCAAACCGCGCCGCGCTCGGCAGCGGCGTGTTCGAGGAAGGTGCGCTTTTCCGAGGTCTGCATCATGCTCAGTTCTCCAGCGGCGTGACGGTGTAGTCCAGGTCGCGCTGGCGATCCTGCTCATTGAGCCCCTGGCGCATGTCGTCAGGCCACCAGATCACCAGGCTCCTAGGGGTGGAGTCAGGACGCTTGCACGCCTGACCTGAACAACCTTTGGGGCTGGCACAACCGGCCAGCACACCGACTATCGACACAACGGCCAATACGCGAAACATCATCATGGCTCCTTATCGCCTAGCAGCGAGGGGCGAAGTTCGAGGGAAGGGTCCAGGGCCTTGGCCTGGCGCATGGCGATGAAAACCTCGCTCTGCTCGCCGGGCTGCAGCCAGGCTTGCGGCCAGGCGCTCACGCCCAAGACCCAGCGACCGCCACACTGGCTCTCGTCGATACGCATGGGCATAGCCGAATCATTGCGCACAGCCACCACTGCCACGCCCCAGTCCTTGCGGGCGAACCACTGGGAGTGCTCGGCATTGACCGTCAGCCCCGGGTCGAACCGGCACAGGGTGTTGTGCTGGAACGAGGCCCTGGCAGCACTGAAGCCCTGCGGCAGCGTGCCGGCGACCAGGTTTTCGAATGCCTCGCGAACATCGTTGCGCGTCGGCCGGTCGGTGACACCGCGACGCGCCTGAACTTCCTTGAGCTGGCGATCGAGGTCATGGGGATTGGCGTGTTGCACGTAGCGCGCTGGATTGACCTGGTCACCGATCAACCGCGGGGTGAGGATGAACAGCCGCTCGCGCTGGGTGTATTCACGGCTGCGCGACTGGAACAGCAGCTTGCCGATGACGGGAATATCGCCCAGCAGCGGAATCTTGTTGAGCCGGTCATTGGCCTCCACGCCATGAAAACCGCCGATCACCAGGGAGCCGTGTTCGGCGATCACCGCCTGGGTGCTGACGTTGCCACGACGCACGGACGGCTGTTCGTCCTTGATCTGCGATTCGACGATCTGTCCATCTTCGATATCGACAATCAACTGAACCTGGGAGCGACCGTTGTGATTCAACGAACGTGGAATTACCTGCAGGCTGGTGCCAGCGGTGATGGGTGCGATATTGGCGACACGCTCGGCCAGTGCGGTGAGGTACTCGGTGCGGCTGAAATCGATGACGGCCGGCTGGTTTTCCAGCGTCAGGATCGACGGGTTGCCGACGATCGAGGCGGCGCCATTGCCTTCAAGCGCTCGGAGGTCGGCGGAGAATCGCCCGGCATCCTGGATAAACAGCGTCGAGGGCGCGCCTGGCTGGAGGAGGTTGGCACCGCCCGTCACACTGCCGGCCGTGAGCGACCAGCGGCTGGACAGTTCAGCCAGCTCGTTGCGATCGATGTCGAGAATCACCGCATCGATCTCGATCACATTGCGCGGCACGTCCAGCTGGGCAATCAGCCCCTGGTACATGGCCTTGCGCGCCGGCAGGTCGTAGATCAGCACCGCGTTGTTGCGTACATCGGCGCTGACGCGGATCTTGCCACTGGTGCGCGAGCTGGCGCTTCGGCTGTTCGATCCCGACGCAGGCGTCATCCCCAGGCCGCGCTCTATGCCGGTGCCGAGGACGGGACCGTCCATATTGGCCAGGGCGTCGTAGGCCAGGGATATCGAGTTGGAGCCCCCGGCGCCTCCGGCGAGTCCACTGATGCTCGAGGCGCCTTGCGCGCCGCTCTGACCGCTGGTTCGAGAGCGTGACTCCAGCAACTCCTGGAGGATGCGGGCCACCCCGGCGACCTGCAGTTGCTGGTCGCGGTAGCTGATGGTGCGGTCGGCCGCGTTGGCGTACTTCAGGGGAAAGACGATGACATCCTGCTTCTCCGCCTCCTCCGGCTCTTCGACCTTTTCGCTGTAGTCACGGATCAATTGCACGTACTTGGCTGGGCCGCGTACCAGCACCGCCCCCTCATCCGCCAGCAGCCCCCAACCGAAGCGGGGATCGAGCAGGCCGATGCTGCCGAGCGCCGCTTCAAGATCGTCCACCGCCTCCGCAGAAACCTCGATTCGCGCGGAGGTCTGCTCCTGGGTCGGGCTGATGTACAGGGTGTCGTTGAAGACGAACCACTGGAAGTGGTACTCGCGCCCCAGCCGATCGAGAAACCCCTGGGGATTGTCGGCGCGAATGCGCCCGTCGACCACGCCGTCCATGGGTGGCATATCGAGCGCCAGGCCGAACTCGCGGGCGAAGTCGCCCAGCGCGGTCATCAATTCCGCCTGCTGAGCGTCATAGGCGTAGGCCGTACGCTTCCAGCTTTCCGGCGGGAGCGCGAGTGCAGGCATCGCGACAACGAAATACAACCACGGTAGCCATCTCAGGGCCTTGAGCATCGGTTACTCCTGTCAGCGGGCGTCAATGCCCTTCGGGTTGAACGGGGTGGAATCGGTAAAATCGAACGGGCGAGCACTGGCCAGGCTGAGCATTGCGGCCCGCTGGTTGGCCAGGTTTTCCAGGGACGTCAGGATCTGCGAGGCCTGGACGGGCAGTGGGAACCACTCCACCAGAACCAGGGCATGCGCCTGGGGGTCGAAAGCCAGGGCGCCCCGGCAGCCACAGGCTAGGCCAGCGCCCGCCTCGCCCAGCAAGACGGCAATGCGCGCAAGGTCCCAGCCCTGACAGATCTCCAGGCTGCAGCGCAAGCCTGCGCCATGCGGGCTTACCTGGAACGGAGCGTCATCGACCCAGCACTCGAGGCTGGCCGGATATCCTTCGTCGCACCATGCCGCGAACGCCTGGGTGAATTCACTGAATGCCATCGATGATGGCCTTGGTCAGGCCATGCTGCGCACGCAGTTCCTCGCCCACTACCGTGCCGGTCAACTGGGCTCGGCGGGCGGCATCGGTATAGGCCTCGAAGTCTTCGAGGCTGCCGGTATCGACCACCTGCCCCAGGGCATCCTCCAGACCGCTCTTGGCGTTCTGGTGTGCCCGGTCCAGACTGTTGCGCAACGCATTGATACTGGTCATGCCTGTTCTCCTTGTTGATGGGGAAATACCTGCGAGTGCTGCAGCGGCGGCGCCTGGCCGGCGAGCGCGCTGCGCAAGCCGTCCCAATCGAGTTCCAGCGCCCCCTGGGCGTGGCTCAGGCGTAGCGCCTGCAACCCGAGCTGGGAGCTCTCGTGCACGGTCCACAGGCTGGCGAATGGCGAAGCGTCCAGCCAGGCCCGTACCGCTTGCGCCTGCTGCGGATGACAACTGAGCGTAGCCGCGGCCTGGGCAGCCGGACTGGCGCCCAGATTGCGCAGCACGGCGTGGATACGCTGGGGCAGATCCGTCTCATCGAGCAGGCGACTCAGGGCCTGGCTCAGCAGGCGGTCGAGACTGCCCAGCACCTCGTGCTGAAGTGCCGCGTGCTCGTCGGCGAAGGCCTGCAGCTGGAGATTCGCCTGCTCCCAGAAAGCCGCCTGGGCATCCTGCAGGTACTGCTGACACTGCTGTTCTGCAGCCTGAAGTAGTTCATCCGCCTGTTGCCTGGCCTGCTCGAGCAACTGCTCGGCGCGCCGCACCTCGTCGAGGGTCTCACGGCGCAGCAGCGGCTCGTGCAGCACCTGCTCGGGCACCGCCAACCTACGCTTGACCAGCATGCTCACCTCCCCGCGCCACGCGCCAGAGCACCGCTGACCAGAGCGTATCCAGGCGATGGCCAGGCAGCCCGGGCGGAAGCCCGTCGAACGCCGCCGACGGCCACTGCAGCCGTACCCTCGCCCAGCGCTGCGGCCCGACCCAGGCGCCCAGCAGAAGACGCGCGTCGACCGGCCCAGCGGGTAGCCAGAGCCCAGGGCGTAACGCTTTCGCCAGGCTGCGGCACCAACGCTCGTCGACACTCGGCAGTGCGTCACAAGAACGCGACAAGGCGCATACGCCTTCTACAAGATGCAGCGTGAAAACCTGTTCGGCTTCGGACAAACCGATCCAGCGTAACAGCCCCTGGTGAGGCTCCGGGGGTTGCGCCAGTCGCACCGCGCGGCTTTCTGCGATGCACGCATGGCGGCTGATGGGTGAGCGAAGGGCCAGGGCCATGTGCTCGGCATTGGCACCGACGGGCCATCCCGGGGAAGCGGGGTCGCCGGCCGCATACCACCAGCGAATCCAGCCGGCTGCCAGCCCGTCCATCAGGTACGGCTCGGCAAGGTGGTGGTGGAGCGCCGCGGCGCAAGGCGCGAAAGCAATGCCTGCCGCCAGTCGGCACGCGCGGCCAGAACGATGACCAGCAACAGCAGAATGAGAAACGCTGGCGCGCCCCATAGAACCCGCTGCCAAAAGCCCAGTTGGTGCTCCTCGAGCAGGAAGGGCCCGAACCTGACAAGGGGCTCGGCGTCGTCGAAGGCCGCTGCCGGAACGAAAACGATGGAAAACTTTCCGGAGTCGGCACTGACCGTGTCGGCCATGCCGGGAATGCTGCTGGACACCATCATCTGGATGCGCTGACGCACGGCATCCGGCTCCAGCCGTTCCGAGTGCTTGATGAATACCGCGGCCGACGCCGGCTGTACGGGCTCACCGGGCGCGACCCGCTCCGGCAACACCACGTGTACACGGGCGACAATGACGCCATCGATCTGCGACAGCGTTGACTCGAGTTCCTGGGACAGGGCATAGATGTAACGCGCCCGTTCCTCCAGCGGCGTAGAGATGACGCCCTCTTTCTTGAAGATTTCACCGATGCTGGTACGGGCACGGCGCGGCAGGCCGGCGGACTCCAGGATACGAATGGCGCGGTTGGTATCGGCGCGATCCACGGAGACGACGATGCCACTTTTTTCCGTGCGCTTGCCGGTGTCGATCCGGTAATCGCCCAGGGAGGCGATCACGTCATTGGCATCCTGTTCGGACAGCCCGCTGAACAGGTCGGTCTGCTCGCTGCAACCTGCAAGCAGCAGTACACAGAGCCCTACCACTAGACATCTTTTCACAGTGCGGCCTACTGCATGTTGGTCAGCTTTTCGATGGCCTGGCCACCCTTGCTGATTGCCTTGGTGGTGATGGCCATTTCCAGCGAGTACTGCGACAGCGCCCTGCTCATCTTCGCTATCGAGGTCGGGTCGTTGTCCATCACCGCATGTTTCATGCTGCGCATGGCATCGTCCGAGAGCCGATCCACCGAGCCCATGCGCCCGCCCACCGCCTCGGCCAGGAAGGCGCCACTCTGACTCGGCTCCTCGACGGCCGCCCCACGCATCAGCGAGTTGAACAGTTCGATATCGGCTCGCGACGGCTCGTTGACCAGGCCCTGCTCAAGCTCCAGGCCCCCGTTCTTGACCACCTTCTTGAGGTCGTCCATTGCAGAAATGCTCATGCCACTCAACTCCAGCAAAGGTGATCGATTGAATACGGCGCACCCGAGGTGCTCGACCCCACGCCAGTGGCATGGGGCCAGGCGCCGCCCATCAGGCCTGCTGCTTGCCACCCGGCAGCATCAGATTGACTATCGCGTCGGCCGCATCCCTGGCGCCCTGTTCGACATTGCGCGACTCGAGCTTGCTGGTGAGGTTCTGCAACTCGTTCACCACACCACCCAGCAGTTGCGTCAGCTCCTTGAGAATGTCGCCCTGCGCCTGACCGGGATTGCCCTCCGGGCTGCCCAGACCACCGGAGCCGCCCAGCGAATCCTGACCGGGCGCTGCGCCTGATGCAGAAGCACCACCGGGTACCTGCTGCCCCGATGCCCTGGCATCGAGCTGAGAGCCGATCATGTCGATGGCCGACTGAAACGACTCGGCTTCGCTCTTGTTGAAGTGCTTGTCCTCGATCAGCTCCTTGCCCCAGGACCCCGCATCGGGCGGCGGAAACTGCTGAGGATTGGCATCCATGAACTTGGCGACTTCCATCATCATGCCGGCGTCTTTCTGCTCGAACTTACTACCCTCGCCATCAGGCTTGAGCATGCCGTCCAGCGAAGACTTGGCCAGGCCGCTGAGAACACGGTCGAGCAGATCACCACCTCCCTGCTGCCCCATGCCGGGCGCACCACCGCCCTCCGTGCCACCCGCTGCGCCAGGACCACCGCCGCCGGCTGGCGACTGACCGAAATCCTTGCCCAGCTTGTCGGAGATCAACTGCTCCAGGATCTTAGTCAGCAGTTGCTCGATGCCCCCGCCCAGGCCGCCGGCCTGGCCACCGAGCCCACCAGCGCCGTTGCCGCCGCCGCTGCCACCGGACATCTTGTCCTTGACCATCTGCCCCAGGCCGGAATCGGCGTTACCGCCAGCCTTGAGCAGTGCCTGAACCAGTTGCTTGATGACGTCTTCCAGCCCCTGCGCACCGTTCTTTCCCTGCAGCGGCCTGTCTGTGAAGCCAACCAGGCTACTTTGCTCCGCGGCCGGTCTGTTGATAACCATGTTCATGTCAATGCCTCCTTCATCAGGCGCCCTCTGCCGGAGAGGGCATCAATCAGTAGCTGATACCCTTGGCGTTCTGCGCCGAGGAACTGATCGCCTTGTTCGAGGCATCCTGCTGCGCCGAATTGATGGAAGAGGCCACGTTCTGGCTTTGCACGTTGCGATTGGCCTCGCCCTGGATCTTCTGCAGCTCGGCAGAATGCGCATCGTTTTTCTTGTTCTCGCTGCGGATGGCATCGAGGGCGGCACTGTCGGTGGAGGTATCCCGGAGCCCGTTGGCACTGTCCTGACGCGCCGTGGTTTGGCCGAGATATTGAGCGGTGGTGTTGTAAGCGTTCTGCACGCCTTTAATCGGATCCATTGGTTCTATCCTCTCGATGATTGATGGCAACGCTCGGTGGTTGCGTTGGATGGGTGGCAAGGACCCGAAGATCGGTTCCAAACAATCCGCAGAGCGTTCTCGCCCCCGGCAATGGTCGGCGGGCTCACACATCGAGATCCTTCATCCGCTGGTAGAGGGTGCGGCGAGGGATATCCAGCTCACTGGTGACCGCGGCAATGCAGTGGTCATTGCGCTTGAGCGACTGCTGGATGAGGGTCTTCTCGATCAGCCGCAACTGGTTCTTGAGGCCAGTTTCCGAGGACTCGTCCGGGTCGTCGTCGATCAGAGGCATGCCGAGTACGTGGCGTCGAGCGGCGGATTTGAGCTCGCGGTAATTGCCAGGCCAACCATGGCTGAGCAGCAGCACTTCGACCCGCTCGTCGATCACCGGGGCAGGCATGTTGAGCTCGACCTCGGCGGTGGCAACGAAATGCCTGAAAACCGACACGATATGACCGGGACGCTGACGCAGCGGCGGCAGGCTTAGACTCATCACACTAAGCCGGTAATACAGATCGCGGCGAAACAGCCCCCCCTCCATCAGCAGATCGAGCGAACGCTGGGCGGAGGCCACTACACCTATATCCAGGGGTATGACCCGAGTCGATCCCAAGCGCTCAACCTGGCGGCTCTCCAAGACCCTCAGGAGCTTGACCTGCAGATTGAGGGGCATGCTGTCGATCTCGTCGAGATAAAGCGTGCCCCTGTGTGCCGCTTCGAAATACCCGCTGCGGTCTCTATCCGCCCCGGTGAAAGCCCCGGCATTGACACCGAATAGTTCGCTCTCGAACAAGGTCTCCGGGATGGCCGCGCAATTCACCGCGACGAAGGGCCCCTTGGGCCTTGAAAGTTTGTGTAGATGTCGCGCGACCGTATCCTTGCCAGTGCCCGTTTCACCCAACAGCAGCACATCAATACCCAATTCGGAAATACTCTGTCCTAATACGTCCAAACTCGAAATTCCATTCTCGAGCACCAACAGATCTAGAGCAGACTCCATACTTCATCCCCGACCACTGGAATATTACCTATGCGACTAGTCAACCCTGAAGTGATTGCTCCTTGAGCGCACCGGTAGTACACGCCAGTTCCCTGATACGAAAATGCAGGGTTCGCCTGGGAACACTCAGCTCTTTGGCTACCGCTTCCAGGCGCCCCTCATGGCGGTGCAATGCATCGGTGATAAGTGCTTTTTCAATTCGCTTCATCTGCACTCTCAAACCGGCATGAGTGCTGACATGTTCCATTGCTAATGCTTCAGAATTCAGTAAAGAGACACCCATCACAAAACGCTTGGCCGCCGCTTGCAGTTCACGAACATTACCAGGCCAGGAATGACCGAGTAACAGCATCGCAACGGGAGACTCGAGAACAGGTACTTCTCGCTTCAGACGAGTTGCCGCCGTGCGCGCGAAATTTTCAAACAATGGCAATATTTCGCCGCGTCGCTCGCGCAACGGCGGAAGTCGAACAGTCACCTCATTGAGACGAAAGAACAGATCACTGCGAAAACTTCCTTGCTTCACCAACTTCGCCAATGGTCGTTGGGCGGAAGCGATGACTCTTAGATCAAGGGGAATAAAGTCCGTACTGCCGAGCCGACCCACGCCGCGCTCTTCCAGCACACGTAGGAGCTTGGCCTGGAGCGCCAGGGGCATGCTGTCGATCTCATCAAGGTACAAGGTGCCCTTGTCGGAGGCCTCGATATAGCCTGACCGCGCGCGCAAAGCCCCGGTATAGGCACCACTGGCAGCACCGAACAGCTGACTTTCGGCGAGCGACTCCGGGATGGCTGCACAGTTAATCCCTACAAAGGCACCAGGCCGCCCAGAATGTTTGTGAATGAGCTGCGCCAGCATGTCTTTCCCCGTGCCGGTTTCCCCGCAAACGAGAATATCGACATTCTGACTGATCATCGGTAGGGAAACGCCCAGTTTCAGAGTGTCACTCAGGCACTTGCATGGTCCCTGGCAATTGGAGATTGTTTCAACCATCAAAAAGCCTCTCAACAGTTCCCGCCGATACGTGGCGCGCTCTCGAGAGGTATGTCGAACAGACAATAAGCCTCTCAGCCGCTAACTTTTGAAGAGCGATCAGTATCGACATTATGATTATTTTCTCGGCGGGAACCTTGCAACGCTCAGCTGCAGTGATAACCGCCTTTGGAACGCTTTTGCCCGAAGTAGTGACTACCCACAAAAGGATCAGTTCAATGGCGGTTTAAAAAAACACCGCTCCGACGTAATGCCATACCGTTTGTCTTTTTAATCCATTCTTTCAATGCAGCCAATCCCAAACAACCAAACTACCGTGACACCCATTAGCAAGTACCATGCGCTCTGCCGCGAGGCTTTCGACGAAGACCGGGCATTATCGTCGACAACACAATGCCTCCCAGCGAGAGATCAATTAGCCAGTATAAAATACTTAACTCGGATAATTATTAATTCGTCTAGCAAAACTGCTGAGCAGCCAGACGTACACTCCCTCTCAATCAATTAAATACATATTAGAGCTTAGAGAATTACTGTTGCATCTTGGTTTCAAGCGATAGCAAAGCAAAAAAGTACATATCTCCTCGATCGCCAAAGTTCGCAAATGAAAAGCGCCTCCCCAGCAGAAATAAATTGATACATATGCTTACAAGCACGCCTCTCCGAGCAATGTCTATTGCGACGCCGCGATCAGCACCTATAAATGGCTATTCGATTTATGGCCGCGAGTGGCCGTCAGGCGGGCACTTATTCATAGGGAAATGGTGTGGAGATAGGTGGCGCCTTCCAGCCAGCTTGCCTAGCCATACCGTTCAAGATCGAGCAGATACGCCGGGGCGCAGTGCCTATAGGCAAAGAGACAGACCACGTGCTGGTGCTTCCCATGACGGAACCTCACGCTTGTCATTATAGTTGTACGCCACGAAGGGCGCTGAGTGTCATCTCTTTGCAGATGCTGTGCCAGAAAGCCAAGTGCCCTATATAGAGCATCAGCACCCGCCCAAGAAAGGTACTAGCTGGCGGGAAATTGCCTGCGAGAGTCGCAAGCTGGCGGAATCTTGCTAGAAAACGCTGGATGAGCCACGCATGTACCGACACAGCAGCGGCCCGAGTCATTCAAACTCGCTGGCGGCCATATGCAAGCAGGCATCTACTGTGTCGACGCGGCGCCTCATGCGAGTGCGCCGGGCCCGATCTATGAACGCAATTAAGGGGCGTGTTAAACCGCCTTGAGCCGCAGCTCCTTGGGCATGGAGAAGGTTACGTTCTCCGGGCGGCCGTCCAGCTCCTGAACGTTGCCGGCTCCCCACTCGCCCAGTTTGTCGATCACCCCGCGCACCAGCACTTCCGGTGCTGAGGCGCCGGCGGTGATGCCGATGCCATTGGCGCCGTCGAACCACTCGCGCTTGAGATCCTCGGCGCCGTCGATCAGATAGGCCGGGGTGCCCATACGCTCGGCAAGCTCGCGCAGGCGATTGGAGTTGGAGCTGTTCGGGCTGCCGACCACCAGCAGGACGTCGCACTCGTCGGCCAGTTGCTTGACCGCATCCTGGCGGTTCTGGGTGGCGTAGCAGATGTCGTCCTTGCGCGGCCCGCCGATGCTCGGGAAGCGCGCGCGCAGGGCGTCGATGACCTTGCTGGTGTCGTCCATCGACAAGGTGGTCTGGGTGACGAAGGCCAGGTTGTCGGGATCGCGCACCTGCAGTTTGGCGACGTCATCCTCGTCCTCGACCAGGTAGATGGCGCCGCCATTGCTGGCGTCGTACTGGCCCATGGTGCCTTCAACTTCCGGGTGGCCTTCGTGGCCGATCAGGATGCACTCGCGGCCGTCACGGCTGTAGCGCACCACTTCCAGATGCACCTTGGTGACCAGCGGGCAGGTGGCGTCGAACACCTTCAAGCCGCGGTTGGCGGCTTCGTTGCGCACCGCCTGGGACACGCCGTGGGCGCTGAAGATGACGATCACGTCATCGGGCACCTGATCCAGCTCTTCGACGAACACCGCGCCACGGTTGCGCAGGTCCTCGACCACGAACTTGTTGTGCACCACTTCGTGGCGCACGTAGATCGGCGGGCCGAACACCTCAAGGGCGCGGTTGACGATCTCGATGGCGCGGTCGACACCGGCGCAGAAACCGCGGGGATTGGCGAGTTTGATTTGCATGGCACGCTCGGCACGGAAAGCTTGAGTGGAGAGTCTATCCCACGAGCCGCGATGGGCTCAGGGGATAGACAGCGCGTTCACGAGTAATGTCCGCCTGCGACTGACGCCCGGTCAGATCGCCTGCACGTCGATGATCTCGACGTCGAAGGTCAGCGTCTTGCCGGCCAGCGGGTGGTTGAAGTCGATGGTCACCTGGGCGTCGTCGAACACCTTGACCACGCCTGGCAGCTCGGTGTTGGCGGCGTCGTTGAAGATCACCAGCAGGCCTTCGGACAGTTCCATGTCCTGGAACTGCGAGCGCGGCATCACCTGCACGTTCTGCGGGTTGTGCTGGCCGAAGCCCTGCTCAGGCTCGACGGTCAGGCTGCGCTTGTCGCCCGCCTTGAAACCGTAGAGCGCGGCTTCGAAGCCCGGCAGCAGGTTGCCATCTCCGACCTTGAAGGTCGCCGGCTGCTTGTCGAAAGTGCTGTCGACCACATCGCCGTTATCCAGCTTCAGCGCGAAGTGCAGGGTCACCTGCCGATCCGGGCCGATACGTACATCAGTCACGTGCCACCTCTTCTTCGGGCTTCTTGCTCTTGAACATATCCAGCGCCAGCAGGACAGCGCCTACTGTGATGGCGCTGTCGGCGATGTTGAACGCCGGGAAGTACCAGCTGCTCTGCCAGTGCACCAGAATGAAGTCGACCACGTGGCCGAAGATCACTCGATCAACCAGATTGCCCAGCGCACCACCGAGCACCAGGGCCAGGCCGACGGCCAGCCAGGTTTCATCGGCCTTGAGGCGTTTCATCCATACCACCAGTACCACGCTGACCGCTACGGCGATCAGGGTGAACAGCCAGCGCTGCCAGCCAGACGCACCGGCCAGGAAGCTGAAAGCTGCACCGGTGTTGTAGGCCAGGGTCCAGTCCAGCACATTGGGGATCACGGTGATGCGTTCCCACATCTGCAGGTTGTTGTCGAACCAGAACTTGGTGACCTGGTCGATCACGAACACCACGACGCTGAGCCACACCCAGCCGAGCTTGCCGAAACGGGCGCTCATTGATTCATCTCCGCGAAGCGGGCCAGGGCGTTACGCATGGTGGCGCACCTCACCCGAACCTTCGATGTTGCTGATGCAACGGCCGCACAGCTCCGGATGCTCGGCGTGAGTACCGACATCAGCTCGCAGGTGCCAGCAACGACCGCACTTGGCGTGGGCAGATTTGACGATCTTCAGCTTCAGGCCTTCGACTTCGGTGACCACCGCATCGGCCGGCGCATCGCTCAGCGGTGCGGTGGCGGCAGCGGAGGTGATCAGCGCGAACCGCAGTTCGTCGCCGAGCTTGGCCAGGTCATCACGCAGGGCGTCGTCACCGAACAGAGTCACTTCGGCCTGCAGGCTGGCGCCGATGGCCTTGCTCGCGCGCAGGTTCTCCAGCTCCTTGTTGACCGCGCCCTTGACCGCCATGACGCGCTCCCAATAGGCGTTGTCCAGTTCGAAGCCTTCCGGCAGACGGGCCAGGTTCTCGTACCAGGTGGCCAGCATCACCGACTCGGCGCGCTCGCCCGGCAGGAACTGCCAGATTTCCTCGGCGGTGAACGACAGGATCGGCGCGATCCAGCGCACCAGCGCTTCGCAGATGTGGAACAGCGCGCTCTGGCAGGAACGGCGGGCGACGCTGTCCGGCGCGGTGGTGTACTGGCGGTCCTTGATGATGTCCAGGTAGAAGCCGCCCAGCTCCTGCACGCAGAAGTTGTGCACCTTGGAGTAGACGTTCCAGAAGCGGTATTCGCCGTAGGCTTCGGTCAGCTCGTCCTGCAGACGCGCGGTGGCGTCGACGGCCCAGCGGTCGAGATCGAGCATCTGCTCGACCGGCAGCAGGTCGGTAGCCGGGTTGAAACCATTGAGGTTGGCCAGCATGAAACGCGCAGTATTGCGGATGCGCCGGTAGGCGTCGGCGCTGCGCTGCAGGATCTGGTCGGAAACCGCCATCTCGCCGGAGTAGTCGGTGGAAGCCACCCACAGGCGCAGGATGTCGGCGCCCATGCTGTCGATCACCTTCTGCGGCGCGACCACGTTGCCGAGGGACTTGGACTGCTTGCGGCCCTGCTCGTCGACGGTGAAGCCGTGGGTCAGCAGTTCCTTGTACGGCGCGTGGCCGTCTATGGCGCAGCCGGTCAGCAGGGACGAGTGGAACCAACCGCGGTGCTGGTCGGAGCCTTCCAGGTACAGATCGGCAACCGGGCCGCTGCTGTGCGCCAGCTCGGCGTGGGAGCCGCGCAGCACATGCCAGTGGGTGGTACCGGAATCGAACCAAACGTCCAGGGTGTCGCGGCTCTTGTCGTACTGGTCGGCCTCGGCACCGAGCAGCTCGGCAGCATCCAGCTTGAACCAGGCTTCGATGCCCTCTTGCTCGACGCGCTTGGCGACTTCTTCCATCAGCTCGACGGTGCGCGGGTGCAGCTCGCCGCTCTCCTTGTGGGTGAAGAACGGGATCGGCACGCCCCAGTTGCGCTGACGTGAGATGCACCAGTCCGGACGCCCGGCGATCATGCTGTGCAGGCGGGCCTGGCCCCAGGCCGGAACGAACTTGGTGTCTTCGATGGCCGCCAGGGAGCGCTCACGCAAAGTGCCGCCCTCCTTCGGCTTGCTGTCCATGCCGACGAACCACTGCGCGGTGGCGCGGTAGATCAGCGGCGTCTTGTGACGCCAGCAGTGCATGTAGCTGTGGCTGATGGTGGCGTGCTTGAGCAGCGCGCCAACTTCTTCGAGCTTGGCGACGATCGCCGGCGTGGCTTTCCAGATGAACTGGCCGCCGAAGAACGGCAGCGAGTCCACGTACACACCGTTGCTCTGCACCGGGTTGAGGATTTCGTCATTGCTCATGCCGTAGCGCTTGCAGCTCTGGAAGTCGTCCTCGCCATAGGCCGGCGCGGAGTGGACGACACCAGTACCGGCGCCCAGCTCGACGTACTCGGCCAGGTACAGCGGCGACAGGCGGTCATAGAACGGATGACGGAAGTTGATCAGCTCCAGTGCCGAGCCCTGGGCGGTGGCGACCACCTGGCCTTCGAGGCCGAAGCGCTGCAGGCAGCTCTCGACCATTTCCTCGGCGAGCAGCAGCAGGCGGTCGCCCACGTCCACCAGCGCGTAGGTGAATTCCGGGTGCACGTTCAGCGCCTGGTTGGCCGGGATGGTCCAGGGCGTGGTGGTCCAGATGACGATGGCTGTCGGCTTGCTCAGGCTGGCCAGGCCGAAGGCGGCAGCCAGCTTGCCTGCGTCTTCGACCGGGAAAGCCACGTCGATGGCTTCGGATTTCTTGTCCTGGTACTCGACCTCGGCCTCGGCCAGCGCCGAACCGCAGTCGAAGCAGAAGTTGACCGGCTTAAGGCCCTTGAACACGAAGCCGTTCTTGACCATTTCCGCCAGGGCGCGGATCTCGCCGGCCTCGTTGGCGAAGTTCATCGTCAGGTACGGGTTGTTCCAGTCACCCAGCACACCGAGGCGGATGAAGTTGGCCTTCTGCTCCTCGACCTGCTCGGCCGCATAGGTGCGGCAACGCTCGCGGGTCAGGTCGGCCGGCTGGTTCTTGCCAAAGGTGGTCTCGACCTTGTGCTCGATCGGCAGGCCGTGGCAATCCCAACCCGGCACGTACGGCGCGTCATAGCCGGCCAGGGTCTTGGAACGGGTGATGATGTCCTTGAGGATCTTGTTCAGCGCGTGACCGATGTGAATGCTGCCGTTGGCATAGGGCGGGCCGTCATGCAGCAGGAATTTCGGGCGGCCTTCGCCGGCCTTGCGCAGCTTTTCGTAGAGACCAATATCAATCCAGCGCTGCAGGGTCTGCGGCTCGCGTTGCGGCAGGCCAGCCTTCATCGGGAAGGGAGTATCGGGCAGGTTCAGCGTGGCTTTGTAATCGGTCATGTCGGGCTCTTCATCAGCGGTTGGCGCTGCCAGTGGTCGCGGGCAGCGGCAATGTCGGCCGCAATGGCCGTCTTCAATGCCTCGAGCGAGGCGAAACGCTGCTCATCGCGCAGCTTGTGGTGGAAAGCCACCGTCAAACGCCGGCCATACAGGTCACCGGCAAAATCCAGCAGGTGCACCTCGAGGTGGGCGCTCCCGTCACCGGCCACGCTGGGGCGCACACCGATATTGGCAACGCCCGGCCATGGCTGGCCGTCTATCTCGACACTGACCAGGTACACCCCGGTCAGCGGTACACGTTTGCGCTTGAGCTGCACGTTGGCGGTCGGCGCATTGAGCTGACGACCGAGCTTCTGGCCGTGCAGCACCCGCCCGACGATGCGAAAGGGCCGGCCGAGCATGCGTTCGGCGACGATGAAATCGCCGCTGGCCAGGGCCTCGCGCACTCGCGTGCTGCTTACCCGTTGCCCATCGATCTCCACGGTCTTGGCCGCTTCGACAGTGAAGCCTTCACGCTGCGCGGCCTCGGCCAGAAAAGCAAAGTCACCGGCGCGGTCGCAGCCGAAGCGGAAATCGTCGCCTACTTCCAAGTGCAATACACCGAGCCCATCAATCAGCGCACGCTGCACGAACTCCGCAGCGCTGAGCTCACGCAGGCGCGGGTTGAAGGTCAGGCACAGCACCCGATCAACACCTTCGGCGGCCAGCAAGGCGAGCTTGTCGCGCAGCCGGCTCAGACGTGCCGGAGCGCCTTCGGGATCGAAGTATTCACGCGGCTGCGGCT
This sequence comes from Pseudomonas sp. AG1028, assembly GCF_007993955.1. NCBI lineage: Bacteria > Pseudomonadati > Pseudomonadota > Gammaproteobacteria > Pseudomonadales > Pseudomonadaceae > Pseudomonas > Pseudomonas sp. AG1028. Next base: position 192,511 of record NZ_VIVP01000008.1, read on the forward strand.
CGAACAGCACCACGCAGCTCGGCACGCCCAGCTCTGACGCGCGCTCACGCAAACGCGCCAGAATCGCCTGGTGGCCACGGTGAACGCCGTCGAAATTACCGATGGTGGCGACACAGCCCCGATGCTGGGGCCGCAGATTATGAAGGCCTCGAACCAGCTGCATAACGCGCTTCTTGCTCACAAAGTGGCCAATTATACGCACAGCGGCCGGCGCCGGGTAGCGGATACGCCGCGCTCATTTGGCGCTGCCAGTCAGCGCCGTACTGCCCATCAGGCAATCGAACGGCGGGAGAAGTCGCGCAGACGGAACCCCAGGATACCCAGCACAGCGAAATAGCTCAGCGCACCGGCTGCGACCAGCGCAGCAAGGCGCAGCAGGCGGGCCAGCATGCTGCCCTCGCTCCAGTCCGGCATCAGCCAGAGCATGCCGACCAGCACCACGACCATCACCAGCACCGCCGCCAGCAGCTTGCTGGCGAACATCGCCCAGCCCGGTTGCGGCTGGTAGAAGCCGCGGGCGCGTAGCTTCCAGAACAGCAGGCCGGCGTTGATGCAGGCCGCCAGGCCAATGGACAGCGCCAGGCCAGCATGGGCCAGGGGGATGACGAAGATGAACAGCACATTCATCACCTGGGTCATCAGCAGGGTGAACATGGCGATGCGCACCGGCGTGCGAATGTCCTGGCGCGCATAGAAGGCCGGCGCCAGCACCTTGACCAGCAGCATGCCCAACAGGCCCAGCGAGTACGCCAGCAGAGCACGCTGAGTCATCTCGGCGTCGGTGGCGGTGAAGTTGCCGTACTGGAACAGCGACACCACTAGCGGCTCGGACAGCAGCGCCAGCGCCAGGGCGCAGGGCAGCGCCAGCAGGATGCACAGGCGCAGGCCCCAATCGAGCAGTTTCGAGTAGGCGGCCGGGTCCTCGGCGGCGTGGGTCTTGGCCAGCGAAGGCAGCAGAATGGTACCCAGAGCGACGCCTAGCACCCCGGACGGCAGCTCCATCAGGCGGTCGGCGTAGTACATCCACGACACGGAACCGGCGACCAGAAAGGAGGCGAAGATGGTGTTGATGATCAGCGAGATCTGCGCCACCGACACACCGAGGATCGCCGGGCCCATCTGCCGCAGCACGCGCCACACGCCACTGTCGCGAAGATTCAGGCGCGGCAACACCAAGAGGCCGATCTTGCGCAGGTGAGGCAGTTGATAGAGCAGCTGCAACAGGCCGCCGACCAGCACGGCCCAGCCCATGGCCATTATCGGCGGGTCGAAATACGGGGTCAGGAACAGCGCGAAAATGATCATGCTGACGTTCAGCAGGGTCGGCACGAAAGCCGGCACGGCGAAACGGTTCCAGGTATTGAGCAGCGCGCTGGCGAACGACGACAGGGAGATCAGCAGAATATAAGGAAAGGTCACCCGCAGCAGATCGCTGGTCAGCTCGAAGCGCTCGGGGTTGTCGCTGAAACCGGGTGCCGAGGCCCAGACGATCCAGGGCGCGGCCAGCACGCCGAGCAGGGTCACCAGGGCGAGAATCAGCGTCAACTGACCGGCGACATAAGCCACGAAGGTGCGGGTTGCTTCTTCACCCTTCTGCGTCTTGTACTCCGCCAGAATCGGTACGAATGCCTGGGAAAAGGCGCCCTCGGCGAAAATGCGGCGCAGCAGGTTGGGCAGCTTGAAGGCCACCACGAAGGCATCCGAGGCGATCCCCGCACCGAAGATCCGGGCCATGATGGTGTCGCGCACGAAACCCAGAACCCGCGACAACATGGTGATGGAACTGACGGCGGCCAGCGACTTGAGAAGATTCATTCGGCAGGGATGCTCAATCGGCAATTACGGGATCGAATTCGGCGCGCGCAGCACACGCCAGCAACAGACCGCGCCGACACACGAAGGTGCGACGACGCCAGTGCGGCCGGGAGTGTAGAATCGCCGACGCGATAAAGCATCCTTCGCGTCGCATGCCCGACGACGACTGACGCAGTATCGACCTTGACAAGTGCCGCGCTCGCCTGCATGATTCGCGGCCTTATTTGTCAGTAACCCCTAGTTTTCGAGGAGCTTGACGGTGGCCAATACACCTTCTGCCAAAAAACGCGCAAAACAGGCTGAGAAGCGTCGTAGCCATAACGCCAGCCTGCGCTCCATGGTTCGTACCTACATCAAGAACGTAGTCAAGGCTATCGACGCCAAAGACCACGAGAAAGCACAAGCTGCTTACGTTCTGGCTGTGCCTGTTATCGACCGTATGGCCGACAAAGGCATCATCCACAAGAACAAGGCCGCTCGTCACAAGAGCCGCCTGAACGGTCACGTCAAAGCACTGAGCCAAGCTGCAGCTGCCTAAGCGTACCGCTTCATGAGAAACCGGCCTCAGGGCCGGTTTTTTATTGCCTGCAGAAAAGCACCTCCACGCCCAAACCGCCCAACCCACCAGAGCCATTCAAGCCACAAGCGAAGCGGCCGATATCCAGACCGATAGCGCAAACACCTGCGCGCGACCGGAAGGAAACGAGTCATGTGGTTGAGAGGTTTGGACATTGGCAAACGTGCCAGCCTGGCGTTCGCACTGCTTGCAGCAATCGTGCTGGGGCTCGGAATTTTCTCGCTGTCGCAGATGAATCGTATGGACGATGCCTCGGACGATCTGCGCGACAACTGGCTGCCCTCGCTAATGGCCGCCGAGGAAATCAGCAACGGCATCAGCCGCCTGCGCGCCCTCACCCTACGGGTGACAATACTGAGCAATGAAGGCGACCGGCAGAGCACACTCACCCTCCTCGACGAGCTCGCCAAAACCATACCGAGCCAATTCGATGCTTACGTCCCACTGATCAGCGGCCCCAACGAGCGACAACTGTACGACCAGCTGCGAAGCGCCTACGAAAGCTACGCCAATGTGCAACAACAGGTCGTGAATGCCGTGCGCAACGACCGCCCAGGCGATGCCGTGAGCCTGATCAACGGGCCACTGGTGGGCCTCGCCGACGAACTGGCAGCGTCCATCACCCAACTCGCCAACTTCAACAACGCGGGCGCGAAGCAATCGACCGACACCAGCCAGAGCGCCTTCAACAGCGCAGTGGCGATGGTCATCGCCACCCTGGTTGCCAGTCTTGTCGTCACTATCATTCTGGCCCTGGTACTCACCCGGAGCATCGTGCGGCCACTGGGCGAGGCCCTCAATGCTGCCGACGTTATCGCCTCTGGCGACCTGACCCAACGTATCCAGATCCGCGGCAGCGACGAGCCGGCACGCCTGATGGGCGCCCTGCAGACCATGCAGAAGAATCTGCACGGGGCGATCCAGAGCATCGCCGACTCCTCCAACCAGTTGGCCTCTGCTTCCGAGGAACTGCACGCGGTAACCGAAGACTCCACCCGCGGCCTGCACCAGCAGAGCACCGAAATCGATCAGGCCGCCACAGCGGTCAATGAGATGACTGCCGCCGTGGAGGAAGTGGCGCGCAATGCGGTGAGCACCTCGGAAGCCTCGAAGGAGTCCAACACCACCGCACTACGCGGCCGCGAGCAGGTGCGCGAAACCGTCGACTCGATCAGCCAGCTGGCCCGCGACGTGACCGACACGTCCGGGGAAGTGGAACGCCTGGCCGAACAGATTCGCGAAATCAGCAAGGTGCTCGACGTGATCCGCTCGATTGCCGAGCAGACCAATCTGCTAGCCCTCAACGCAGCCATCGAAGCAGCACGCGCCGGGGAAGCCGGCCGTGGCTTTGCGGTGGTTGCCGACGAAGTACGCGCCCTCGCCCACCGCACGCAGCAGTCGACCCAGGAAATCGAAGGCATGATCGGCGGCATTCAGAGCGGCACCGAGAAAACCGTGACTGCCATGCAGCACAGTAATCAGCGCGCCCATTCGACCCTTGAGGTCGCCAAGGCCGCCGGCAGCGCCCTGGAGCAGATCACCAAAGCCATCGCCATGATCAACGAGCGCAACCTGGTGATCGCCAGCGCCTCGGAAGAGCAGGCTCAGGTGGCGCGGGAGGTCGACCGCAATCTGGCGAACATCCGCGACCTGTCGCTACAGACCTCGGCCGGCGCCAACCAGACCAGCGCCTCCAGCCAGGAGCTGTCGCGCCTGGCGGTGGACCTCAATGCACTGGTGACGCGCTTCAAGATCTGATGATCGGCGGCGAAGGCCCTCGACTCAGCTACCTTTCGGCCAGGGCAGGATCGGAATAGCAGTTACTGCGTTCTGCGGACTGCCTTCGATGATGCGGTCGCTATAGACCAGGTACACCAGAGTGTTGCGCTTCTGATCGAAGAAGCGCACGACTTGCATGGTCTTGAACACCAGCGAGGTACGCTCACGAAAGACCTCATCGCCATCCTTGAGCTCACCAGCAAAGCTGATCGGGCCGACCTGACGGCAGGCGATAGAAGCTTCGGCGCGATCCTCGGCCAAGCCGAGACCACCCTTCACGCCACCGGTCTTGGCGCGCGACAGGTAGCAGGTAACCCCTGAAACCTTGGGATCATCGAAGGCCTCAACGACGATCTTGTCATTGGGGCCCAGCCACTTGAATACCGTGGAAACCTGGCCGATCTCCTCGGCCATGGCGCCCAGCGGCAGCGCTATCAGCGTCACAGCAACCAGCAGAAGCTTACGCATCGCCACCTCCCAGAAGATCAGACCAGAATCAGATTGTCGCGGTGTACCAGCTCCGGCTCATCGACATAGCCGAGCAGGCGCTCGATCTCGTCCGACGGGCGACCGATGATCTTCTGCGCCTCCAGGGCACTGTAGTTGACCAGACCGCGCGCCACCTCACGACCATCCGGCGCCACGCAGACCACCATTTCGCCGCGACGGAAGCTGCCCTGCACGGCCTTCACGCCAACCGGCAGCAGGCTCTTGCGGTCGGAGACCAGCGCCTTGACCGCGCCATCGTCCAGCACCAGGGTGCCGCGGGTCTGCAGGTGCCCGGCCAGCCACTGCTTGCGCGCCGCCAGCATGCCGCGCTCGGGCACCAGCAGGGTGCCGAGCAGCTCGCCCGCCTTGAGGCGTGCCAGCACCTGCTCGATGGCGCCACCAACGATCACCGTGTGAGCACCGGAACGAGCAGCCAGGCGCGCCGCGCGCAGCTTGGTCTGCATGCCGCCACGCCCCAGGGCACCACCCACGCCACCGGCCACGGCGTCGAGCGTCGGGTCGTCGGCACGGGCTTCGTGGATCAGCTGGGCATCGGGGTTGTTACGCGGGTCGGCATCGAACATGCCGTCGCGGTCGGTAAGAATCACCAGCAGATCGGCTTCCACCAGGTTGGCCACCAATGCGGCCAGGGTGTCGTTGTCACCGAAACGGATGCCCTCGGTGACCACGGTGTCGTTCTCGTTGATCACCGGCACCACATCGAGGTCGATCAGGGTACGCAGGGTGCTGCGCGCATTGAGGTAGCGCTTGCGGTCGGACAGGTCGTCATGGGTCAGGAGGATCTGCGCGGTACGTCGACCATGCTCGCCGAAGCTCGACTCCCAGGCCTGCACCAGGCCCATCTGGCCAATCGCGGCGGCCGCCTGCAGCTCGTGAACGGCACTCGGGCGCGCCGTCCAGCCCAGACGGCTCATGCCCGCCGCCACGGCACCGGAGGAAACCAGCACCAGCTCGACGCCCTGCGCCCGCAGCGCGACCATCTGCTCGACCCACACCGCCATGGCGCCACGGTCGAGCCCCTTGCCATCGGCGGTCAGCAAGGCACTACCAATCTTCACGACCCAGCGCTGCGCACCGCTTACCTTGTCACGCATGTTTTCCAACCCCAGCCAGAAGCACATTTTCGCAAGCCGTCACCGGCGGCAACGGCCAAACCTACAAAAACGCCGCTAAAAAGCGGCGTCTGTCGTCCATCAATCCCGGACGTAAATGATTTCCGGTCCGTCCTCGTCGTCTTCCTCGTCCCAGAAGCTGTCGTCCTCGTCGACATCGCCCACTGCCCGCACACCGGAGCGGCGCAGCGCACGCTTGTCGTCCAGCGCCTGCAGCTGGGCACGCGCCTCATCTTCGATGCGCTGGTCGAGCTCGGCAAGCTCGGCGGCGTATTCGGGGTTCTCCTGAATACGCTCGGCGCGCGCTTCGAGGAAATCCATGATGTCGTAGCACAGCTGCTCGGTGCCTTCTCGCGCCAGAGCGGAAACCACGTAGACCGGGCCTTCCCACTCCAGCCGCGCGACGATCTCGGCGATGCGCTGCTCCTTCTCCTCATCGAGGATCTGGTCGGCCTTATTGAGCACCAGCCAGCGCTCACGATCGGCCAGCGCCGGGCTGAACTTGGTCAGCTCCGCGACAATGGTAGCCGCAGCCTCGGCCGGATCGGTCTGATCCAGCGGCGCCATATCCACGAGGTGCAGCAGCAGGCGGGTACGCGCCAGGTGCTTGAGGAAGCGAATACCCAGGCCAGCACCTTCGGAAGCACCTTCGATCAGCCCCGGAATGTCGGCGACCACGAAACTCTTGTAGCGATCAACGCTGACCACACCCAGGTTCGGCACCAGAGTGGTGAACGGGTAGTCGGCAACCTTCGGCTTGGCAGCCGACACCGCACGAATGAAGGTACTCTTGCCAGCGTTCGGCAGACCGAGCAGGCCGACGTCGGCCAGTACCTTCAGTTCCAGCTTGAGATCACGAGCCTCGCCCGGCTTGCCCGGCGTGGTCTGACGCGGTGCACGATTGGTGCTGGACTTGAAGCGGGTGTTGCCCAGACCGTGCCAGCCGCCCTGGGCGACCATCAGGCGCTGACCGGCCTGGGTCAGGTCACCAATCACTTCCTGGGTACCGGCATCGATCACCGTGGTGCCGATCGGCACCGGCAGGATCAGATCTTCGCCCTTGGCGCCAGTGCAGTCGGTGCTGCCACCCTTCTCGCCATTGGGCGCCTGGAAACGGCGGGTATAGCGGTAATCCACCAGGGTATTGAGGTTGGCCATGGCCTCGATGTAGATCGAGCCGCCATCACCACCATCACCGCCGTTGGGGCCGCCGTTCTCGATGAACTTCTCGCGACGGAAGCTCATCATGCCGTTGCCACCATCGCCGGCCTTTACAGAAATCGATACTTCATCGACGAATTTCATGGGTACACCTCCCGCCATAATCGCGGGTTACTGAAACAGGAAACACCGGGTGCTTGCGAAATTGCCCTGAAACCACCCGCATCAACCCAGGACAGTTTGGCAAGAACCCACAACCCTGTACGCCTGCTGCAAGCCGAATCGGACGAAGCGGTAAACCGGGCGCAACAGGATACAGAAACAAAAAAGCCCCGTCGCAGGACGGGGCTTTTCCAGCAACTTCGCGATTAGGCCGCGACGACGCTTACGTAACGGCGACCGAAGGCACCTTTTACTTCGAACTTGATCACGCCTTCGATTTTCGCGAACAGGGTGTGATCCTTGCCCATGCCAACGCCGTAGCCAGCGTGGAACTGGGTGCCGCGCTGACGCACGATGATGTTGCCAGGAACGATTTTCTGGCCGCCATACATCTTCACGCCAAGGCGTTTGGCTTCTGAGTCGCGACCGTTGCGGGTACTACCGCCAGCTTTTTTGTGTGCCATGAGTTCAATACTCCTATAAAGGGCTCAAGCGAAATGAATCAGGCCTGAATACCGGTGATTTTGATCTCAGTGAACCACTGACGGTGGCCCTGACGCTTCATGTGGTGCTTGCGGCGACGGAACTTGATGATGGTCACTTTATCGTGACGGCCTTGGGAAACGACTTCAGCCGAAACCTTGGCACCTTCGACGACAGGAGCGCCGATGGTGACGTCATCACCGTTGCCAACCAGCAACACGCGATCGAAAGTCAGAGCTTCGCCAGCGGCCAGCTCCAGTTTCTCGACCTTGAGGAATTCGCCTTCGGTGACTTTGTATTGCTTGCCACCAGTAACAATTACTGCGTACATGGTAAATCTCCGTTGATCCTGCTCACCCAGCGCTTTATAGGAATAACTGTTGGCTGGCATGGCTGCTCGGGGCCGGATGGACACCCGTGCAATTGCGTAAGGCAGGGAAATACCCAGGGGGAAGTTCAGGGTGCGCGATTGTACGCAAGCCTCTTCAGCAGCGCAAGCGCCGCCTGCCGTCGCCTTGACAGCCCCCACCCTGCCCCCTAGCATGCCGCGCAAACTAGGGCCTATTAAGGCCGATAGTGCCTGTCCAAGGAGCTTATGTCGCTGATGCAACCCCAGACTTTCTACAGTGTGGTAGCGGATGATTTCGCCGCTGTTGACGGCATTATCCGTCAGCAAGTGGTGTCCCGCGTCCCGCTGGTCGAGAAGATCGGCGACTACATCATCTCCGCTGGCGGCAAGCGCCTGCGCCCGCTGCTGGTACTGCTCAGTGGCAAGGCGCTGGGCCTGAACGACGAACGCCTGCGCCTGCTGGCTGCCACCATCGAATTCCTGCACACCGCCACCCTGCTGCACGACGACGTGGTCGACATGTCCGACATGCGCCGTGGCCGTAGCACCGCCAATGCCCAGTGGGGCAACGCACCGAGCGTGCTGGTCGGCGACTTCCTCTATTCGCGCTCGTTCGAAATGATGGTCGAACTCGACTCGATGCCGGTGATGCGGATTCTCTCCAAGGCCACCCGGGTGATCGCCGAAGGCGAAGTGCTGCAGCTATCAAAGATTCGCGACGCCAGCACGACCGAAGAAACCTACATGGAAGTCATCCGCGCCAAGACCGCCATGCTGTTCGAAGCTTCGACCCAGAGCGCCGCGGCACTGGCCGAAGCGAGCGCCGAGCAGAACGAAGCGCTGCGCCTGTTCGGTGATCACCTGGGTGTGGCCTTCCAGCTGGTCGACGACCTGCTCGACTACAAGGGCGATGCCGCCACCCTGGGCAAGAACGTCGGCGACGATTTGGCCGAAGGCAAACCCACCCTGCCGCTGATCTACACCATGCGCGAAGGCAACGCCGAGCAGGCTGCCCTGGTGCGCAAGGCGATTCAGAAAGGTGGCCTGGAAGACCTGGAAAGCATCCGCGAAGCCGTGCAGGCCGCCGGCGCTCTGGACTACACCGCCAATCAGGCACGCCAGTACGCCGAGCGTGCCATCGCCTGCCTGGAAGTGCTGCCGGCCAGCGTCTACCGCGACGCCCTGGTCGAGCTGAGCCACTTCGCCGTGGCCCGCACGCACTGACCACTCAGGCACCGCATCACAAGAAGCCCGCCCCCGCGACGGGCTTTTTTATGCCCGCCCCTTTCCACTCCGTCAGCCACGCCATCGACGAGCGGTGCGATTAAACCTTGCTATTAAAGTAATAAGAATTATTCTCATATCTACCAATCACTCAGGGAGATGCGAGCATGACCTATCTAATCGACGCCTGGCTGGACCGCCCTCATCCCTACCTGCGCATCCTGCACCGCGAGACCGGCGAAGTCTGCGCCGTACTCGAAGAGGAGGCACTGGACGAATTGCGTAAACAGGGTGACCTGGATCTGCACGAGCTGAGCTCGAGCGAGCCGCTGATCCTCAAGGAACTGGTGCGCAGCCTGTTCCTGTATTGCTATGCCCGGGCCTTGCGCCCGTGATACTTATCCGAAGGCTCGCAAGCTAGAGCCCTGCAATGCCTATGCGTCCCCACGAAAATAGGCGAAGAAGTGGCCGGGGTCGCGACCGACTGTACTGTCGTACATGAGCTTCTCGCCTATTTTTAAACGCCGCACGGCCGACGCGCAGCAGTCTTCGCAGGTGCTTACAGGATGTCGAGCAGCTCGACATCAAACACCAGCACGCTGTGCGGCGGGATGCTGCCAACGCCCTGGGCGCCATAGGCAAGCTCGCTCGGCACGTACAGGCGCCATTTGCTGCCGGTACCCATCAGTTGCAGGGCCTCGGTCCAGCCGGCGATCACGCCGCCGACCGGGAATTCCGCCGGCTGGCCACGTTCGTAGGAGCTGTCGAATACGCTGCCGTCGATCAGGGTGCCATGGTAGTGGGTGCGCACGCTGTCCTCACGCGATGGCTTGGCGCCCTCGCCTGCGGTCAGCACTTCGTACTGCAGGCCGGAGGCCAGCACGGTGACGCCTTCGCGCTTGGCATTCTCGGCCAGGAAGGCCAGGCCGGCGCCGGCAGCCGCGTCGGCCTTGGCCTTGGCTTCGGCCTGCATGACGTCGCGGATTACCTTGAAGCTGGCCGACAGTTCGGCCTCGCCGACGCGGCTCTCCTGGCCGGCGAAAGCATCGCGCAGACCAGCCAGAATGGCATCCAGGCTCACGCCCGGCGGCGGGTTGTCGCGCAGCTGGCCACCAAGTTGACGGCCAATGCCGTAGCTGACGCGTGCTTCGTCAGTGGAAAGATCGAGTTCGGACATATCGCCGCTCCGCTAGTAGGAAAAAAGGCCGGCTAGCCTATCACGGCTCCCGCCGTCGCCTGTGCCTTAGAACCTGTTCACGATCTAGCGAGCTAGAGCCATACAAGGCAAAAACAGGCGAGGAAGCGGAGTTTACGTGCTGTAAATGAGCATTCTGAGACTGTTTTTAACGCCGTAGGGCCGACGCGCAGCAGATCGTGAACAGGTTCTTACCAGCGGCTGCGCAGGCCGACCGGCACACGCAGGGCGTCGCGAGTGCCGCTCGGCAAGCCGCACATCTCGTCGTAGGCCGAGGCATGCACCAGAAACAGCGGCACGTCCGGCAGCTCTTCGAGCAGGTCACGAGCATGTTCCACCGAGCGCAGGTGCAGGTTGCGCCCCGCCTCGTCGCGCAGGTAGGCGCGTTGCTCGACGCCGAGAATCTGCAGCAGGTAGATGCCGCCTTCCAGGGAAATCAATTCGAGTTCGCTCACCGCACCATCGCGAGCCGCTCGCAGCAATTCGGGCAGAGTCATGGCATGTCCTCCCAGGCAAGAAGTACCACTATACGATTGTCACCACGCCGATAACAAAACGCCCGGCGTTCCACAGGGAAGGCCGGGCGTTGCGCAGGCAACGGGATCAGTGCTTGGTCAACTTGTCCAGGTAACCCATGGCAAAGGCCGAGACCACGAAGGTCATGTGGATGATCACGTACCACTTCAGGTGCTCGGGATCATGATTGCGCGCGTCCATGAACACCCGCAACAGGTGGATCGAGGAAATCGCCACGATGGACGCCGCGACCTTCATCTTCAGCGAGCTGGAATCCATCTTGCCGAGCCAGGCGAGCTTTTCCTTGCTGTCGTCGATATCCAGCTGGGAAACGAAGTTCTCGTAGCCGGACATCATCACCATCACCAGCAGGCCGCCGACCAAGGCCATGTCGACCAGCGACAGCAGCACCAGGATCAGATCGGCCTCGGCCATGCTGAAAATGCCGGGCAGGATGTGGAAGATTTCCTGGAAGAACTTCAGGGCCAGCGCCAGCAGGCCCAGTGACAGACCGAAATAGATGGGGGCCAGCAGCCAGCGCGATGCGTACATCGCGTTCTCGATAAAGCGTTCCATGGGCTCTCACAGGTGGTGAACAGGCGAGCGAGTATACCCAGCGCTCAAGTACAGGCAAGCCGCGGCGCATGGGCTGAATACGGCCAAGCTCAAGGCCTATCGGTGATTGTGGATAAGATTTTCTGCCGTGCGTTTCCGGGCTGACCAGCCGGTCGCCCTACGAACGGTTCCACACTGCCGCTTCAGCTCTCGGGCCACGACAGCGATACGGGCCGGGACGCGCCGTGAGCACCATTCAAACGGCGCAGCTGAGCCTGGGCGTGCAGGCGCCAGATCAGCGGTTCGTGGCAGGGGCCATAACCTTGGGCGGCGAGGCTTTCGGCAATGTCATCGAGCAGGCGCTCGACCACCAGAGGCCCGTGGAATGGGCCTTGCGCCTTGACAGCGGAGGGTTGTCGGGCAGTCAGGCCGGCGACGCAGATCAGCGTCCACAGCCCTTGATCGCCCGCCAGGGGCAGCGCCACACACTCGATGCGCGTGGTCACGCCGAGGCAATCACGGGTCAGGCAGAGGCTACGCGACATGGCGGCGATCCTCGCAGAGACAGACCTGCAGCCTACACCTGTAGCGCCCGCTGGCAAAGACAGGTTTATACACACAAACTGTGGATAACCTTGTGCATGACAGGTGTGCAAACAACCCCATGCCGCCGATTGAAGGGTGGCGGGCGAGCCGATCGGCGAGTGATCAGCCCGCCAACGGCCCTACTCCGCGGTCGGCTTTTTCGTCCGGGGTTTTTTGGGCTTCTCCGGCAGCGCCGCGGTGAGCGCTTCCTTGGCCTGTTCGGGCTTTTCTTCCTCACCCATGCCGATCTCGGCGATCTCGCGCAAGCGCTCGACCACCCGCGCGTTCACGCTGCCCTTGGGGAAATGGCCCTTGTCGTTCGGCGTGCCGGCATCCTCACCGACAAGCAGGCTCAGCGCCTCATCCACATGGCGCACGGCGTAGATATGGAACTGTCCGGCGCGCACGGCCTGCAACACACGCTCGTCGAGCATCAGGGTGGACACGTTGGAATGCGGGATGATCGCGCCCTGCTCGCCGGTCAGCCCGCGGGCCTCGCAGAGGCGGAAGAAGCCTTCGATCTTCTCGTTGACGCCACCGACCGCCTGCACCTCACCGAACTGGTTGATCGACCCGGTGATGGCGAAGCACTGCTTGAGCGGCGTGCGCGACAGCGCCGAGATCAGCGTGCACACCTCGCCGAGCGAGGCGCTGTCGCCATCCACGTAGCCGTAGGACTGCTCCAGGGCGATGCTCGCGGAGATTTCCAGGGGGAATTCCTGGGCGTAGCGGCTGCCGAGGAAACCGGTGAGGATCATCACGCCCTTGGAGTGGATCGGCTGGCCGAGGTTGACCTCGCGTTCGATGTCGACGATGCCCGAACCGCCCGGATAAACCGTGGCGGAGATGCGCGCCGGCACGCCAAAGGCCGAGTCGCCGACTTCCAGCACGGTCAGGCCGTTGCACTTGCCGATGGCCGCGCCGACGGTGTCGATGAGGATGATGCCGGCGAGCATGTCATCGATGATCCGCGCCGAGACGCGCCCGGTGCGGGTGGCCTTGGCCTTGAGCGCACGCTCGATATGGTCGGCGTCGGTCACTGCCTCGCCGGCCAGATTGCGAATGAAGTCCGCCTCGCTGACCAGCTGGAACAGGTCGCCGATGCGCGCCGACAACCGCCCCTGGTGTTCGGCCAGGCGCGCGCTGTAGGTGGCTAGGCGAGCCACCGCAGCAGCGGTGAGCGGCGCCATGCCCTCTTCAGTGGTGCGGGTCTTCATCAGCTGGGCGAACTGCTCCAGACTGTCGTCGGCCAGCGGGATGTCCTCGTCGAAGTCGACCAGCACCCGGAACATCTCCTGGAAGTCCGGATCGGCGTCCTGCAACGCGTAGTACAGCTGGCGCGAACCGATGATCACCACCTTGAGCTGCAGCGGCACGGTTTCCGGATTCAGGGTCACGGTGGCGATGCGACCGAGGTCGGCCAGCGGCGATTCCATCTTCAGCTTGCGCGACTGCAGAGCGCGCTTGAGCGCCTCCCAGACGAACGGCTCGCTGAGGAATTTCTCAGCCTCGAGGATCAGGAAACCGCCATTGGCGCGATGCAGCGCACCGGGGCGCAGCTGGCGATAACTGGTGTAGAGCGCGCCCTGGTCGGTGTTGTATTCGATGCGGCCGAACAGGTTGTCGTAGGTCGGGTGCGGCTCGAACACCACCGGCGCGCCGCCATCGACGTGGTGGCCGACGATCAGGCTCGGGCAATACAGCTCTTCGAGCAGCTTGCGGGTCTGGGCATCGGGCTTTTCCACCTCGATCAGCAGGTCGATCACGCTTTTCAGCAGATCCACCTGCATGGCCTGCAGGTAGGCGCACACACCGGCGTTCTCGGCGTACTTCTCCGACAGCGGCGCCAAAAGCGGCTGCAGCGCCACGGTGATGGTTTCCTCATTGAGCTGGCGCAACTGGTTGCTCGACTCGCGCTTCCACTGCGGCAGGCTGGCCAGCTCCTCGTTGAGGCGCTCTTCCAGGGCAGCGATATCAGCGTGGAAGCGCTCGCGCTCGGTTTCCGGCAGTTGGGCGAATTCGGCCTCGTCCAGGGCCTTGCCGTCGAGCATCGGCGTGAAGGCGATGTTGGTGCTGTCGCGGTACAGGGCGATGCCGCGCTCCAGGGACAGACGCTCGATGACGTCCAGCGCCTGGTCGTAGCGCTTGTTGAAAGCGCGGTCGATGGCGCTCTTCTTCTGCTGGAACGACGGATGCTCGAAGACCGCCGGAAAGGTGGCCAGCAGGTTGTCGATCAATGCGTTGATGTCGGCGATGAACTCGCTGGCTGTGCCGGGCGCCAGCTCCACCGCGCGCGGCTCGCGGGGCTCGTCGAAGTGGTTGACGTAAACCCGATCCGGCGGCGTTTCCAGGCGTTTGCCCTCGGCCTGCAGGTAACGTTTGACGAACGAGAAGCGGCCGGTGCCCGGCTCGCCCATGACGAATACGTTGTAGCCGGGGCGCGGCATGGCCACGCCGAACTGCAGGGCCTGCACGGCGCGCTCCTGGCCGAGTACGCCACGGAAGGGTTCCAGGTCATCGGTGGTAGTGAAGGCGAACTGCTTGGGCGAGAAGGGACGGGTGAGTGCATCGGGCGCCAGGCGCAGGCCGGCTGCAACGGGATCGGGCATCGGGGATCCTTAAATACCGCGGAGAGTTGCCTGCATTCTCGCGCCGCCCACTTCCCGCTGGCAAGGCGCAATACCAACAGGTGCAAAGCAAAACGCCCGCAACGGGTGCGGGCGCTTGGCGGTGCAGCGAGGCTTACAGGTAGAAGGCTTTCAGCGGCGGGAATCCGTTGAATTCCACCGCGCTGTAGCTGGTGGTGTAGGCACCGGTGGAGAACCAGTAGAGGCGGTCACCGCTAGCCAGGTTCAAGGGCAGGCCGTACTTGTAATGCTCGTACATGATGTCAGCGCTGTCGCAGGTCGGGCCGGCGATCACCACCTCTTCCATCTCGCCCTTCTTCTCGGTCCAGATCGGGAACTTGATGGACTCATCCATGGTTTCGATCAGGCCGCTGAACTTGCCCACGTCGGTGTACACCCAGCGCTCGACGGCGGTACGCGACTTGCGCGCCACCAGCACCACTTCACTGACCAGCACGCCGGCGTTGGCAATCAGCGAACGGCCCGGCTCGAGGATGATTTCCGGCAGCTCGTCGCCGAAATCTTCCTTGAGGAAGCGGATGATTTCCTCGGCGTAGGTTTCCAGGCTGTTGGTGCGGGTGATGTAGTTGGCCGGGAAGCCGCCGCCCATGTTGATCATCTGCAGCTCGATGCCGTCTTCTTCTTTCAGACGCTCGAAGATCACCTTGACCTTGGCGATGGCCGCGTCCCACACATCAATGTCGCGCTGCTGGCTGCCTACGTGGAAGGAAATGCCGTAGGGCACCAGGCCGAGCTGTTTGGCAAGAATCAGCAGATCCAGGGCCATGTCCGGCTGGCAGCCGAACTTGCGGCTTAGCGGCCAGTCGGCCGAGGTCGAGCCTTCGGTGAGGATGCGCACGTAGATCTTCGAGCCCGGCGCGGCCTTGGCGATGTTGCGCAGGTCGGCTTCGGAGTCGGTGGCGAACAGGCGCACACCCTTCTCGTAGAAGTACCGGACGTCGCGGGCTTTCTTGATGGTATTGCCGTAGCTGATGCGCTCCGGGCCCACGCCGGCGGACATCACCTTGTCGAGCTCGTAGATCGAGGCGATGTCGAAGCTCGAACCCTTGTCGCGCAGCAACTCGATGATTTCGATGGCCGGGTTGGCCTTGACGGCGTAGTACACCTTGGCGAATTCGAAACCGGCGCGCAGGTCGTCGTAGGCCTGACTGATGATCGCGGTGTCGATCACCACGAACGGGGTTTCCTGCTGGTCGGCGAAGGCCTTCATTTTGTTGAAGGTTTCGCGTGGGTAGTAGTCTTCGACCTTGATCGACATGCGGGTCTCCAAATGGCTAAACCATGAACACTAGGATTCGGGCAGTTGAACCGGGCACAGGTTCAACGTCGGGGGCGACCGATTTCTGCAATCGGCCGGAAAGCCTGTTGCCAGGCCAGGAACGTCTGATCAGTTTCCCCACTTTGGTTCGCCTACTTCCCAAGGCATGTCGCCGAGAATTGCCTGACCTGAAAACAGGTCGAACAACCTCTCGTCGTCAGTACTTGAGCCGAATGGATCGTTGCCAGCATGGACGTTCGGGCGCGGACTTTAAGACCATGACTCGCTCAGATCAATCAAAAATTGCCCGTGACGGAAACTGATTTTCCAGGCGTTTCGGATTCCACACGAATCGCGGCGAAATGCTGCACAGCCGCGGGCTGCACGAGCACTCAGCACACCGGGGCGACAGCCTTGCACCGAGGCTTTTCAGGATGATGACTTCAAGCGTAGACGAGCCCCGGAATCGGGGCTCGCAAGACGGCTGGCGCCAGTAGGCAGCGCCAGCCTATGGAGGGCGGGCTTAGCGGAAGCGCTCGACTTCGCGGTGCAGATCGGTAGCCAGGGTTTCCAGCTCTTTGGAAGTGTGCGCCAGATTGGCGATCACTTCGCGCTGCTCGCCGTTGGCCAGGGCGATGCTCTGCAGGTTGCTGCTCAGCACCGTGGCGGTGCTGCTCTGCTCGGCGGTGGCGGTCGTGATGGCGGCGAACTGCTCGCCGGCAGCGCTGGTCTGCTCGGCGATATGGGTCAGCGCCGCGGCGACCTTGGCATTGAGTTCCAGGCCGTTCTGCATCAGCTGGCGGCCCTGCTCCATGGTGCTGATCGCACTGCTGGTCTCGCCCTGGATACTGCTGATCATGCTGGAAATTTCGGTGGTCGCCTCGCGGGTCCGACCGGCCAGGCTGCGCACCTCGTCGGCGACCACGGCGAAACCGCGGCCCTGCTCGCCGGCACGCGCTGCCTCGATGGCCGCATTGAGCGCCAGCAGGTTGGTCTGGTCGGCAATCGAGGTGATCACGCTGAGAATGCCGCCGATTTCCTGGGAACGCTGGCCAAGGCTGTCGATGACCTTGGCGGCACTGTTGACCGACTGGGAAATCTGCTCCAAGGCAGCAGACGCTTCTTCCATCGAGGTACGGCCGATGCGAGTCTGGCTGGCGTTCTCGCTGGCCATGCGCTCGGTGCTGCGCATGTTGTCGGCGATGTTCAGCGAAGTGGCGCTGAATTCCTCTACCGCGCCGGCCATGCTGCTGATCTCGCCGGACTGCTGCTCGATGCCTTCATAGGCACCACGCGACAGGCCGGACAGCGCTTCGGCGCGCTGGCTGACGTTGCCGGCGGCGCCGCGGATGCGCGCGACCATGGTCGACAGCGCCTCGCTCATCTGGTTGAAGCTGCGCGACAGCTCGCCGATCTCGTCGTGACTCTTGACCTGCAGGCGCACGCTCAGATCACCGGCGCCGAGGGCCTGGGCCTGCTCGACCAGATCACCCAGCGGGCGCAGCTTGCGGCGCAGCAGCCAGATCACCGCCAGCACGGCCAGAACCAGGGTCACCAGGCTGCCGATAGCCAACTGGCTGCCGACGCTCCAGGTCACCGCCTGGATCTCTTGTTCTGGCATGCTAGCCACCACGGTCCACGGGCCGCCGGCGAAGGGCACAGCAACGCTGTAGAACTGTTGCTCGCCATCGCTCCAGAAACCGCCCTTGCCCGGAGTACCAAGCACCTTGGTCATGTTGCCCGTCAGTTGCTCGGGATTCTTGGCGCTGTAGGGCGCCACCAGCCATTTGTTCTGATCGTCGAGCAGCGCCAGGGAGCCGGTGCTGCCGATACGGAAGCGCTGCAGGTTGGCGAACTGGGCGTTCTGCGCGTCGGTGTAATCGAAGCCGACGAACAACACGGCGATCACCCGGCCCGCGCTGTCGCGTACCGGCGTGTACTGGGTCATGTAGAAGCGCTCGAACAGCAGCGCGCGGCCGACGTAGTTGTCGCCGGCCAGCAGGCGGGCGTAGGCCGGATGGTTGCGGTCGAGCACGGTGCCGATGGCGCGGCCACCGTCCTGTTTGGTAAGCGAGGTGGTCACGCGTACGAAGTCGTCGCCATCACGCACGAAGATGGTCGCCACGCCGGCGGTCAGGCGGCGAAATTCATCGACTTCGCTGAAATCGTTGTTCAGCTGGGTGTTGCCCAAGTACAGGGCAGGCGCCTGCAGAGCGCCGACGGTCACGCGTTCGTCCGGGCTGACGCGCAGGCCGCCACTGAAGCGGCGCTCGAACAGGCCGGCCAGGCGTTGGGTGCTTTCACGCAGGCTTTCGTGGAAGGTGCTCAGCTGGTCGGCCAGCAGGCGCGCTTCGCTGCCCAGGTGCTCTTCGCGGGTCACCAGGTTGGCGCTGCTCAGTGAGCGCAGGGCGAATACGGTACTAACACTGATCAGCAGCACCAGCATGGCAGCGAGGGCCGTCGCCAATTGCCAGGCGATACGGGAACGGGGTTGGTTCATGAAAATCTCCGAGCTCCATCGTCCCTGTATGGAGAAATTGAATAAATAATGATCAGCCTGTAATTCGGCGAGCGCGGAGAATACTTGAGAGTTTTAGTGCGTCAATGGCCATCATGACGCTATCACCACATTTTTTACGTGGGGTAATGAAAAAGTCTCGTTTCTGAGATTTTTTATTGTTTTTCTAGCGGCGTAACTCGACCTTGGGTAACTGCATGGCTGCGACCTCCGCGAGCAGGAACTCGGCCAGCCGCTCGAAACGCTCCTGGCCACGGCGCGCCTTGGGCCAAACCAGGTAATAGCTTTCGCCGCTGAACACGGCGGTCGGCCAGGGCAACGCCAGGCGGTCCAACAACACGTCCTCGGCGACCATGGCCAGGTCGCCGATCGACACGCCATACCCACGGGCGGCGGCGACGATGCCCAGCTCCAGGGTGTCGAACACCTGGCCGCCCTTGAGCGACACCTGGTCGCTCAAGCCCATGGCCTGCAGCCAGCGGCGCCAGTCACGACGGTCAGGTGTGGGGTGCACCAGCTCGGCCTGTTGCAGGCGCCCCACATCCCAAGGCTTTTCGCCCAGAGCTCCAGGCGCACAGACGGGAATCAGCCATTCCTCGAACAGCCGCACGCTGTGCCATTCGTTGCTGAAGGTGCCGGTGCCGAGCAACACGGCGCAATCGAAAGGCTCATGGAGAAAGTCCACCCGATCGAGATCCATCCAGGCGCTGGTGAGCTGCACCTCGAGGTCGTCATGGCGGGCGCGAAACAGCGACAGGCGCGCCAGCAGCCAACGCATGGTCAAGGTCGAGGGCGCCTTGAGACGCAGGGTGCCCTCCTCCACCCGCAAGGGCGCGCAGGCCCGCTCCAGGGACTCGAAGCCCTCGCGCACGCCCGGCAGCAACAGACTCGCCGGCTCGGTCAGGTGCAGCGCGCGACCACGGCGCTCGAACAGCCGGCAGGCAAAGTGTTCTTCCAGGGTACGAATGTGCCGGCTGACCGCACTCTGAGTGATCGCTAGCTCATCGGCAGCGCGGGTAAAGGACAAATGCCGCGCCGCAGCCTCGAAGGCGCGCAACGCATATAAAGGCGGCAAGTACCGGTTCAACGACCTTCACCATGAGTTTTAATCATGCCTGGCATCGCTATTTTCCTTTTGTGGGCTTGAGCTATAAACCCGAGAATAGCCGGCAATGCTTATCTCCCGACAGCCCGGGAGTAATTATCCAGCCGAAGTTTTACTCATCATGAAAAGTCCCCTTGGTCACGAACTGAGCGCCCTGCTGCGCCTCGCCGGCCCGCTGATCTCCGCGCAGTTGGCCCATGCGCTGATGATCTTCACTGACACGCTGATGATGGCCATGCTCGGTCCAGGGCAACTGGCCGGCGGCGCTCTGGGCGCGACCTGCTACTTCATCTTCTCGATCTTCTGCACCGGGGTGATCGCCGCCGTCGGCAGCATGATCGCCATCCGCCACGGCGCCGGCGACCCGCAGGGCGTCACCCGCCTGCTGCGCAACGGCCTGTGGCTGGCCATCCTGCTGGGCATCATCAGTGCGCTGTGCCTCAATGGCCTCGGCCCGCTACTACCGCACCTGGGTCAGGACCCGGCAGCATCCAGCCAGGCCATGCACTTCCTGCGACCGCTATCCCTGGGCCTGCCCGCCTACCTATGCTTCATGGCGCTGCGCGGCTTCACCAGCGCCATTGGCCATCCCGGCCCAGTGATGACCATCAGCATCGTCGGCACCATCGCCAATTTCATTATCAACTACGCGCTGATCAAGGGCTGGTTCGGCGTAGACCTCGGCCTGAGCGGGATCGGCCTGACCACCGCACTGGTCAGCAGCGCCATGGCGCTGGCACTGGGGCTGTACATCCTGATCTCGCCGACCTATCAGCGCTACAAGCTACGCGGCGGCCTGGGTCGCCCGCAGCGCGCCGAACTCCGCGCCCTACTGCGCCTCGGTCTGCCGATTGGCGGCACCTACGCCGCCGAGCAAGGGCTGTTCACCTTCGCCACCCTGTGCATGGGCGCCCTGGGCAGCGTGCAATTGGCGGCGCACCAGATCGCCATGCAATCGGTCGCCCTGGCCTTCATCGTTCCCCACGGCCTGTCCTACGCGGTGACTTTCCGCGTGGGTCTGCATTACGGCGCAGGCCAGCTGCACCTGTCGCGCCTGGCTGGCCACCTGGGCATGGCCATGGGCGCCGCGCTTATGCTGCTGTTCGCCCTGGCGTTCTGGCTGCTGCCGGAATGGATCATCGGCCTGTTCCTCGACCGCCACGATCCGGCGTTCGCCAATATCGTCACCTTGGCGGTAAGCCTGCTGGCGATTGCCGCCTGGTTCGAGCTGTTCGATGGCCTGCAGAGCATCGCCATGGGGGCGATTCGTGGCCTCAACGACGGTCGCCTGACCCTGGTGATCGGCCTGACCGGTTACTGGTGCATTGGCGCACCGCTGGCCTGGCTGCTGGCCTTCCCGTTCGGTTGGGGCGCCCATGGCGTGTGGTGGGGCCTGGCTGCCGGCCTGGCGGTAACGGCAAGTGGCCTGGTGCTGGGTTTTCAGTGGAAGACTGCGCGCCTGCAAAAGCCCAAGGCGATGCAGACTTGCCTGTCCTGATCGGCTAACTAGCAGCGTTTAACAGCGACCACCAAGCAGCGGCTCCCGCACACCAGCCGACAGAAAGTGCCCCAGCTCGGTCAACGGCATGGCTCTGCTGATCAGGTAGCCCTGGGCCTGATCACAGCCGAATTCACGCAGTAGCTGCAGCTGCTCCTCGGTTTCCACACCTTCGGCGACCACCTGCAGATCCAGGTTGTGGGCCAGGCTGATCATCGCCTGCACCAGTTGCTGGCTCTGCGGACGCGTTTCCATGCCGGTGACGAAGCTGCGGTCGATCTTCAGCAGGGCGATGGGCAGGTTGCTCAGGTGCTCGAAGGACGAGAAGCCGGTGCCGAAGTCGTCCAGAGAGAAGCGCACCCCCAGATGCCCCAAGCGGCGCATGGTCTGCAGCACGTAGTCGCTGCGGCGCATCACTGCGGTTTCGGTGAGTTCGAACTCCAGCCAATGACTGTCGATGCCACAGCTGTCGATCAGCCGCTCCAGAGTCGGTAGCAACTGACTGTCCTGGAACTGGCGGAACGATAGGTTGACCGCCATGTGCAGCGCCGGGTGGCCGCGCTCGCGCAACAATTGCATGTCACGCATCGCCCGGTCGATCACCCAGTAGCCCAACGGTACGATCAGCCCACACTCTTCAGCCAGCGGCACGAATTCGCCCGGCAGCAACAGACCGTGGGTTTCGTGCTGCCAACGCACCAGCGCTTCCAGGCCGACAATACGCCCGCTCTTGAGGCACAACCTGGGCTGGTAATGCAGTTGCAGTTCGCTCTTGCGCAACGCCCGGCGCAGCTCGCGCTGCAGGTCGATCTGGCAGCGCATGCCCTGATCGAGGCGCTCGTCATACAGATGAAAGGTGCAGCCCTGGCGGCCTTTAGCCTGTTGCATGGCGATATGCGCGTGCCACATCAGCGTGTCCGCGGTGCTTGCCGGCTTGGCCAGCGCCACACCGAGGCTGCAGCCAAGCAGCAGGCTCTCGCCTTCGACCCAGTACGGTTCACCCAGCGCCTCGAGCAGGTGTTGCACCCAGGTGAGCAGCCGCGCAGGTTCGTCCTGACTGTCGACCAGCAGGGCGAATTCGTCGCCGCCCAGGCGCGCCAGTTGATCGCCTCGCACCAGATATTGTTTGAGACGCGCCACCACTTGCTGGATCAGCAGGTCGCCGGCGTGGTCGCCCAGGGCATCGTTGGCCTGGCGAAAGTTGTCCAGATCCAGCTGCACCAGCGCCAGACCGCCGCGGCTCGGCTTATCCAGACGTGCGGCTAAAAGCGTGTGAAAGCCCTGACGGTTGGCGATGCCGGTCAGTGCGTCCCGCTCGGTAAGGCGCTGCAAGGTGAGGCGCAGACGGCCCTGCTCACGTACGTAGCGCAGGCTACGGCGCAGGACATCGGCGCTGAGCTGATCGCGCACCAGCCAGTCGCAGACCTGGGGTGGCGTATCGTCCGGTTCCTGTTCCAGCAAAAGGATGATCGGCGCCGTACAGCGCCGCGAGTCGGGCAGGTGCGCGGGGGTGGTGAGCAGCACCGCGTCGCCGGCGTCGTCGAGCAGTTGCCGGGCGTCCGGCCAGCTAGAGGCGCAGCTTAACGGCAGTGGAGCGTCCGCGGCGTCCAGACGCTCACGCAACAGCTCGCTCCACTGCGGCGTCTCGGCCAGCAATACCAGGCGCAACGGCTCGACGAATGCGCTCAAGAAAAATCCCCCGATGCACGAAAAAGATGAGCGCCTGCGGCGCTGCTGAATGCGCCGGTTCCGGCGTCAAATCAATCACTTCCGTGTAAGTCGCCGGACATCCTGCGATAAAACCCGGGCAATCGACAAGCCCGCCCGCGCAACGAGTGCGCAGAACATGCCCCATTGCACGGTTGTCGGCTAGTACCGCAAAGCCACGAAATGGCCGGCGACTTTCGGCTAAAATGCGCGGCCATTTTCCTCTGCGATAGACACGATGTCCCGACTCAACCCCCGGCAACAGGAAGCCGTGAACTACGTCGGCGGCCCTCTTTTGGTGCTCGCCGGTGCAGGCTCCGGCAAGACCAGCGTAATTACCCGCAAGATCGCCCACCTGGTGCAGAACTGCGGCATCCGCGCCCAGCACATCGTCGCCATGACCTTCACCAACAAGGCCGCGCGCGAAATGAAAGAGCGCGTCGGCACCCTGCTCAAAGGCTCCGAAGCCCGCGGTTTGACGGTGTCGACCTTCCACAACCTGGGCATGAACATCATCCGCAAGGAGTACGCACGCCTGGGCTACAAGCCTGGCTTCTCGATCTTCGATGACGGCGACATCAAGGCGCTGCTCACCGACATCATGCAGAAGGAGTACGCCGGCGACGACGGCGCCGATGAGGTCAAGAACTACATCGACAGCTGGAAGAACGACCTCATCCTGCCCGACGAGGCCCTGGCCAACGCGCGCAACCCCAAGGAGCAGACCGCCGCCATCGTCTACCTGCATTACCAGCGCACGCTCAAGGCTTACAACGCGGTGGATTTCAACGACCTGATCCTGCTGCCGGTCAAGCTGTTCCAAGAGCACCAGGACATTCTGGAGAAGTGGCAGAACCGCATCCGCTATCTGCTCGTCGACGAATACCAGGACACCAACTCCAGCCAGTACCTGCTGGTGAAGCTCTTGGTAGGCATGCGCAACCAGATCACCGTGGTCGGCGACGACGACCAGTCGATCTACGCCTGGCGCGGCGCGCGGCCAGAGAACCTCAATCTGCTCAAGGAAGACTACCCGTCGCTCAAGGTGGTGATGCTCGAGCAGAACTACCGCTCCACCAGCCGCATTCTCAAATGCGCCAACGTGCTGATCGCCAACAACCCCCACGCCTTCGAGAAGCAGCTGTGGAGCGAGATGGGCATGGGCGACGAGATCCGTGTGATCCGCACCCGCAACGAAGACGCCGAGTGCGAGCGGGTGGCGCTGGAGATTCTCACCGAGCACCTGCGCACCCAGCGCCCATACAGCGATTTCGCCATCCTCTACCGCGGCAACTACCAGGCCAAGCTGATGGAGCTGAAGCTGCAGCACCACCAGATCCCTTATCGGCTGTCCGGCGGTACCAGCTTCTTCGCCCGCCAGGAAGTGAAGGACCTGATGAGTTACTTCCGCCTGCTGGTCAACCCGGACGACGACAACGCCTTCCTGCGCGTGATCAACGTGCCGCGCCGGGAGATCGGTTCCACGACCCTGGAAAAGCTCGGCAACTATGCCAACGAGCGCAAGATCAGCATGTACGCGGCCAGCGACGAGATCGGCCTGGGCGAGCACCTGGACAGCCGTTATACCGAGCGCCTGGCGCGCTTCAAGCGCTGGATGGACGGCGTGCGCGAGCAGTGCGTGGTCAACGAGCCGATCGCCGCGATCCGCAGCATGGTCATGGACATCGACTACGAGAACTGGCTGCGCCAGAACGCCTCCAGCGACAAGGTCGCCGAGGCGCGCATGGGCAACGTGTGGTTCCTCGTCGATGCGCTGAAAAACACCCTCGACAAGGACGAGGAAGGCGATATGACCATCGAGGACGCCATCGGCAAGCTGGTGCTGCGCGACATGCTCGAGCGCCAGCAGGAAGAGGAAGAAGGCGCCGACGGCGTGCAGATGATGACCATGCACGCCTCCAAGGGTCTGGAGTTTCCGTCGGTGTACATCATCGGTTTCGAGGAGGAGATCCTGCCGCACCGCTCCAGCATCGAATCCGACACCATCGAGGAAGAGCGCCGCCTGGCCTACGTGGGCATCACCCGCGCCAAGCGCAACCTGGCGCTGACCTTCGCCGCCAAGCGCAAGCAGTACGGCGAAATCGTCGAATGCTCGCCAAGCCGCTTCCTCGACGAGCTGCCCCCGGAGGATCTGGTCTGGGAAGGTCAGGAAGAAGCCCCGGTCGAGGTCAAGGCCGCTCGCGGCAACGACGCCCTGGCCAGCATGCGGGCGATGCTCAAGCGCTAACTGCGCAGCACCGTAGCCCGGGTCGAGCGCAGCGACACCCGGGAAATTGACCTCGGTATCGCGCGGCTCAATATAGGCGACCTTTTCATCAAGCCCACCATCCGGACGGGCACCAGTGCAATATTTCGTAGTCAGAGTGAAAGGCCGGCTCCAGCAGTCGGCTCCGTTATCGTCAGCTCCCCTTGCAGAGGCCCGGCACCATGCGCACGCTCACTCTCGACCTCGACACCCTGACCCAGTTGATCAACGGCCGTGAAACCCTCGAACACTGGCTCGACATGGAAGCCGGCACGGTGCTGAGCCTGTCGCCGGAAGACCAGGGCAGCGACGAGCGCCAGCAGGTGCAGCTCAACCCCGACCGCTACGCCCGGGTGCCGAATCTCGACATGGCCCAGCGCGTGGCGATGCGCGAATCCTTTCTGTTCACCCTCAACGACCTCAATGCCCATCCGCTGCTCAGCGCCGCGCTGACCGGCCGCAAGCCGCTCAAGGCCTTCGATTACGAGATCGACTACTTCCCTGCCCTGCGCCAGCAATGGCAAGAGTACGAGCAGAAGCAACTGCGCGAATACGCCCTCAACTGGCTGTTCGAGCTGGGCCTGGAGCCGGCACCGGATAAGCTGCCGCTGGACCCGCGGGACATTCTGCGCCGTCTGACGCGCAGCGCCTGAGCGCTCGGCTGGGCCAGGCCACTGACGAGCGGAGCGGGCGCGCTGCGTTTTCGCTACAAATGATCAGCGTTTTGAGCGAAAATCCGCCGCTTTGCTCGTGAGCACAGAGGATCGATCGTGGAGTCGTTGAAACAGAAGATATGCAGTGAAGGTACCGTCCTCTCCGAGCAGGTGCTCAAGGTCGATGCCTTTCTCAACCACCAGATCGATCCCAAGCTGATGCAAGAGATCGGCCACGAGTTCGCCGAGCGCTTCAAGGGTCAGGGCATCACCAAGATCGTCACCATCGAAGCCTCGGGCATTGCACCGGCCGTGATGGCCGGCCTGGAACTGGGCGTGCCGGTGATCTTCGCCCGCAAGTACCAGTCGCTGACGCTGAAGGACAACCTGTATATTTCCAAGGTGTTCTCCTTCACCAAGCAGACCGAGAGCACCCTGGCGATTTCCTCCAAGCACCTGAACGCCAATGATCACGTGCTGCTGGTCGACGACTTCCTGGCCAACGGCCACGCCGCCAAGGCGCTGATCGACCTGGTCGGCCAGGCCGGCGCCAGCATCGCCGGTATCGGCGTGGTGATCGAGAAGTCCTTCCAGAGCGGTCGCAGCACCCTGGACGCCCAGGGTTACCGGATCGAATCCCTGGCGCGCATCAAGTCTCTGGAAGGCGGCAAGGTCACCTTTCTCGAGTAGCCTGTAGTCCGGCCAGCACCAGACGCTGGTACAGCTCCTCGCGCAAACCCTCGGGCCGCTCCAGGCCCATGCGCTGCAGGGCTTCTGGAAACGCCTCGGCAGGCGGCGCATCGAACGCCGCCTTGCCCAGCTCCAGCACTTCGCTCAGGCGAAACTTCCCTTTAAGCCAGGTCAGCGCCCGCAACAGCGCTTGCTCCTCATCGCTGAAATCGCTGCCCAACGGGTACTCGGCGAACACCGGCCGGTGGCCTGCGGCGATCCGTTCGAGGCGCTCGGGCGTGTTGTCGGCGTAGCGCGCGTCTAGGCGAAAATTCTTCGGCAGCTTACCGGCCTCGATGGCCTGCTCCATCAGCTCACCCTGAAAGCGTGAATCACTCACCGCCAACAGCGCCTCGATCACCTGGGAGTCGGTCTTGCCGCGCAGGTCGGCGATGCCGTACTCGGTGATCACCACGTCACGCAGGTGGCGTGGAATGGTCACGTGGCCGTACTCCCAGACGATGTTGGAGCTGACCTCGCCGGCCGACTCGCGCCAGCTGCGCAGCAGCAGAATCGAGCGAGCGCCCGGCAACGCGTGGCCCTGGGCAACGAAGTTGTACTGCCCGCCCACGCCGCTGAGCACCCTGCCATCCTCGAGCTGATCGGCTACCGCCGCGCCGAGCAGGGTGACGGTGAAGGCACTGTTGATGAAGCGGGCATCCACGCGATGCAGGCGCTTGAGCTCTTCCTGCCCGTACAGCTCGTTGATGAAGCCGATACCGGTCATGCCGAAACGGCTGCGCTGCTCCGTCGTCATGGCATTGAGGCGCTGGTAGAAGGATTGCGGCCCGAGAAAGAAGCCGCCGTGCACCACCACGCCGTGCGCGGCGGGCGTCAGGTAATCACGCAGTGCCGCCTGGCTGAGGGGATCGGCCAGGTCAGTCGAGCATTGCTGATCGGTGGGCAGCAGCAGGTTCTCGCCCTGCATCTTCAGGTTGGCATCCAGCAGGCCGCCCTCCTGCATCCAGGCCAGCGCAGCGTCGTCCAGGCGCGTGGGCAGGCCGGCATCGAGCATCGCCTGAATACTGCGCGGCTGGCCATTGGCATCCAGCGCGCCAGCACTGGCCAGGCGCTGCACACGTACGTCCGGGTAGACGACACGGCGGATCACCCCGGCCTCGGCCAGATCCAGCAGGCCGTTGACGAACATTTCGCTGCAGCCGTACAGCCCGGTTTGAAACGGCTGCAGATCACCCAGCGCATTGCAGAGCGGATGCACCTGACCGCCCTGCAGATCATCAAGTGCCGCTCGGTACGCCGGGTTGTCGCGATGGCGCTGCAGCAGCGCGGCGCTGACCGCATCACCCATCGCGCCGATGCCGATTTGCAAACTGCCGCCATCGCGGACCAGGGTGCTGGCATAGAGGCCGATGCAATGATCCTGCACCGTGACGGGCATGTTCGGCGTGGAAAACAGCGTGCTGGCTTCGCTCTCCTGCAGCTGAATGTCGAAGACCTCACGGGATAGCTCGGCATCGCCCGCCATGTACGGCAACTGCTCGTGAACCTGGGCCACGCAGAGGATGGTTTCGCCGCGGGCGCGCCGCTCCTGCAGCATCGGCAGCAGGTCGAGGGTGATGTCAGGGTTGCAGCTGAGGCTGTAATGCTGGGGGCGCGCGGCGTCGACTGCGACCAGCTGGGCCACCACGTTAACGCCCTTGGCGTTCAGGTCACGGGCGGCGTGGCTGTAGTTGCTGCTGGTGTAGTCCTGCTGGGTCGGTGCGCTGTCGAGCAGGGTGCCGGGCTGCAGGAAGAACTGCTCGATACGCACGTTGGGCGGCAACCTGTCGGCCTGCAGGTCGGCGAGAAAATCCAGCTCCAGGTAATCGCCGTAGACCCGCTCGACGAAGGGGTCGAGAAAGCGCTGCTGCAGTTCCTGCTCGGCCCGCGGGCGCCCCAGGCACAACGCCGTGTAGATGGTCAGCTCCCGTTCGGGCATCTCGCGCAGCCGCGCATACAGCGCGTTGACCCAGCGGTTGGGCTTGCCCAGGCCGAGGGGCAGACCGAGATGAATCGGCCCGTCGATGGTGCTCAGCACATGGTCGACAGCTTGCTCGAGGGTACGGGATTGGGGCATGCGGTTCTCCAGGCCAACGGTCGGGATCGTCGTCTTTGGACTCCCCCGTTGCGCCTTTTGCTGCATGTCGTCATCAGTCTGAAACAACAAAGCCGCCTGGCGGCGGCTTTGTGGGGGATGATGCAGAGCTTAGAGGCCGGACATCTTCTGGATGGCCGCACGCAACTCGTCATCCGAGCAGTCGCCACAGGTGCCCTTCGGCGGCATGGCGTTGATGCCGTTGATGGCCGCGGCAAGAATGCCGTCCAGCCCGCCCTGGTGGTCGGCACGGTCTTTCCAGGCTGCCGTGTCGCCGATCTTCGGTGCGCCGAGCAGGCCGCTGGTGTGGCAGGCCGTGCAGTGTTTGGCAATGATGTCATCGGCGCTACGCGTGGCACCGGCGGCGGCAGTCGCCACGGTTTCAACGCCTTTGCATTCCTGACCGGCGATGCACACTTGCCCGACGGGTTTGATCCGCTCGGCGATCGCCTCGTCGGTGTTCGCCTGAGCCGTCACGGCCCACAGCGCCAGGGCGATGGCCGGCGCTACCAGCATGCTGCTAATTGGGTTCACTCAGATGCCCTCATGGATGACTAATCACGCTCGCGGCCAGGGTTTGGCAAGCCGGCAAAGTATACCGACTGGCCCGAGTGGCAGGATGCGTGACCCCATGACGCAGATCAACGACGGCGCAGATTGCTCGCGCCGGTTTAGAAGTTAGCGGGCGTGGTGGCGCTGATCAGCCGCGCCGGCTGATCGAAGGGATTGCGGAAACGGTGCGGCCGGCTGCTCTCGAAGTAGTAGCTGTCACCGCTCTCGAGGATGAACACCTCGTCACCGACGGTCAGCTCCAGGCGCCCTTCCACCAGCATGCCGGTCTCTTCGCCTTCGTGGGCGTACATCTCCAGGCCGGTGTCGCTGTGTGGCGGGTAGGTTTCATCAAGAAAGGAAATGGCGCGGCTGGGGTGGGCTTTGCCGATCAACTTCATGGTGATCGCGCCGCTGTGGATATCGGTCAGCTCACTGGCCCGGTAGACCACCTGCACCTGGCTGTCCTGTTCCGCTTCCAGGGAGAAGAACTCCACCAGCGACATCGGGATGCCGGCTAGAACCTTCTTGAGCGAGCTGATCGAGGGGCTCACGCTGTTCTTCTCGATCATCGAAATGGTGCTGTTGGTAACCCCCGCCCGCTTGGCGAGTTCGCGCTGGGAAAGCCCCTTTTGCTTGCGGATAGATTGCAGGCGAAGACCGACGTCCAATGTTGGATACCCCCAGGTGAAGCCATGAAAAGTGGCCTTATCATGGCGACAGTGTTCAGTATTTACAACAGCCCGAACACCCGGGGTTCCATCGCGCCTAGGCTTCGCTGTAGATCAGCGGCACCCGCCGCACATTGCAGAACAGCTGATAGGGAATGGTGCCGGCGGCCAGGGCGACGTCGCTGGCCAGCACGCCGCGCCCCCAGAACTCGACGCGGCTGCCCAAACCAGCGCCCGGCAGGTCGCTGAGGTCGACGGTGAGCATGTCCATGGAAACACGACCGATGATCCGCGAGGGCTGGCCGTCGATCAGCACCGGGGTGCCGGTCGGCGCGTGACGCGGATAACCGTCGGCGTAACCCATGGCGACCACACCGACACGGGTGGCACGCTCGCTGACGAAACGCGCGCCGTAGCCGACCGGCTCGCCGGCCGGCAGGTCACGCACGCTGATGACGCGCGACTCCAGGGTCATCACCGGCTGCAGCCGGGCGGCGACGTCCTGGGCCCGCTCGAACGGCGTGGCGCCGTAGAGCATGATGCCGGGCCGCGACCAGTCACTGGGGATACTCGGCCAGCCCAGCAGGGCCGGCGAATTGCGCAGGCTGACCTCGGCGGCAAGGCCTTCGCGGGCCTGCTGAAACACCGCCAGTTGTTCATTACTGCGCGGGCAGTCGAGCTCGTCGGCGCGGGAGAAGTGGCTCATCAGCACGATCTTCACCACCTTGCCGCTGGCCAGCAGGCGCCGGTAGGCGGCCTGATAGTCGGCCGGGTGGAAACCGACGCGATGCATGCCGCTGTCCAGCTTGAGCCAGACGTTCAGCGGGCGCTTCAGGTCCGCCTGCTCGATGGCTTCCAACTGCCACTCGGCGTGCACCACGCACCACAGGTCATGCTCGTCGATCAGCGCCAGCTCGCTGGCCTCGAAGAACCCTTCGAGCAACAGGATCGGCGCGCTGATGCCCTCGGCGCGCAGCTGCAGCGCTTCTTCGATACAGGCCACGGCGAAGCCGTCGGCATCCGCCTGCAGCGCCTGGGCGCAACGTACCGCACCATGCCCATAGGCATCGGCCTTGACCACTGCCAGCGAGCGGGCGCCAGCCAGTTCACGGGCCAGTTGGTAATTGTGACGCAGGGCTTGCAGGTCGATCAGGGCACGGGCGGGACGCATGGTTATCTCGAAGGGCGGAAAATCACGGAGCAAGGTGAACGGTCAGTGGAGTGCTTTCGTGGGAGCGGGTAAGGACGAAGCGCCCTCCGGCTCCCACAAGTCGGCCAGTTCTCAGGCCAGGCGTGCTACGGGCCTCAGGGCAGCGCAGCGATCACCGTCATTTCCACCAGCACATCGGGCGAATACAGCTTGGCCTCGACGCAGGCGCGCGCCGGCGAATGGCCAGCCGGCACCCAGGCGTCCCAGACCTTGTTCATGCCATCGCGGTCGTCGATGTCTTTGAGGAATATGGTGATCGACAGGATGCGCGTCTTGTCGGTGCCCGCCTCGGCCAGGAAGGCATCGATACTGTCCAGAGTCGCCTTGGTCTGCGCTTCGATGCCGTCGCTGTGGTTTTCATCCAACTGGCCAGCCAGGTAGACGGTACCGTTGTGAATGACGATTTCGCTCAGACGCGGCTCAGTTCGCAGGCGCTGTATGGACATGCTTGTTCAACTCCTTGGGGCTACCGTAACGGGAAATATCCAGGCCTTCGCTGCTGATCTGCGGGCGCTTCTTGGCGATCAGGTCGGCCAGCAGGCGACCGGAGCCGCAGGCCATGGTCCAACCTAGGGTACCGTGTCCGGTGTTCAGAAACAGGTTTCGATAGGGGGTGGCGCCAACGATGGGCGTGCCATCAGGGGTCGCCGGGCGCAAACCGGTCCAGAAATCCGCCTGGCTCAGGTCACCGCCCTGGGGATACAGATCACCGACGATCATTTCCAAAGTTTCGCGACGACGCGGGTTGAGGCTCAGATCGAAGCCGGCGATTTCGGCCATGCCGCCCACGCGGATGCGCTGGTCGAAACGGGTGATGGCGACCTTGTAGGTTTCGTCGAGAATGGTCGAGGTCGGCGCCATGTCCGGGTTGGTGATCGGCACCGTCAGCGAGTAACCCTTGAGCGGATAGACCGGCGCGCGAATGCCGAGCGGCTTGAGCAGTTGCGGGCTGTAGCTGCCCAGGGCGAGTACGTAGCGGTCGGCGGTTTCCAGCTTGCCGTCGATCCACACGCCGTTGATACGGTCACCGGCGACATCCAGGCGCTGGATGTTCTTGCCGAAACGGAACTGCACGCCCAGCGCGGTGGCCATCTCGGCCAGTTTGCGGGTGAACAGCTGGCAGTCACCGGTCTGGTCATTGGGCAGACGCAGGGCGCCAGCGAGTTTGTCGGTGACGCTGGCCAGGGCCGGTTCGACCTTGGCGATGCCGGCGCGATCGAGCAGCTCGTAGGGCACGCCGGATTGCTCGAGCACCGAGATATCCTTGGCGGCGTTGTCCAGCTGCGCCTGAGTGCGGAACAGCTGGGTGGTACCAAGCTGGCGTGCTTCGTAGCCAATGCCGGTTTCGGCGCGCAGCTCATCGAGGCAGTCGCGGCTGTACTCGGACAGGCGCACCATGCGCTCCTTGTTCACCGCGTAGCGGGCGGCGGTGCAGTTGCGCAGCATCTGCGCCATCCACAGGTACTGATCGACATCGCCGGTCAGCTTGATGGCCAGCGGCGCGTGCTTTTGCAGCAGCCACTTCATCGCCTTCAGCGGGATGCCCGGTGCCGCCCAGGGCGAGGCATAACCCGGCGATACCTGGCCGGCGTTGGCGAAGCTGGTTTCCATGGCCGGGCCGTCCTGGCGATCCACGACGACCACCTCGAAGCCCTGGCGGGCCAGGTAATACGCACTGGCCGTACCGATCACACCGCTACCAAGCACCAGAACCCGCATGTTGTTCTCCTCGCCGCGACGATGCACTGGCGTATTACGATTTGAGAAGTCGATGCGTACAGTATAGAAAGTGAATGGCAGTGCTTTTCACTGTATACAACCGTATATTCGAAGGGAATTCTGGCTTTACGAGCCTTTCACGGAGGGGTGCCGAGCATGCGTACGCAACATCAGAGCCGCCGCGAGTTGGATAAGATCGATCGCAACATCCTGCGCATCCTCCAGGAGGACGGGCGCATCTCCTTCACCGAGCTGGGCGAACGGGTCGGCCTGTCGACCACGCCCTGCACCGAGCGGGTCCGCCGCCTGGAGCGCGAAGGCATCATCATGGGCTACCACGCCCGCCTCAACCCGCAGAACCTCAAGGCCAGCCTGCTGGTGTTCGTGGAGATCAGCCTGGACTACAAGTCCGGCGATACCTTCGAGGATTTCCGCCGCGCCGTGCTCAAGCTGCCCCACGTGCTGGAATGCCACCTGGTGTCCGGCGACTTCGACTACCTGGTGAAGGCGCGCATCAACGAGATGGCCAGCTACCGTAAATTGCTCGGCGACATCCTGCTCAAGCTACCCCACGTACGCGAGTCGAAGAGCTACATCGTGATGGAAGAGGTCAAGGAGAGCCTGGCGCTGCCCGTGCCGGAGTGACCTAGACGAGCACCTGTCGCGTCGAGGCGATCAGCTGGTGCACCTGCTGTTCGACACGCGCTTCGATCGGCTGCTCGGGCCCGCGACCATGGGGGCACGGCAGGTTCGGCGTGGTGCCGAACAGCCGGCAGATCAGCGGGCGCTGGTCGTACACCTGGCAGCCATTCGGCCCCAGGTGCACGCAGTTGTACTCGGCCAGGGCGGCGTCCTGCTCGGCGCGGGTCTTGCGCGGCAGGCGCGCCATTTCCTCGGAGGAAGCGGTGACCGGGCCGCAGCAATCGTGACAGCCAGGCACACAGTCGAAGCGTGGAATCTGGCGGCGCAACAGGTCGATCTTGCGGCTGGTACAACTCATGCTCAGAGGCTCTGGAACGGCAGGCGGGCATGGTACAGCCGAGCCCAGGCCAGGCAAAGCTCGGCCTGCTCGGTAATCGGCGGTTGGCTCGCAGCGGATTGCGCGCTTATGCTTCGTCAATTTTTACCCACACCGAAATCAGGATTTCGCACATGACCGCCCGTGCCCACCCGCCGGTTCATAGCGCCGAGCATGCGCCCTCCTACTACGCCGCCAGCGTCAACCAGCAGCTCGACCTGCCGGTTCTGCAAGGCGAGCAGCGCGCCGACGTGTGCATCGTCGGCGGCGGGTTCTCGGGCCTGAACACGGCCATCGAGCTGGCTCAAAAAGGCCTGTCGGTGGTACTGGTCGAAGCGCATCGCATCGGTTGGGGCGCCAGCGGGCGCAACGGTGGGCAACTGATTCGCGGCGTCGGCCATGGCGTCGAGCAGTTCGAATCGGTGATCGGCAAGGACGGGGTGCGCGAGCTGAAACTGATGGGCCTGGAAGCGGTGGAGCTGGTGCGCCGGCGAGTCGCCCAGTTCGAGATCGCCTGCGACCTGACCTGGGGCTACTGCGACCTGGCCAACAAGCCGCGCGACCTGGCCGGCTTCGCCGAGGATGCCGCAGAACTGCAGGGCCTCGGCTATCGCCACGAGCTGCGCCTGCTACAACCGGAACAGATGCACGAGGTGGTCGGCTCACAGCGCTATGTCGGCGGCATGATCGACATGGGCTCCGGGCATCTGCACCCCCTCAACCTGGCACTCGGCGAAGCCGCTGCTGCGCGGAGCCTGGGCGTGCGCCTTTTCGAGCATTCGCCGGCCATGCGCATCGACTATGGCAGCGAGATCCGCGTGCACACCGCCGAGGGTGTGGTACGCGCCCCTCAACTGGTGCTGGCCTGCAACGCCTACATCCGCGACCTGAACCCGACACTGGGCGGCAAAGTGCTGCCCGCCGGCAGCTACATCATCGCCACCGAGCCGCTGAGCGAGGAGCAGGCCAGCGCGCTGATCCCGCAGAACATGGCGCTTTGCGACCAGCGGGTGGCCGTTGACTATTATCGGCTTTCAGCCGACCGCCGCCTGCTGTTCGGCGGTGCCTGCCGCTACTCCGGCACCGATCCGTCCGATATCGCCGCCTATATGCGGCCAAAGATGCTCGCGGTATTCCCGCAGTTGCAGGACGTGCGTATCGACTACCAGTGGGGCGGGATGATCGGCATCGGCGCCAACCGCCTACCGCAGATCGGCCGCCTCAAAGATCAGCCCAACGTGTTCTACGCCCAGGCCTATGCGGGCCATGGCGTGAATGCCACGCACCTGGCCGGCAAGCTGCTCGCAGAAGCCATCGCCGGGCAAGCCGGCGGCGGCTTCGAGCTGTTCGCCAAGGTGCCGCACATGACCTTTCCCGGCGGTCGCCATCTGCGCTCGCCGCTGCTGGCACTGGGCATGCTCTGGCACCGATTCAAGGAACTGGCCTGATAGCGCCAATGCTCTCCGTAGCCTGTGGTTGAGCGCAGCGATACCCAGGAAAAGAAGTCCCAGGTATCGCTGCACTCAACGCCGGGCTACAGCGCCGGCTCAGAGCTTCCAGAACGGCAGGTTGGCTTCGCACTCGGCCTGCTCGCGGCTCAAACCGATGTCCTCAAGCTGAGCCTCGTTGAGCCTGAGCAGTGCGCGCCGGGTGGTCAGGCGGCGGATGAAACGCTGCCAGCGATCGGTCAGCGCCGCATGCGCCGGCACTTCGGTCAGTCGCAGGCCGTTACCGCTTTCCAGCTCGCGGCCCTTCAAAGTCAATCGCACATCGCTCAGCCCGTTCATGTCGCTCTCCTGCGCATTGAGGTCATGGGAGATCATGATGGCGGTCAGCGAAAAAGCATGACAGATGCAAAGAAAGGGAATTAAATCCATACAGATTAACCATCGAGTGAACTGAATGGTTCCGCGAAGAGCCATCTGTATGGTTCAACTGGCTCCCTTGCATACAGGTGCGTGAACATGACCCTCTATACCAACCTGGCCGACCTGATTGGCGAACGCATCGAGCAGGGCCTTTACCGGCCGGGCGACCGCCTGCCCTCGGTGCGCGCCCTGAGCCAGGAGCACGGAGTCAGCCTGAGTACCGTGCAGCAGGCCTACCGCCACCTGGAAGACCGCGGCCTGGCGCTACCGAAACCGAAATCCGGCTACTTCGTGCCGCAAGGCCGCGACAAGCCGGCGCTGCCGAAGATCAGCCGGGCGCCGCAACGCCCCGTGGACGTCTCGCAGTGGGATCAGGTGCTGGAACAGATCGCCCCTTCGCCACGCAATGATTTCGTCCAGCTGGGCCGCGGCCGCCCGGACATCGACAGCCCGACGCTCAAGCCCCTGTTGCGTGCGTTGTCGCGGCTGAGCCGCAAGCAGGACCTGCACACCCTGACCTACGGCAGCATCTACGGCGACGTGCGCCTGCGCGAACAGGTCGCCCGCCTGACCCTGGACTCCGGCTGCCAGCTGACCTATGAGGACATAGTCATCACCACCGGATGCCACGAGGCGCTGTCGGCGGCGATCCGGGCGATCTGCGTGCCGGGCGATATCGTCGCCGTCGATTCGCCGAGCTTCCACGGCGTGATGCAGGCACTCAAAGGCTTCGGCATGAAGGCTCTGGAGTTGCCCACCGACCCGCTCACCGGCATCAGCCTCGAGGCGCTGGAGCTGGCCCTGGAACAATGGCCGATCAAAGCCATTCAGCTCACCCCCAACTGCAACAACCCGCTGGGCTACATCATGCCGGAGGCCAACAAGCGCGCCCTGCTCGCCCTCGCCCAGCGCCACGACGTGGCGATCATCGAGGACGACGTGTACGGCGAGCTGGCCTTTCACTACCCGCGCCCACGCACCATCAAATCCTACGATGACGACGGCCGCGTGCTGTTGTGCAGCTCGTTTTCCAAGACCCTGGCGCCCGGCTTCCGTGTCGGCTGGATCGCGCCAGGCCGCTACCTCGACAAGGTGCTGCACATGAAATACCTGGGCACCGGCGCCACCGCACAGCTGCCGCAACTGGCGCTGGCCGAATACATCGAAGGCGGCCACTACGAACCGCACCTGCGCCGCATGCGTGGTCAGTATGCGCGCAACCTGGAACAGATGAGCGACTGGGTCAGCCGTTACTTCCCGCCCTCGGTGCGGGTCAGCCGCCCCCAGGGCAGCTTCATGCTGTGGGTCGAGATGCCCGAGGGTTTCGACAGCCAGCGCCTGAACCGCGAACTGGCCGCGCAAAAGATCCAGGTCGCACCGGGCAGCATCTTTTCCGCCGCCGGCAAGTACCGTAATTGCTTGCGCATGAACTACGCCACGCGCCCCAGCCCGGCCATCGAGACGGCGGTGCGCATCGTGGGGGAAACCGTGGCGGAGATGCTCGCCGAACTGCCCGCGCCGAGAGACTGAATCTTTCCCAGCGCAGCGGCGTCCTATCAGCACCCACCAGACAGCCGATGGAGGCTGCAACAGTGCCCTTGCGCGTGCTCTTTATCCTTCTGCTGATGCTCGGCGGCTGTACCAACCAGGTGCCCATCGTGCCCAGCCAGGCCATTCCCGCGGCCGAGTCGTCATTCGGCGCCGGGCTCGAAGCGCGTGCCGCCGAGCATCAGGGGCACTCCGGCTTTCGCCTGCTGCCGGCCAGCAACGAAGCCTTCGCCGCCCGTGCCGAACTGATTCGCGCCGCGCAGCACAGCCTCGATCTGCAGTACTACATCGTGCACGACGGCCTGAGCACCCGCGCACTGGTCAAGGAGCTGCTGCAAGCCGCCGACCGTGGTGTGCGCATCCGCATCCTGCTCGACGACACTACCAGCGACGGCGAGGACTACAAGATCGCCCTGTTGGCCGCCCATCCAAATATCGAAATCCGCGTGTTCAACCCGCTGCACCTGGGGCGCCTGACCGGCGTGACGCGAGTGATCGGCCGCGGCCTGAATCTCTCCCAGCAGCACCGGCGCATGCACAACAAGCTGTGGCTGGCCGACAGCGCGGCGGCCATCGTCGGCGGGCGCAACCTGGGCGATGAGTATTTCGATGCCGAGCCGAACATGAACTTCACCGACATCGACATGCTCGCCGTCGGCCCGGTGGCCCACGACCTGGCGCAGAGTTTCGACCAGTACTGGAACAGCCGGCTGAGCCAGCCTATCGAGGAATTCGTCTGGCGCCAGCCCTCGCTGAAAACCCTCGACAAGGCACGCAAGGGCCTGCGCGAATACCTCGACACCGCCCGCGTCGAGCAGCCCGAACTCTACGAACGCCTGCTCGCCTATCAGCACACGCCGAAGCTGAACGTCTGGCTCGACGAGCTGATCTGGGCACCCGGCATCGCCCTGTGGGACGCACCGAGCAAGGTGCTGGCCAGCGGCGAACCAGACCCGCATCTGCTGCTCACAACGCAGCTCGCGCCGCACATCCAGGCGGCCAAGAGCGATCTGGTGATGGTCTCCGCCTACTTCGTGCCAGCGCCGGCCGGCCTGGAGTACCTGATCGGCCTGGCCGACAACGGCGTGGAGATCCGTCTGCTGACCAATGCCCTGGAAGCCACCGATGTGCCGGCGGTACACGGCGGTTACGCGCCCTATCGCCAGGAAATGCTCGAACATGGCATGCGTCTGTACGAGTTACGCAGCGAACCAGGCGCCGATTCGCCGCCGGCCTACAGCCTCAGTGGCAGCTCCAATTCCAGCCTGCACAGCAAGGCCATCGTCATCGACAAGCAGAAATCCTTCGTCGGCTCCTTCAACGTCGACCCGCGCTCGGTGCTGTGGAATACCGAGGTCGGCGTACTGGTCGACAGCCCGAAGCTGGCCGCCTACCTGCGCGAGCTGGCCCTGCAGGGCATGAAACCGTCGGTGAGCTACGAAGTGCGCCTGCAGCAAGACGCCAACGGCGCAACGCGGATGGTCTGGATCGGCGAGGACGACGGCAAAAAATTCGTCCTCACCGAGGAACCCGGCAGCCGCTGGCGGCGCTTCAATGCCTGGTTCGCACGGGCCATCGGCCTGGAGAAAATGCTATAGCGCGACGCGCTCGTCGAAGGCGTGGGGCCGCCAGGCCAACCAGATAAAGGCTGCCGCGCCGACCGCCATCAGCATCGGCAATGCATGTCCGCTGATCCATTGGCTGACCGCGCCGGTAGCCAGCGGCCCGACCAGGCAGCCAATGCCCCACAGCTGCGCCACATGGGCATTGGCGCGCACCAGCTGATCGTCACGAAAACGTTCGCCGATGAGAATCAGCGACAGGGTGAACAGACCACCCGCACTGGCGCCGAATAGCACCAGCACCGGCCAGATCACCGGCGTATGCAACAGCAGCGGAATGCCCAGGCTTGAGAGCAGCAGCACCACGCCGCACAGGCGGAATAGCGTCACCCGCGAGATGCGGTCGGCAAGCAGGCCGATGGGCAGCTGCAGCACCGCATCACCCACCACCACCACGCTGGCCATGAACAGCGCCACTTCCTGGGTAAAGCCCTGGCGCAGCCCGTAGATCGGCAACAGGGTTAGCATCATCGCCTCGAAGGCGGCGAACAGCATCACTGCCCAGGCGATGGCCGGCATGCGCTGGCAGAACACCAAGAGGCCACGCCCGGACGCGCTGTGGGCATCGACCACCGGTGCGCCGGTGCGGCCGATCAGCAGCAGCGAGCCGCCGACCAACAGCGACACGCCAAACCAGAAGCCCAGGTCGGTATCGGTGCCCAGCACGCTAAGCAGCAGCGGCCCGCACAGCTGGCTCAGGGCGTAGCCGGTGCCATACAGCGCCACCAGCCGGCCGCGCCACTTCTCCACCGCCAGTTGGTTGATCCAGCTCTCGCCGAGAATGAACACCACGGTCAGGGTCACGCCCAACAATAGGCGCAGCACAATCCAGACGGGATAGCTCTGCAGCAGCGCCAGGCCAGTGACCGACAGCGCGCCGGCCAGCAGACAGAATTGCATCAGCCGTGGCGTCGGGCAGCGCGCGGCCAGCCCGCCAGCCAGCGAGGCACCCAGCAGCACGCCGATGGCCGGCGTGGCCGCCATGATGCCGATGGCGAACGAGCCGTAGCCCCAACTCTCCAGGCGCAGCGACACCAGCGGCATGGTCACGCCCATGGCCAGACCGATACTGATCACCGCCAGGCAGACGGCGAAGTAGGTTCCCCAACGCATTACTGACTCCCTCGAAACACAGCGGCCGGGCTCTGGGAGCCCGGCCGCCGGCTTGCTCAGGCCCGCCGACTGGCGGGCCTCATCCGTGCAGGATCAGAGTTTGATCCAGGTCGCTTTCAGTTCGGTGTACTTATCGAAGGCGTGCAGAGACTTGTCACGGCCGTTGCCCGACTGCTTGAAGCCACCGAACGGCGCGGTCATGTCGCCGCCGTCGTACTGGTTGACCCACACGCTGCCGGCGCGCAAGGC
Source organism: Pseudomonas sp. AG1028 (assembly GCF_007993955.1). Lineage (NCBI taxonomy): Bacteria > Pseudomonadati > Pseudomonadota > Gammaproteobacteria > Pseudomonadales > Pseudomonadaceae > Pseudomonas > Pseudomonas sp. AG1028. The sequence continues at coordinate 232,578 of NZ_VIVP01000008.1, forward strand.
GCGGGCGGTCAGGTGCGCCTTGGAGATATCCGCGGTCCACACCGCGGCGGCCAGGCCATACACGGTGTCGTTGGCGATCTGCACGGCTTGCTCGGCGCTGTCGAAGCCGATCACCGAGAGCACCGGCCCGAAGATTTCCTCGCGGGCGATGGTCATGGCATTGGTCACGCCATCGAAGATGGTCGGCTCGACATAGGTGCCGCCGCTCTCCTCCAGGGTGCGCTTGCCGCCGATCAGCAGCTTGGCGCCATCCTTGTGCCCGGCTTCGATGTAGCGCAACACGGTATCCATCTGCTGGGTATCGACCAGCGCGCCGACGTTGGTGTCCGGGTCCAGCGGGTTGCCGGCCTTCCAGCCTTTCAGGGCCTCGACCACCATGGGCAGGAAGCGCTCCTTGATGGCGTTCTCCACCAGCAGGCGCGAGCCGGCGGTGCACACCTCGCCCTGGTTGAAGGCGATGGCGCTGGCGGCGGACTCGGCGGCCGCCTTGAGGTCCGGCGCATCGGCGAAGACGATGTTGGGGCTCTTGCCACCGGCCTCCAGCCATACGCGCTTCATGTTCGATTCGCCGGCGTAGATCATCAGCTGCTTGGCGATCTTGGTCGAGCCGGTGAACACGATGGTGTCGACATCCATATGCAGGGCCAGGGCCTTGCCGACGGTGTGGCCATAACCGGGCAGCACGTTGAACACACCGGCCGGGATTCCGGCTTCGATGGCCAATTGGGCGACGCGGATGGCGGTCAGCGGCGACTTCTCGGACGGTTTAAGGATCACCGAATTACCGGTGGCCAGGGCCGGGCCGAGCTTCCAGCTGGACATCAGCAGCGGGAAGTTCCAAGGCACGATGGCTGCCACAACGCCGACCGGCTCGCGGGTCACAAGACCGAGCTGGTCATGGGGCGTCGGCGCGACTTCGTCGTAAACCTTGTCGATCGCCTCGGCGCTCCAACGGATGGCATTGGCCGCCGCCGGAATATCGATGCCCAGCGAATCGCTGATCGGCTTGCCCATGTCGAGGGTTTCCAGCAGCGCCAGCTCTTCGGCGTTGGCCATCAGCAGCTCGGCGAAGCGGATCATCTTGGACTTGCGCTTGGCCGGGGCGATACGCGACCACACGCCGGAATCGAAGGCGGCGCGCGCCGACTTCACCGCCAGTTCGGCGTCCGCCAGGTCGCAACTAGCGACCTGGCCCAGCACCCGGCCATCGACCGGGCTGATGCATTCGAAGGTTTCACCGCTCTGCGCAGACTGGTACTCGCCCTGCACGAAGGCGCGGGTCTCGATTTTCAGATCCTTTGCACGCTGCTCCCAGTCGGTACGGGTCAAACGGGTCATCTGATCATCCTCTTTCGTCGGTGAAGGCGCGCGGGCGCCTGCGGTGGCCCCAAGGGCCTCGGAAACTGCGAGCCACACTAAACCAGCGCTCGCAGGATTTTCAATATTCTTGACACTTGGTGGCCAAACGCCTTGCTGCGTTCATTTTTTTAAACATAGACTCGGCCCGTGCCTGCCGCGGCATTCAGCCCTTTCGCCGCACGCGGCATGATCGCCAACGTCCTCTGAATAACCATGGAACGTGCAGATGAACATCCAGCAGATCGTCGATTTCGCCCACAGCGCTGGTAGCGCCGAAAGCTACCGCCCCGCCGCCGAGAAGATCCTCAAGGGCGACCCGCAGCAGCAGGTGCGCAACCATTACTTGAGCCCCTGCGGGCAATTCAATACGGGGATCTGGGAGGGTGAGGTCGGCCAGTGGACGGTGAATTACACCGAGCACGAATACTGCGAGATCCTGCAGGGCGTGTCGGTGCTGCGTGATCACGACGGCAATGCCAAGACCGTGCGCGCCGGTGACCGCTTCGTGATACCGGCTGGCTTTACCGGCACGTGGGAAGTGCTGGAGACCTGCCGCAAGGTCTACGTGATCTTCGAACAGGCCTAAGGCCAGGCCCCGGGCCGGTTACGGTAACCGGCCCGGGGCGAAGCATCAGCTGGCGACCTGCTCCGCCGGCGAGACGATGCTGCTCTTGCCCCGCGAGCGCCCGGAACTCAGGTAATCGGCGATGGATTCCTGGGTGACTTCACCAAGGAAGTCATTTTCCGCGCTGAGCACCGGCAGCCACGAGCGGTTGAACTCGTACATGCGCGACAACAGGATGCGCAGGTGCTCGTCGTGGGCGGCGGTGGCGTTGAACGGCTGCACGAACGGCTGCACCGCACCGCCCTGACCACGCAGGTCACGGCGACGAATGAAGCCAAGGGCCTTCTTGCCGGCGTCGGTCACCACCAGGTGGCGACGGTCGTGTTCTTCCATCAGTTCGACTGCATCGGCGATGCTCGCCTCGGCCAACACCGACGGCGCATCGTCAGCGGCATCTTCGGCGCGGATAAGCAGCAGGCGCTTGAGGGTGCTGTCCTGGCCGACGAAACCGCTGACGAAATCATCGGCAGGGTGCGCCAGAAGGGTATCCGGGTGGTCGAACTGGAGCAGCGTCCCATCCTTAAAGATGGCAATCTTGTCCCCCAGTTTGATGGCTTCATCGATGTCGTGGCTGACCATAATCACGGTCTTGTTCAGCGCGCGTTGCATCTGGAAGAACTCATTCTGGATGGCGTCGCGGTTGACCGGGTCGACCGCGCCGAACGGCTCGTCCATCAGCAATACTGGGGCGTCGGCCGCCAGGGCGCGGATCACGCCGATCCGCTGCTGCTGGCCACCGGACAGTTCGCGTGGGTAACGCGACAGATACTGCTTGGGCTCCAGCTGCACCATGCTCATCAGCTCCACGGCGCGGTCGTGGCAGCGCTTCTTGTCCCAGCCGAGCAACTTGGGCACCACGGTGATGTTTTCCTCGATGGTCATGTTGGGGAACAGACCGATCTGCTGGATCACGTAGCCAATGTTGCGGCGCAGGGTCACCTCATCGATGCCGGTGGTGTCCTCACCGTTGATCAGTACACGCCCGGAGGTCGGCTCGATCAGCCGGTTGATCATCTTCAGCGTGGTGCTCTTGCCGCAGCCCGATGGGCCGAGAAATACGCAGATCTGGCCTTCGTCGACGGTCAGGCTGACTTCGTTGACGGCGACGACATCTTTGCCTTTCTGCTGGAATTTCTTGGTCAATTTGTCGAGTTGAATCATGTTCGAATCCTCAGTGGGCGGCTTTCAGGCCACGGGGAGTGAGCGTTTTCTGCAGCCACTGCAAAAACAGGTCGGCGACGATGGCGAGCAGGCTCACCAGCACGGCGCCAACGAACAGGGTCGCCATATCGCTGCGGCTGATGGCGGTGAGAATCAGCACGCCGAGGCCGCCGGCGCCGATGGTGGCGGCAATGGTCATCACACCGATGTTCATCACCACGGCGGTGCGCACGCCCGCCAGGATCACTGGCACAGCAATCGGCAGGTCGACCATGCGCAGGCGCTGCCAGAAACTCATGCCAATGCCTTTACCCGCCTCGCGAATGCCCGGCTCGACGCTGGTCAGCGCCAGGTAGGTGTTACGCAGAATCGGCAGCAGCGAATAGAGGAACACCGCAGTCACCGCCGGCAGCGGGCCAAGGCCCTGGCCGAACTGCGAGTAGAACGGCAGCAACAGGCCGAATATGGCGATGGCCGGCAAGGTCAGTACCACGGTGGCCAGGCCCTGCAGCGGCCCGGCTAGCCATGGAAAGCGGGTCATCAGGATACCCAGCGGCACACCGATGAGGATCGCCAAGCCCACGGCGATACCAACCAGGGAGATGTGTTCGACGGTCAGGCTGGCCACCTCGGCCCAGTCGATATGCTGGAAAGCGGTCATGAAATCCATATCAGTTGCCCTCCCCGATCAGTTTTTCCTGACGCAGGAAATCTGCCGCCACTGCGGCAGGCGTCTCGCGATCCACGTCGACGCGGGCGTTGAGGCGACGCATGGTGGCGTCGTCCAGGCGCTCGGCCAGCGGCTTGAGCAACGCTTCGAGCTCCGGGTGCTGCTTGAGGTAGTCGGCATTGACCACCGGCGCGGCTGTGTAATCCGGGAAGTACTTGCGGTCATCCTCGAGCAGACGCAAGCCGAAGGAATCCAGGCGGCCGTCGGTGGTGTACACCAGGCCGACGAACACCTGACCGTTGCGCAGCGCGGTGTAGACCAGGCCCGGGTCCATCTGGCGAATTTCGTTACGGGTGAAGGTCAGGCCGTATTCCTGGACCAGCCCTTTCAGGCCATCGGAACGGTTGGCGAACTCGATGTCCAGCGCCAGCAGACGGCTACCCTTACCTGGGGTTTTCAGGGCGGCGGCCAGGTCGCTGATGGTATGGATATCCGGGTGTTCCTCTGCGACCTTTTCCGGCAGCGCCAGAGCGTAAGTGTTGTTGAAGTTCGAGGGCGCCAGCCAGATCGCGCCCTCTTTGGCGTCCAGCTCCTTGACACGCTGATAGGCGGCTTCCTTGTCTAGGCGTTCGGTGACCTTGTTGTAGGCCACCAGCGAGGTGCCGGTGTATTCCCAGGTCAGGTCCAGCTGGCCGCTCTTCATGCCGTTCCAGGCGATGGTGCTGCCCAGGTTACCGACGATGCGCGCCTGATAGCCGTGAGGGCGTAGGTACTGTGCGGTGAGTTCGGAGAGGATCACCTGCTCGGTGAACACCTTGGCACCGATACGAATTTCCGCAGCCTGGCTGGTCGCTGCCAGCAGCAGGCCGAGGCAAAGAACGAGAGACTTCATTATCGTTTCCTTCAACGGACCACCCCCCGCTCGAACCAGAAGCGGCTGACGGCCGCCACCAGACCATCGAGCAGCAGCGCCAGCAAGGCGGTGGCGGCAGCGCCGAGAATCAGCAAGGGCTGGTCTTCGAGGGCAATGGCGGGAAAGATCAGGCTGCCCAGGCTGTTGGCGCCGATCAGGAACACCAGCGGCGCAGTGCCGACGTTCAGCGCCAGCGCCACGCGAATACCGCCGACGATGATCGGCACCGCATTGGGCAGCTCGACCTTCCACAGTGACTGGCGCGGCGTCATGCCGATGCCGGTGGCGGCTTCCGTCAGCGAGCTCGGCACGTTGCGCAGGCCTTCGTAGGTGTTGCGCACGATGGGCAGCAGCGAGGCCAGGAACAGCGCCAGGATCGCCGGGCCGTTACCGATGCCGACGATGGAAAGGGCAATGGCCAGCACCGCCAGGGGCGGCACGGTGTTACCGACGTTGAAAACCTGCATGAAGCGCTCGGCACTGTGCTCGCGGCCGGGCCGACTGAGCAGGATGCCGGCGGGGATGCCGACCGCCAGTGCCGCCAGCATCGACACGAACACCAGGTACAGGTGTGCCTGCAGATAGAAAATGAGATCTTCACGGTGCTGCGCGAGCACCGCCGGGGTGATCCAGTGGACCAGCAAGGCCAGTACCGCGATCAGCGCAACAGCGCCCAGCAGCACCTTGCCGAAGCTTTTCAGCATATTGCGACTCCATTAAACGACCGCCGTTGGCGTATCGATCCGACCGGACGCATTGCGCGTCGGTCTCTTCATGCCGGAGGCTGGGACATCGGTCGGCGATGTCCCGCATATCAAGGCTCAGGCGCCCTGCAGCCCTCCGACCCACGCTTGATCGACCCATGTTGCGCCGCTTCGGTTCCCCTCTTTTGCTATCGTTCTGCCATGGGCAGACGGTCATCCACTGCCACACATCTGGTTACAAGCCAGGTATCATCGGGGCTCCAGGGTGTTCGCCGGGATGGCGAACATCAGCCTTCAAAGGAGACCCCGTGCTCGACCTCGTTGCCGCCTTTATCGTCCTCACCACGCTGCTCACCTACGTCAACTATCGCTTTATCCGCCTGCCGCCCACCATCGGCGTGATGGCCACGGCGATGATCTTCTCGTTGATCGCCCAGGGCCTGAGCCAGCTCGGTTACCCGCTGATCGAAATCGAGGCGCAGCAGATCATCCGCCGCATCGACTTCTCCGATATCCTGATGACCTGGTTCCTGCCGGCCCTGCTGTTCGCCGGCGCCTTGCACGTCGACCTGAGCGATCTGCGCAGCTACAAATGGCCCATAGGCCTGCTGGCCACCGTCGGCGTGCTGATCGCCACCAGTGTGATCGGCACCCTGGCGTTCTACATCTTCGCCCTGTTCGGCTGGCACGTGGACTTCATCTACTGCCTGCTGTTCGGCGCGCTGATCTCGCCCACCGACCCGATTGCGGTGATGGGCATCCTCAAGTCGGCCGGCGCGCCCAAGCCGCTGGCCACCACCATCGTCGGCGAATCGCTGTTCAACGATGGCACCGCAGTGGTGGTGTTCACCATCCTGCTCGGCATCCTGCAACTGGGCAGCACGCCGACCCTGGGTACGGTGAGCTGGCTGTTCGTTCACGAGGCGGTGGGCGGTGTGCTGGTCGGCGCCGCGCTGGGCTATGGTGTGCTGCTGATGCTGCGCAGCATCGACCAGTACCAGGTCGAGGTGATGCTGACCCTGGCGCTGGTATTCGGCGGCGCGGCACTGGCGGCGCGGCTGCACGTCTCCGGGCCGATCGCCATGGTGGTGGCTGGCCTGATCATCGGCAACCTGGGTCGCAAGCACGCCATGTCGGACGAATCACGCCGCTACGTGGACGGTTTCTGGGAGCTGATCGACGAGATTCTCAACGCCCTGCTATTCGCCCTGATCGGCCTGGAACTGCTGCTCCTGCCGTTCTCCTGGCTGCACATCATCGCCGCCTTCGTGCTCGGTGGCGCGGTGCTGGTAGCACGCCTGCTGACCGTGGCGCCAGCGGTGTTCGTGATGCGCCGGCGTGCCGGCGGGCGCCGCCAGGTATCCCACGGGGCGATCCGCATCCTCACCTGGGGCGGGCTGCGCGGTGGTGTGTCGGTGGCCCTGGCGTTGTCATTGCCACTGGGCGAGGAACGCGATCTGCTGCTGAGCCTGACCTATATCGTCGTGCTCACCTCGATCCTGCTGCAGGGCTTGTCCATCGGCCCACTGGTCAGCCGGCTGTACCGTGGCCAGCCCCAGGTCGCGGTGGACGATCATCACTGAGAAAACCGGGGCGCATTTGACTGGCGCCCCGATTCAGATGCGCGACTCGAGCACCAGCAGGTTGTTTTCCACCCGCCAGCCGACGCGATTGAGAAAGCTCATGCCCAGCAGCGCCTCGCTCGGCGAGGCGCCTTCGAGCACCACCGCCTCGACACCCAGCACCTGCAGCGAGCCGACGCTGACCTTGTCGAGGGTCACCCGCCAGCCCTTGGCCGTGCCGCTGGCGGTGTTGACCTGAATCGGCTGGCCGCGGGTGCGATAGTCGATGCCCAGGCGGCGGGCATGATTTTCATTGAGGGCCACGGAGGTGGCGCCGGTATCGACCAGAAACTGCTGGGCGCGGCCATTGATCGCGCCTTCGGGCCAGTAGTGGCCGCCGTTGCTGCGAGCGATGCTGAGGGTCTGTTTCTGCGGCGCGGCGACGCCTGAGGTGTTGTATTCGCGGCTCAGGCCGTAACTGCGCTCCACACCGTCGACGCGCAGCACGGCGCTGCGGCTGTCGACACTGACCACCTGCACGCCGCCTGGGCCGGCCTGGCCGACGCGCACCAGCTTGCGCTGGCCGTCCACCGACAGCACCGCCGCACCGGGGAACAACCCGACCACCTGAACCGGCGTAGCAGCCAGCAGTAGCGGCGCGACCAACAGGCCTGCCATGACCATCATCACTCGACGCATCCGTGCCTCTCCCGGCTATTCGAAGGGGTAATGCTGGCCCCAGCGCTCGAAAATCGCGCGCAGCTCGTCTTTCTCGACCAGCTCGGCCATGCGCTGATCGAACAATTGGGCCAGCGCGCGGCCACGTGGTGTGTCGGAAAAGCCGATATACAGCGGCAGGCGCAGCAGGTCGGTGGCACGGTATTTACCGGGCTGCTCGGCGCCGGCAAGCACCTGTTCGACCTCGGGGCGTGCGTCGATGTAGTAGTCGGCGTGGCCCTGATCGAGCATCGACAGGATGCCACTGCGCCGCTGCAATTCGTTGTAGTGGGTCAGGCCGGGAATATAGCGCTGATACTCGTAGCCGCGCATCCACACCAGGCGCGAGCGGCCGAGCTGGGCCTGATCGGGCTCAGGCTTGCTGGCAAGGCTCAGGGCGCTGATCAGGTCCGAGTCGTAATGCCAGGTCGGGTACACCACGCCGCCGCTGACTTCGTTCTGGTACGACGCTACCCAAGCGTCGGCTTCGCCGCGCTTCACCAGACCGATGGAACGGGTGTAGGGCACGATCTGCATGTCGAGCCTGACACCAGCGGGCTCGAAGACCTTGCGCAGCACGTCCCAGGAAAGCCCGGTGCCGTCCGGGTTGATGCGGTCGACCCACACGTCGCTGGCCATGCGAATGGATGTCGGCACCTCGCTGCTCGCCTGGGCGCAGACGCCAATCGACAACAGCAGGGCCAGCAGCATCGCGCGCATCGTCATGCCTCCGCTCAGGCGAAACCCAGGCTGGCCGCCAGGCCATTGGCCCAGCCCCAGACCAGCAGTTGCATGGACAGCCAGGCGAACACCCCGGCCAGCACGTCGTCGAGCATGATGCCGAAGCCGCCGTGCACGTGGCGGTCGATCCAGCGGATCGGCCAGGGCTTGAGAATGTCGAAGAAGCGGAACATCAGAAAGCCCACAAACACCCAGCCCCAGCCTTCGGGCACCAGCCACAGGGTGATCCACATGCCGACCATCTCGTCCCAGACGATGCCCTCGTGGTCATGCACGCGCAGGTCGTCGGCCACCTTGCCGCACAGCCACACGCCGAACAGCATGGTCACGCCCAACATCAGCCAGTAGCCCCAGTCTGGCAGCATCTGCCACAGCGGGATGAACGGCACCGCAGCCAGCGAGCCCCAGGTGCCCGGGGCCTTGGCCATGGTCCCGGTACCGAAGCCGAAGGCCAGGAAATGCCAGGGGTTGCGCCACACGGAAGGTGGTACGAATTCGGCGGGGACTTGCTTGGGATGATCAGTCACGGTTCGATCCGAAATGTTGGTAGCCACTGTACCGTGGCTTGATGACGCGGCCGTCGGCGTCCAGAAGATGCACGCCCTGTCCGGCCTCGACGCGACCGATCACCCATACAGGCTGGCCCATGGCGCGCAGCGCGTCCAGTTTCTCGGCAGGCAGGGTAAAGGCAAGCACGTAGTCGTCGCCACCACCGAGCGCCAGCTGGCGCGCGCTTTCATCATCCACGCAGGCCAGTAGAGCGGCCGACAGCGGCAGGTGCTGCTGCTCGACGAACAGCGCGACGCCGGACGCCCGGGCGATGTGCCCGCAGTCGGCGAGCAGGCCGTCGGAGATATCCAGCGCAGCCGTGGCCATGCCACGTAGGGCCTGGCCGATCTGTAGCTGCGGCGCCGGCGACCAGTAGTGGGCCAGCAGCTCGGCACTATGCACCTGCTCGGCCCGCTCACCGAGCACGAACGGCAGCGCGCCGGCGCCATTGCCAAGGGTACCGCCCACACAGAGCAGATCACCCGGGCGCGCGCCGGCGCGGGTCAGCGCCAGGCCGACGGGCACACGGCCGAATACGGTGAGGGTCAGGCTCAGCGGCCCACGGGTGGTGTCGCCACCAACCAGGCGCACGCCACATTGACGCGCCATGCGCTCCAGCCCGGCCGTGAAGTCGGCCAGCCAGTCGGGGGAAACCTCGGGAAGGGTCAGTGCCAGCGTAAAGGCCAGGGGCGTTGCGCCCATGGCGGCCAGGTCACTGACCGAAACGGCCAGGGCGCGCTGGCCAAGCAGCTCACCTGGCGCGTCGACCGGGAAATGCACGCCGGCTACCAGGGTGTCGGTGGACACTGCCAGCTGCTCGCCGGCCGGCATTTCGAGCAGGGCGCAGTCATCGCCGATTCCCAGCACCACACCATCGGCCGCCTGCGCACAGGCGGCTGCGGCGAAGTAGTGACGAATCAGCTCGAACTCGCCCAAGACACTCAGCGCTTGTTGAAGTCGCGGACTTCGTCGGCGCGCAGAGTCGGCGCCAGCTTGTCGAGCACGCCGTTGACGAACTTGTGACCGTCGGTGGCGCCGAACACCTTGGCGAGCTCGATGCCTTCGTTGATCACTACGCGGTACGGCACGTCGATGCGGTTACGCAGCTCGTAGGTGGACAGACGCAGGATGGACAGCTCGACCGGGTCGATCTCGTCCAGCGGACGGTCGAGCAGCGGTTCGAACAGGGCGTCGATCTCGCTCTTCTGGCGCGGCACGCCGTGCAGGATCTCGTGGAAGTAGGCGCCGTCGACCGCGCTGAAGTCGTTGTCGACCCGAAACTGCGCTTCGATCTCGTTGAGTGCCTGGCCCGCGATGTGCCAGGAGTACAGGGCCTGCATGGCCAGGGTGCGCGCCTGACGGCGAGCCAGCAGCTTGGGGCTCGGGCCTTTCTTGGCTGGCTTGTTGTCGTTCTGGCTCACTTGGCCTCCAACTGCGCCAGCAGGCTGACCATTTCCAGAGCGGACAGGGCAGCTTCGGCGCCCTTGTTGCCGGCCTTGGTGCCGGAACGCTCGATGGCCTGCTCGATGGAATCGACGGTCAGAACGCCGAAGGCGACCGGTACGCCGAACTCCATGGACACCTGGGACAGACCCTTGGTGCACTCACCGGCCACGTACTCGAAGTGCGGGGTGCCGCCACGGATCACTGCGCCGAGGGCGATGATGGCGTTGAACTCGCCACGCTGGGCGACTTTCTGGGCAACCAGAGGGATTTCGAAGGCACCCGGTGCGCGGATGATGGTGATGTCGTCTTCGCTGATGCCGTGGCGAACCAGGGCGTCGACCGCGCCGCTGACCAGGCTTTCGACCACGAAGCTGTTGAAGCGGCCAACCACCAGGGCGAAGCGACCCTTGGGAGCGATGAAAGTACCTTCGATGGTCTTGAGTGTCATAGCGAGTTCTCGAGCTGTCTTTAAAGAGCCAGGGCCCGCCGCTGCAGGCCCCGAAAATATAGGCGATGGGGCGGAATCGGCCCATCGCGGTCGCCCCATTATTTGGGGGGCAGGTATTCTACAACTTCCAGGTCGAAACCGGATATCGCGTTGAACTTCATCGGTGCACTCATCAGGCGCATCTTGCGCACGCCCAAGTCACGCAGAATCTGCGAACCTGCGCCCACGGTGCTATAGGTACTCGGCACCTTAGCGGTAGTGCTGCCGTCCGCTTCGCGGATATGCGCCAGCACTTCGTCGCCGCCCAGGGAATGGCCGAGCAACAGCACCACGCCACTGCCGGCCTCGGCCACTTCGGTCATCGCCGCACGCAGGCTCCAGCGGCCCGGCTGACGAACCATCAGAAGGTCGCGCATCGGGTCCATGTTGTGCACGCGCACCAGGGTCGGCTCTTCGGCGCAGATGGTGCCCAGGGTCACGGCCATGTGCACGTCGCCTTCCACCGAGTCGCGGTAGGTCACCAGGTTGAAGTGGCCTACCTCACTGTCCAGCGGCTGCTCGGCGATGCGCTGCACGGTGCGCTCGTGGAGCATGCGGTAGTGGATCAGGTCGGCGATGGTACCGATCTTGATACCGTGCTTGGCGGCGAACTCTTCCAGTTCCGGACGGCGGGCCATGGTGCCGTCGTCGTTCATGATCTCGCAGATCACCCCGCTCGGCTCATAACCACCCATGCGCGCCAGATCGCAGGCCGCTTCGGTGTGGCCGGCACGAGCCAGCACGCCGCCGGGCTGGGCCATCAGCGGGAAGATGTGGCCGGGACTGACGATGTCTTCGGCCACCGCGTTCTTGGCCGCCGCGGCCTGCACGGTGCGCGCGCGGTCGGCGGCGGAAATGCCGGTGGTCACACCCTCGGCCGCTTCAATGGACACGGTGAATTTGGTGCCGAAGCCGGAACCGTTGCGCGGTGCCATCAGCGGCAGCTTGAGGGTTTCGCAGCGTTCGCGCGTCATCGGCATGCAGATCAGGCCGCGGGCGAAGCGGGCCATGAAGTTGATGTGCTCGGCGGTGACGCACTCGGAGGCGATGATCAGGTCGCCTTCGTTCTCGCGGTCTTCGTCATCCATGAGGATGACCATCTTGCCGGCGCGGATGTCTTCGACCAGCTCTTCGATACTGTTGAGTGCCATGGTGGCGGTGTCCTTAATGCTTCAGGTAGCCGTGTTCGGCGAGAAAACCTTCGGTCAGCCCGGAGCTGCTCGGCTCGGCGGCCTTGTCACCGAGCAGCAGGCGCTCTAGGTAACGGGCCAGCAGATCGACCTCCAGATTGACCCGACGCCCGGCGTGGTAGTCGGCCATGATGGTTTCGGCCAGGGTGTGCGGCACGATGGTCAGCTCGAACTCGGCGCCATCGACGGCGTTGACCGTCAGGCTGGTGCCGTCGACGGTGATCGAACCCTTGTGGGCGATGTACTTGGCCAGCTCGCGCGGCGCGCGCACCTTGAACTGGATGGCACGGGCGTTCTCCTCACGGGAGACGATCTCGCCAACGCCGTCGACGTGCCCGCTGACCAGGTGGCCACCCAGGCGCGTGGTCGGTGTCAGGGCCTTTTCCAGGTTGACCCGGCTGCCGGTCTTCAGGTCGACGAAGGCGGTACGCGCCAGGGTTTCGCGGCTGACATCGGCCCAGAAGCCGTCGCCCGGCAGCTCGACGGCGGTCAGGCACACGCCGTTGACCGCGATGCTGTCGCCCAGGACGACGTCACCCAGATCCAGCTTGCCGGTCTTCACGTATACGCGTACGTCACCGCCCTTGGGGGTGATGGCGGCAATGCTGCCGATGGATGCGATGATTCCGGTGAACATAAAGGCTCCTCGTCAGACCGGCAATTCTTTGAGCTTGCGCAGCGTGTCGGCGCAAGTGCGCGCCGCTTCGGCGCCCTTGACCAGAAAATGCTCGCGGAAGAACGTCTGATGCTCTTCGCCGGCATGGAAATGATGAGGCGTGAGCACCGCCGAGAACACCGGCACGTCGGTGTCCAGTTGCACCTGCATCAGGCCCTCGATCACCGCCTGGGCGACGAACTCGTGGCGGTAGATACCACCGTCGACCACCAACCCGGCGGCGACGATACCGGCGTAGCGGCCGCTTTTGGCCAGGCGCTTGGCGTGCAGAGGGATTTCGAAGGCGCCGCCGACTTCGAAGCAATCGATTTCGCTGGCCGCGTAACCCTGGCGCTGCATTTCTTCGATAAAGGCGTGACGAGACTGATCGACGATTTCGCGGTGCCAGCAGGCCTGCACGAAGGCGACCCGGCGTACGCTGTTAGAGATGGACATGTTCGACTCCTGTTTATGGTTAAAACAGGGCAGCTTGGATCGATAGGGATGGTACGGACATGCAGCGACCGAAAGGCCACCTGACCAGGCAATCCCGCTCTCTCTTCATCCGGACTATACCGTCGGCTCCGGAATCACACCGGATCTGCTCGTCCCCGGGCGGCTGGTGCCGTACCGGGCGCTCGCGGGCTAGGTAGAACCTGAGTTTAGATCTCGCGAGCTAGCGCCAGACAAGGCGAAATTGGGCGAGGGCGCGGAGTTTACAGGCTGTAAATGAGCAGCCCGAGCCCAATTTCAACGCCGTATGGCCGACGCGCAGCAGATCTAAAACAGGTTCTTGGCACCATTACCGCCGGTGGGGAATTACACCCCGCCCTGAGAACGTGTGGCTGCTTGTCGCAGCCGACAGGCGTTTTACCACAGTTGCCGCGCCAGCGCACGGCGGCCATGCCCAAGAGGCTGTTCACGACCTTCGCGCCGGGCTTTATCTATTTGACGGCAATGCGGCAGAACGGGCGCTCCCACAGATACTGCGCCGATGGCCGCTTTTGCCTCGTAGCAGCCCGTACGTATGCCCAGAAAGATCGCGAACAGGCTACAAGCTGTGCGTTCAGCTCGCGCGATCAGGCACGGCGATGATGCGCCAGTCGTCGTCCACGGCACGCATGTCGACGATCTTCAGGGCTGGCGCTTCGGCCATACGCGCCAGCGGCAGGTCGAGCAGCGGCCGCGCGCTGGAGCCGAGGAACTTGGGCGCAACGAACAGTTGGTACTCGTCGACCAGCCCCAGCCGGGCAAAGGCGCCCGCCAGTTTCGGCCCGGCCTCGACCAGCACTTCGTTGGCGCCACGCGATGCCAGCTCCAGCAGCAACTTACGCAGATCGACATGACCGTTGCTGCCGGGCATGGCCAGCAGCTCGTGGCCGTCATCCAGATAACGGCAGCGCGAGGTGGCCGCTGCGCAGGTGGCGACCAGCGCCGGGCCTGCCTGGAAGAACGGCGCGCTGAGCGGCACCCGCAGGCGCCCATCGACCAGCACGCGCAGCGGCGGCCGCGCCTGGGCCAGTGCAGTCAGCTCGGCGCCCAGGCCCAGTTCGTCCGGGCGTACGGTCAGCCGCGCGCCATCGGCCAGCAGGGTATCGGCGCCGCTGAGCACCACGCTGGAACGCGCACGCAGGCGCTGCACCGCGGCACGCGCCGCCGGCCCGGTGATCCATTGGCTTTCGCCACTGGCCATGGCGGTGCGCCCGTCCAGGCTCATCGCCAATTTCACACGCACCAGCGGCAGGCCGGTTTCCATACGCTTGATAAAGCCCGCGTTCAGCGCCCGCGCCTCGGCCTCCAGCACGCCGCCCTGCACGGCGATGCCGGCATTCATCAAGCGCAGCAGGCCGCGCCCGGCGACTTCCGGATTAGGGTCCTGCATGGCGGCGACCACGCGGGTGATGCCGGCGGCGATCAGTGCATCGGCGCACGGCGGCGTACGCCCGTGGTGGCTGCACGGCTCCAAGGTCACGTAGGCGGTAGCACCACGGGCCTTGTCACCGGCCTGGCGCAGCGCATGAACCTCGGCATGGGGCTCGCCGGCCTTGGCGTGCCAGCCGTCGCCGACGATCTTGCCGTCGCGCACGATCACGCAGCCGACACGGGGATTGGGGTGGGTGGAATACAGACCCTTGCGCGCAAGTTCGAGGGCGCGCGCCATGTAGGCGTGATCGCTGTTGCTCATCTCAATCCTGATTCGGCTCGCGGGAAAGACGGTCGATTTCCTCGCGGAATTCGTTGAGGTCCTGGAAGCGGCGGTACACCGAGGCGAAGCGGATATAGGCCACTTCATCAAGCTTCTGCAGTTCGGTCATCACCAGCTCGCCGAGCACCAGTGACTTGACTTCGCGCTCGCCGGTGGCGCGCAACCGATGCTTGATATGGGCGATGGCCGCTTCCAGCCGCTCGACGCTCACCGGGCGTTTTTCCAGTGCACGCTGCATGCCGGCACGCAGCTTGTCTTCGTCGAAGGGCTGGCGGCTGCCGTCCTGCTTGATCAGGCGCGGCATCACCAGCTCGGCGGTTTCGAAGGTGGTGAAGCGCTCGCCGCAGGCCAAGCATTCGCGGCGGCGACGCACCTGATCACCCTCGGCGACCAGACGCGAATCGATGACTTTGGTGTCGTTGGCGGAGCAGAACGGGCAGTGCATGGCGGGAAACGGTCACTGGCAGGAAAGCCCGCATGGTAGCGCATCAACACCTTCTGGCGCCAAGCGCACCAGAGCGGGCGCTTTCCTTTGCATTCACCGCCGGCTCTAGCGAGAATCCGGGGCATTGCCCGCCCTTCAGGATCATCCGATGCCACTGCGCCCGCTCGCCCCGCTCTGCCTTGCCGCCCTGCTCGCCGCCTGCGCAGGCGAAGCACCACCGCCTGCTCCTGCCCCGGTACCGCCAGTGGTGAAGAAGGAAGAGCCCGCGCCACTGCCGGCCCATCTGCGCGAACTCACCGGCACCCTGCTGGACGTGCCCGCCGGCGCCGAGGTGGAACTAGCGCTGCTGACCATCAACGATCGCGGCCTGCCCCACAAGCTGCTCGGCAATATCCAGCTGCGTGGCACCGGCGCGCCGTTGCCGTTCAGCCTGCCGTTTAATCCGGAGAACTTCAATCAGGGCATCCGCGTGGAGCTGCGTGGGCGCGTGCATCAATCCGCCAAGCTGGTGCTGCACATGCCCAACCAGCTGATCCGTGAGCCGCAAAGCCAGTCGCTCGGCGAGATCCGCGTGACGCCGGCGCTGTGACCCCACCACCACACCTGCAGGCCGCGCTGGGTGAACTGCTCGGCGATGCCCGGCTGACTACCACCACGCTGCCGGGCAGCGACCTACGCCTGTGGCTGATCGACCCGGCCAATATGGACCGCTGCTTCAGTCCCGAGGAAACCCGGCGCATTCTCGAAGAACCGCCGTACTGGTGCTTCTGCTGGGCCAGTGGCCTGGTGCTGGTCGACTGGCTGGCGCGCCACCCCGAGTGGGTGCGCGGCAAGCGGGTGCTGGACCTGGGCACAGGCTCGGGCGTCGCCGCGATCGCGGCCGCCCGCGCCGGCGCTGCCCAAGTGGTGGCCTGCGACCTGGACCCACTGGCGCTGGCGGCCTGCCGCGCCAACGCCGCGCTCAACGGCGTGGAGCTGGCCTATTCGAGCGACCTGTTCAGCGAGCCGCGCGACTATGACCTGGCCATCGTCGCCGACGTGCTTTACGACCGCAGTAACCTGCCCCTGCTCGACCGCGCGCTGGAACATGCCCGCGAAGTGCTGGTAGCCGACTCCCGAGTGCGCGATTTCAATCATCCGCGCTATCGGCGCATCGCCGGGCTGGAGGGGTGTACCTGGCCCGACCTGGCCGAGCCGGAAACCTTCCGTCACGTCAGCCTGTATCACGCTGCCACAGCCCCCTTGTAGCCTTGCAGCGGCGCCCACATTTATAGTCACACCCATTTTCGCCCGGACAGAGACCGACCATGAGCGACTCCCCCTACATCTTCGATATCAATGGCGCCGCCCAATTTGAGCAACTGGTGATCGAGAACTCGTTCAACAAACCGGTGCTCGTCGATTTCTGGGCCGAGTGGTGCGCACCCTGCAAGGCGCTGATGCCGGTACTGGCGCAGATCACCGAGGGCTACGCGGGCGAGCTGCTGCTGGCCAAGGTCAACTGCGATATCGAGCAGGACATCGTCGCGCGCTTCGGCATTCGCAGCCTGCCGACCGTGGTGCTGTTCAAGAACGGCCAGCCGGTCGACGGCTTCCAGGGCGCTCAACCGGAGTCGGCGATTCGCGCCCTGCTGCAGCCCCACATCGCTGAGCCACCGGCGCCCCAGGCCGACCTGCTGGAAGTGGCACAAAACGCTTTCGCCGACGGCCGCATCGGTGAAGCCGAAGCCGCGCTCAAGGAACTGCTGACGGAAAACAACGAGAACGCCGCCGCGCTGATTCTCTACGCCCGCTGCGTGGCCGAACGTGGCGAGCTGAACGAGGCCGAGCAGGTGCTGGGCGCCGTGAAAGGTGATGAGCACAAGCAGGCACTTGCCGGTGCCCGTGCGCAGATCACCTTCCTGCGCCAGGCCGCCGACCTGCCGGACGCTGCCACCCTGAAAAGCCGCCTCGCCCAGAACGGCGAAGATGACGAAGCGGCCTATCAGCTGGCCATCCAGCAACTCGCCCGCCAGCAATACGAGCCGGCGCTGGACGGTCTGCTGAAGCTGTTCATGCGCAATCGCAATTACGCCGACGGCCTGCCACACAAGACCCTGCTGCAGGTATTCGACCTGCTCGGCAACGACAATCCGCTGGTCACCACCTACCGTCGTCGGGTGTATCAGGCGCTGTACTGAGGACACCTGTCCACGATCTTCGTGCCGGGCTTTAGCTATTTTGACTGCAACGCGGCGGAAGCGGACATAGAGCGCTGCTACTTTTGTAGGAGGGGCCGGGCGGCGACCCGCTTTAGCCGCGAGCTCTTTGTCGGCCTTGATAAAAAGCTCGGGGCTGAAGCCCCTCCTACGAGATCGCTGGATGTCCGCTTCTGCCTAGTAGTTGCCCATAGGCATGCCCAGATCACCCAGGCAGCCTGAACTACGCCTCTCCTACCCAGCAATAAACCGGCGCATCGGTGCCGGTTTCCATGCGCACCTGATCACAATGGCGCAGGCGAACCAGCAGGCGCTTGCCAGCCACTTCACCGCCGGCCAGCGCCGCCAGTTGCGCCATGAGCTGCGGCCCCTCGATACGCCCGGCACGGCGCAGCAGCTCCAACACCGTCTGCCACTGAGCATCCTGATCGGCCGGCGCCGAAGCTGACGCGGCTGTCGCCGGACTCTGCGCAGGCGCCACCGACACGGCCGCTGCCAACTGTGCCCAATCCTGGGGATCCAGCTCCACTGTCAGGTCCACCGGCCAATCACCGATCCGTCCGCGAATACGCACCATATCTGCCTCCAACCAAATCGATTCGCCATGCTCCCACGAGCAGGCAAGTAAACCAAGGCGGCTCTACCACAGCGCATAAATTTGTTATAACGTATCAATTCCTGTAAACCCTTCCTGCCTCGGAGCTATCCATGCGCCACCTGCTGCTTGCCCTGCCCTTCGCCCTGCTGCCCCTGGCCGCCGCCCAGGCCCACGATGAACATGAACACGGCAGCCTCGGGAAACACGAACACGGCGTCGCCACGCTGAACATGGCGCTGGAAGGCAGCACCCTGGAAATCAAACTGGAAAGCCCGGCCATGAATATCGTCGGCTTCGAGCATGCCGCGACCAGCGATGCCGACAAGAAGACCGTCGCCGCCGCCCGCGCGGTACTTGAAAAACCGCAAACCCTGTTTAGCTTGCCCGCCGCGGCGGGTTGCAGTCTGAGCGAAAACGAAGTGCGCAGCCCGCTTTTCGGCAATGCCGAAGCTGACCACGACGAGCATGCCGATGGCGACGAACATCACCACGAGCACAGCGACATCGATGCCGACTACAGCTTCACCTGCAAACAGCCGGGTGAGCTGAAGACCCTCGACCTGTCGGCGTTCTACAAGCAATTCCCGGCCACCCAGAAGATCAACGTGCAACTGATCGGCCCGAGCGGACAGCAGGGCGTCGAGTCGACCCCGGCCAACCCGCGCCTGAGCTTCTGACCGACCATGCCGATGCCGTCACCAGGCGGCATCGGCTGTTGCACACGTTCGGCAACACCCTCTGGCTCAGCATTTCGTGGCCATGACTGGCACACTTGCTGTTTTTCTCTCCAGCGCCAGCAGTCCCCATGACCACAGCACTGATCGAACTCACTGACCTCGGCTTCGCCTGGCCCGGCCAGGACGAGCTTCTGGACATCCCCCATTTTCACCTGCAACGCGGCGAGACCCTGTTTCTCAAGGGCCCCAGTGGCAGTGGCAAAACCACCCTACTCGGCCTGCTCGGCGGCGTACAGAAACCCGGCCGCGGCCGCATTCGCCTGCTGGGCGAAGACCTCGCCACGCTCTCGGCGGCCCGCCGCGATCGCTTTCGCGTCGACCACACCGGCTACATCTTCCAACAGTTCAACCTGCTGCCATTCCTGAGCGTGCGCGACAACGTCGAGCTGCCGTGCCGCTTTTCGCGCCTGCGGGCCGAGCGCGCCGCACAGCGCTACGGCAGCGTCAGCGAGGCCGCCGGCAAGCTGCTGGAGCACCTGGGCCTGCACCCCGAGCTGCTCGAACGCCGCGCCGATTCGCTGTCCATCGGCCAGCAGCAACGTGTCGCTGCCGCCCGCGCGCTGATCGGCCAACCGGAGCTGGTGATCGCCGACGAGCCGACCTCGGCGCTGGATGCCGATGCTCGCCAGGCGTTTCTCGAACTGCTGTTCGGCGAATGCCGCGACGTCGGCGCCAGCCTGCTGTTCGTCAGCCATGACCAGAGCCTGGCCGCGCTGTTCGACCGCAGCCTGTCGCTGGGTGAACTCAACCGCGCCAGCAAGCCCCAGGAGGTCTGAGGTGTTCCTGTTACGACTCGCCCTGGCCAGCCTGGCCAACCGCCGTTTTACCGCCCTGCTCACGGTATTCGCCATCGCCCTGTCGGTGTGCCTGCTGCTCGCGGTGGAGCGGGTGCGCACCGAAGCGCGTGCCAGCTTCGCCAACACCATCAGCGGCACCGACCTGATCGTCGGCGCCCGCTCCGGCAGCGTCAACCTGCTGCTCTACTCGGTGTTCCGCATCGGCAACGCCACCAACAACATCCGCTGGGACAGCTTCGAGAAACTCGCCGCGCATCGCCAGGTCGACTGGGCGATCCCTATTTCCCTGGGCGACTCGCACCGCGGTTATCGGGTGATGGGCACCAACGAGGGCTACTTCGACCATTACCATTACGGCCGCGGGCAATCCCTTCAGCTGGCCCAGGGCGAGCGCTTTCACGACCTGTTCGACGTGGTGCTCGGCGCCGAGGTGGCCAAGGCGCTGAACTACAAGCTCGGCGACGAGCTGGTGCTGTCCCACGGTGTGGCGACGGTCAGCCTGCAGCAGCACGACGACAAGCCGTTCGTGGTCAGCGGAATTCTGGCCCGTACCGGTACCCCGGTGGATCGCACCCTGCACATTTCCCTGGAAGGCATGGAAGCGCTGCACGTCGACTGGCAGAACGGCGTACCCGCCCGCGGCGCCGGCAAGGTCAGCGCCGAACAGGCGCGGCACATGGACCTGCAGCCCAAGGCGATCACCGCGGCGATGCTCGGCCTGAAGAGCAAGATCGCCACCTTCGCCGTGCAGCGCGAGGTCAACGAATATCGCGGCGAGCCGTTGCTGGCGATTCTCCCCGGTGTCGCCCTGCAGGAGCTGTGGAGCCTGATGGGCACGGCGGAAAAGGCGCTGTTCGTGGTTTCGCTGTTCGTGGTACTGACCGGGCTGATCGGCATGCTCACGGCGATTCTCACCAGCCTTAACGAGCGTCGTCGGGAGATGGCCATCCTCCGTTCGGTCGGCGCGCGGCCGTGGCATGTCGCCAGCCTGCTGGTTCTCGAGGCGTTCTCGCTGGCGGTGGCTGGCGTGGTGGCCGGCACGGCGCTGCTGTATGCCGGCATCGCCGGTGCGCAAGGCTACGTGCAGGCCAACTATGGCCTGTATTTGCCGCTCAGCGCACCAACGCCCTATGAGTGGACACTGCTTGGCGCTATTCTGGCGGCCGCCCTGCTGATGGGCTGTGTGCCGGCCTGGCGCGCGTATCGGCAGTCGTTAGCGGATGGGCTCTCCATTCGACTGTGACTAAACGAAGCCGGGCCAATCAGCCCGGCTTCGTTTTCCAACCCGAAGGTAGTGTCATGCGTCGCGCCCTGCTTACCGCTCTGCTCCTCACCCTGGCCTCACCGCTCTGGGCTGCCGAATTGCGTACGCTGAACTGGCAGGAACTGATCCCCAAGGACGCACCGCCACAGGTTCCGCAGATGACACCGATGCACGACATGTCGCAGTTGGGCGACGCGTTGTCCGAGGGCGGCGCGGCCTCGTTGCAGCAGTTCCCGTCGGCGCCGGTGGTCAAGGAGATGGACGGCCAGAACGTCAAGATCCCCGGCTACATCGTACCGCTGGACGTCACCGAAGAAGGCCGCGTGACCGAGTTCCTGCTGGTGCCCTACTTCGGCGCCTGCATCCATGTGCCGCCACCGCCGTCCAACCAGATCATCCACGTCAACACCGAACTGGGCGTGCTGCTCGACGCGCTGTACCAGCCCTTCTGGGTCGAAGGCCCGCTCAAGGTCGAGCACAGCAGCAGCGAACTGGCCGAGGTCGGCTATCAGCTGGCGGCGGACAAAATCTATCCCTACGAACTACCGGCCAATTAGGGTCTGTTGACGCGTCAGCATGGGCCCACGGGTTGCGCTGAAGCCTCGACAGCCCCTGCATCGCGACAAACCGTCGCACCCTTGCTTAGCCAGCTATTGAGCTGAGTCAACAGGCGCTTCGCCCAGCGCCGTACCCTGACGCCATCCGAGATGATTCGAATGACCGTTAGGAGCTCACCATGTACAAGTCGCTGTTCTCTGCCTCACTGATCGCCCTGGCGCTGGCGGCCCCCGTTGCCCAGGCGCATCAGGCCGGTGACATTCTCGTGCGCGCCGGCGCCATCACCGTCAACCCCGATGCGGACAGCTCCTCGGTCAAGGTCGACCGCGGCGGCCTGGCGGGCACCGACCTGGGCGGCAAGGCGACCATGAGCAGCGACACCCAGCTGGGCCTGAACTTCGCCTACATGCTGACCGACCACTTGGGCGTCGAACTGCTCGCCGCCACGCCGTTCGAGCATGACGTGAAGATCAAGGGCACCGTGCTGGACGCCGCCAACGGCAAACTCGGTACCCTCAAGCACCTGCCGCCGACCCTGAGCCTGGTGTACTACCCGCTCGACGCCAAGTCGGCCTTCCAGCCCTACGTCGGCGGCGGCATCAACTACACCTGGATCTACGACGAACACGTGGGCAGCGGCGCCTCGTCAGCCGGTTTCGACAACTTCCGCGCCAAGAACTCCTGGGGCCTGGCCTGGCAGATCGGTGCCGACTACATGCTCACCGACAACCTGATGATCAACGCCCAGGCTCGCTACATCGACATCGACACCACCGCCTATGTGGACAACACCGCCCTGGGCGTGCGCGCCAAGGTCGACGTGGATGTGGATCCGTTCGTGTACATGGTGGGGTTGGGTTACAAGTTCTAAGGACAGCTCGAAGAAGCGGGCTGACAGCGATCTGCTTTTGTGGGAGCGGCCGGGGACGCCTAGTCGATGCCCGCGATTCGCGCGCACGGCGCGCTCTCACAGGTTCAGCGCTAGGCTCACCAACTCCAAGACGCAAAAAGCCGGCATCGCCGGCTTTTTGCTATGCAGCGCTTAACGACTCAGCTATTGAGCAACGCCGCCAATCCATCACGCAGCGAGGTCTGCACCGGCAGCCGGTACTCGTTCGCCAGGCGGCCATTGTCGGCACGGGAATGGCGGATATCGCCGGCTCGTGCGTCCAGATGCGTCACCGGCGGCAGGCCGCCGAGCAGCTGACCGATCTGCGTCAGCAACTCTTTGAGGCTCACCGCCTGGTTCCAGCCGACGTTAACCGCACCGGGTGGCGGCTGCCTGGCGTCCAGTGCTTGCAGCAGCAGCTCGACCAGATCGGCGACATAGAAGAAGTCGCGGGTCTGCTCGCCGTCACCGAACACGCTGATCGGCAGGCCCTGCTGGGCGCGCTGGGTGAAGATGCTGATCACACCGGAATACGGCGAGGATGGATCCTGGCGCGGGCCGAACACGTTGAAGAAGCGAAAAATCGCCGGTTCCAGCCCGTGCTGCCGCGCGTAGAATTCCAGGTAATGTTCGCTGGCCAGCTTGTCCGAAGCGTAGGGTGTCAGCGGCGCCTTGGCGGTATCCTCGTCGATGGCCACGCCTTCGCCGTTGTTGCCGTAAACCGCGGCGCTGGAGGCAAAGACCACACGACGCACACCATGCTCGCGCATCGCTTCGCAGATGTTCAGGGTGCCGATGAAGTTGCTCTGGTGGGTGCTGACCGGATCGTCCACCGAGGCCTGCACCGACGCCACCGCGGCCAGGTGCACCACGGCGCTGCAGCCGGCCACCGCGCGACTGACCAGCGCGGCATCGGCCACGTCGCCTTCGATGAAGGTCAGACGAGCATCATCGAGCGGCAGATTACTCAGCTTGCCCATGGACAGGTTGTCCAGCACGCGCACGCTGTGCCCGCGCGCCAACAGGGCGTCGACCAGATTGGAGCCGATAAAGCCGGCGCCGCCGGTGACGAGAACGGGTTGATCAGACATGGCGGTAATACTGCTCCAGCAGGCTCGGCAGGCCAGCACGCCAGGCGCGCGGCTTGACGCCGAAGGTGTGAAGGATTTTCTTGCACGCCAGTACGCCGTGCTGCGGTTCATCGGAGGCATCGCCGCGGGCGGCATGGGCCTGGCCGCAAATTTCTTCCAGCAGGTTTTCCCGCAGGTGACGGGCTTCGCTGAGAATCGCCTGACCCAGCGCCAGGGCGGTGGTCGCCTCGTGGCCGCCGTAATGGTAGGTACCCCATAGCGGGGCGGCGCAATCGAGCTGCTTGAGTACGGCGAGAATCACCCGCGCGGCATCGTCCACCGGCGTCGGGTTGCCCCGCCGATCATCGGCCAGGAACAGCGCCTTGTCGCGCTCGGCACGCACCAGAAAACGCGCCAGCAGGCCGTCCGGACTGTCATCGAGAATCCAGCCGAAGCGCAGCAGCACATGGCGTGGGCACAGCGCGCGCACGCTCTGTTCCATGCGCACCAACACCTGGCCACGCGTGCTCAGTGGCTGGGTTTCGTCCTTCTCGTTGTAGGCCGTGGCGCGGGCGCCATCGAACACCCGATAGCTGGAAGGCTGTAGCAGGCGAATATCATGGTGCTGGCAGAGTTCGGCCAGGCGCTCGACGGCGCGTTCCTGAGCAGCGAAACGCTCGACGCTGACCTTGGAGGCCTGAAACCAATCGAAATAGTAGGCGAGGTTGATCACCGCATCAGGGCGGGTATCGTCGACCAACTGAGTCAGGCTGGCGGCATCCCAACCCTGGGTCGGCGGGCGCGGGGCGAGAAAGCCGATATCTTCCTCGGCGCCCAGGCGAATCAACGCCCGGCCCAGCGTACTGCCACCACCCAGCAACAACAGGCGCATGCGCATAACGAAACTAGAAGCTCCACAATCAGATTTGAGCCGACGCCCGGCAATGCTGCACGGCCAGCCGGCTCTTGGCAGAGCCCGAATGGTTCAGCCCCATGGCCTGCATTTTGCTGTTTTTACCCCTCGGCGTCATCACCGGGCTTTATCCTGACGCGCCTGGCCCTTGTCAGAGCACACTCCTGGCAACCTACAGGGCAGTAATGACCTGATGTAGAGCCGATAGAAACCAAGGAAAACCACGTGAAAAAATTGCTGTTCCTGGCCTGCTGCGCGCTACTCGCCTATGGCCTGTTTCGCCCCGAGCCGCCGCCGGACCTGTTCAATGAGTCGGACAAATTCCTGCACCTGATCGCCTTTGGCGGTCTGTCGCTGGTCACCCGCTTCGCCTTCCCCGGTACGCCCGGTTGGTTGCTCTGGCCGCTACTTTTCATTCAGGCGCCGCTCTCGGAATGGCTGCAGCACCTGCTGCAGCCGACCCGTGAATTCAGCACCATGGACGTACTGGCCAACTTCTGCGGCATCGCGCTCGCCCTGCTGTTCTGGGTCTGCCAGGACCTGTTGCGCAAGCGGCTGTTCAGCACAGCCTGAGCGGCACAAACGAAAAGGCCCCGCAGTGCGGGGCCTTTTGCAGTCAGCGCTCGATCAGAACGGAATGTCGTCGTCGAAGCTGTCGTAGTCCTGGGCCGGCTGCGGCTTCTGTTGCTGCGGGGCGGACTGACGTGGCGCCTGCTGCTGCGGCTCGCGCTGCGGTGCCGGACGCGACTGACGCTGCTCACCACCACCGGCGCCGTCAGGACGGCCGCCGAGCAGCTGCATGGTGCCCTGCATGTCGACGATGATCTCGGTGGTGTAGCGCTTGATGCCGTCCTTTTCCCACTCGCGGGTCTGCAGCTTGCCCTCGATGTACACCTGGGAGCCCTTGCGCAGGTACTCGCCGGCGATCTCGGCAACCTTGCCGAACAGCGACACACGGTGCCATTCGGTCTTCTCGACGCGCTGACCGGTCTGCTTGTCCGTCCACTGCTCGCTGGTTGCCAGGCTCAGGTTGGTCACGGCATTGCCGCTGGGCAGATAGCGCGTTTCCGGATCCTGTCCGCAGGTACCGACCAGAATGACTTTGTTAACCCCACGGGCCATAACGCTCTCCTACTTTCAGCACGTCCCCGGCGCCGCTTCGATCAAGCGCTGCAGCGACGTGCGATCCAATTGTTGGGTATCCACTTTCACATAGAGGGCGGCCTCTTCGACCACCACAACGGCATCCGCTACTCCCGGCGCCGCCTGAATTCGCTCGGCCAGACCTGCTTCCTGCAACGCCGCACTGGAGAGCGGCAACCGCAGGCTGGTCACATACGGCGGTTCGCGCATAGTAACAGCTATGGCCAGCCAGAGAACCGTTAACAACGCACAGCCGCCGAACACGCCGGCCAGGGCGAAGTGCTGATACAGCCAGCCGCCGAGAATGCCGCCCAGCGCCGAGCCTAGGAACTGACTGGTCGAGTAAACGCCCATCGCCGTGCCCTTGCCACCGGCCGGCGCCACCTTGCTGATCAGCGAAGGCAGCGAGGCTTCGAGCAGGTTGAACGCGGTGAAGAACACCACGATGCCCAGCATCAGGTTGCGCAGGCCATGGCCGAACAGCCAGAAGAACAGCTCGCAGGCGAGTAGCACGACGACCGAGCCTATCAGCACACGGCGCATGCGGCGCTTCTTCTCGCCATAGATGATGAACGGCACCATCAGGAAGAAACCGCCGAGCAGCGCGGTGAGGTACACCCACCAATGCTGCTCCTTGGGCAGCCCGCCCTGCTCCACCAGCGCCAGCGGCAAGGCGATGAAGCTGGCCATGAGGGTCGCGTGCAGGGCGAAGATGGCGAAGTCCAGGCGCAGCAGATCCGGGTTTTTCAAGGTCGGCCACAAGGCCTGCTTGGCCACCCCCGACTCACGGTGCTGCAGCGGTCCGGCACTGGACGGCACCAGCCCCGCGACAATGACAATCCCCAGCAGCGCCATGGCACCGGTGGCCAGGAACAGGCCGGACAGGCCGAAGGCGCGTGTCAGCAGCGGGCCAACCACCATGGCGATAGCGAACGACAGGCCGATGCTCATGCCGATCAGCGCCATAGCCTTGGTGCGGTGTTGTTCGCGGGTCAGGTCGGACAGCAGCGCCATCACCGCCGCGGAGATCGCCCCGGCGCCCTGCAGCACGCGTCCGGCGATCACGCCCCAGATGGAATCGGCATTGGCTGCCAAGAGACTACCGGCGGCGAAGATCACCAGGCCGAAGTAGATCACCGGCCGCCGGCCGATGCGGTCGGAGATCACGCCGAAGGGAATCTGTAGAAAGGCCTGGGTCAGGCCGTAGGCGCCGATCGCCAGACCGATCAGCGCCGGGGTTGAACCGGCGAGCTCCTGCCCATAGGTAGCCAATACCGGCAACACCATGAACATGCCCAGCATGCGGAATGCGAACACCAACGCCAGCCCACCGGCTGCACGAGTTTCCGCGCCACTCATGCGTTCGCTGTGCGAATCGCCCATCGTCAGTAACCTGTTGAAACAAGCCGACGATTCTACCAGTCGAAACCCTACTGGCACAGCAGCGGCGCTTTGCCGCACGCCCGTTGCCCCCCTTATACTCGGCGGTTTATCCGCCCGCCACGCGAGGCTGTTTTGGACAAGATCCTGATCCGGGGTGCCCGCACCCACAATCTGAAAAATATCGACCTCACCCTGCCCCGCGACAAGCTGATCGTGATCACCGGCCTGTCCGGCTCGGGCAAGTCGTCTCTGGCCTTCGACACGCTGTACGCAGAAGGCCAGCGCCGCTACGTGGAGTCGCTGTCGGCCTACGCCCGACAGTTCCTGTCGATGATGGAAAAGCCCGATGTCGACACCATCGAAGGCCTGTCGCCGGCGATTTCCATCGAGCAGAAGTCCACCTCGCACAACCCGCGCTCGACGGTCGGCACCATTACCGAGATCTACGACTACCTGCGCCTGCTCTACGCCCGCGCCGGTACGCCGCGCTGCCCCGACCATGACCTGCCGCTGGAAGCCCAGACGGTCAGCCAGATGGTCGACCAGGTGCTGGCCATGCCGGAGGGCAGCAAGTTGATGCTGCTGGCTCCGGTGATTCGCGAGCGCAAGGGCGAGCACCTGGCGGTGTTCGACGAGCTGCGCGCCCAGGGTTTCGTGCGCGTGCGGGTCGACGGCAAACTGTATGAGCTGGACGAGTTGCCCAAGCTCGACAAGCAGAAGAAGCACAGCATCGACGCCGTGGTAGATCGCTTCAAGGCCCGCGGCGATCTGCAACAGCGCCTGGCCGAATCCTTCGAGACCGCGCTCAAGCTGGCCGACGGCCTGGCGCTGATCGCGCCCATGGAAGGGGAAGAAGGCGAAGAAATCATTTTCTCCGCGCGCTTCGCCTGCCCGGTGTGCGGCCATTCGATCAGCGAGCTGGAGCCCAAGCTGTTCTCCTTCAACAACCCGGCTGGCGCCTGCCCGACCTGCGACGGCCTGGGCGTGAAGCAGTATTTCGACGCCAAGCGCCTGGTCAACGGTGAGCTGACCCTGGCCGAAGGCGCCATCCGCGGCTGGGACCGGCGCAACGTTTACTATTTCCAGATGCTCGGCTCACTGTCGTCGCACTATGGCTTCAGCCTCGACAAACCATTCGCCGAACTCGACGCCGAGCACCAGAAAGTCATCCTCGGCGGCAGCGGTTCGCAGAACGTCGACTTCAAATACCTCAACGACCGTGGCGACATCGTCAAGCGCTCGCACCCGTTCGAAGGCATCGTGCCCAACCTCGAGCGCCGCTACCGCGAGACCGAGTCGACCAGCGTGCGTGAGGAACTGGCCAAGTTTCTCAGCACCCAGCCCTGCCCTGACTGTCGCGGCACCCGCCTGCGTCGCGAGGCCCGCCATGTGTGGGTGGGCGAGAAGACCCTGCCGGCCGTCACCGGCCTGCCGATTGGCGCAGCCAGCGACTACTTCGGTGGCCTGACCCTGGACGGTCGCCGCGGCGAGATCGCCAGCAAGATTCTCAAGGAGATCTGCGAACGCCTGCAGTTCCTGGTCAACGTCGGCCTCGACTACCTGACTCTGGACCGCAGCGCCGACACGCTGTCCGGCGGCGAGGCCCAGCGAATCCGCCTGGCCAGCCAGATCGGCGCCGGCCTGGTGGGCGTCATGTACATCCTCGACGAGCCGTCCATCGGCCTGCACCAGCGCGACAACGAACGCCTGCTCGGCACCCTGCGTCACCTGCGCGACATCGGCAACACGGTGATCGTGGTCGAGCACGACGAGGACGCCATCCGCATGGCTGACTACGTGGTCGACATCGGCCCGGGTGCTGGCGTACACGGCGGGCAGATCGTCGCCGAGGGCACGGCCGAGGAAGTCATGGCCCATCCGGACTCGCTGACCGGCAAGTACCTGTCCGGCCGCACCAAGATCGTCGTGCCGGCCAAGCGCACACCGCGTAACAAAAAGCTGTCGTTGAAGATCAAGGGTGCTCGTGGCAACAACCTGCAGAACGTCAACCTGGAAATCCCCATCGGCCTGCTGACCTGCGTGACCGGTGTGTCTGGCTCGGGCAAGTCCACACTGATCAATAACACCCTGTTTCCGCTCAGTGCCACGGCATTGAACGGCGCCACGACCCTGGAAGCCGCCGCCCACGACAGCATCGACGGCCTGCAGCATCTGGACAAGGTGGTGGACATCGACCAAAGCCCCATTGGCCGCACGCCGCGCTCCAACCCGGCGACCTACACCGGGCTGTTCACGCCGATCCGCGAGCTGTTCGCCGGTGTGCCGGAAGCTCGCTCCCGCGGCTACGGCCCGGGGCGCTTCTCGTTCAACGTCAAGGGTGGCCGCTGCGAGGCGTGCCAGGGCGACGGTCTGATCAAGGTGGAGATGCATTTTTTGCCGGACATCTACGTGCCTTGCGACGTCTGCAAGAGCAAGCGCTACAACCGTGAAACTCTGGAGATCAAGTACAAGGGCAAGAGCATCCACGAGGTGCTGGAAATGACCATCGAGGATGCCCGCGCGTTCTTCGATGCCGTGCCGGCATTGGCGCGCAAGCTGCAGACGCTGATGGACGTTGGCCTTTCGTACATCAAGCTCGGCCAGTCGGCGACCACCCTGTCCGGGGGCGAGGCGCAGCGGGTCAAGTTGTCCCGCGAGCTCTCCAAGCGTGACACCGGCAAGACCCTGTACATCCTCGACGAGCCGACTACCGGTCTGCACTTCGCGGATATCCAGCAACTGCTCGACGTGCTGCACCGCCTGCGCGACCACGGCAACACGGTGGTGGTGATCGAACACAACCTGGACGTGATCAAGACCGCCGACTGGCTGGTGGACCTCGGCCCGGAAGGTGGCTCCAAGGGCGGTCAGATCATCGCCTGCGGCACGCCGGAGGAAGTGGCCGAGATGCCGCAGTCCCACACGGGGCACTTCCTCAAGCCGCTGCTGGAACGTGATCGCGCCTGAGCGCCGCGCTGAAACGAGAAAGCCCCGCGAATGCGGGGCTTTTTCTTGGGTGGTGAGTTACATCTGGCTTTGCAGATACTTCTCCAGACCCAGCTTGTCGATCAGCTGCAGCTGGATTTCCAGCCAATAAGCGTGATCTTCCTCGGTGTCCTTGAGCTGCAGCAGCAGGATGTCGCGGGTCTGGTAATCCTGATGGCGCTCGCACAGCTCGATGCCCTTGCTCAGCGCAGCGCGTACCTGGTACTCCAGCGCCAGGTCCAGCTTCAGCGCCTCCGGCACGGTCTGCCCGAAGGTGAAGGCATCCGGCACCATGTCCGGCACACCTTCGAGGAAAAGAATGCGCTTGAGCAACGCGTCGGCGTGCTCGGTCTCCTCCTCCATCTCGTGGTTGATGCGCTCGTAGAGCTTGTTGAAGCCCCAGTCTTCGTACTGACGCGAGTGGATGAAGTACTGATCGCGCGCGGCCAGCTCCCCTTTAAGCAGGAACTTGAGGTAGTCGATGACTTCGATATGGCCCTTCATGGGGAAATCCTTGGTGCTGCGAATGAATGGGTGAATGCTCGACCCATCACCCGGCCGGGTCAAGCAAAAAGCACAACGCCCCCATAACGGAGGCGTTGTGTTGGAGCAGCTCGCCGACCGGGCGCAAGCGCCCGATCATGGATCAGGCGAGATCGAAACGGTCGAGGTTCATAACCTTGGTCCAGGCCGCTACGAAGTCGTCGATAAAACGCGCATCGGCGCTGGCGTAGACTTCGGCCTGGGCACGCAGGATCGCATTGGAGCCGAACACCAAGTCGACACGGGTCCCGGTCCACTTGACCTTGCCAGTCTTGCGGTCACGCCCCTCAAACAGGTTGGAGTCACCGGCCACCGCCTTCCACGCCGTGCCCATGTCGAGCAGGTTGACGAAGAAGTCGTTGCTCAGCGCGCCCGGCTTGTCGGTGAGCACACCATGACTCGCGCCGCCGACGTTGATATTGATCGCCCGCAGGCCACCGACCAGCACCGTCAGTTCTGGCGCGGTCAGGGTCAGCAGCTGCGCCTTGTCGATCAGCAGCGCCTCGGCTGGCACGCTGTAACGACCCTTGAGGTAGTTGCGGAAGCCGTCGGCGATCGGCTCAAGCACGGCGAAGGACTCCACATCGGTCTGCGCCTGGGAGGCGTCACTACGCCCTGCCGAGAACGGCACCTTCACGGTACGCCCAGCCTTGCTGGCAGCCTGCTCAATACCGGCGTTACCGGCCAGCACGATCAGGTCGGCCAGGCTCACCTGCTTGCCACCAGTGGCTGCGCGGTTGAACTCGGCGCGAATGCCTTCCAGCTTCGCCAGCACCTTGGCCAGTTGCTCGGGCTGATTGGCGGCCCAATCCTTCTGCGGGGCCAGGCGAATACGCGCACCATTGGCACCACCGCGCTTGTCGGAGCCGCGGAAGGTCGAGGCCGAGGCCCAGGCGGTGCCCACCAGCTCGGATACCGACAGCCCGGAAGCCAGCACTTGGGACTTGAGGGTGGCCACGTCCGCGTCGTCAATCAGCGGGTGATGTACCGCCGGCAGCGGGTCCTGCCACAGCAGCTCTTCTTTCGGCACTTCCGGGCCGAGGTAGCGCGAACGTGGGCCCAAGTCACGGTGGGTCAATTTGAACCAGGCGCGGGCGAATGCTTCGGCGAAAGCCTGAGGATTTTCCAGGAAGCGACGGGAGATCTTCTCGTAAGCCGGATCGAAGCGCAGCGACAGGTCGGTGGTCAGCATGGTAGGCACATGCTTCTTCGACGGGTCGTGTGCATCGGGGATGATCGCGTCGGCGTTCTTGGCGATCCACTGGTGGGCGCCGGCGGGGCTCTTGGTCAGCTCCCACTCGAACTTGAACAGGTTCTCGAAGAAGTTGTTGCTCCACTGCGCAGGCGTGGTGGTCCAGGTCACCTCCAGCCCGCTGGTGATGGTGTCGCCAGCCTTGCCGCTACCGAACGAGCTGGCCCAGCCCAGGCCCTGCTCTTCCAGGCCAGCCGCTTCCGGCTCAGCGCCTACGTGGTCAGCCGGGCCGGCACCGTGGGTCTTGCCAAAGGTGTGACCACCCGCGATAAGAGCAACGGTTTCCTCATCGTTCATCGCCATGCGCGCGAAGGTTTCGCGGATGTCATGGGCGGCAGCCAGCGGATCAGGGTTGCCTTCCGGGCCTTCCGGGTTCACGTAAATCAGGCCCATCTGCACGGCGGCAAGCGGGTTCTCCAGGTTACGCCCCTGGCTGTCGGTACGGTCCTGCTCCTGGCCATGCAGCTCGGCATCGGCGACCAGCACGCCCTGGTCGTCTTCACGGCCGGCAGCGCCTTTGCCATAGCGCTCATCGCCACCCAGCCAGGTCTTCTCGGTGCCCCAGTAAACATCCTGATCCGGTTCCCAGGTGTCCTCACGGCCACCGGCGAAACCGAAGGTTCGGAAGCCCATGGTTTCCAGGGCGACGTTACCGGTCAGCACCAGCAGGTCGGCCCAGGAAATCTTCTGGCCGTACTTCTGCTTGATCGGCCACAGCAGGCGGCGCGACTTGTCGATGTTAACGTTGTCCGGCCAGCTGTTAAGCGGTGCGAAACGCTGCTGGCCACGACCAGCACCGCCACGACCGTCGCCCGTGCGGTAGGTACCAGCGGCGTGCCAGGCCATGCGGATGAACTGCGGGCCGTAATGGCCGAAGTCGGCGGGCCACCAGTCCTGCGAGTCGGTCATCAGCGCACGCAAGTCTTTCTTCAGGGCTTCGTAGTCCAGCGAGTTGAAGGCTTCGGCGTAATTGAAGTCCTCACCCAACGGGTTGGACTTGGAGGAATGCTGGTGCAGCAAATCGACGCGCAGCTGATTGGGCCACCAATCACGGTTGCCTGTACCGCCGCCAGCGGCATGCTTCGGGGTTTCTGGAGAGGCTTTACCCGAGAATGGGCATTTGCCTTCGGTCTTGTCACTCATGTCTCTCTCCTTACCTGGCCTGATCGTTCCCGACTGAGCGGGATTGGCGTTGAGTATTGACGAGCACAAGCGAAGCGACAAATGAATAACAACTTACAGTGCGATAGATTTTGGCTAAACGAGAGGCATAAAAAAACCGGGCCTGAGCCCGGTTCTTCTTGCAACGATGCCTTACTCGGCAGCTTCTACCTTGCCGCCGACCGGACGGTCGACCAGCTCGACATAAGCCATCGGGGCATTGTCACCAGCGCGGAAACCGCACTTGAGGATACGCAGGTAACCGCCCTGACGGGTGGCGTAGCGCTTGCCCAGATCGTTGAACAGTTTGCCAACGATAGCTTTCGAACGAGTACGGTCGAAAGCCAGACGACGGTTAGCAACGCTGTCTTCCTTAGCCAGGGTGATCAGCGGCTCGGCAACGCGACGCAGTTCCTTGGCTTTCGGCAGAGTAGTTTTGATCAGCTCATGCTCGAACAGCGATACCGCCATGTTCTGAAACATGGCCTTGCGGTGAGCGCTGGTGCGGCTGAGGTGACGGCCACTTTTACGATGACGCATGGTTCAATTCCTTACCAAACTACACGTTCGGTGATGATGACGATCAGGCAGTCGCCTTGTCGTCTTTCTTCAGACTTGCCGGCGGCCAGTTGTCGAGGCGCATACCGAGGGACAGACCACGGGAAGCCAGAACGTCCTTGATTTCAGTCAGGGACTTCTTACCCAGGTTCGGCGTTTTGAGCAGCTCTACTTCGGTGCGCTGGATCAGGTCACCGATGTAGTAGATGTTCTCTGCCTTCAGGCAGTTGGCCGAACGGACGGTCAGTTCAAGGTCATCAACCGGACGCAGCAGGATCGGGTCGATCTCGTCTTCCTGCTCGATCACAACCGGCTCGCTGTCGCCCTTCAGGTCGACGAATGCAGCCAGTTGCTGTTGCAGGATGGTAGCGGCACGACGGATGGCCTCTTCAGGATCCAGGGTACCGTTGGTTTCGAGATCGATAACCAGCTTGTCCAGGTTGGTGCGCTGCTCGACGCGAGCGTTTTCCACCACGTAAGACACGCGACGCACCGGGCTGAAGGAAGAATCGAGCTGCAAGCGACCAATGCTGCGGCTCTCGTCTTCATCGCTCTGGCGCGAATCGGCCGGCTCATAGCCGCGACCACGAGCTACAACGAGCTTCATGTTCAGCGCGCCATTAGCGGCCAGATTGGCGATTACGTGGTCGCCGTTGACGATTTCAACATCATGATCCAGCTGAATGTCGGCAGCGGTTACGACGCCAGAGCCCTTCTTCGCCAGAGTCAGTGTAACTTCGTCTCGACCGTGCAGTTTGATGGCCAGACCTTTGAGGTTGAGCAGGATTTCAATGACGTCTTCCTGAACACCTTCAATGGCGCTGTACTCATGGAGTACACCGTCAATCTCGGCCTCGACTACTGCACAGCCAGGCATGGAGGACAACAGGATGCGACGCAGCGCGTTGCCCAGGGTATGGCCGAAACCACGCTCGAGAGGCTCGAGAGTGATCTTGGCGCGGGTCTGACTGACCACCTGCACATCGATATGGCGGGGGGTCAGGAACTCATTTACCGAAATCTGCATGGATGCACCTATTTTCTAGCCCTTACTTGGAGTAGAGCTCGACAATCAGGCTCTCGTTGATGTCAGCGGAGAGATCACCACGAACCGGAACGCTTTTGAACACGCCGGATTTCTTCTCGGTGTCTACATCTACCCACTCAACACGGCCACGCTGAGCACACAGCTCAAGAGCCTGAACGATGCGCAGCTGATTCTTCGACTTCTCGCGAACTGCAACCACGTCACCAGCTTTGACCTGGTAGGACGGTACGTTGACAGTCTTGCCGTTTACGCTGATCGCTTTGTGCGAAACCAGCTGACGGGACTCGGCACGAGTAGCGCCGAAACCCATACGGTAAACGACGTTATCCAGACGGCACTCGAGCAGTTGCAGCAGGTTCTCGCCGGTAGCGCCTTTCTGGCTGGCTGCCTGCTTGTAGTAACCGCTGAACTGACGCTCCAGTACACCGTAGATACGACGAACTTTTTGCTTCTCACGCAGCTGGGTGCCGTAGTCGGACTGACGGCCACGGCGCTGGCCGTGAATACCTGGGGCTGCTTCGATGTTGCACTTCGATTCCAGAGCGCGGACGCCACTCTTCAGGAACAGATCAGTGCCTTCACGACGAGACAGTTTGCATTTGGGACCAATGTAACGAGCCATTTCTCACTGTCTCCTGATTACACGCGACGCTTCTTCGAAGGACGGCACCCGTTATGCGGGATAGGCGTCACATCGGTGATGCTGGCGATCTTGTAACCGCAGCCGTTAAGAGCACGGACAGCGGACTCACGACCCGGACCTGGGCCCTTGACGTTGACGTCGAGGTTCTTCAGGCCGTATTCCAGCGCAGCTTGACCAGCACGCTCAGCAGCCACCTGGGCAGCGAACGGGGTGGACTTGCGGGAACCGCGGAAACCCGAACCACCGGAAGTAGCCCAGGACAGGGCGTTACCTTGACGGTCGGTGATGGTCACGATGGTATTGTTGAAAGAAGCGTGGATGTGGGCGATGCCATCAACCACCGTCTTTTTGACTTTCTTACGAGTACGAGCAGCAGGTTTTGCCATGACTAAATTCCTGTCGATTCGCGAACGCGATTACTTGCGGATCGGCTTACGCGGGCCCTTACGGGTGCGTGCGTTGGTCTTGGTGCGCTGACCGCGAACCGGCAGACCTTTACGATGACGCAGGCCGCGGTAGCAACCCAGATCCATCAAGCGTTTGATTTTCATGTTCACTTCACGGCGCAGATCACCCTCGGTATTCACCTTGGCGACTTCACCACGCAGCTGCTCGATCTGCTCGTCAGAGAGATCCTTGATCTTTGCTGCCGGGTTTACACCGGTAGCGGCACAGATTTTCTGTGCAGTAGTGCGACCAACACCAAAGATGTAGGTCAGCGAGATAACAGCGTGCTTGTTATCCGGAATGTTAACGCCTGCAATACGGGCCATTCAGTGGAACTCCAATTGACAGCTACCTACGCCCCGGAAGCCAAGAAATGGGGCGCGAGATATTATCGCTGTAAAAACAAATAATCAACCCGGCAGCGCACTAGCTGCCGGGCTTATAGCGTCGATCACATTCAGCCTTGGCGCTGTTTGTGACGCGGTTCCGCGCTGCAGATCACTCGCACTACACCTTCACGGCGAATAATCTTGCAGTTGCGGCACAGCTTTTTCACCGATGCACGAACTTTCATCACCAACTCCTCGAACCTTATGGACACTTCAGCGGAGCATGCCGCTGCCGTAGCCCTTCAGGTTGGCTTTCTTCATCAGGGATTCGTACTGGTGCGAAACGAGGTGCGATTGTACTTGCGACATAAAGTCCATCACAACCACTACCACGATCAGCAACGAGGTCCCGCCAAGGTAGAACGGTACGTTGGCCGCCACCACCAGGAACTGGGGCAACAAGCATACGGCCGTCATGTACAGAGCACCGAACATGGTCAAGCGAGTCAGAACGCCATCGATATAGCGTGCAGACTGCTCACCGGGACGGATACCCGGAATAAAGGCACCGGACTTCTTCAGGTTTTCCGCTACGTCTTTCGGGTTGAACATCAGCGCTGTATAGAAGAAGCAGAAGAAAATGATCCCTGCACTAAACAGCAAAATGTTCAACGGCTGACCAGGAGCGATAGCCTGTGAAATATCCTGCAGCCAGCCCATACCTTCGGACTGACCAAACCAGGCACCCAGCGAGGCCGGGAATAACAGAAGGCTGCTGGCGAAGATGGCCGGGATTACGCCCGCCATGTTCACCTTCAACGGCAGGTGGCTGGTCTGCGCAGCGAAGACCTTGCGGCCCTGCTGACGCTTGGCGTAGTGCACCGCGATACGACGCTGGCCACGCTCAATGAACACCACAAAACCGATGATCGCTACTGCCAGCAAACCGATGGCGATGAGAGCGAAAATGTTGATATCGCCCTGCCGTGCAGACTCGAAAGACTGCCCGATCGCCGACGGCAGACCGGCTACGATGCCCGCAAAAATCAGCATCGAAATACCGTTGCCAACACCGCGCTCGGTGATCTGCTCGCCCAGCCACATCATGAACATCGCACCCGCCACAAAGGTGGTGACTGCAACGAAGTGGAAGCCGAAATCGACCGAGAACGCTACGCCCTGGCTCGCCAGGCCAACGGACATGCCGATAGCCTGGACGAACGCCAGAACCAAGGTGCCGTAGCGGGTGTACTGACTGATCTTGCGACGACCAGCCTCACCTTCCTTCTTCAACTGCTCCAGCTGCGGGCTCACGGCGGTCATCAGCTGCATGATGATCGATGCCGAGATGTACGGCATGATCCCCAGTGCAAAGATACTCATCCGTTCCAGCGCGCCGCCGGAAAACATGTTGAACAAGCTAAGAATGGTCCCCTCATTCTGTCGAAACAGATCGGCCAGACGGTCAGGGTTTATACCGGGAACTGGGATATGCGCGCCGATTCGATAGACGATGATCGCCATGAACAGAAAGCGCAGACGAGCCCAGAGTTCGGACAACCCGCCACCAGCCAGAGCAGAGAGAGCACCTTGCTTAGCCATTTATTCCTCGAACTTACCGCCAGCTGCTTCGATAGCCGCACGCGCACCTTTGGTGGCAGCGATACCTTTGAGGGTGACCGCGCGAGTAATCTCACCGGACAGCATGACTTTCACACGCTGTACGTTTTGATTAATCAGGTTGGCATCCTTCAGCGCCTGCAGAGTAACTACGTCGCCTTCGATCTTGTTCAGCTCGGAAGTACGCACTTCTGCGCGATCCATAGCTTTCAGAGACACGAAACCGAACTTGGGAAGACGACGGTGCAGAGGCTGCTGGCCGCCTTCGAAACCCGGAGCAATGGTGCCACCGGAGCGGGAGGTCTGACCTTTGTGACCACGGCCACCGGTCTTGCCCAAACCACTACCGATACCACGGCCCGGACGGTGCTTCTCGCGACGGGAACCCGGCGCTGGACTCAAATCGTTCAGGTACATGGATCAACCCTCCACACGGAGAAGGTAATAAGCCTTGTTGATCATGCCGCGGTTTTCCGGAGTATCCAGAACTTCAACGGTATGATTGATGCGACGCAGGCCGAGGCCTTTGACGCAGGCTTTGTGATTGGCCAGACGGCCATTGGTGCTCTTGATCAGAGTCACTTTGACGGTGTTAGCCATGGTTAGAGAATCTCCTCGACACTCTTGCCACGCTTGGCTGCAACCGAATCCGGAGACTGCATAGCCTTCAGACCTTTGAAAGTGGCATGAACCACGTTCACAGGGTTGGTAGAGCCGTAGCACTTGGCCAGAACGTTCTGAACACCAGCAACTTCCAGGACGGCACGCATGGCGCCACCAGCGATGATGCCGGTACCTTCGGAAGCAGGCTGCATGTAAACCTTCGAAGCGCCGTGGGCGGACTTCATGGCGTACTGCAGAGTGGTGCCGTTCAGATCAACTTGGATCATGTTGCGACGAGCAGCTTCCATCGCCTTCTGGATGGCAGCCGGCACTTCACGGGATTTGCCACGGCCGAAACCTACACGGCCCTTGCCATCACCTACCACGGTCAGCGCGGTGAAGGTGAAGATACGGCCGCCTTTTACGGTCTTGGCAACGCGGTTCACCTGAACCAGCTTCTCGATATAGCCTTCGTCGCGCTTTTGGTCGTTATTTGCCATAACTTAGAACTCCAGCCCGCCTTCACGAGCAGCATCAGCC
The DNA here is from genome assembly GCF_007993955.1 of Pseudomonas sp. AG1028. Lineage (NCBI taxonomy): Bacteria > Pseudomonadati > Pseudomonadota > Gammaproteobacteria > Pseudomonadales > Pseudomonadaceae > Pseudomonas > Pseudomonas sp. AG1028. Next base: position 271,287 of record NZ_VIVP01000008.1, read on the forward strand.
AGCGCCTTGACGCGGCCGTGGTACTTGAAGCCAGAACGGTCGAATGCAACCTGGGTCACACCAGCGGCTTTCGCGCGCTCGGCAACCAGCTCACCAACTTTCTTGGCCGCGTCGACGTTGCCGGTGGCGCCGTCACGCAGTGCTTTGTCCAAGGTAGAGGCGCTGGCCAGAACCTTGCTGCCGTCGGCCGAGATGACCTGGGCGTAGATGTGCTGCGAAGAGCGATACACGCACAGACGCACGGCTTCGAGCTCGTGCATTTTCAGGCGTGCTTTGCGAGCGCGACGCAGACGAGTAACTTTTTTGTCGGTCATTTCCTAGCCCCTTACTTCTTCTTGGCTTCTTTACGGCGGACGACTTCGTCAGCGTAACGAACACCTTTGCCCTTGTAAGGTTCAGGACGGCGGAAGTCACGAATCTCCGCGGCAACCTGACCAACCAGCTGCTTGTCGACACCCTTGATCAGGATCTCGGTCTGGTTCGGGGTTTCGGCCACAACGCCTTCCGGCAGTTGGTAGTCGATAGGGTGAGAGAAGCCCAACGCCAGGTTCAGCACCTGACCCTTGGCCTGCGCCTTGTAACCAACACCGATCAGCTGGAGCTTGCGCTCGAAGCCTTGGCTTACGCCGATGACCATGTTGTTAACCAGAGCGCGGGTAGTACCGGCCATCGCACGAGTCTGCTGGTCGCCATTGCGAGCAGCGAAACGCAGCTCACCGGATTCCTGCAGCACTTCAACGGACGAGTGAACGTTCAGTTCCAGAGTGCCCTTGGCACCCTTCACCGAAAGCTGCTGACCGGCGAGCTTGATCTCTACACCAGCAGGCAGCTTGACGGGGTTCTTAGCAACGCGAGACATGCTTATCCCCCCTTAGAACACAGTGCAAAGCACTTCGCCGCCGACACCGGCAGCGCGCGCAGCGCGGTCCGTCATCACACCTTTGTTGGTGGAGACGATGGAAACACCGAGACCGCCGCGAACTTTCGGCAGATCATCGACGGATTTGTACTGGCGAAGGCCGGGACGGCTGACGCGCTTGACTTCTTCGATAACCGGACGGCCTTCGAAGTACTTCAGCTCGATGGACAGCTGCGGCTTTGCTTCGCCGCTGATCTGATAACCCGCAATATAACCTTCGTCTTTGAGAACTTTGGCTACAGCCACCTTCAGGGTAGAAGAAGGCATGCTTACGACGGACTTTTCAGCCATCTGGGCATTACGGATACGAGTTAGCATGTCCGCTAACGGGTCCTGCATACTCATGGGCTAGACGCTCCTGATACAAAAAGAATTAGCCTCTCGGCTAAAGAATCACCAGAGCTCACGGAAATCCGGGCTCAGGAGAGCCGGGCATTCTAGAGACTGATCAAAAATGAATCAAGCCCCAAAAGGGGCTTGATTCATATTGCTTGAACGCCGGAGCTAGCCCCGGCGTTTGCCGCGTCGGCTTACCAGCTGGCTTTGACCAGACCTGGTACGTCGCCACGCATGGCTGCTTCACGCAGCTTGATACGCGACAAACCGAACTTGCGGAATACACCGTGCGGACGACCGGTGATGCGGCAGCGGTTACGCAGACGCGAAGCGCTGGCATCACGAGGTTGCTTCTGCAGGGCGACGCTGGCTTCCCAACGCGCTTCTGGAGTTGCGTTCTGATCCACGATGATGGCTTTCAGCTCGGCACGCTTTTTGGCGTACTTGGCAACCGTGCGCTGACGCTTCAGCTCGCGGTTTTTCATGCTCGTCTTGGCCATGTTCCTACTCCAATCAGTTGCGGAACGGGAATTTGAAAGCACGCAGCAGAGCGCGACCTTCATCATCCGTACGGGCAGTGGTGGTCAGGGTGATGTCCAGACCACGCAGCGCATCGATCTTGTCGTAATCGATTTCCGGGAAGATGATCTGCTCTTTCACGCCCATGCTGTAGTTGCCGCGGCCGTCGAAGGACTTGGCATTCAGGCCGCGGAAGTCACGCACGCGCGGCAGGGAGATGGACAGCAGACGATCCAGGAACTCGTACATACGCTCGCGACGCAGAGTGACCTTGACGCCAATCGGCCAACCTTCACGAACCTTGAAACCTGCGATCGACTTGCGGGCATGAGTCACAACGACTTTCTGACCGGTGATCTTCTCGAGGTCGGCAACGGCGTTCTCGATGACCTTCTTGTCACCGATCGCTTCGCCCAGGCCCATGTTCAGGGTGATCTTGGTGATGCGCGGAACTTCCATCACGTTCGCCAGCTTCAGTTCTTCCTTCAGCTTGGGCGCGATTTCCTTCCGGTAAATCTCTTTCAGTCGTGCCATGGTATTTACCTACGGATTCTCAAGCGCCAACCGGCTTCTGGGTGGACTTGAAGACACGAATTTTCTTGCCGTCTTCGACTTTGAAACCAACGCGATCAGCCTTGTTGGTTTCGCTGTTGAAGATGGCAACGTTGGAAGCGTGCAGTGGCGCTTCTTTCTCGACGATACCGCCTTGAACGCCCGACATCGGGTTCGGCTTGGTATGACGCTTCACCAGGTTGATGCCACCGACGACCAGACGGTCGTCAGCGAGAACCTTGAGCACCTTACCGCGCTTACCTTTGTCTTTGCCGGCGATCACGATGATCTCGTCGTCACGACGAATCTTTTGCATGTCGGATCTCCTTAAAGCACTTCAGGGGCGAGCGAGACGATCTTCATGAACTTCTCGGTACGCAGTTCACGGGTCACTGGCCCGAAGATGCGGGTACCGATCGGCTCTTGCTTGTTGTTCAGCAGAACAGCAGCGTTGCCGTCGAAGCGGATGATCGAACCGTCGGCACGGCGAACGCCGTGACGGGTACGAACGACCACTGCGGTCATGACCTGACCTTTCTTCACTTTACCGCGCGGAATTGCTTCCTTGACGGTGACCTTGATGATGTCGCCGATGCCGGCGTAGCGACGATGCGAACCGCCCAACACCTTGATGCACATGACACGACGTGCACCGCTGTTGTCAGCCACATCGAGCATGGATTGAGTCTGAATCATAAAATTTCTCCGACCCTTAGCTCTTAGACTTCGACGGCGCGTTCGACGACTTCAACCAGAGCCCAGGACTTGGTCTTGGACTGCGGACGGGTTTCACGGATGGAAACCTTGTCGCCGATCTTGCACTGGTTGGATTCGTCGTGAGCGTGCAGCTTGGTCGAACGCTTGACGTATTTACCGTAGATCGGGTGCTTGACGCGACGCTCGATCAGAACGGTGATGGTCTTGTCCATCTTGTCGCTGACGACGCGGCCGGTCAGCGTACGGACTGTTTTTTCAACTTCGGCCATGATCACTTACCTGCCTGCTGGTTGAGCACAGTTTTCACACGAGCGATGTCGCGCTTAACTTGCGAGAGCAGGTGAGACTGCCCCAACTGGCCAGTTGCTTTCTGCATGCGCAGATTGAACTGGTCGCGCAGCAGGCCGAGCAGTTGCTCGTTCAGCTGCTCTGCGTTTTTTTCACGAAGTTCTTTCGCTTTCATCACATCACCGTCCGTTTAACAAAGGTGGTGGCGAGCGGCAGCTTTGCAGCAGCCAGGGCGAAAGCCTCACGCGCCAGCTCTTCGGAAACGCCTTCGATCTCATACAGGACCTTGCCTGGCTGGATCTGGGCTACCCAATATTCAACGCCACCCTTACCTTTACCCATACGCACCTCGAGAGGCTTCTTGGTAACCGGCTTGTCCGGGAAAACGCGAATCCAGATCTTCCCGCCACGCTTAACGTGACGAGTCAGAGCACGACGAGCGGACTCGATCTGACGGGCGGTGAGACGACCGCGGGCAACGGACTTCAGCGCGAACTCGCCGAAGCTGACCTTGCTACCGCGCTGAGCCAGACCACGGTTGTGGCCGGTCATCTGCTTGCGGAACTTCGTACGCTTTGGTTGCAACATGATGCGTACTCCTTATTTCTTAGCAGCTTTACGAGGCGCAGGTGCTTGCGGCTTCAGCTCTTCATGGCGGCCACCGATGACCTCGCCCTTGAAGATCCAAACCTTCACACCGATCACACCGTAAGTGGTGTGCGCTTCGTAGGTGGCATAGTCAATGTCAGCGCGCAGGGTGTGCAACGGCACACGACCTTCGCGGTACCACTCGGTACGTGCGATTTCCGCACCGCCGAGACGACCACTCACCTGGATCTTGATGCCCTTGGCACCAATACGCATGGCGTTCTGTACAGCGCGCTTCATGGCGCGACGGAACATAACGCGACGCTCCAGCTGCTGAGCTACGCTCTGCGCAACCAGCATACCGTCGAGCTCCGGCTTGCGGATCTCTTCGATATTGATGTGCACTGGCACACCCATTTGCTTGGTCAGGTCCTGACGCAGCTTCTCAACATCTTCACCTTTCTTGCCGATCACGATGCCGGGACGAGCGGTGTGGATGGTGATGCGTGCGGTTTGGGCCGGACGAGCGATGTCGACACGGCTTACGGACGCGCTTTTTAGTTTGTCGAGGAGATACTCACGCACCTTCAGATCAGCGAACAGGTAGTCCGCATAAGTCCGGCCGTCTGCGTACCAGACGGAGGTGTGATCCTTGACGATTCCCAGGCGAATGCCAGTGGGATGTACTTTCTGACCCATCTGATCGACTCCGTTACTTGTCCGCAACCTTGACAGTGATATGGCAAGACCGCTTGACGATGCGATCAGCGCGGCCTTTGGCACGCGGCATGATGCGCTTCAGCGAACGCCCTTCGTTGACGAAAACGGTGCTGACCTTCAGGTCATCAACGTCGGCGCCTTCGTTGTGCTCGGCGTTGGCCACAGCCGACTCCAGCACTTTCTTCATGATTTCCGCGGCTTTCTTACTGCTGAAAGCCAGCAGGTTGAGCGCTTCGCCCACCTTCTTCCCGCGGATCTGGTCGGCGACCAAGCGGGCTTTCTGGGCGGAGATGCGAGCGCCCGACAACTTAGCGGCTACTTCCATTTCCTTACCCCTTAACGCTTGGCTTTCTTGTCAGCCACGTGCCCACGATAAGTGCGGGTACCGGCGAACTCGCCCAGTTTGTGGCCGACCATGTCTTCGTTCACCAGAACGGGGACGTGTTGACGACCGTTATGCACGGCGATGGTCAGACCGACCATCTGCGGCAGAATCATCGAACGACGCGACCAGGTTTTAACCGGCTTGCGATCGTTCTTTTCTGCTGCCACTTCGACCTTCTTCAGTAGGTGAAGATCGATAAAAGGACCTTTTTTCAGAGAACGTGGCACTGTCGTATCCCTCTAGTTACTTGCGACGACGGACGATCATGTTGTCGGTGCGTTTGTTACCACGAGTCTTCGCGCCCTTAGTCGGGAAGCCCCATGGAGACACCGGATGACGACCACCAGAGGTACGACCTTCACCACCACCGTGTGGGTGGTCGACCGGGTTCATGGCAACACCACGAACGGTCGGGCGAACGCCACGCCAGCGCTTGGCACCAGCTTTACCCAGCGAACGCAGGCTGTGCTCGGAGTTCGAGACTTCGCCCAGGGTCGCGCGGCATTCGGCCAGCACTTTACGCATTTCACCGCTGCGCAGACGCAGGGTGACGTAGACGCCTTCACGAGCGATCAGCTGAGCCGAAGCACCAGCGGAACGAGCGATCTGAGCACCTTTGCCCGGCTTTAGCTCGATACCGTGAACGGTCGAACCTACCGGAATGTTACGCAGCGGCAGGCTGTTGCCGGCCTTGATCGGCGCCATCGAACCTGCAACCAGCTGATCGCCGGCGCTCACACCTTTCGGCGCGATGATGTAACGACGCTCACCGTCGGCGTATTTCAGCAGAGCGATGTGCGCGGTACGGTTCGGGTCATATTCAACGCGCTCGACAGTGGCAGGAATGCCATCTTTGTCGTTGCGACGAAAATCGACCAGACGGTAGTGCTGCTTGTGACCACCACCGATATGACGGGTGGTGATACGGCCGTTGTTGTTACGACCGCCAGACTTCGACTTCTTCTCGAGCAGTGGAGCATGAGGAGCGCCTTTGTGCAGCTCCTGATTGACCACCTTGACCACAAAACGGCGGCCCGCGGAAGTCGGTTTGCATTTAACGATTGCCATGATGCACCCCTTCCTTACTCAGCACTGCTGGTGGCGAAATCGAGATCTTGGCCTGGCTGAAGGGAGATGATCGCCTTCTTCCAGTCGTTACGCTTGCCCAGACCGCGAGCGGTGCGCTTGCTCTTGCCCAGAACGTTCTGGGTAGTGACATGCTGAACCTTCACGCTGAACAGGCTTTCGACGGCCTTCTTGATTTCCAGCTTGGTTGCGTCAGTCGCAACTTTGAAAACGAACTGGCTTTTCTTGTCTGCCAGAGTCGTGGCCTTCTCGGAGATGTGCGGGCCAAGCAGCACTTTGAATACGCGTTCCTGGTTCATCCCAGCAGCTCCTCGAATTTCTTCACGGCAGAAACGGTAACCAGTACCTTTTCATACGCGATCAGACTGACCGGATCGGAACCTTGCACGTCACGAACGTCGACGTGTGGCAGGTTGCGAGCAGCCAGGTACAGATTTTGATCTACGGCGTCGGAGACGATCAGAACGTCGCTCAGACCCAGACCATTCAGCTTGCCCAGCAGCTCTTTGGTTTTCGGAGCTTCGACAGCGAAGTCTTCAACCACTACCAGACGGTCGCTACGGACCAGCTCAGCAAGAATCGAACGGATCGCAGCGCGATACATCTTCTTGTTCAGCTTCTGATCATGGTTCTGCGGACGTGCTGCGAAGGTCACACCACCGCCACGCCAGATCGGACCACGGGAAGTACCAGCACGCGCGCGGCCAGTACCCTTCTGACGCCACGGGCGCTTACCGCCACCGGAAACGTCGGAACGAGTCTTCTGCTGCTTGCTGCCCTGACGGCCGCCAGCCATGTAGGCGACGACAGCTTGGTGAACCAGGGTCTCGTTGTAGTCGCCACCGAAAGTCGCATCGGAGACTTCGATCGCTTGAGCGCCATTTACATTTAATTGCATGTCAGCTTCCCCTTAACCGCGAGCCTTGGCAGCCGGACGCACAACCAGGTTGCCGCCAGTAGCGCCAGGAACGGCACCCTTGACCAGCAGCAGGTTGCGTTCAGCATCCACGCGCACTACTTCCAGGGACTGCACAGTCACGCGCTCAGCACCCATGTGACCGGACATTTTCTTGCCCTTGAATACACGGCCCGGCGTCTGGCACTGGCCAATCGAACCCGGAACGCGGTGGGACACGGAGTTACCGTGGGTATTGTCTTGGCCGCGGAAGTTCCAACGCTTGATGGTACCGGCGAAGCCTTTACCTTTGGACTGACCGGTCACGTCGACCAGTTGACCAGCTTGGAAGATTTCAGCGTTGATCAGATCGCCAGCCTGGTAGTCGCCTTCTTCAAGACGGAATTCCAGAACGGTACGACCTGCCGCGACGTTCGCCTTGGCGAAGTGACCGGCTTGAGCCTTGCTGACACGAGAAACGCGACGCTCGCCGACAGTGACTTGCACTGCACGATAGCCATCGGACTCCTCAGTTTTGAACTGGGTGACGCGATTCGGCTCGATCTCAATGACCGTAACCGGAATGGAGACACCTTCTTCGGTGAAAATGCGGGTCATGCCGCACTTACGACCGACTACACCAATAGTCATGTTGTAACCTCATGAGTGTACGGGGCTTTCACCCGCTATGGCCGCCCATTTCAGAGCGTTACACGACTAAAACCGTCAGGTTTTAGCCGAGGCTGATCTGCACTTCCACGCCAGCCGCAAGATCGAGCTTCATAAGAGCATCAACGGTTTTATCCGTTGGCTGGACGATGTCCAGTACGCGCTTATGAGTGCGGATTTCGTACTGATCGCGAGCGTCTTTGTTGACGTGTGGCGAAGTCAGAACGGTGAACCGCTCTTTGCGAGTTGGCAGAGGAATCGGACCACGCACCTGAGCACCAGTACGTTTCGCGGTTTCCACGATTTCCTGGGTTGATTGATCGATCAGGCGATGGTCAAAAGCCTTCAACCGTATACGGATTTGTTGGTTTTGCATTTTGACCTCAGATTCCAAGCTGCGATTCCCAGTTAACGGACGCAATACGCCCGTTAAAAGGAGGCGTGATTCTATAGACGCCCCCAGGGAGTGTCAACCCGGTTAGAAAATAACCAGCAGATATCTTCCACCCATAAAAAAGCCCCCGCTGGGCGGGGGCTTTTTTGGATCAGATCAATCGATTACTCGACGATCTTGGCAACCACGCCAGCACCAACGGTACGACCACCTTCGCGAATTGCGAAGCGCAGGCCGTCTTCCATGGCGATCGGCTTGATCAGGGTGACAACCATTTTGATGTTGTCGCCCGGCATTACCATCTCAACGCCTTCCGGCAGTTCGCACGAACCGGTTACGTCAGTGGTACGGAAGTAGAACTGCGGACGGTAGCCCTTGAAGAACGGGGTGTGACGACCACCTTCTTCTTTGGACAGAACGTACACTTCAGCTTCGAACTTGGTGTGCGGCTTGATGGTGCCCGGCTTGGCCAGAACCTGACCACGCTCTACGTCGTCACGCTTGGTGCCGCGCAGCAGAACGCCACAGTTCTCACCAGCACGACCTTCGTCGAGCAGCTTGCGGAACATCTCGACACCGGTGCAGGTGGTCTTGGTGGTAGCACGCAGACCAACGATCTCGATTTCTTCCTGGATCTTGACGATACCGCGCTCTACACGACCGGTAACTACAGTACCGCGGCCGGAGATCGAGAATACGTCTTCGATCGGCATCAGGAACGGACGATCGATGGCACGAACCGGCTCAGGGATGTAGGTATCCAGAGTCTCGACGAGTTTCTTGACGGCAGTAGTGCCCATCTCGTTGTCGTCTTGGCCGTTCAGAGCCATCAGCGCCGAACCAATGATGATCGGAGTGTCGTCGCCCGGGAAGTCGTAGGTGCTCAGCAGGTCACGAACTTCCATCTCGACCAGTTCCAGCAGCTCAGCGTCGTCAACCATGTCAGCCTTGTTCAGGAAGACAACGATGTACGGAACGCCTACCTGACGGGACAGCAGGATGTGCTCACGGGTTTGCGGCATCGGACCATCAGCGGCCGAGCAAACCAGGATCGCGCCGTCCATCTGAGCAGCACCGGTGATCATGTTCTTGACGTAGTCAGCGTGACCCGGGCAGTCAACGTGCGCGTAGTGACGAATGTTGGAATCGTACTCTACGTGTGCAGTGTTGATGGTGATACCACGAGCCTTCTCTTCCGGAGCGCTGTCGATCTTGTCGAAGTCGACGCGAGCCGAGCCGAATACTTCGGAGCAGACGCGAGTCAGAGCAGCGGTCAGAGTGGTTTTGCCATGGTCAACGTGACCAATGGTGCCAACGTTGACGTGCGGTTTGTTACGTTCGAATTTTTCTTTAGCCACGACAGTGAACCTCTTGCCTAAAGGGCTGAATCAGCCTTGTTTTTTAACCAGAGCCTCGACGATGTTCGCCGGAGCCTCGGAGTACTTGGAGAATTCCATGGAGTAGCTTGCGCGACCCTGGGACATGGAGCGAACGTCGGTTGCGTAACCGAACATCTCACCCAGCGGAACCTCGGCACGGATAACCTTACCGGAAACCGAGTCTTCCATACCCTGGATCAGACCACGACGACGGTTCAGGTCACCCATCACGTCACCCATGTAGTCCTCAGGGGTTACCACTTCTACTTTCATGATCGGCTCAAGCACAACACCGCCGCCCTTCTGGGCCAGCTGCTTGGTCGCCATGGAAGCTGCCACCTTGAACGCCATCTCGTTGGAGTCGACGTCATGGTAGGAACCGTCAAACACGGTCGCCTTCAGGCCGATCAGCGGATAGCCGGCAACGACGCCGTTCTTCATCTGCTCTTCGATACCCTTCTGGATGGCCGGGATGTATTCCTTCGGAACCACACCGCCCACGACTTCGTTGACGAATACCAGACCTTCCTGACCTTCGTCTGCCGGAGCAAAGCGAATCCAGCAGTGACCGAACTGACCACGACCACCGGACTGACGAACGAACTTGCCTTCGATTTCGCAGTTCTTGGTGATCTTCTCGCGGTAGGAAACCTGCGGCTTGCCGATGTTGGCTTCGACGTTGAACTCGCGCTTCATGCGGTCAACGAGGATATCCAGGTGCAGCTCACCCATACCGGAGATGATGGTCTGGCCAGTCTCTTCGTCGGTCTTGACGCGGAACGACGGGTCTTCCTGAGCGAGCTTGCCCAGTGCGATACCCATCTTCTCCTGGTCAGCCTTGGTCTTCGGCTCAACGGCTACCGAGATAACCGGCTCCGGGAAGTCCATACGCTCGAGGATGATTGGCTTGTCGGCGTTGCACAGGGTGTCACCAGTGGTGACGTCCTTCATGCCGATCAATGCAGCGATGTCGCCAGCGCGCACTTCCTTGATCTCTTCACGCTGGTTGGCGTGCATCTGCACCATACGGCCAACGCGCTCTTTCTTGCCCTTGACCGAGTTGATGACGGAGTCACCGGAGGTCAGGAAGCCCGAGTAAACGCGGACGAAGGTCAGAGTACCCACGAACGGGTCAGTCGCGATCTTGAACGCCAGAGCCGAGAACGGCTCGTCGTCGGAAGCGTGACGCTCGTCGAAATCGGCGTCGACCAGCTCTTCCTTTGGCTTCTCGATCAGATCAGGGTGGATACCCTTGATCGCCGGGATTTCGGTAGGAGCAGGCAGGAAGTCGATGACCGCGTCGAGAACCAGGGGAACGCCCTTGTTCTTGAACGAGGAACCACAGACGGCCGGAACGATTTCGCTGGCCAGGGTGCGCAGGCGCAGCCCGGCTTTGATTTCCTCGACGGAGAGCTCGCCCTCTTCGAGGTACTTGTTCATCAGCTCTTCGTTGGCTTCGGCAGCAGCTTCGACCATGTTGCTGCGCCACTCGTTGGCCAGCTCGAGCATCTCCGCCGGAATTTCTTCCTCGCGGTAGGTGGTGCCCTTGTCGTCATCGTTCCAGTAGATAGCCTTCATCTTGATCAGATCGACCTGACCTTCGAAGTTCTCTTCTGCACCAATGGCCAGCTGGATCGGCACCGGAGTGTGGCCCAGACGGTTCTTGATCTGACCGACGACGCGCAGGAAGTTGGCGCCTGCACGGTCCATCTTGTTGACGTAGACAACGCGCGGTACACCGTACTTGTTGGCCTGACGCCATACGGTTTCCGACTGCGGCTCAACGCCGGAAGTACCACAGAACACGACGACAGCGCCGTCGAGTACACGCAGCGAACGCTCTACTTCGATGGTGAAGTCAACGTGGCCGGGGGTATCGATGACGTTTACGCGGTAGTTGTCATACTGACCACGCGAACCCTTCCAGAAAGTGGTAACCGCAGCGGAAGTAATGGTGATACCACGCTCCTGCTCCTGCACCATCCAGTCGGTAGTGGCTGCACCGTCATGCACCTCACCCATCTTGTGGCTGAGACCTGTGTAGAACAGGATCCGCTCGGTAGTCGTGGTCTTGCCCGCATCGACGTGCGCGCAAATACCAATGTTACGGTAGCGGTTAATTGCTGTATTACGAGCCATAAAGCCCTCGCAAATTGAGTGATGCCGGATTTAGAAACGGTAGTGCGAGAACGCTTTGTTGGCCTCGGCCATACGGTGCACGTCTTCACGCTTCTTGACTGCGGCGCCTTTGCCTTCGGCGGCGTCCAGCAGTTCACCAGCGAGGCGCAGAGCCATGGATTTTTCGCCACGCTTACGGGCGAAATCCACCAGCCAGCGCATGGCCAGAGCGTTACGACGGGACGGACGAACTTCGACCGGAACCTGGTAAGTAGCACCGCCTACACGGCGCGACTTCACTTCGACCAGCGGAGCGATGGCGTCGAGAGCTTTCTCGAAGATTTCCAGGGGATCGCTGTTCTTACGCTCTTTAACCTTCTCCAGGGCGCCATAAACGATACGCTCGGCAACGGCTTTCTTGCCGCTTTCCATCACGTGGTTCATGAACTTGGCCAGGATTTGGCTTCCGTATTTTGGATCGTCAAGCACTTCGCGCTTGGCTGCTACACGACGTCTTGGCATTTGATAAGCCCTCAAACGGTCTTCAGGTTAGCCCGGAACTGCAACCATTTGGTTACGCCCGACCTTACTCTTATCGACTCAATAAAATTAGAAACTGCATTCAGTACCGACGACCGATCACTTCGGACGCTTGGTACCGTACTTCGAACGACCCTGGTTACGGCCTTTGACACCCGAGGTGTCCAGCGAGCCGCGAACGGTGTGGTAACGCACACCTGGCAAGTCTTTTACACGACCGCCACGGATCAGCACGACGCTGTGCTCTTGCAGGTTGTGACCTTCACCACCGATGTACGAGGAAACCTCGAAACCGTTGGTCAGGCGTACACGGCAAACTTTACGCAGTGCCGAGTTAGGTTTTTTCGGCGTGGTGGTATACACGCGAGTGCACACGCCACGACGCTGGGGGCAGTTCTGCAGCGCAGGTACGTCGGATTTCTCGACGATACGCTTGCGCGGCTGACGCACCAGCTGGTTGATAGTTGCCATCTACTAGCTCCACTGTCCGTCTTTCGACGCTATTTATTTACACCATAAATAAATGGCAGGGCTGAAGCCCTGCCATATTTAGGGGTGCATGAGTCTAAAGAGACTCGCCCCCCTAGTCAAGACACGTGCCCCGGCTGCCAGGCAGCCGGGACGCGCTCTCAATTTTCGCTGGAGTTCAGCGCTTCGGTAAGCGCTGCTTCCACTTCACTGGCGCTGACGCGCATCGGCTTCTCGGCATCACGCTTGCGCTTGCGCTCGCTGTGATAGGCCAGACCGGTACCCGCCGGGATCAGACGACCCACGACCACGTTCTCCTTCAGGCCACGCAGGAAGTCGCGCTTGCCAGTGACCGCCGCTTCGGTGAGGACGCGGGTGGTTTCCTGGAAGGATGCCGCCGAGATGAACGACTCGGTGGACAGCGACGCCTTGGTGATACCCAGCAGCACGCGGGTGTATTTGGCGATGAACTTGTCCTCTTCGACCAGGCGCTCGTTCTCGCCCAGTACCTGAGTCAGTTCAACCTGATCACCCTTGATGAAGCTGGAGTCGCCGGACTCGGACACTTCGACCTTACGCAGCATCTGACGCAGGATGGTCTCGATGTGCTTGTCGTTGATCTTCACGCCCTGCAGACGGTAAACGTCCTGGATCTCGTTGACGATGTACTTGGCCAGCGCGCTGACGCCCAGCAGACGCAGGATATCGTGCGGATCGCTCGGACCGTCGGAGATGACTTCACCCTTGTTGACCTGCTCTCCCTCGAACACGTTGAGGTGACGCCATTTCGGGATCAGCTCTTCGTACGGATCGCTACCATCAGTCGGGGTGATGACCAGACGGCGCTTGCCCTTGGTCTCCTTACCGAACGAGATGGTGCCGCTGATTTCCGCCAGGATCGAAGCTTCCTTCGGACGACGGGCTTCGAACAGGTCGGCAACGCGTGGCAGACCACCGGTGATGTCACGGGTCTTCGAGGTTTCCTGCGGGATACGGGCGATAACGTCACCGACCGCGATCTGCGCACCATCCGCCACGCCGACCAGGGCGTTGGCGGGCAGGAAGTACTGGGCAGGAACGTCGGTACCCGGCAGCAGCAGTTCCTTGCCGTTGGCATCGACCATCTTGATGGCCGGACGAATGTCCTTGCCAGCAGCAGGACGATCCTTCGGATCGAGAACCTCGATGTTGGTCAGACCGGTCAGTTCGTCGGTCTGGCGCTTGATGGTGATGCCCTCCTCCATGCCGACGAAGGTCACGGTACCCTTCATTTCGGTCACGATCGGGTGGGTGTGCGGGTCCCACTTGGCGACGATGGCGCCGGCTTCGACCTTGTCACCTTCCTTCACGGAGATGACCGCACCGTACGGCAGCTTGTAGCGCTCGCGCTCGCGACCGAACTCGTCGGCAACGGCCAGCTCACCGGAACGCGATACCGCGATCAGGTTGCCGTCCAGACGCTCGACGTGCTTGAGGTTGTGCAGACGGATCGCACCACCGTTCTTCACCTGGACGCTGTCGGCAGCCGAAGTACGGCTTGCCGCACCACCGATGTGGAACGTACGCATGGTCAGCTGGGTACCCGGCTCACCGATCGACTGTGCCGCGATAACGCCGACAGCTTCACCGATGTTGATCTGGTGACCACGAGCCAGGTCGCGACCGTAGCACTTGGCGCAGATGCCGTAGCGGGTTTCGCAGCTGATCGGCGAACGTACGACCACTTCGTCGATGCTGTTGAGCTCGATGAACTCGACCCACTGCTCGTCGACCAGAGTACCGGCCGGAACGATGACGTCCTCGGTGCCCGGCTTGAACACGTCACGGGCGATGACACGGCCCAGTACGCGCTCACCCAGCGGCTCTACAACGTCGCCGCCTTCGATGTGCGGGGTCATGTGCAGACCCTGGTCGGTGCCGCAATCGATCTCGGTCACTACCAGATCCTGGGCGACGTCGACCAGACGACGAGTCAGGTAACCGGAGTTCGCGGTCTTCAGTGCGGTATCCGCCAGACCTTTACGAGCACCGTGAGTGGAGATGAAGTACTGCAGTACCGACAGGCCTTCACGGAAGTTCGCGGTGATCGGCGTCTCGATGATCGAGCCGTCCGGCTTGGCCATCAGACCACGCATACCAGCCAGCTGACGGATCTGCGCAGCGGAACCACGCGCACCGGAGTCGGCCATCATATACATGGAGTTGAAGGACTCCTGATCGACTTCGTTACCTTCGCGGTCGATGACCTTCTCTTTCGAGAGGTTGGCCATCATCGCCTTGGAGACTTCGTCGTTGGCCTTCGACCAGAGGTCGATCACCTTGTTGTACTTCTCGCCCTGGGTTACCAGGCCGGAGGCGTACTGCGATTCGATTTCCTTCACTTCCTCGGTGGCGGCGTCGATGATGCGCGCCTTCTCATCCGGGATGACGAAGTCGTTCACGCCGATCGACACACCGGAGATCGTCGAGTAGGCGAAACCGGTGTACATCAGCTGGTCGGCGAAGATGACGGTGTCCTTCAGACCCACGGTGCGGTAGCACTGGTTGATCAGACGGGAGATCGCCTTCTTCTTCATCGACTGGTTGACCACGTCGAACGACAGGCCAGCCGGCACGACCTGGAACAGCAGCGCGCGGCCGACGGTGGTGTCGACGATGCGGGTGTTCTTGACCAGGCTGCCGTCCTTCTGCTTGACGGTCTCGTTGATGCGCACCTTGACCTTGGCATGCAGCGAGGCTTCGCCGGCGCGGAATACGCGGTCGACTTCCTGCAGGTCGGCGAACACGCGACCTTCGCCCTTGGCGTTGATGGCTTCACGGGTCATGTAGTACAGACCCAGTACCACGTCCTGCGACGGAACGATGATTGGCTCACCGTTGGCGGGCGACAGGATGTTGTTGGTCGACATCATCAGCGCGCGCGCTTCGAGCTGGGCTTCCAGCGTCAGCGGCACGTGAACGGCCATCTGGTCGCCGTCGAAGTCGGCGTTGTACGCGGCGCAGACCAGCGGGTGCAGCTGGATCGCCTTACCTTCGATCAATACTGGCTCGAACGCCTGGATACCCAGACGGTGCAGAGTCGGTGCACGGTTGAGCAGTACGGGGTGTTCGCGAATCACTTCGGCGAGAACGTCCCACACTTCCGGCAACTCGCGCTCGACCATCTTCTTGGCAGCCTTGATGGTGGTCGCCAGACCACGCATTTCCAGCTTGCCGAAAATGAACGGTTTGAACAGCTCGAGCGCCATCTTCTTCGGCAGACCGCACTGGTGCAAGCGCAGGGCCGGACCTACGGTAATTACCGAACGGCCGGAGTAGTCAACGCGCTTACCGAGCAGGTTCTGACGGAAACGACCCTGCTTACCCTTGATCATGTCGGCCAGGGATTTCAGAGGACGCTTGTTCGAACCGGTGATGGCGCGACCGCGACGACCGTTGTCGAGCAGGGCATCGACCGCTTCCTGCAGCATGCGCTTTTCGTTGCGCACGATGATGTCCGGCGCGGACAGATCGAGCAGGCGCTTGAGACGGTTGTTACGGTTGATGACGCGGCGATACAGGTCGTTCAGGTCGGAAGTGGCGAAGCGGCCACCGTCCAGCGGAACGAGCGGGCGCAGATCTGGCGGCAGAACCGGCAGAACGGTCAGCACCATCCACTCTGGCAGGTTGCCGGAACCCTGGAAGGCTTCCATCAACTTCAGACGCTTGGACAGCTTCTTGATCTTGGTTTCCGAGTTGGTCTGCGGAATCTCTTCGCGCAGGCGGCCGATCTCGTGCTCCAGGTCGATAGCGTGCAGCAGCTCGCGAACGGCCTCGGCACCCATGCGGGCGTCGAAGTCGTCACCGAACTCTTCCAGCGCTTCGAAGTACTGCTCGTCGTTGAGCAGTTGGCCCTTCTCGAGGGTGGTCATGCCCGGATCGATCACCACGTAGCTCTCGAAGTAGAGCACGCGCTCGATATCACGCAGGGTCATGTCCATCAGCAGGCCGATACGGCTCGGCAGGGACTTCAGGAACCAGATGTGGGCAACGGGAGAAGCCAGTTCGATGTGCGCCATGCGCTCACGACGAACCTTGGCCAGGGCGACTTCGACGCCGCATTTCTCACAGATCACACCACGGTGCTTGAGGCGCTTGTACTTACCGCACAGGCACTCGTAATCCTTGACCGGGCCAAAGATCTTGGCGCAGAACAGGCCGTCACGCTCAGGCTTGAACGTACGGTAGTTGATGGTTTCCGGCTTTTTAACTTCACCGAACGACCACGAACGGATCATCTCAGGCGAAGCAAGGCCGATGCGAATGGCATCGAACTCTTCGACTTGACCCTGGTTTTTCAGCAAATTCAGTAGGTCTTTCAAGGCCTTTCCTCCTGGCGGAGCAGGCAGCGGGATTGAAGCCCCGCTGCCGATTCACGTCGTGTTATTCGGTTTCCAGATCGATGTCGATACCGAGCGAACGGATCTCTTTGATCAACACGTTGAAGGACTCGGGCATGCCCGGCTCCATGCGGTGATCGCCATCCACGATGTTCTTGTACATCTTGGTACGGCCGTTCACGTCGTCCGACTTGACGGTCAACATCTCCTGCAGGGTGTAGGCGGCGCCGTAGGCTTCCAGCGCCCAGACCTCCATCTCCCCGAAGCGCTGACCACCGAACTGCGCCTTACCACCCAGCGGCTGCTGGGTAACCAGGCTGTAGGAACCGGTAGAACGAGCGTGCATCTTGTCGTCCACCAGGTGGTTCAGTTTCAGCATGTACATGTAACCGACCGTGGTCGGGCGCTCGAACTGGTTGCCGGTACGGCCGTCGAACAGGCGCATCTGGCCGCTCTCCGGCAGATCAGCCAGCTTCAGCATGGCCTTGATCTCTTTTTCCTTGGCACCGTCGAACACCGGCGTGGCCATCGGAACGCCCTTGCGCAGGTTGTTGGCCAGAGCCAGCACTTCCTGATCGCTCAGCTCGTCGAGGTTTTCCTGACGACCACCGATCTCGTTGTAGATCTCGTTCAGGAAGCCACGCAGTTCAGCGATCTTGCGCTGCTCTTCGAGCATCAGGTTGATCTTCTCGCCCAGCCCCTTGGCCGCCAGGCCCAGGTGGGTTTCTAGGATCTGACCGACGTTCATACGCGACGGTACGCCCAGCGGGTTGAGGACGATGTCCACCGGCGTGCCATTGGCATCGTGCGGCATGTCTTCGACCGGCATGATCACCGAGACCACACCCTTGTTACCGTGACGACCGGCCATCTTGTCACCCGGCTGGATGCGACGGCGGATGGCCAGGTAGACCTTGACGATCTTCAGTACGCCCGGTGCCAGGTCATCGCCCTGCTGCAGCTTGCGCTTCTTGTCTTCGAACTTGTCGTCGAGCAGCTGACGGCGGTCGGAGATGTAGGCCTGGGCCTTTTCCAGCTGCTCGTTCAGGGCGTCGTCGGCCATGCGCAGCTTGAACCACTGGCCGCGCTCCAGACCGTCGAGCACTTCGTCAGTGATCTCGGTGCCTTTCTTCAGACCAGCGCCGCCTTCGGCGATCTTGCCGACCAGAGCCGAACGCAGACGCTCGAAGGTCGCGCCTTCGACGATGCGGAACTCTTCGTTGAGGTCCTTGCGGATCTCGTCCAGCTGGCTCTTCTCGATCGACAGCGCACGTGCATCACGCTCGACGCCGTCACGGGTGAAGACCTGTACGTCGATGACGGTACCCTTGGTGCCGGTCGGCACCCGCAGGGAGGTGTCCTTAACGTCGCTGGCCTTCTCACCGAAGATCGCGCGCAGCAGCTTCTCTTCCGGCGTCAGCTGGGTCTCGCCTTTCGGGGTGACCTTGCCGACCAGGATGTCGCCCGGGCCGACTTCGGCGCCGACGTAGACGATACCGGCTTCGTCGAGCTTGTTCAGTGCAGCTTCACCCACGTTCGGGATGTCCGCAGAGATTTCCTCTGGGCCGAGCTTGGTGTCACGGGCCACACAGGTCAGTTCCTGGATGTGGATCGTGGTGAAGCGGTCTTCCTGAACCACGCGCTCGGAGAGCAGGATGGAGTCTTCGAAGTTGTAACCGTTCCACGGCATGAACGCGACGCGCATGTTCTGACCCAGCGCCAGTTCACCCATGTCGGTGGACGGGCCGTCGGCCATGATGTCGCCACGCGCAACCACGTCACCTTTCTGTACCAGAGGGCGCTGATTGATGCAGGTGTTCTGGTTGGAGCGGGTGTATTTGGTCAGGTTGTAGATGTCCACACCGGCTTCACCGGTTTCGACTTCGTCATCGGCAACACGAACCACGATACGGCTGGCGTCGACCGAGTCGATCACACCGCCACGACGAGCGACCACGCAGACACCGGAGTCACGGGCGACGTTGCGCTCCATGCCGGTACCGACCAGCGGCTTGTCCGAACGCAGGGTCGGTACCGCCTGACGCTGCATGTTCGAACCCATGAGTGCACGGTTGGCGTCGTCGTGCTCGAGGAACGGAATCAGCGAGGCAGCGACGGAAACGACCTGCTTCGGCGAAACGTCCATCAGGGTGACGTCTTCCGGCGCCTTGACGGTGAACTCGTTCAGGTGACGTACGGCAACCAGTTCGTCGATCAGCTGACCTTTGTCGTTCAGGGTCGCGGACGCCTGAGCGATAACGTGGTCGGCTTCTTCGATGGCGGACAGGAACACGATCTCGTCGGTGACCTGACCTTCCTTGACCACGCGGTACGGGCTTTCCAGGAAGCCGTACTGGTTGGTGCGGGCGTAGGCCGCCAGGGAGTTGATCAGACCGATGTTCGGACCTTCCGGCGTTTCGATCGGGCACACGCGGCCGTAGTGGGTCGGGTGTACGTCACGGACTTCGAAGCCGGCGCGCTCACGGGTCAGACCGCCCGGGCCGAGTGCGGAGACACGGCGCTTGTGGGTGATCTCGGAGAGCGGGTTGTTCTGGTCCATGAACTGCGAGAGCTGGCTGGAACCGAAGAACTCCTTCACCGCCGCCGCAACCGGCTTGGCGTTGATCAGGTCCTGCGGCATCAGGCCTTCGCTTTCGGCCATCGACAGACGTTCCTTGACCGCGCGCTCTACACGCACCAGGCCAACGCGGAACTGGTTCTCGGCCATCTCGCCAACGCAACGTACACGGCGGTTACCCAGGTGGTCGATGTCATCGACGATGCCTTTGCCGTTACGGATGTCGACCAGGGTCTTGAGCACTTCGACGATGTCTTCGCGGCTCAGCACGCCCGAACCTTCGATCTCGGTACGACCGATACGACGGTTGAACTTCATGCGGCCAACGGCGGACAGGTCGTAACGCTCGGCGCTGAAGAACAGGTTGTTGAACAGGGTCTCGGCGGCATCCTTGGTGGGTGGCTCGCCAGGACGCATCATGCGATAGATCTCGACCAGCGCTTCGAGCTGGTTGGTGGTGCTGTCGATCTTCAGCGTGTCGCTGATGAACGGACCACAATCGATATCGTTGGTGTACAGGGTCTCGATGCGAACGACCTGAGCCTTGGCAATCTTGGCCAGCAGCTCGACGCTCAGCTCGGTGTTGCACTCGGCGAGGATTTCACCGGTAGCCGGGTGCACGATCGCCTTGGCGGTGGTACGGCCGATCAGGTAGTCGAACGGTACGTCCAGCTCCTTGATGCCAGCCTTGTCCAGCTGGTTGATGTGGCGAGCGGTAATACGACGCCCCTGCTCGACGATCACCTTGCCGCTGCCATCCTTGATGTCCTGGCTGGCGATTTCACCGCGCAGACGCTGCGGTACCAGCTCCAGGCTCAGGCCTTCGGCTTTCACATGGAAAACGTTGGTGGTGTAGAAGGCATCGAGCACTTCTTCGGTGCTGTAGCCCAGCGCGCGCAGCAGTACCGAGGCCGGCAGTTTGCGGCGACGGTCGATACGCACGAATACCGCGTCCTTCGGGTCGAACTCGAAGTCCAGCCAGGAACCACGGTAAGGAATGATGCGTGCGGAGTACAGCAGCTTGCCCGAGCTGTGGGTCTTGCCACGGTCGTGGTCGAAGAACACACCTGGGGAACGGTGCAGCTGGGAAACGATTACACGCTCGGTACCGTTGATGACGAAGGTACCGTTCTCGGTCATGAGCGGAATTTCGCCCATGTACACTTCCTGCTCTTTGATGTCCTTGATCGCTTTGTTCGACGACTCTTTGTCGAAAATGATCAGGCGCACTTTCACGCGCAGCGGCACTGCGAAGGTCACACCACGCAGCACGCACTCTTTGACGTCGAACGCCGGCTCACCCAGGCGGTAGCCGACGTATTCCAGAGCAGCGTTGCCGGAGTAGCTGATGATCGGGAATACAGATTTGAAGGCCGCATGCAGGCCGATGTCGCGGAACTGTTCCTTGCTCGCGCCTTGCTGCAGGAATTCGCGGTACGAATCCAGCTGGATGGCCAGGAGGTAAGGCACATCCATGACATCCGGCAACTTGCTAAAGTCCTTGCGGATACGTTTTTTCTCAGTGTATGAGTAAGCCATCAGCGTTCCCCAGCTTGGTCACCTGCTTATTTGGCTTCTCCGACGGGAGCAGCCAGAAACTCGTGCAAACCCTAGGTTTGCGCCACCTCGTTGGTGGGTTTTTCACGTTCCGGCCCAGGGCTGTGGAACAGCCGAGCTAGAACGGAAAAAGGCCGGTGGCAAGAGCCACCAGCCGTCAGCCTTATGCGAGTCGCGCGGGCTGTAGACGCAAGGTCGTCGCTTACTTGAGCTCGACTTTGGCGCCTGCTTCTTCCAGAGCTTTTTTGGCAGCTTCGGCTTCGTCTTTCGACACGCCTTCTTTGACCACGCCAGGAGCGCCGTCAACCACTGCTTTGGCTTCTTTCAGACCCAGACCGGTCAGTTCGCGAACTGCCTTGATCACGTTCACTTTCTTGTCGCCAGCTTCAGCCAGAACAACGGTGAACTCGGTTTGCTCTTCAGCAGCGGCAGCAGCACCGGCAGCCGGGCCAGCGGCAACAGCGGCAGCAGCGGTAACGCCGAAGGTTTCTTCCATCGCCTTGATCAGCTCGACGATTTCCATAACGGATTTCTGGCCGATCGCTTCGATGATTTGCTCGTTAGTCAGAGACATGACTATGAATTCCTGTATTGGGGTGACGGCCTACGCGACCATCAAATTAAACATGTGATTTCGAAAGTGCTTATGCGGCCTTAGGCTGCAGCGGCTTCTTTCTGGTCGCGAATGGCTGCCAGCGTGCGAGCGAGCTTGCTGGTGGCGCCTTGGATAACGCTCATCAGCTGTGCGATACCCTCGTCGCGGGTCGGCAGGCTTGCCAGTACGTCGATCTGATTGGCTGCAAGGTACTTGCCCTCGAACGCAGCTGCTTTGATCTCGAACTTGTCCTGACCCTTGGCGAACTCCTTGAACAGACGAGCAGCAGCGCCCGGGTGTTCGTTGGAGAATGCGATCAGGGTCGGGCCTTTGAACACGTCGTTGAGCACGTCGTACTGAGTGCCTTCAACGGCGCGCTTGAGCAGGGTGTTACGTACGACACGTACGTATACGCCAGCTTCGCGGGCCTCTTTACGGAGTCCGGTCATAGCACCTACGGTCACGCCACGGGCATCAGCCACGACAGCGGACAGGGCAGCTTTGGCAGCCTCGTTGACTTCAGCGACGATGGCCTTCTTGTCTTCGAGTTTAATTGCCACGGGTTTACTCCTGGATGTTACCGTTTCGCCCGACCTAGGCCGGACGGCGTTTTGGTGTCTGATTCGGTAAGAATCGGGAGCACCATCTGCGTAGGGTGGAAGATCGCTCTTCTGGTTTGAGGCTTGCGCCCCCTACGGTCTTGGATAGCCCCCGCCAGGCAGGGACCCCAATTTTTTCGCGGCAGACGCACCAAGTGCGCCTGCCATCATGCATTAAGCGTCCAGCGAACCTTGGTCGATCAGCAGACCCGGGCCCATGGTGGTGCTCAGAGTCACGCGCTTGACGTAGACACCTTTCGAGGTCGACGGCTTCAGGCGCTTCAGATCGGCCAGCAGGGCTTCCACGTTCTGCTTCAGCTTGTCGGCTTCGAAGCCAACCTTGCCGACGGAACCGTGGATGATGCCGTTCTTGTCGGTACGGAAACGTACCTGACCAGCCTTGGCATTCTTGACTGCAGTGGCTACGTCCGGAGTTACGGTGCCGACTTTCGGGTTAGGCATCAGGCCGCGCGGGCCGAGTACCTGGCCCAGCTGGCCAACAACGCGCATGGCGTCCGGGGAAGCGATGACGACGTCATAGTTCAGGTCGCCACCTTTCATTTCAGCAGCCAGATCGTCCATGCCTACGCGGTCAGCACCAGCAGCCAGAGCAGCTTCAGCTGCGGGACCTTGGGTGAAGACAGCAACGCGAACGGTTTTGCCGCTGCCGTTAGGCAGAACGGTAGCACCACGAACAACCTGGTCGGACTTACGCGGGTCAACGCCGAGGTTGATGGAAACATCAACGGACTCGGAGAACTTGACAGCGGAGATCTCGGCCAGCAGCGCAGCAGCATCGTTGAAGCTGTAGGCTTTGCCCGGCTCGATCTTGGCTGCGATAGCCTTTTGGCGCTTGGTCAGCTTAGCCATTACACACCCTCCACGTTGAGGCCCATGCTACGAGCAGAACCGGCGATGGTACGCACGGCTGCATCCATATCAGCTGCAGTCAGATCGGCCTGCTTGGTCTTGGCGATCTCTTCGAGCTGGGCACGGGTAACGGTGCCGACTTTGACAGTGTTCGGACGAGCCGAACCGCTGGTCAGACCGGCCGCTTTCTTCAGCAGCACGGAAGCCGGGGTGCTCTTGGTTTCGAAAGTGAAGCTACGGTCACTGTAAACAGTGATGATCACTGGAGTCGGCAGACCAGGTTCCATGCCCTGGGTCTTGGCGTTGAACGCCTTGCAGAATTCCATGATGTTGACGCCGTGCTGGCCCAGAGCGGGACCAACGGGTGGCGACGGGTTGGCCTGACCGGCCTTTACTTGCAGCTTGATATAAGCCGTGATTTTCTTAGCCATTAGCTACTCCAGTTACGGGTTCTAGCGCCTTTCAGCTCCCCGACTATTGCCTGTTTATCCCAGTGACAACAAAACCCCGCAGCCTATGACTGCGGGGTATGGGATGCGTGTGTCAGTTACGACTTCTCGACCTGACTGAACTCCAGCTCGACCGGAGTGGCACGACCAAAAATGGTCACTGCCACCTGGATGCGGCTCTTCTCGTAATTCACTTCTTCGACGACGCCACTGAAATCAGCGAACGGACCATCGATAACACGAACCATCTCGCCCGGCTCGAACAGCGTCTTGGGCTTGGGCTTGTCACCGCTATCGGCGACGCGACGCAGAATGGCGTCAGCCTCTTTTTCGGTAATCGGGGCAGGCTTATCGGCGGTACCACCAATAAAGCCCATCACCCGCGGCGTATCCTTGATCAAGTGCCAAGTCGCCTCGTTCATTTCCATCTGCACCAGCACGTAGCCTGGAAAGAACTTGCGCTCACTCTTGCGCTTCTGGCCGTTACGCATTTCCACCACCTCTTCGGTGGGGACCAGAATCTCGCCGAACTCATCTTCCATTCCGGCGAACTTTACGCGCTCGATCAGCGAACGCATTACATGCTTCTCGTAACCCGAGTAAGCATGCACAACGTACCAACGCTTAGCCACGGGACACCCTATCTCAACTTACAATAAACGACACAAGCCAACCGAGGAGCGAATCGAGCCCCCAAAGCACCAGAGCCATGACGAGCACGACCAGGACGACGATCAGCGTGGTTTGCGTGGTTTCCTGACGGGTCGGCCAGACAACCTTGCGAATCTCGACGCGAGCTTCCTTCGCCAGCCCAAAGAAGGACTGACCCTTAGTGGTTTGCAGAGCGATCAGCGCGGCAACGACTGCCAGCACCAGAACACCCACCACACGGTACAGAATCGGCTCACCCGAAAAGTACTGATTACCGACCACTCCAGCGACCACAAGCAGGGCCACCGCGATCCACTTAAGCAGATCAAAACGAGAGTCTTTGGCTTCAGCCTTAACATTCATGAACAAGGATCCTGTGAGAAGACACGCCAAATTCGTTAGAAAATGGCAGGTCAGGAGGGAATCGAACCCCCAACCTGCGGTTTTGGAGACCGCCGCTCTGCCAATTGAGCTACTGACCTAGAACTAAAATCAGGCCGACCATTATGCCGACCTGACGGGGACAGATCAATCGATTATTCGACGATCTTTGCTACAACACCGGCACCAACGGTACGACCACCTTCGCGAATGGCGAAGCGCAGGCCGTCTTCCATGGCGATCGGCTTGATCAGGGTGACAACCATTTTGATGTTGTCGCCCGGCATTACCATCTCAACGCCTTCCGGCAGCTCGCACGAACCGGTGACGTCAGTGGTACGGAAGTAGAACTGCGGACGGTAGCCCTTGAAGAACGGGGTGTGACGACCACCTTCTTCTTTGGACAGAACGTACACTTCAGCTTCGAACTTGGTGTGCGGCTTGATGGTGCCCGGCTTGGCCAGAACCTGACCACGCTCTACGTCGTCACGCTTGGTGCCGCGCAGCAGAACGCCACAGTTCTCACCAGCACGACCTTCGTCGAGCAGCTTGCGGAACATCTCGACACCGGTGCAGGTGGTCTTGGTGGTAGCACGCAGACCAACGATCTCGATTTCTTCCTGGATCTTGACGATACCGCGCTCTACACGACCGGTCACTACAGTACCGCGGCCGGAGATCGAGAATACGTCTTCGATCGGCATCAGGAACGGACGATCGATGGCACGAACCGGCTCAGGGATGTAGGTATCCAGAGTCTCGACGAGCTTTTTGACGGCAGTGGTGCCCATCTCGTTGTCGTCTTGGCCGTTCAGAGCCATCAGCGCTGAACCGATGATGATCGGAGTGTCGTCGCCTGGGAAGTCGTAGGTGCTCAGCAGGTCACGAACTTCCATCTCGACCAGTTCCAGCAGCTCAGCGTCGTCAACCATGTCAGCCTTGTTCAGGAAGACAACGATGTACGGAACGCCTACCTGACGGGACAGCAGGATGTGCTCACGGGTTTGCGGCATCGGGCCATCAGCGGCCGAGCAAACCAGGATCGCGCCGTCCATCTGGGCAGCACCGGTGATCATGTTCTTGACGTAGTCAGCGTGACCCGGGCAGTCAACGTGCGCGTAGTGACGAATGTTGGAATCGTACTCTACGTGTGCAGTGTTGATGGTGATACCACGAGCCTTCTCTTCCGGAGCGCTGTCGATCTTGTCGAAGTCGACGCGAGCCGAGCCGAATACTTCGGAGCAGACGCGAGTCAGAGCAGCGGTCAGAGTGGTTTTGCCATGATCAACGTGACCAATGGTGCCAACGTTGACGTGCGGTTTGTTACGTTCAAACTTTTCTTTAGCCATTTTGACCGTCCCCGAACGAAGAATTCAGCTAGCGATACCGCCATTAAAACAAAGGCAGATATTTTCATATCTGCCTCTATTAAATGGAGCTCATGAGCGGATTTGAACCGCTGACCTCACCCTTACCAAGGGTGTGCTCTACCAACTGAGCTACATGAGCGAAACACATTGCGCGAACAACAAAAGCTGGAGCGGGCAGCGGGAATCGAACCCGCATCATCAGCTTGGAAGGCTGAGGTTCTACCACTGAACTATGCCCGCGGAGCTAGCAGCTCGCGCTTAAATCTGGTGGAGGGAGAAGGATTCGAACCTTCGAAGTCTATGACGTCAGATTTACAGTCTGATCCCTTTGGCCGCTCGGGAATCCCTCCATAAGGAGGCGGCATTCTCTTTATCTGCCACCCTACTGTCAAGCACTTTCTCATTTAAAAACCTGAGCTTAGCGTCACTAACAGCAACTTCGCATTTCATCTCTTGAGATGTCCACCCTGCGAAGCGGGCGCCATTCTATGCATTCTATCGAACGCTTGCAACCCCCTCGCATGGCATTAATTGATGTTGTAAGCCATTGAAGTCCAAAGACAAACGTTCAAGCAGCGAATCATCGACCAAACGGCGGCTTTCCGGGGCGATACGCACCCAATGGCTACGGTTGGCACGCGGCAATTCACGCAGCAATGGCTCGTAACCGGCGCGGCGCAGGCGGGATATCACGCTATCGGCCGAATCATGGCGGGGAAAAATCCCTAGGGAGATGCCATTGGCAAGATCGCCCTGACTGATGATGTAGCTGTCGATCTTGCGCGCCTGCAGTTCACGCAACTGGCGAAGCGACGCCTGCCGTGATGCCAGTGGAGGCAGATAGACCCAGTAATCGACCGAGCCGGCCGACTCGACAACCTGAACCTGCGAGCGGATATCCAGACTCAGCAAGCGCTGCTCCACCTGCTGAGCCTGCGCCTCGTCATCGAAACGCCCCAGAAAAAGACACACCGCCTGCTCTGGCACCTCTTCCTTCGTCTCATCCTTGGCAGCAGAGGTGCGGCGCTCCTGGGGCTTGGACTCACTTAGCAGTTGGATATCCCGCCGACTGTCCTGATACAGGGACAGCGGCGCGACCTCTTTGGCCTGCATTGGCGCCTGCTGTTGATGCCACACGTAATAGAAGGCGTTGAGCACGACCAACAACATGAAGATCCAACGCATCACTTCTCCCCCGTCACAGGACAGGCGATCGCCAACCCGATGAACACCAGATCGGGTACCACGCGCGCTGCCGGCACCCATTCGGCAGCCATTGCTGCATCGCCCCCGGTCAGAAATACGGCCACATCCGCTCCGCACTGCTGCCGCGCCTGCTCAAGCTGCGTCGCGACAAAGCCGCGCAGCATCAGCCGACAACCACGTTCGACCGCCTCAGCAGTGGAGCGCCCTGGCACCAGGCTATCGCCCGCCTGCTCAGCAGCAGCGCTGTCATATCGGATACGCCGGGTATGGGTAAGCAACTGATTGCGCATCAGTGGCATACCGGGGCATATGAAACCGCCCAAGTGAGCACCATCGGCACTCACGAAATCCGAAGTAATGGCCGTACCGAGATCTAGAATCAGACAAGCGCCCTGCTCCAGGCTGTAGGCTCCGACCGCGGCAAGCCATCGGTCGAGCCCGAGGCGCTGGTAATCCTCGTAGCCGTTCTGCACACCCGCCAGCTCCTGGGCCGGCCTTGCCACCTGGCACTCGATTGCGAACCGCTCGGACAAGGTCGTGCAAAGCAGACGCGTTTCATCATCGGCGCGCACACTTACCAGACGACAGGCCGACAGCTGCCGCGAAAACCGATCTGCCAATGCAGCGATAAGCTCGTCAACGTTATCGGCAACACCACTGGCAACCGCCGCACCCGTGCCCGCCCGCGGCAGAACACGCCACTTGATAAAGCTGTTACCGCAGTCAAGCTCAAGAATCATCATGCAACCTCAGACTGAGCTCACCACCACTGAACACTTTTTCCTGGCCGTCGACTTCCAGCCGCAAAGCCCCTGTCTCGTCTACGCCTAGAACACGCCCATGAATGGCCTGCGCCCCAGCAGCAAGCTCCACCATTCGTCCCTGCCAGAGATGACTGGCTTCCCATAGCTCACGCAGAGAGGCAAAGCCCTGCGCCTGATGCAGTTGAAGATAGCGCTCAAGCTGGCCACTGAGAGCGGTAACGAACCGGTTGCGATCAACCTGCTGCCCCAGAACCCGGCGCATGGATGTCCAGGGCTGGCTGATGGCCTCACCCTGAGGCGCATTGCGCATATTGATGTTCACACCAATGCCGATCACCACATGGCATACATCAGCTGGGTCACCGGAAAGCTCCAGAAGGATACCGGCGATCTTGCGACCGCCAACCAACAAATCGTTGGGCCACTTCAAACCGGCATCTGTGATGCCCCCATCGCGCAGCGCCTGCAGCAGCGCAAGCCCGACAACCAGGCTAAGACCTTCGAGCTGACGCATTCCGCCACTCACCCGCAGCACCAGGCTGTAATAAAGATTCTCACCGAAAGGGCTCGTCCAACTCCGTCCTCGCCGCCCACGCCCGGCAGTCTGCTGCTCGGCGACAACCAGGAACGGCGGAACTGCACCTGACGCCAGATGACGCAATGCCTCGGCGTTAGTGGAGTCGACCTGCTGCTGCAGCGTGATTGGATAGGGAGAGCAATCGTTAAGCGCCTCACGGCTCAACAGGGATAAAGGCGTCTTGAGCCGATATCCACGCCCACGAACCTTGTGGATCTGCAGGTCGTATTCGGCCTCAAGTGCCTGCAGGCGCTTCCAGATCGCCGCCCGGCTGACACCGACAGCCGCCCCCAACTCTTCACCAGAGTGAAACTGCCCGTCCTGTAGAAGTCGCAATAATGACTGCATGCCTAACCTGCCCTGCCTTAAGGAGCGCATGATAGCGATGCACTCGGCCGCTGCCTACAAGACCAAGAGCATTCACCATGATGGGAATTACGTGTCGTTGCGCTTAGGCAAGGGATAGTTAGACGGTTCAATGCCCCGACCAGCCCCCGGGTTACGCCTTCGGCTAACCCAGGCTAAAAGAGCTCGCGAATCACCGTAGGGCGGAAGACGCTTCCCCTTCCACCGCTGCATTCGCAGCCCACCAAAAGCCCAAATGCGTAGCCTGCAGTTGAGCGAGGCGATAGCGTGTTGCATGTGCGTGCGCGCCTGCCTGGCGCCACTGACTAGTGGGCAATGGTATTTTCCAGCGCGAAAAGACGAAACCCCAGACCTCTGTCGAGGTCTGGGGTTTCTTATAGAAGCTTGACGATGACCTACTCTCACATGGAGAAGCTCCACACTACCATCGGCGATGCGTCGTTTCACTACTGAGTTCG
>NZ_VIVP01000009.1:0-296838 GCF_007993955.1 Pseudomonas sp. AG1028
GCGAGGTCTCCTACCGTCTGTACTGCTGCGAACAGTCAGAATTGGCTTTGTCGTCCCACCACCCCTTCGAGTATCACCATACAAGGGGCTTTAGCCCCGAGCTCTTTGTTTGCCTTGATAAAAACTCGGGGCTAAAGCCCCTCCTACGGGTTACGCGAACGGCCGCTTCTGCCTTGCAGCAGCCTTTTTGATGTCGCCAAAAAATCGTGAACAGGTTCTTAGGTGTCGGGAAACAGTTCGCGCAGGGCCGCGCGGTAGAAATCGAAGGCACCGACCGCGCCGCTGACGGCTTCTTCGCGCTGGCTTTCGCTCAGTTCCAGGCCGTCGAGCAGGGCCACGAACTGGCGCCAATGCAGGCCGCGACCTTCAGGGTGGGCCGTCAGGTGGCGGGCGCCCTTATCGGCGCTCAGGCAGAGCTGCTGGGTTTGCTTGAACAGAAAGGCGGCGCCCAGGTTGGAGCCCTCGCTGCAATACAACCAGCCCAGGGCGACATGGACGCTGGCGGGTGCCGCGGCTGTTGGCGGTGGCGGAAGGGGCAGGCCCAGATCGCTGATGTCGGCGCACACGGTGTCGAAGCGCGGCAGTTCGCTCAACCCCGGCAGCAGGCGATTGAGCGTGATGTCGTCGTACAGTGCGCTGATCGCCCCGTGAAAGCGATGCTGCACACGCAGGAAGTAGCCGTAGCGCACCAGACTTTCGAACGGACGCGCCTGCATGACCAGGGTGTCGACCGTGTCGTGGTTGCGGCGAGTACCGGCCTTCAGCTGTTTGCTCAGCGGCAGCTGCTCGGCGGTGTGCGCAACGGCGATCAGGGTTGCAGACTCAGCTGGCGTCATCTTTCGCCTCCTGTTGCAGGCGCTCGATGGCCTGTTCCAGTTCGTCCAGGCCGCTGCCGCGGATCGGTTGATCCTGCTTGAGCTGGGTTTCGCTGTACTGGCAGGCGGCGCGCAATTGCGGCACGCCGCAGTAGCGTGTAGCGCCATGGAGGCGGTGGATGCGTTCGATCAGCGCATTGCGGTCGCCATCGGCGCGCGCCTGGCGGATAGCTGCCAGGTCGCCCGGCAGCCCGTCCAGCAGCATCTTGAGCATGTCGGCGGCCAGGTCCGCCTTGCCGGCGGCCAGACGCAGCCCTTCTTCCTTGTCGAGTACGGCCGTGGCCGGTGCGCTGAGGGCCTCGGTTTGCGGCTCCTGTGCCTCGCCGGCCAGCGTCAGGCCGGTCCACTTGAGCACTACCTGGGCCAGCTGGCGCTCGCTGATCGGTTTGGTGAGGTAGTCGTCCATGCCGCTTTGCAGCAGGGTGCGCTTCTCATTGGCCAGGGCGTGAGCGGTGAGGGCGACGATGGGCATCGGCGTGCGGCCGTTGTCGTGCTCCCACTGGCGAATCGCCTCTGTAGTCTGGCGGCCGTCCATGCCGGGCATCTGCACGTCCATGAACACCAGATCGAAGTCCTGCTCCTGCGTGATCACCAGGGCATCGAAGCCACTGCTGGCGACCGTCACCTTGGCGCCCATGTCGTCGAGCAGGGTCTGCACCAGCAACAGGTTGGCGGCGTTGTCATCGACACAGAGGATCGCCGGCGAGCGGCCCAGGTTGTGGCGTGTGGCCTGGCGTGGCTGACGTGGCGCCACCAGGTCGATCAGGGCGCGCTGTAGACGGCGGGTGCAGGCCGGCTTGGCCTGCAACTGACTATGCCAGTCCGGCACATTGTCCTGATAAAGCGCCTGCTCGGTGGTGGGGCAGAGGACCACACATTTGCAGCCCAACTCCTCCAGATCCCAGACGCGTTTACCCAGCACGGCTGGTGCCAGGTCATCGCTGGTGATGCCGAGCACGGCGCAACTGAATGCCTGAGCTGAGCCGGCCGCCTGCGCGACGGCTGTACAGAGGCTATCTATGTCGGTGAATTCGCTGACCTGCAGGCCGCAATCTTCCAACTGGTGCTGCAGCGCCTGACGGGCCAGCTCGCGCCCTTCTAGCATCGCCACGCGGCGCCCAGCCAGGGCGCGGGGCTGCTCGTCGGCCTCGCTGCGCGCCTTGGGCAGGTTGAGGCTGATCCAGAACTCCGAACCTTCGCCCGGCGTGCTGTCGACGCCGATTTCGCCGCCCATCTGCTCGATCAGGCGCTTGGAAATCACCAGGCCCAGGCCGGTGCCGCCGGCCTGGCGGGTCATCGAATTGTCGGCCTGGCTGAACGCCTGGAATAACGCACGCAGGTCTTCATCGGCCAAGCCGATGCCGGTGTCGCGCACGCTGATGCGCAGCTGCGCGCTGTCAGCGGTTTCCTCTTCGAGCATGGCGCGGATGACGATGCTGCCTTCGCGGGTGAACTTGATGGCGTTGCTGACCAGGTTGGTCAGTACCTGCTTGAGGCGCAGCGGGTCGCCCGACAGCCACAGCGGCGTATCACGATAGACCAGCGAGAGCAGTTCGAGCTTCTTCTCGTGTGCGGTCGGCGCGAGGATGGTCAGGGTGTCCTGCAGCAGGTCGCGCAGGTTGAAGGGGATGTTTTCCAGCACCAGCTTGCCAGCCTCGATCTTCGAGAAGTCGAGGACCTCGTTGATGATGCTCAGCAGGCTGCCGGCCGATTGTTCGATGGTGCTCAGGTAATCCTGCTGACGCGGGCTGAGTTCGCTTTTCTGCAGCAGGTTGGTGAAACCGAGGATGCCGTTGAGCGGCGTGCGGATCTCGTGGCTCATGTTGGCCAGGAACTCGGACTTGATGCGGCTCGCTTCCAGGGCTTCCTTGCGGGCGAAGTCCAGCTCGATGTTCTGCACCTCCATGTTTTCCATGTTCTGGCGCAGGTCCTCGGTGACCTGGTCGATGCTGTGCTGCATTTCCTCCTGGGCAGCCTGCAGGGACTCGGCCATGCGGTTGATGCCCGAGGCCAGTTCGTCCAGTTCGTGGCTACCCAGCGGCGGTAGACGGGTTTCCAGTTGACCGTCTTTTAGCAGAGCGACGCCCTGTTTGATGCGCAGCAGCGGGTCGTTGATGCTGCGACTCATGCGCAGCGCCAGCAGGCCGGTGATGATCAGCCCGGTGACCACCAGCAGCAGGCTGGTGAGCAGGCTGCGGTAGCCGCTGATCAGGGTATTGTGGTGGGACAGCTCCAGTTCCACCCAGCCGATGGGTTCGGCTTCGGCCTGGCTGCGCTCCTCACTACTGAGCGTCAGGTGCTGAGCCATCACCGGCATCAGAAAACGCGTCGCGTCCTGGCTGCTGTGCTCGGCGATATCCACGGTGTCGCTGTCGATCACCGGGCGCGCATTGACCATGCTCGGGCCGGCGTGGGCCAGGCGCTCGCTTTGTGTGGTCAGGAAGGTCACGGCGCGCACGTCCTGCTGTTCCAGAGCCTGGTTGGCGATGCGCTGCAGCAGCGCCTGGTCGCCATGTAGCAGTGCCGGGGCAGCCAGGGGGGCCAGTTGTTCGGCGATCATGTGGCCGCGTTGCAGCAGTTGTGCCTGCAGCCCGGAAAGCTGCATCCAGATGAAATAGCCGCCCAGGACCAGTGCCAGCAGGCTGGTGGGCAGCAGGGTAAGCATCAGTACCCGGCCCTTGATGCCGATATCCTTGAACACGCAATGCCCCCTTTTGACGATGCCAGGCAGTGTAGCGATTCCGGCGGGGTGACGCTTGCCCGTCGTAAGGCGGGTTACGGGTGCTGGGGCAATCGGTAGAATCGCGCGCATTCGCTTTGCAGAGCCACTTCGCCATGATGCCTTCATCCAGCAGCGTCACCCGTATTCTCGCCGTCGAAGATGACCCGGCCTTGGCCTCGCATCTGCAGGCGCACCTGCATGGCCATGGCTTCGAGGTGACCCTCAGCCATGACGGTGACGAGGGCTTACGCCTCGCTCAGGAAGAGGATTTCGATCTGATCCTCATGGACATCCTGCTGCCCGGCAGCAATGGCCTGGACGTGCTGCAGCGTCTGCGCAAGCAGCGCCACGTACCGGTCATCCTGATGTCCGCCCTGGGCGCCGAGCAGGATCGCATCGCCGGTTTCAGCCGCGGTGCCGACGATTATCTGCCCAAGCCGTTCAGCCTCGGCGAGTTGAGCGTGCGGATCGAAGCCATCCTGCGTCGGGTCGCCTATGAGCGCCGTGGCCAGCCGCCGCTGCAAGGTGGTGCGCTGCGCTTCGACGAGCAGCGCTGCGACGTGTGTCACGACGGCAAATGGGCGGGGCTCACCTCGACTGAGTACCGCCTGTTGGAAACCTTTTCCCGCCACGCCGATGAGGTGCTCAGCAAGGCCTTCCTTTATCAGCACGTGCTGCACCGTGGCTATTCCCAGCATGACCGTAGCCTCGACATGCACGTCAGCAACGTGCGGCGCAAGCTCAAGGGCATCGGCTACGCCGCTACGCATCTGGAGTCGGTGTGGGGCAAGGGCTACGTGCTGACGGCTCGGGACGCCTGAGGTGCCGGGCCGGCATTCGCTGTTCTGGAAACTGATCGTCGGCCTGGCGCTGTTCTGTCTGATCACCGTCAGCATGCACCTGGATCTGGAGGAGCGTGCCTACGATGCCCTGTCCACCCTGTCGCCGAGCACCCGCAGCGAGCTCACCCGGGTTGCCCAGAACGCTGAAAAGGCCTGGCGTAGCCGCGGGCGCATCGGCCTGGACGAGTTTCTCAATGACTTCTACCAGCGCGAAGACGTCTGGGTGGTGGCGGTGGATGCTCAGCATCGCTCGCTGTCGTCCTGCCCGCTCAGCGAGGAGGAAGCGCAGCGCCTGAATTTCATGCGTCGGCTCGACCAGAAGGTCGGTCGCCCTGGAGGCCAGCCGGTTTTCTACATACCGTTCAGCAGTGACGATGGCTATCTGGTGATGGAGTTGCCACCGCGCCTGGACCCACGCAACGACCAGCCGCTATGGGACTTCTTCCTGCACAAGGTGCTGCCGTCGTGCCTGGCCGCATTGTTGGCCACGCTGCTGTATCGCTGGCTGATCGGGCCCCTGGTGATCCTGCGGCGCCAGGCCAACAATCTCAGTGCCGGTGACCTGAGTGCCCGAGTTGGGCCGGCGGTGACCAGCCGCAGGGACGAGTTGGGTGAACTGGGCAGCGCTTTCGACCATATGGCCGAGCGCCTGCGGGGCGCCGTGGTTTACCAGCGCCGCCTGCTGCGCGACCTGTCCCACGAGTTGCGTACGCCGCTGAGCCGCCTGCGCGTGGCGAGTGAGGGCGAGCGCGACCCGCTGGTGCTACGCCAGCGTCTCGACCGGGAAATCACCATCATGCAGAACCTGGTGGAGAATACGCTGGAACTAGCGTGGTTGGATTCCGAGCGCCCGCAGTTCGCCCGCGAGGCGATCCGCCTGCAGCAGCTGTGGGACATGCTGGTCGAGGATGCCTGCTTCGAAGCCGGCTGGGCGAGCGAGCGCCTGCTGTTCGAGGTCGACGAAGACTGCACGGTGTACGCCAACCTGACCAGCCTGGCCCAAGCCCTGGAAAATCTGTTGCGCAACGCCATCCGCCATTCCCCGGCGAACGGGCGCGTACGCCTGAGCGGAGTGCTGGAAGGCGATTGCTGGCACCTGTGCCTGAGCGACGAGGGCTCGGGCATCGACGAGCGCCACCTGGAAACCATCTTCGAGCCCTTTGCGCGGCTCGACAGTGCGCGTCCCGGTGACGGCGGTTTTGGCTTGGGGCTGAGCATCGCGCGCAGCGCTATTGCTTTGCAGGGAGGCCGCTTGTGGGCCGAGAGCCCGCCTGGCAGCGGGCTGCAGATGCACCTATTGCTGCCCTGTGCCGATGGGCAAGCGGGCGGTACCTAGTCAGATCTTGCGTTAGATGAATCGGTTATCAGCTTAGATCGGCTGGTTCGTACATGTTGCCTCATGGGCTGAAAGCGCCGTCCGTTGCGCGTTCGCGCCGCTAAGAGGCTTGTGTGGAGATTCACTGCCGGGAGTAGGGGTTGCGCCGATTTGCCGGTATCATGGCCGCCCTCTGCAGCCGTCTGGACCCGATCGACGCCATGACCCAGCAATACCCCACGATCGCCGAATGCGTCGGCAACACCCCCCTGGTTCGCCTGCAACGCCTGCCCGGCGAGACCAGCAACACCCTGCTGGTCAAGCTCGAAGGCAACAACCCGGCCGGCTCGGTGAAGGATCGCCCGGCACTGTCGATGATCACTCGCGCCGAGCTGCGCGGTGATATCCAGCCCGGCGACACGCTGATCGAGGCCACCTCGGGCAACACCGGCATCGCCCTGGCCATGGCGGCGGCGATCAAGGGTTACCAGATGATCCTGATCATGCCGGACAACTCCAGCGCCGAGCGCAAGGCGGCGATGACCGCCTATGGCGCCGAGCTGATTCTGGTTAGCAAGGAGGAGGGCATGGAAGGCGCCCGCGACCTGGCGCTGGCCATGCAGGCTGAAGGCCGCGGCAAGGTACTCGACCAGTTCGCCAACGGCGACAATCCGGTCGCTCACTACACCGGCACCGGCCCGGAAATCTGGCGCCAGACCGGCGGGCAGATCACCCATTTCATCAGCTCCATGGGCACCACCGGCACCATCATGGGTGTGTCGCGCTACCTCAAGGAGCAGAACCCGGCCGTGCAGATCGTCGGTCTGCAGCCGATGGAAGGCTCGGCGATTCCGGGTATCCGTCGCTGGCCCCAGGAATACCTGCCGAAGATCTTCGAATCCGAGCGCGTCGATCGCATCGTCGACATGGCCCAGGCCGAAGCGGAAGACGTGATGCGCCGCATGGCCCGTGAAGAAGGCATCTTCTGCGGCGTGTCGTCCGGTGGCTCGGTGGCGGCCATGCTGCGCTTGTCCCGTGAGTTGGAAAATTCCGTACTGGTGGCCATCATCTGCGATCGCGGTGATCGCTACCTGTCCACCGGCGTTTACGACGCCGCGGCGCGCTGATGGCCCGCAAGAACGGCGGCCTGCGCTTCCAGCCCAGCGGTGGCACCCGTGCCGCCCAGGTACCGGTCGGCAAGAAGCAGCGCCTGAGCGTCGAGCGCCTGGCCAATGATGGCCGTGGCATTGCCTTTATCGACGGGCGCACCTGGTTCGTCAGTGGCGCGCTGCCGGGCGAAGAGGTCGAGGCCCGGGTGCTGGATGCGCGCAGCAAGGTGATCGACGCACGCACCGAACGGGTGTTCCAGGCCAGCCCGGAGCGGCGCGCCGAGCCCTGCGTGCATGCGCGCATTTGTGGCGGCTGCAGCATTCAACATATCCCCCATCGCGATCAGCTGGCGCTCAAGCAGCGCCAGCTCGGCGAACAACTCGAGCGCCTTGGCGGCCAGCAGCCCGAGGTCTGGGCCGAGCCGCTGACTGGCCCGGAGTTCGCTTACCGCCGCCGCGCCCGCATCGCGGTGCGCTGGGATGCGCGCAACAAGCGCCTGGATGTGGGCTTCCGCGCCGCGGCCAGCCAGGACATCGTCGCCATCAGCGAGTGCCCTGTGCTGGTCGAGCCGCTGCAACCGATCCTGCGCGCACTGCCGGCGCTGCTCGGTGGCTTGCAGGCGCCGCGCGCCATTGGTCATGTGGAACTGTTTCAGGGCACCGCCAGTGCCATGCTGGTGCGCCACACCCAGCCCTTGAGCGAAGTGGACACGGCCCGCCTGCAGGCATTCTGTTCGGTGCACGAGGCGCAATTGTGGCTGCAGGGCGAGGGTGAACCGGAGCCGGCAGGCGCCAGCCAGTCGCTGGGCTATCGGCTGGACGCGTGGAACCTGGAGCTGGCCTACCGACCGGGCGATTTCGTGCAGGTCAACGCGGCCGTCAACGCCGCCATGGTGGCCCAGGCCTTGCAATGGCTGGCGCCGCAACAAGACGAGCGAGTGCTGGATCTGTTCTGCGGCCTGGGCAACTTCGCCCTGCCGCTGGCCCTGCAGGCGCGTGAAGTGGTGGCCGTGGAAGGCGTGCAGGCAATGGTCGAGCGAGCGGTGCAAAACGCCCGCAGCAATGGCCTTGGCAATGCGCACTTTTACCAGACCGACCTGTCCAACTCGCTGGCCGACGCCAGCTGGGCGGCAGGTGGTTTCGATGCCATCGTGCTCGATCCGCCACGTGACGGCGCGCTGCAGGTAGTACGGCAGATAGCAAGCCTGGGCGCCAAGCGGCTGGTCTATGTTTCTTGTAACCCGACGACGCTGGCGCGTGACAGTGGCGAATTGTTGCAGCAAGGCTACCGGTTGAAAAAAGCCGGTATTCTGGACATGTTTCCGCAGACGGCCCATGTGGAAGCGATGGCGCTGTTCGAGCGCTCATAACAAGTGTGGTGGCGCACAGGATTTGCGCCGATTGGTCAACCGACCGGCTCGCAGAAGCCCGGCGACATTCAGCGGGGCGTGCCCCGTGATAGGGAAGGTAATAGATGGTTCAGGTTAGAGCGCACCAGCCCATCAACGATGATGGCAGTATCAATCTCGAGGCCTGGTTGGAGCATGTCACGAGTGTCGACCCGGCCCTCGACCGTGACGCGTTGCGCGCCGCCTGTGAATTTGCCCGGGCGGCCGAGCAACAGGCCAATGCGGCGCAAAACCTGTGGACCGAAGGCTACTCCAGCTTCGGTGCCGGGTTGGAAATCGCCGAAATTCTCGCCGACCTCAAGCTCGATCAGGATTCTCTGGTCGCCGCCGTCATCTACCGCGGCGTGCGCGAAGGCAAGATTCCCCTGGCTGAAGTGCGTCAGCGCTTCGGCCCGGTGGTGGCCAAGTTGATCGAAGGCGTGCTGCGTATGGCGGCCATCAGCGCCAGCCTCAACCCACGCGGCGAATCCACGGTGCTGGGTTCCCAGGCCCAGGTCGACAACCTGCGCAAGATGCTGGTGGCGATGGTCGACGACGTGCGCGTCGCACTTATCAAGCTGGCCGAACGCACCTGCGCGATCCGCGCCGTCAAGGACACCGATGAGGAGCGCCGTCAGCGCGTGGCCCGCGAGGTCTTCGATATCTATGCGCCACTGGCCCACCGCCTGGGCATCGGCCATATCAAGTGGGAGCTGGAGGATCTGTCCTTCCGTTACTTGGAGCCCGAGCAGTACAAGCAGATCGCCAACCTGTTGCACGAGCGCCGTCTGGACCGCGAGCACTACATCAACGAAGTGATGGAGCAGCTGCGCGAGGAACTCGAAGCCACCGGCATCAAGGCCGATATCAGCGGCCGGGCGAAACATATCTATTCGATCTGGCGCAAGATGCAGCGCAAGGGCCTGCAGTTCAGCCAGATCTACGACGTGCGCGCGGTGCGCGTGCTGGTGCCGGCGGTGCGCGACTGCTACACCGCCCTGGGTATCGTGCACACCCTGTGGCGGCACATTCCCAAGGAATTCGACGACTACATCGCCAACCCGAAGGAGAACGGCTACCGCTCCCTGCACACGGCGGTACTCGGCCCTGAGGGCAAGGTACTGGAAGTGCAGATCCGCACCTCCAACATGCACGAGGAAGCGGAGCTGGGCGTTTGCGCCCACTGGCGCTACAAGGGCACTGACGTCAAATCCGGCTCCAACCATTACGAAGAGAAGATTTCCTGGCTGCGCCAGGTGCTCGAATGGCACGAGGAGCTGGGCGATATCGGTGGTCTGGCCGAGCAGCTGCGCGTCGATATCGAGCCCGACCGGGTCTACGTGTTCACCCCGGATGGTCACGCCATCGACCTGCCCAAGGGCGCCACGCCTTTGGACTTCGCCTACCGCGTACACACCGAGATCGGCCATAACTGCCGCGGCGCCAAGATCAACGGGCGTATCGTGCCGCTCAACTACAGCCTGCAAACCGGCGAGCAGGTGGAGATCATCACCAGCAAGCAGGGTACGCCGAGCCGTGACTGGCTGAATTCCAACCTGGGCTACGTGACCACCTCGCGGGCGCGGGCGAAGATCGTCCACTGGTTCAAGCTGCAGGACCGCGACCAGAACGTCGCTGCCGGCAAGGCCATGCTCGAGCGCGAGCTGGCCCGTGTCGCGCTGCCGCCGGTGGACTTCGAGAAGCTCGCTGAAAAAGCCAACCTGCGCACCGCCGAGGATCTGTTCGCGTCCCTGGGCGCGGGGGATCTGCGCCTGGCGCAGTTGGTCAACCTGGCGCAGCAACTGGTTGAGCCGGAGCGCGGCAACGAGCAGCTCGAGCTGATTCCGCGCAAGGCCCAGGGATTCAAGCCGGGCAAGCGTGGCGATATCCAGATTCAGGGCGTCGGCAACCTGATGACCCAGATGGCCGGCTGCTGCCAGCCGCTGCCGGGCGACCCCATCGTCGGTTACATCACCCTGGGCCGCGGCGTCAGTATTCACCGCCAGGATTGTGCGGCTGTGCTGCAGCTCGGCGCCCGCGAGCCGGAGCGGATCATTCAGGTCAGCTGGGGCCCGGTGCCGGTGCAGACCTACCCGGTGGACATCATCATCCGCGCCTACGACCGTTCCGGCCTGCTGCGTGACGTCACTCAGACGCTGCTCAACGAGAAGCTCAACGTGCTGGCGGTCAATACCCGCTCGAACAAGGAAGACAACACGGCGTCGATGTCGCTGACCGTGGAAATTCCGGGGCTGGACGCGTTGGGCAGGCTGCTGGGCCGCCTGTCGCAATTGCCCAATATCATCGAGGCGCGTCGTCACCGTGCGCCCTGAGTCGTAAACGGGCACGAGGCGTCTCGTGCCCGCATTCACTGGACCCTTTATGTACCAACTCCCTGACCTGCTCAACCTGATGGCGCGCCTGCGCGACCCGCAGCATGGCTGCCCATGGGATCTGAAACAGTCCTACGCCAGCATCGTGCCCCACACCCTCGAGGAAGCGTACGAAGTGGCCGATGCCATCGAGCGCAGCGCCTTCGACGAATTGCCGGGCGAGCTCGGCGACCTGCTCTTTCAGGTCGTCTACTACAGCCAGTTGGCAGAGGAGGAGGGGCGCTTCGATTTTGCCGCGGTGGTCGATGGCATCACCCGCAAGCTGGTGCGCCGCCACCCCCACGTGTTTCCCGATGGTGATCTGTATGGGCCGGTGGATCAGCCACGCCTCGGCGAAGCCGAGG
Source organism: Pseudomonas sp. AG1028 (assembly GCF_007993955.1). Lineage (NCBI taxonomy): Bacteria > Pseudomonadati > Pseudomonadota > Gammaproteobacteria > Pseudomonadales > Pseudomonadaceae > Pseudomonas > Pseudomonas sp. AG1028. Next base: position 10,989 of record NZ_VIVP01000009.1, read on the forward strand.
TCAAGCAGCGTTGGGAAGCGATCAAGGCCGAGGAGCGTGCAGAGCGTGCTGCGGCGCCGCAGCAGCTTTCATTGCTCGATGACGTGCCGAACGTGTTGCCGGCCCTGAGCCGGGCCAAGAAGCTGCAGGGCCGTGCGGCCCGCGTCGGCTTCGACTGGCCGGATGCCTTGCCGGTGCTCGACAAGGTGCGCGAAGAGCTCGATGAGGTGCTCGAAGCGATAAGCGAGAACGACCCTGAAGCCATCGCCGAGGAGATCGGTGATCTGCTGTTCAGCGCCACCAATCTGGCGCGCCACCTGAAAGTCGATCCCGAAGCCGCATTACGGGCGGCCAATGGCAAATTCGAGCGGCGCTTCCGCTTCATCGAACAGGCATTGCGCGAAGCCGGGCGGCGCATCGAGAATTGCACTCTGGATGAGCTCGACGCCCTGTGGGGCGAGGCCAAGAAAAGCGAGCGGCAGTCAGGCTGTTGAGCTGACAGCCCCAAGTCAGATGGGCGCGCCCCATCCCGTTAAATTGTCTGGGTATAGGTAGGTTATGGCGATTTCACTACGTGACCAGTTGCTCAAAGCCGGGTTGGTCAACGAGAAGCAGGTCAAGCAGGCCACCAAGCAACAACACAAGCAGCAGCGCATGGTAAAAAAAGGCCAGGCTGAGGAAGACAACAGCAGCCAGCTCGCGGCTCAGCAGGCCAAGGCCGAGAAGGCCGCGCGCGATCAGGAGCTCAACCGGCAGCAGCAGGAGAAGGCCGAGCAGAAAGCCCGCGCTGCGCAGATCAAACAACTGATCGAGGCCTCGCGCCTGCCCAAGCTGACTACCGAGGATTACTACAACTTCGTCGACGACAAGAAGGTCAAGCGCCTGCCGGTCAACGCGATGATGCGCGACAAGCTTAGCCGCGGTTCCCTGGCCATCGTGCGCCACGGCGGCGGTTACGAAGTGATTCCGCGCGACGCTGCATTGCGAATTCAGGAACGCGACCCACAGCGTGTGCTGCTGCTCAATACGCCGACCGAGGCTCCGGATGAAGATGATCCGTACGCGGCGTATCAGGTGCCTGACGACCTGATGTGGTAAACGCCAGCCATGAAAAAGCCCGCACAATGCGGGCTTTTTCATGGGGATTCCGATTTTATTCCGAATGGGCTGCCTCATGGTCGTGGGCTTGTAGCTCCGCCTGATACGCGACCGCTTCCTCTTCGGAGGGGAAGATGCCGACCAACTGATCGTTCTGATACACGTCCCAGACCCGCAGGCCCTCGGCCTGGGCTTCGTGGGACATATGGTGTTCGTCACGTTCGGTTACTACTAGTACGCTCATTTTATTTCTCCAGTATTTCCGGACAAATGCTGCGCAAGGCGGTTGCGCTCGTGCTTAGCCTGCTAAGCAACGACATGATTTGTGACTGTAGCAATTGGTTACAAGTTCCGTGGCCGCTTCGCTTGTGAGCATTTTTATTGGTTGCCGAAAAAACGCAGGCATAAAAAAACCGGGGCAGGCCCCGGTTTCTCTGGTGTGCGACGTTCAGGTCAGTCGCGGCGACCTTCCACGGTCTTGCCGTCGACGGTACCCGACTTGAGCATGATCTGGTATTCCTTGCCATCCTTCTCGACCTGATGCAGGCGCACCAGCAGGTAGTCCCAGTCCTTGGCGAACCACAGGATGGTCTTGCGGCTGCTTTGCGTCGGGTCACGCACGCGCTCGACCTTGATGGCGTCGATCAGGCCGGCGGCGGTGCGTACTACTTCTTCACCGAGTACGCGGAAGTCGTAGGTTTCGATCTCGTCGCCATCGACCACCTGGTAGCTCATGCTTTTCTCGCCGGCTGCCACGTCATGTTGCAGGGCCAACTGGTAGGTCGACTTGTCCTGCATGCCGCGGTTGAGCGGGAAGCGCACCGGGTTACCGCGGTCACTGCCGATCACCTGCTTCTGGGTCCAGTCGAAATCGAACTCGACGTCCTTGCTCTTGCCCAGGCCGCTGCGCTCGAACTTGTAGGTGTGCGGCAGGAAGGTATCGCCGTCGACCGAGAAGGTGCTTTGCTCGGTCAGGCCGGCGACCAGCATGGAGGCCTTGAACACCAGCTGCCAGCGCCCGTCATCGAGCTTCTGCAGACTGCGCTCGGCGGAGCCACTGACCGGAACCTGTTTCCAGTCGGCGGTGTAGCTGGCGGAGAAGGGCTTCGGCTCTGCGGCTAGGGCAGGCAGGCTGAACAACGCCAGGGCAAGCATTAAGGCGCGGCGCATGGAGTCTCCTTGCTGTTGATGGGATAGCCAGAGGCCGGCAGTGCCACACCGTCGAGTTGTGGGCCGGCGTCCGTGAGCTGCAAACGTCCTTCGGCGAACCAGCGCACTGCCAGCGGATAGATCCGATGTTCCTGGGCGTGAACCCGTTGCGCCAGGCTGGCGGCCGTGTCCTGCGAATGTACCGGGATTACTGCCTGTACGACCAGAGGGCCACCATCGAGTTCCTCGGTCACGAAGTGCACGCTGCAGCCATGCTCGGTATCGCCGGCCTCCAGCGCGCGCTGGTGGGTATGCAGACCCTTGTGGCGCGGCAGCAGCGAGGGATGGATGTTCAGCAGGCGGCCATGGTAGTGGCGGACGAAGGCAGGGGTGAGGATGCGCATGAAACCGGCGAGCACGACCAGCTGCGGCTCGAAGCCATCGATGGCCTGCATCAGCGCAGCGTCGAAGGCATCACGGCCCTGGTAGTCACCGTGCTCCAGCACGCGGGTGGCGATACCTACGGCCTGCGCACGTTGCAGGCCATAGGCGTCGCTGCGGTTGGCGATCACCGCGGCGATGCGCACCGGGTTGTCGCCATCAGCGGTGCTGTCGATCAGCGCCTGAAGGTTGCTGCCGGTGCCCGACAGCAGCACCACCACGTTACAGGGTCGCGGCATCAGTGGCTTTTCAGGTTGTTCAGCACAACGCGCTCGGCGCCTTCGGCTGCGGCGGCGATCTGGCCGATGACCCACGGTTGCTCACCGGCGCTGCGCAGGGTGGCAAGGGCTGTGTCGACCTGATCCTGAGCGACGCAGATGACCATGCCCACGCCGCAGTTCAGCACGCGGTGCATTTCGTGCTCGTCGACGTTGCCTTTGTCCTGCAGGAAGTCGAACACCGCCGGGCGCTGCCAGCTGGCCACGTCGATCACTGCCTGGGCATTGTCCGGCAGCACACGCGGGATGTTGTCCAGCAGGCCGCCACCGGTGATGTGGGCCATGGCCTTGACCGCGCCGGTCTTCTTGATCAGCTCCAGCAGCGGTTTGACGTAGATGCGTGTCGGCGCCATCAGCAGGTCGGCCAGTGGCTTGCCGTCGAGCTGGGTGTTTTCGATATCGGTGGCGGAGACTTCAAGGATCTTGCGGATCAGCGAGTAGCCGTTGGAGTGCGGGCCGGAGGAGGGCAGCGCGATCAGCGCATCGCCGGTAGCGACCTTGGAGCCGTCGATGATCTCGGCCTTTTCGACCACGCCCACGCAGAAACCGGCCAGGTCGTAATCTTCGCCTTCGTACATGCCCGGCATCTCGGCGGTTTCACCACCGACCAGGGAGCAGCCGGCCAGCTCGCAGCCGGCGCCGATGCCGGTAACCACGGTGGCGGCCACGTCGACGTTGAGTTTGCCGGTGGCGTAGTAGTCGAGGAAGAACAGCGGCTCGGCGCCACAGACCACCAGGTCGTTCACGCACATGGCGACCAGATCCTGGCCGATGCTGTCGTGCTTGTTCAGGTTCAGGGCCAGGCGCAGCTTGGTGCCTACGCCGTCGGTGCCGCTGACCAGCACCGGTTGCTTGTAGCCGGCCGGGATCTCGCACAGGGCGCCGAAGCCGCCCAGGCCACCCATGACTTCAGGACGGGCGGTGCGCTTGGCTACGCCCTTGATGCGTTCGACCAGGGCTTCGCCCGCGTCGATGTCCACACCTGCGTCCTTGTAGCTGATGGAGGGTTGCTTGCTCATAGATCCAGGCCTTTGGAAGGGGAATGTCGGAATAGCGTCGGCCCCACGGGGCCGGTCTGCGAAGGCGCGCGATTTTATCAGGCTTGCCCGGCAGCGGCCAGCCACCGTGCCGAGTGCGGGTCTTGGCGCCTGCCCGGCTGGCGATGAAACCCCGCCTGATCTGGTCGGTCACAGCCAGGCCCGTTAAGCCCGGTAACTGCCGCGTGGCTTGCGATGCCATGGCAACAGCCCCTAAGGTATAGCGCTACGGCCCGTTGTTGCGCGCCGCCTTCTTCAGCCGAGAGTTCTCCGTTCATGCGCCCGACCTTCCGCCCCCTGTTTCTCTGCCTGTCACTGCTGAGCCTGCCGACCCTGGCGGCGACCGTCAGTGACCTCTATCAGGTGCGCGAGACGGTTGCCAGCCAGCAGCCCGAGGAGCGCGATGCGGCCCTGCAGCGCGCGGTCGAGACGCTGGTGCTGCGCCTGACCGGCAAGCCGGATGCGGCCAAGGGCGCGGCGCTGGCGGAGTTGCGCAAGGATCCGCAGCAGATCATCAGCCAGTACGGGTACGAGGGCGATCACCTGGTGGTCGATTTCGACGCGGTGTCCACCGACCGTTCCCTGCGCCAGGCCGGTTTGCCGCTGTGGGGCGTCAACCGTCCGGCGATTCTTGCCTGGTGGCTGAACGAGACGGTTGATGGCGGCAACATCGTCGGTGACGGCCAGGCTGCTGCCGAGCCGCTGAACGAAGCGGCCCAGCACCGAGGGTTGCCGTTGCGCCTGCCACTGGCCGATCTCAGTGAGCAGTTGGTTGCGACCAAGGAAGCCCTAGGCGCCAAGGATCCGGGTGAGCTGCGTTCGGCTTCCGAGCGTTACGGCGCCGATGCCCTGCTGGCGGTGCGCGCCAGCGAAGCGGACGGCAAGTGGCAGGCCAGCTGGCAGCTTTGGCTGGGCGATGATCATGAGCAGGGCAAGGCCGAAGCAGCCGACCAGGCGGCGTTGGCCGATGCAGTATTGCTGGCGGTGAGCGAGCGCCTGGCGCCGCGTTTCGTCGTCGCGCCGGGCGCCAGCTCGACGCAGACCGTGGAAGTCATCGGCGCCGATCTGTCGCGTTACGCCGAGCTGCAGCGGGTGCTCGAGCCGTTCGGCGCGCAGCTGCAATCTGTGGAAGCGGATCGTTTGATCTACAAGGTCAGCGCCAGCCCCGAGCAACTGCGTACCCAGCTGGGCCTGCTGCAATTGCATGAGGTGTCGGCCGCCGAACTGGCCGCCGAGACGCCGGCACCCGCTGAGCCTCAGGCATCTGCCGATCCCCAGGCGCCGGTCGACGCCAGCCAGCCGCCTGCGCCGCCCCAGCCTACGCCACCGGCCGCCGATGCCAAGCCCCATAGCGATGTTCTGTACTTTCGCTGGTAGACTGCGCCTCACCTGAACCGCTTCGCTTTGGACGACCTCGGCCTTGCCCCGAGGTCGTTTTGCGAGTGGGCACTGACCTGACATTTCTTCGAGGATCGAGCATGGCCGTTTCGTCTCGCTGGCTATGGATTGCCGTCGTGCTGGTACTGGGCGGCCTGTTGTATCTGCTGCACCCGATTCTCTCGCCGTTTCTGATCGGCATCCTCATCGCCTACCTGGGTGATCCGCTGGTCGATCGCCTGGAGCGCCTGAAACTATCGCGCACCTGGGGCGTGATCGTGGTGTTCGGACTGTTCACCCTGTTGATGGCCCTCGGCTTGCTGGTGCTGATCCCGATGCTCGGCAAGCAGTTGGTGCGTCTCTACGAGCTGCTGCCGCAGATGCTCGATTGGGCGCAGAACCAGGCGCTGCCCTGGGTTCAGGTCAAGCTCGGTCTGAACGAGGGCTTCTGGCGATTCGATGAGTTGAAGAAAGCCTTGCCCGGACATCTGGGCCAGACCACCGATATTGCCGGCCTGATCCTCTCTCAGGTCACTGCGTCGAGCCTGGCGCTGATGGCCTGGGTAGCCAACCTGCTGCTGATTCCGGTGGTCAGCTTCTACCTGATGCGTGACTGGGATCTGCTGGTCAGCAAGCTGCGCAGCCTGGTGCCGCGCGATAACGAAGGCGTGGTGGTGAAGCTGGTCGGCGAATGCCACGAAGTGCTCGGCGCTTTCCTTCGCGGCCAGCTGCTGGTGATGCTGGCGCTGGGCGGCATGTATGCGGTTGGCCTGATGGCCATCGGCCTGGAACTGGGTTTGTTGATCGGCCTGCTGGCGGGCTTGGCGAGCATCGTGCCGTACCTCGGTGTGGTGGTGGGTATCGGCAGTGCGCTGCTGGCCGGGCTGTTTCAGTTCGGTGGCGATCCCTATCCGCTGCTGATGATTGCCGGCGTCTTCGTGGTCGGTCAGTTGCTCGAAGGCATGCTGCTGACCCCACTGCTGGTCGGCGACCGCATCGGCCTGCATCCGGTGGCGGTGATTTTCGCGATCATGGCTGGCGGCCAGCTGTTTGGTTTCACCGGCATTCTGGTGGCGCTGCCGGTGGCGGCAGTGATTATGGTGCTGCTGCGCCATGTGCACGAGCTGTACAAGCAGTCCGACGCTTACGCAGGGCAGGCTCCGCTGCAGCCAAAGCCTGGGCGCAAGGCGCGCTGAGGCCGTCCTCTGGTGGCTAAATCCTTGTATTGCCTTGGAAAGTGGGTCAATGACAGGCAGCCGCCAAGGGTATAAACTGCGCCACCTTTATTCAGAGCGCCAAGCGGGCTCCGACGAGCCAATCTCTCCAGCATGAAGCCGATTCAACTGCCCTTGGGTGTGCGTCTGCGCGACGACGCCACCTTCGCCAATTACTACCCGGGCGCCAATGCCGCTGCCCTCGGGTACGTGGAGCGTCTGTGCGAAGCCGAGGCAGGCTGGACGGAGAGCCTGATCTACCTGTGGGGCGGCGAAGGCGTCGGGCGCAGCCACCTGCTGCAGGCGGCGTGCCTGCGTTTCGAGCAGCTCGGTGAGCGGGCCGTCTATTTGCCACTGGCCGACGTGGTGCAATACGGCCCGGCGATTCTCGACAACCTGGAGCAGTTCGAACTGGTCTGCCTGGACGATCTGGAGGCCGCAGCCGGTCAGCGCGCCTGGGAAGAAGCGCTGTTTCACCTGTTCAATCGCCTGCGCGACAGCGGCCGCCGTCTGCTGCTGTCAGCCAATGCATCGCCCCGCGAATTGTCGATCAAGCTGCCCGACCTCAAGTCGCGCCTGACCCTGGCCCTGGTGTTTCAGCTGCAGGCGCTGTCCGATGAGGACAAGCTGCGTGCCCTGCAGCTGCGAGCGTCGCGACGCGGCCTGCACATGAGCGAAGAGGTGGGGCGCTTCATCCTCACCCGTGGCGAGCGCAGCATGAGCGCGTTGTTCGAACTGCTCGAGCGCCTCGATCAGGCCTCGCTGCAGGAAAAGCGCAAGCTGACCATTCCCTTCCTCAAGGAAACCCTGGACTGGTAGCTAGCTCTGGCCCGGTCGCTTCCTACATCTCGCTGCTTTCTTCCACGCTGCCGATGCGCTGGTACTGCGCGCACCAGCGCGTGTACAGCAGCGCGCTGGTGAACAGTGTCAGACTGAGCAGAATTTCCAGCCAGCCGAACAGCTGCTTGGATGGGTCGAACACCGCCAGCACGCCCTGGATGAAATACAGGTTGACCACGAAGCAGGCCCACGAATGGGTTCGCGGGTGGCCGCCGATGATGCCCGGCGCGAGCAGCAGCAAGGGCAGCAGCTGAAAGGCCAGCACCGCCCACAGCAGCGCATTGGGCACGGCGGCGTAGCCCAGGTTCCAGATCAGCAGCAGCGCCGCCAGGGCTAGGAAGCTGGCTAGGCTCAGATAGCGGCAGGCGCGCAGGCGCGGCAGCAGCCAGTCCACGCTCGGCAGCGCCTTGGCCGCTTTAGTCACGTCCGTTGTCCAGCTTGAGGGTGATGCTTGCCAGGCGCTGGCCCAGAGCGCGGCACAGGCTGATTTCATGCTCGTCGAGGGCTCGCTTGCCGTCCGCGCCGGCATGATGGCTGGCGCCATAGGGCGTGCCGCCGCCGCGGGTCTCGACCAGTGCGGATTCGCTGTAAGGCAATCCGGTGATCAGCATGCCGTGGTGCAGCAGCGGCAGCAGCATCGATAGCAGCGTGCTTTCCTGGCCGCCATGCAGGCTGGCGGTGGAGGTGAATACGCCGGCCGGTTTGCCGACCAGGCTGCCGGTCAGCCACAGGTTGCTGGTGCCGTCGAGGAAGTACTTCAGCGGTGCGGCCATGTTGCCGAAGCGCGTCGGGCTGCCAAGCGCCAGGCCGGCGCAGTTCTTCAGGTCGTCGAGGCTGGCGTAGGGCGCGCCCTCGGCAGGAATGCTGTCGGCGACCGCCTCGCACTCGGCGGAAACTGCCGGCACGGTGCGCAGGCGCGCTTCCATGCCCTGCAGTTCGATGCCGCGGGCAATGTGGCGGGCCATCTCGGCGGTTGCGCCGTGGCGGCTGTAGTACAGCACCAGAATGTAGGGTGTGGTCATGGCAGCAGCTCCAGGATGTTTTCCGGCGGGCGGCCGATTACGGCGCGATCACCGGCGATCAGGATCGGTCGTTCGATCAGGCGCGGGTGGGCGACCATGGTCTCGATCAGCGCGTCTTCATCGAGCGTGCTGTCGGCTAGGTTCAGCTCGCGGTATTCGTCTTCGCCGCTGCGCAGCAGTTGGCGCGCGGGCATACCGAGCTTGTTCAGCACCTCGCGCAATTGTGCGGCGCTGGGCGGAGTATCGAGGTAAAGCACCACGGTCGGCTGCAGGTCGCGCTCTTCGAGCAGTTGCAGGGCCGCGCGGGATTTCGAGCAGCGCGGGTTGTGATAAAGGGTCAGATCGGTCATGGCAGTCGTCGCTTCTGGCGGCAGATGGCGGCTATTCTAACCGCGTCGGCGTCTTGCGCTGAACGGGGTGCGGCAATCAGGGCGAACCTAAGTGCCGGCCCGGCGTCTGTAGTGCGTCGGTCACAATGGCTTGTGGCCAGCTTTTCCGCTCGTTCGTATTGCCTGTGCCCCAGGTGGCGCCGGGTTGACGATGATGCACAGATTTCGACTGCCCTTAAGAGGTGGGTATGCAGCAGCGTCTGCGAGACTGGCTTGAGTTTTGGGGATTCCTCTGGCAGCGCTTCTTCGATAATCGCGGTGCCGACAATGCCGCAGCGCTGACCTATACCACGCTGTTTGCGGTGGTGCCGATGATGACCGTCACCTTTGCGGTGCTCTCGGCCGTGCCGGCCTTCCAGGGTACTGGTGAGCAGATCCAGGCGTTCATCTTTCATAATTTCGTGCCGTCTGCCGGCGAGACGCTGCAGGAGTACCTGCGTGATTTCACCACCCAGGCCCGGCAGCTGACCTGGATCGGCGTCGCCGTGCTGGCGGTCACAGCGTTCTGGATGCTGGTCACCGTCGAGCGCACCTTCAACACCATTTGGCGGGTACGACAGCCGCGGCGCGGTATCGCCACCTTCCTGCTGTACTGGGCGATCCTCAGCCTGGGTCCGATGCTATTGGGCGCCGGTTTCGCCATCAGCACCTATGTCGCTTCGCTGTCGCTGCTCAGCGGGCCGGACGCGGTAGTCGGCGCCAAGACGTTGCTGCGTTTCACGCCGCTGCTGTTCAGCGTGGCGGCTTTCACTCTGCTCTACGCGGCGGTGCCCAACGCCCGGGTGCCGCTGCGCCATGCGTTGTGGGGTGGGCTGTTCACGGCGGTGCTGCTGGAGTTGGCCAAGGCGATTTTCGGCTTTTACGTGCGTTTCTTCCCCGGCTACCAGTTGATCTATGGCGCCTTTGCCACGGTGCCGCTGTTCCTTTTCTGGGTGTTCCTGTCCTGGCTGATCGTGTTGCTGGGGGCGGAGCTGGTCTGCAACCTGGGTGTTTTCCATCAATGGCGCAAGCGCGCGATGCCCAGGGCGCTGGTGTTGCTAGGGATTCTGCGGGTATTCCACGCGCGTCAGCGTACCGGCCTCAAGGTGCGTCATCGCGATATTCAGCGTCAGGGCTGGTTGCTGCCCGAGCATGAATGGGAGGAGGTGCTGAGCTTTCTGGAGGAACAGCGTCTGGTCGCCAGCACCGGCGGTGATAGCTGGATGCTCAGCCGCGACCTGAATCATTACTCACTGCAGCAACTGATCGAGCGCAGTCCCTGGCCGTTGCCCCACCTGAGTCAACTGCCCGATGAATTGGACGAGCCCTGGTATCCCGCGCTGCGTGAGGCGCTGAAGCGGCTGCATGACGAGCAGACGGTGTTGTTCGGAGACAGTCTGGCGCATTGGCTGGAGGGGCAGGGCGGTGACACAAAGTGACGTTCCACGTCGCTTGTTAATGTTCAGCCTGATAGCTCGGTGCTACCCTGTGGTGCCGGCTGATTGGCGTCAGCAAGCTGGCATGCTTCTGGCTATGCACTTTCAGCCGATGTTGCACCATCCAGAGAAAGAACAATGCTCAAACCATCCCCCAAGGTCGTGATGCTCCATGCTCGTGATAGCGAGCGTGCGCTGGAGAATCTGAATCGCATCACCGGGCTGCGTTTCAGTCGCTGGCCCGAGTCCTTGGTGACCACCACCGCTACTGCGGCGGTAGCAGATGATCAGCCTCGGCAGGGCGCCTGCGATGCGTCTGCCGAGGTCAATCAGGCGTTGGCCTGACCAACCAGCGTTTGCGCAATCGTCGCTTCGACGGCCTGTACAAAAAGCTCTTCGACTTTTACCTCGACCTGCAGATGAGCCGAGCGCAGACGTATCTGCATGTCCTCAATCCGCTGCGCCACTGGTAGGCGTGCGATACCGGAAAGTAGGATCCTGTCCTGGGCGCCGACCTTGGCGTGATCCAGGTTGACTGAGCGGATCTGCTCGCCGTCGCGATAGCGCACCTGCAGGGATACCAGGCTGCCGGCCTGGCCGGGCAGATGCAGCCAGGCGGCCACGTTGAACTCGGCCACCCGCCCGTCATAGTCAGTCAATTGCAGGTGGGCGCTCTGGATCAGATGGGCGGGGACCTGGCCGATCAGTGTGTCATGGGCGTTAGGCATGCGGATTCCCTGGCTGGCGAAGGACGTCAACGGGTAAGTATAAGGACGGTGCCCTTGCTCAAACTGTGCGCCAGGCCGCCCTTACGAGTGACCGGCTTCTCATTCAGGGCAGTTCCAGCGGGTGACGGCTTACCGTGGCACTGGCCAGGTTGCAGGCTGGCAACTGCAGGCGGTTCTGGTTGACCGCGCTGGGCAGTTGCAGCCACAGGTTTTCGCCGTCGCTGAACTGGTTGTGCGGCACCCACAGGCCGTGGTGCCAGCCCTCCCGGGGTTTCGGCGTGCTCTGCAGAATACCGAGATGTGCCTGGCTGCTGGGCGCACGCCTGAGCCAGGTCGGTTGTGCCAGCCCCTTGAGGTAGCGAAGGCCCAAGTGAAATCCGTCGTCGTTGAGATGTCGCCAGCACACCAGGGCCAGCACGTCGCTGTCGGCAATCAGCAGCACCAACTGACCAACCGGCAGGCTGTGGGCGACATGTGCTGGGCAGAGTAAGCGTGCGCCGCCCGGGCCGATATCGAGAATCTGGCCTGGTGTGCATTGCGGCCGCTGCTGCAGAAGCTGGGCATGGATGGCCGGGATACCGATGGCCAGCCGGCAATCGCTTTGTTGCGGGGTGCGCGAATGGCGACGCTGATCGGTGCCCAGCCAGTGATGATGCACCCGCTCGAGCAGCTCGCGTTCACCTGCGCTGCGCAGTGGCGCAGGCTCACCAAGTGCCACCAGCAGGGCGCCCAGCTCCAGGCGCCGCAGGCTTTCATCGCCAGCCTGCGGGCGTTGCTGATAGGTCAGGCACGGCTGCGGACGCTGCAGATCGATCAGCGGGCCTTCGGATTTGTCCTCCGCATCCCAAGGCATCAGGCGGGCAAGCGCTGCCAGCGGGGCCAGGGCGGCGAACAGTCGCTGACATTCTTCCGGCTGCAGGTGCGGCGGGTTGCTCAGGGCCAGCAGTAATATCTGCTGATAGAGCCCGCGCAGGGTGTCGGCCGGTATAGGCGTAAATGCCGCGGCTACCGGCTCGTCGAGACAGCCATGCTGCTCGCCCAGCCAGTAGAGCAGGTGGCTGTCCTGCCATAGGCTGGCATCTGCTTCACGGTACTGCTGGAAATGGCGCAGCAAGGTTTGGGCGATAAAGTGCTGAGCCATGTACAGGCACCAGGCCAGGTGCGGCTGAGATGGCTTGTGACCCTGCAGTATCTGCAGCAGCAGACGCTTGTAGCCAATGGCGAGCTCATTGCACAGTTGCAGCTGGTGTTCGGCGTTGGCGGGAAGGCTGCCCGAAGCGCCGTAGTAGCGATACTCGTCACTGAAGTTTTGCAGCGCCCGCTGTCTTTCGAGTAAGGTCATTGCGCTGCGATTCAGGTGCGCGAGTCGGGTGATCAACTCTTGCAGGCCGGCTTCCGGCGGCAACTGGCGAGAGGCGCTCAGGCTTGTGCCGAGGGTGGCCTGGTCGATCGAATCGGTCTGAAGCGCGTCGGGTACAGCGAGCTGCAGGGCATCCAGTGTCATAGCAACCTTATCGATATGAGGACCGTTTCCATGGTAGAGCGATTCCCGCGAGTCATCGGGCTGATGATGCTGCTCATAGCCGCTGCGGTGCTGGCAGGTTGCAAGGCAGACGTGGGTGTCGACCAGCATGGGCAGAAGGTAGCGGTTGAGCGCCTCGAAGGCCAGTGGCTGGTTATCAATTATTGGGCCGAATGGTGCGGGCCTTGTCGTTCGGAGATACCCGAACTGAACGGCCTGGCGCCCGAACTGGAGAAACAGTCCATCGGCCTCTTCGGCGTGAACTTCGACGGTTTGCAGGGCGAAGAGCTCAGCAAGGCGGCCGAAGCGCTGGGTATCGAGTTCACCGTGTTGGCCAAGGATCCTGCCGAACGTTTCGGTTTACCGCCCAGTGACGCCCTGCCGGTTACCTATATCGTCGACGATCAGGGCAAAGTCCGCGAGCGTCTGCTCGGTGAACAGACCGCCGAAGGTCTCAAGGCGCGGCTGGCGGCGCTGCGTCAGGAGGGCTGAGACCATGAACATCATCTGCCGTCACGCTTATGCCGAAGGACGTGTACAGGGCGTGGGTTTTCGCCAGAGCACGGCTAGCGAAGCCCGGCGCTTGCAGCTGTCAGGCTGGGTGCGCAATCTGGCCGATGGCCGTGTTGAGGTCTTGTTCGAGGGTGAGGAGGGCGCTGTACATTCACTGGCCCAGTGGCTCGAACGCGGACCTTCAGGTGCTCGCGTAGTATCGCTAACGCTGAGTGAGCATCCGATACAGGATGCACAGCACTTCGAGATTCGCCGTTAACGAACTAGTCTTCGCCCGGGTCGGCAGCCAGCCGGCCGGCTTTTTGTGTGAGCGAATTGAGAAATTCGGCCTGCAGTTCCGGATCGTTGCGGGTCAGCTCGATCAGGCTCTGCTCCAGCTCGCTGGCCTCTTCCTCCAACCCCAGGTCGGACAGGCGCTTGACGCGGTGCACCCATTGCTCGACGTCCGCGCCTTCGAGGTCGTCGTAGATCAGGTCATGAGCCTCACGCAGCTTGCCGCGCAGCGTGCGACTGACCAGTAGCGTTGCCTCGGCGCTGGTGGCGTCCTGCTCGTCGGTCACGCTCAGTACCAGGGTGCCGACGCGGGCGATGTCCTGATCAGCGAACGGGCCGTCGAGCAGGTTGAGTCGCAGCACACCATTGCGGTCGGTGAGCAGCTCGTGGGTGTGTGTGCCGGCCTTGATGGTCACAGGGCGTTCGGCCCAGGGCAGGCTGGAATAGTCCGTGCGGGTCTCCTGACGCTTTTCGTCGATACCGGCCAGGTTTTGCTGCGAGCGGCCATTGGATTCCACGTTCATGAACGGGTTGATACCCGCCACGCCATAGCTGATCCAGTCCTTGGTGGCGGTATCCGGAATGCGCCCCAGGGCCACCACATTGAGCACGTTGGCGCCAATGCCGCCGACGATTGCCACTGCGCCCAGCGGGATTTCATAGATCTCGCGCCACGGCTGGTAAGGCGTGTAGCGGTCGTAGTGGCGGGTCACCTCGAACGGCGTCACCTCGAAGACCTTCTGTTCGTTCACGCGCACCCGCCGCTGCGGCAGCTCCAGCACCTCGGGCTGCCCCACATCGATCTGCAGGCTGTGGCTCAGCAGTTTGCGTTCGACACGTTCCTCATGCTCGCTGCGCTGCGGCAGGTGATTGGCGCAGCCAGCGAGAAAGAAGGCGCCACAGGTGGTGGCGCCGAGAAGGCGTAGGGTGCTTCGCTTGAACATGACGGCTCTTTGCGGGTCAGCGGCGGATACGGTTCTGGATGAACGACAGGATCTCGCCGACGGCGACTGGCTGAGCCTCGGTTTCCAGGCGGCTCTTGTACTCCAGGTTACCTTCGGCCAGGCCGCGGTCGCTGACCACGATGCGATGCGGAATGCCGATCAGTTCCATGTCTGCGAATTTGATGCCCGGACTGGTCTTTTTGTCACGGTCGTCGAGCAAAACTTCGAAGCCGGCTGTGGTCAGTTCGCCGTACAGCTTATCGGTCGCCTCGCGTACCGCGTCGGTTTCGTAGCGCAGCGGAACCAGGGCGATCTGGAAGGGCGCCAGGGCGTCGTTCCAGATGATGCCGCGCTCGTCGCTGTTCTGCTCGATGGCGGCGGCCACCACGCGAGATACGCCGATGCCGTAGCAACCCATGCTCAGTACGACTGGCTTGCCGTTCTCACCCAGTACCTGGCAGTTCATTGCCTCGCTGTACTTGGTGCCTAGCTGGAAGATGTGCCCGACTTCGATGCCGCGCTTGATCTCCAGGGTGCCTTTGCCATCCGGGCTCGGGTCGCCAGCCACCACGTTGCGCAGGTCGGCAACGGTCGGTACCGGCAGATCGCGTTCCCAGTTGACGCCGAAGTAGTGCTTGTCGTCGATGTTGGCGCCAATGGCAAAATCGCTCATCAGTTCCACCGAGCGATCGATGATGATCGGCAGCGGCAGGTTCAGTGGGCCCAGGGAGCCTGCGCCGGCACCGATGGCATTGCGCAGCTCGGCATCCGAAGCCATTACCAGCGGGCTGGCGACGCCAGGCTGGTTGGCGGCCTTGATCTCGTTCAGTTCGTGATCGCCACGAACGATCAGCGCGATCAGTTTGCCTTCTTCTTCGGCATGCACAATCAGCGTCTTGATGGTGCGCTCGATGGGCAGGTCGTAGCCATCGACCAGTTGCTGGATGGTCTTGGCGTTCGGGGTATCGACCAGGCGCAGCTCTTCGCTCGGCGCCGGGCGGGCGGACTCGCGAGGAATGGCTTCGGCCTTCTCGATGTTGGCGGCGTAATCGGAAGCGTTGCTGAAGACGATATCGTCTTCACCGGATTCGGCCAGTACGTGGAATTCGTGGGAGCCTGCGCCGCCGATGGAGCCGTTGTCCGCCACTACCGGGCGGAAGTTCAGGCCCAGGCGGGTAAAGATATTGCAGTAGGCCTGGTGCATGCGGTCGTAGGTCTGCTGCAGGGACGCCTGGTCGGCATGGAAGGAGTAGGCGTCCTTCATGATGAACTCGCGACCACGCATCAGGCCGAAGCGCGGACGGATCTCGTCGCGGAACTTGGTCTGGATCTGGTACAGGTTGAGCGGCAGCTGCTTGTAGCTGTTCAGCTCGTTGCGGGCCAGGTCGGTGATCACTTCCTCGTGAGTCGGGCCTACGCAGAATTCGCGGTCATGGCGATCCTTGATGCGCAGCAGCTCAGGGCCGTACTGCACCCAGCGGCCGGACTCCTGCCACAGCTCCGCTGGCTGTATTGCCGGCATCAACACTTCCAGCGCGCCGGCAGCGTCCATCTCTTCACGCACGATTCTTTCCACCTTGCGCAGGGTGCGCAGGCCCATCGGCAGCCAGGTATACAGGCCGGAAGCGAGCTTGCGGATCATGCCGGCGCGCAGCAGGAGCTGGTGGCTGATCACGACAGCATCGGAGGGCGTTTCTTTTAGGGTCGAAAGCAGGAACTGACTGGTACGCATGATGGGCCGTTCTGTCGGTTGCGAAGGGGGATTTTATGGCTCGGCATTGTACGGCGCGAGGCAGGTGGCGTACAGGATGGGAGGGGATTGCTGGTGATTTGGCTTTTTTAGAGTGGCTGCTTGTTTGTGGGTCGTTGCCTGCATTGTTTTTTGAGCGGTAATAAAAAAACCCGGCCGGAGCCGGGTTTTCTGAACTGCGATCAGGCTTGCGCGAGATTACAGAACGCTCAGCGGGTAGTTCACGTAGAAGCGAACTTCGTTGGTGTCGCTGATGTATTGGTCGTTGACATCCGAGTTGGCACGCAGAACCGAGCCGCGCAGGCGGAAGGAGAGATCTTTAGCAGGGCCACTCTGAACGGTGTATTTAACCTGGTTGAAGAACTCGTGCTCTTTACCATTACCACTTTCAGCGGTCTTGATGTTGTCAGCCCAGATGTAAGCGGTTTTGAAGCTCAGACCTGGAATGCCGTAGGTGGCAAAATCCAGCTCGTAGCTTGCTTGCCAGCTGCGCTCGCCTTCTTGGTTGAAGTCAGAGAGGAAGCTGTTAGCAACGAATATCGAGCCACCACCATCACCTACGCCGTAGTCGAAGCCGCGGTCACCAGTGTTACGCTGATGAGCCAGGATGAAAGCGTGTGCGCCAACGCTATACTTGGCCTGCAGGCTCCAAATGGTGTTGTCACCACCGCCGAACTTGCTGTCGTAATCGCTCTTGTAGATGTTGAAGTCGAAGCCCAGAGCTTGTTCTTCGGTGAGCGGTAGGTTGTAGTTCAGGTTTGCGTACTTGCGCTTGTAGTGATCTTCCAAGTCGCTGTAGTACAGGGCGGCGCTGAGGTCCTTGGTAAAGGCGTAAGAGCCACCTGCCACATTGATGGACTTCAGGACGCCGTCGTCGTAGCTGTCGCGACCGGACTGGTTCATCGCGTTTTGTGCAGTGAAGCGGCCCACATTCAGCTCGAGACCTTCGATCTCTTTGCTGGTGATCATGGTGCCTTCAAAGGTTTCTGGCAGCAGACGGCCGTCATCGTAAGCGAGGACCGGCAGGGCTGGCATTTGCGAGCCATAGGTCAGTGTGGTGCTGGAAAAACGCGCTTTGACTGCAGCGTTGGCGATGCTCAGATCCTTGCCTTCGTTTTCCGGGAACATGCCGAGGCCGCGGCGGCCACCACCAGTGTCCAGCTGCCAAAGTGCGCCGGCATAAGCGTTGACGCCGAAGCCAACAGTGCCTTGGGTAAAGCCGGATTCGAACAGTGCGCGGGCGCTGGCGCCCCACTCCTCGGAGTAGCCGTTTTCTTTGGCGCCGCGAGAAGCACCATTACGGGCATCACGGTTGTAGTACATGCTGCGCGCCAGGAGCGACAGGGTGCTGTCTTCAACGAAACCCTTTGACTCGGACTGCTCCGACGCCACTGCCATCTGAGAGGTACCCGCGGCCACAGCCAGGGCGATTACGCTCCACTTCATCACTCGCATCGTGATTTGCTCCTTTGGTTTAGAAGAGTACTTCCGCTGCTCAATAAGGTTGTTATGGCGAGCAGCTCTATTTCTTTTTGTGTCGGATGGAACTTATAGCACGGCGCTTTGTATTGGCGATAGTTTCGATCTATCCATTTCGTTGCAACCTACGCGTCCGTCACTAAGCACAAGCCGCAGGTCGCAATCAGGTAAATCCTACCTGCTAAGTACCATCCAACGGTTTACAGCTCTATTACAGGGCCTCCAAGCGTTACCGCGGAGCCCCATCAGGGAGCGCTGCGAGCTTATAAGCAAAAGGCGTGCTCAAAATCCTGAAGAGCCTGTAAATAATGGCGCCAAACTACTTTTTATCGCTGGAAAGTACAGATTGTCGACGTAATCATTCGATTTTTAGCGAGCTGGTTAGTGTGCTTTTTAGTAGCTAGCTATTTATGTGCGTATTTTGTTGATAATGAGTTTTACTTGGCGACTTCGGTCAAGGCCGAATGTTTACTTTGGGAAACAATATGGTGCGCGCAGTAGTGAAGGTGTGCATGGTTTTGGTGCGCTTGTTCGGGGTTAATTTTCAATACCTTGACGGGTATGCTGCCGCCTCTATTGGCGGCCTCTTAGTGGGCGGTTTGTCGAGATGAGGTGAGCAAATGTTCGTACTGGATTCGCGTCTGCAGCAGGACACCTTCGTGCTGGGGGATCTGCCGCTGAGTCGCGTGCTGCTCAGTAACGATGCCCGTTACCCATGGTTCATTCTGGTGCCGCGCCGTGAGGATGTCACTGAAGTATTTCAGCTCAGTGCCGAGGACCAGCAGGCGTTGTGGGCAGAAACCGCGCTGCTGGGCGAGGTGCTCAAGGATGCGTTCAAGGCCGATAAGATCAATATCGCCACCCTGGGCAATGTGGTCAGTCAGCTGCATATGCATGTGATCGTGCGCTACCGCACCGATGATGCCTGGCCGGCTCCGGTGTGGGGGCGACATCCGGCCAAGCCCTATGATGAGGTGCAGGTAGCTGTTCTGCGTGACAAGCTGCGCTCTGCCATGCCGCGTCAGTATCGTGTCGGGGAGGTTTGAATGACGACGCTCGAAGAACGCATCGTCGAGCTGGAAAGCCGTCAGGCTTTTCAGGATGACACCATCCAGGCCCTGAATGACGCGTTGGTGGAGCAGCAAAAGCTGATCGAGCGCTTGCAGGTGCAAATCCAGGCGCTGGCCAAGCGTCAGGAGGAAGTCAGCCCCTTCAGTGCCTCGCAAGATGAGGCGCCGCCGCCCCATTATTGAGAGCGGGCGCCATAAATGAAAAAGCCCCGCATCGCGGGGCTTTTCGTTGGCTGGCGGATCAGCGCCGTGTCGGCAGGGCGGCGATCACGTCTTCTGCCTGCAGGCCCTTGTCGCGCTGCATCACGGAAAACTCTACGCGTTGGCCTTCCACTAGAACGCGGTGACCTTCGCCGCGGATCGCACGGAAGTGCACGAAGATGTCTTCGCCAGCATCGCGGGAAATGAAGCCGAACCCCTTCGAGGTGTTGAACCACTTCACGGTGCCGGTTTCTCGGTCGCCCAGGTCTTGCTGCGGTACGGACTTCTTTCTGTCGAAGCGCAGGTTGGTGCCCAGGTGCAGAGCAACGGCCAGAGAGATGATCAGTAGGCTGAACAGCAGGGCAGGTTGCTCGGCGATCAGCGGCAGAGGTGCGAGCAGGATCAGTGCTTGCAGCAGGGTGCCGAGGATCAGCAGGGCGCATGCCAGGTTTTGCAGATGCTGACGGGCGTTGCTGTGCCACAGCGGAAATTGCGTAGCCAGAACCAGGTTGAGAAAGCCAAACAGCGCCAGGCACAGCGCATCGGGGTGTTGCAGGAACGACTGGCCGTCATTTAGGCCGGGGGCGATGGATAACAGCAGGGCCGACAGCCCCACCAGCAGGTGGACGATTTTAAACATGTTCAACGCACTCACTCGATAAAAGGATCACCAGGAACAGCTGGCTCCACGCGATTTGCCGTGACGTAAGGGCGATGAAGGTTCGGGAGGGCCAGCCTATGCGCCGGCCCATGAGTCGGGATGGCGGCACGGGGCGTATTTAACAGCAAAGAGAAGGGCTACTCAAATGGGCGGCGCTATGCAGTGGCTGTGTCTGGCTGAAACGAAACAGGGCTGCCGTGGCAGCCCTGTTGGCGGAGCGATCAGGCAGCCAGCAGGCTGCGCAGCATCCACGCGGTTTTTTCGTGGACCTGCATGCGCTGGGTCAGCAGATCGGCGGTCGGCTCGTCGCTGACCTTGTCGAGCAGCGGGAAGATACCGCGCGCAGTGCGTACCACCGCTTCCTGGCCCTGCACCAGCAGCTTGATCATCTCGTCAGCGTTCGGCACGCCTTCTTCTTCCTTGATGGAGGAGAGGCGGGCATAGGCGGCGTAGGTGCCCGGCGCCGGGAAGCCCAGCGCGCGAATGCGCTCGGCGATGGCGTCGACCGCCAGTGCCAGCTCGGTGTACTGCGCCTCGAACATCAGGTGCAGGGTGTTGAACATCGGGCCGGTGACGTTCCAGTGGAAGTTATGGGTTTTCAGGTACAGCGTGTAGGTGTCTGCGAGCAGGCGCGACAGGCCTTCGGCGATGGCTTCGCGATCCTGTTCGGCGATGCCGATATTGATTTCCATGGGGGCTCTCCTGATTGGGCCAATGGTTAAAAGGTCGATGGCAAAAATCCTATCATGACCGTTCGTCACATGCGTCGGCTTCGTCTCAATGACGATCATGCTTTGAATCAATCGCGGCTAACGGGTTCAGCTCATTTGCCTGGGCGGTGGCGCGCATCACGTGCTGCGCCTTGTCAATAAAGCCTATATAATTCCGCCCTTTTCACGCGTGCGGCTCAGGCGCCTTGCCCTTTTGGTAGGCGATGTCGACGAATCCAGAACCGATCAGAGAAGCGAACCCGATCATGATGCGCAGCCACTATTGCGGCCAGTTGAACGAAAGCCTGGATGGCCAGGAAATCACCCTGTGTGGATGGGTTCACCGTCGTCGTGACCACGGTGGCGTTATCTTCCTCGATATTCGTGACCGCGAAGGCCTGGCTCAGGTGGTGTTCGATCCGGATCGTGCCGACACCTTCGCCAAGGCCGACCGCGTGCGCAGCGAGTACGTGGTGAAGATCACCGGCAAGGTGCGTCTGCGTCCCGAAGGTGCGCGCAATGCCAACATGGCGTCCGGCGCCATCGAAGTGCTGGGTTACGAGCTGGAAGTGCTGAACGAAGCGGAAACCCCGCCGTTCCCGCTCAACGAATACACCGATGTGGGTGAGGAGACGCGCCTGCGTTATCGCTTCATCGACCTGCGTCGCCCGGAAATGGCCGAGAAGCTCAAGCTGCGCTCGCGCATCACCTCAAGCATCCGTCGTTACCTGGACGACAATGGCTTCCTGGACGTCGAAACGCCGATCCTCACTCGAGCCACCCCCGAAGGCGCCCGTGATTACCTGGTGCCGAGCCGTACCCACGCGGGTAGCTTCTTCGCCCTGCCGCAGTCGCCGCAGCTGTTCAAGCAGCTGTTGATGGTGGCCGGCTTCGACCGCTACTACCAGATCGCCAAGTGCTTCCGCGACGAAGACCTGCGTGCCGACCGTCAGCCGGAATTCACCCAGATCGACATCGAGACCAGCTTCCTGGGCGAAGCCGAGATCATGCACCTCACCGAGACCATGATCCGCAATCTGTTCAAGGAAGTGCTGGACGTCGAGTTCGGCGAACTGCCGCACATGACCCTGGCCGACGCCATGCGTCGTTTCGGTTCCGACAAGCCGGACCTGCGTATCCCGATGGAGCTGGTCGACGTTGCCGATCAGCTCAAGGACGTCGACTTCAAGGTCTTCTCCGGCCCGGCCAACGACCCGAAAGGTCGCGTTGCCGCGCTGCGCGTACCGGGCGGGGCGAGCATGCCGCGCAAGCAGATCGACGACTACACCAAGTTCGTCGGCAACTACGGCGCCAAGGGCCTGGCCTACATCAAGGTCAACGAGCGCGCCAAGGGCGTGGAAGGTCTGCAGTCGCCGATCGTCAAGAACATCGCCGAACCGAACCTCAATACCATTCTTGATCGCGTTGGTGCCGTGGACGGTGACATCGTGTTCTTCGGTGCCGACCGCGCCAAGGTGGTCTGTGATGCCCTGGGTGCACTGCGCATCAAGCTCGGCCACGATCTGAATCTGCTGACTGCTGAGTGGGCGCCGCTGTGGGTCGTCGACTTCCCAATGTTCGAAGAGAACGACGACGGCAGCCTGACCGCCATGCACCACCCGTTCACCTCGCCCAAGTGCTCGCCACAAGAGCTGGAGGCCAACCCGGCCGCCGCCCTGTCGCGCGCTTATGACCTGGTACTGAACGGTACCGAGTTGGGCGGCGGTTCGATCCGTATCCATGACAAGGCCATGCAGCAGACCGTGTTCCGCGTGTTGGGCATCAGTGAAGAAGAGCAGCAGGAGAAGTTCGGCTTCCTGCTCGACGCCCTCAAGTACGGTGCGCCGCCCCATGGTGGCCTGGCCTTTGGCCTTGACCGCCTGGTGATGCTGATGACCGGTGCCAGCTCGATTCGCGAAGTCATCGCCTTCCCGAAAACCCAGAGCGCGGCCTGCGTCATGACTCAGGCGCCGGGTGTGGTGGATGGCAAGTCGCTGCGTGAATTGCATATTCGCCTGCGCGAGCAACCCAAGGCCGAATAAGCCGACACAAGAAGCCTGGTTATCCAGGCTTCTCTGTGTAATGGGGGGAGAGACTCGAACTCTCACACCTTCGCAACCAAGCAAAAAGTTGGAGTTGAATATGGCCGGTCATTCCAAATGGGCCAACATCAAGCACCGCAAGGGGCGTCAGGACGCCAAGCGCGGCAAGATCTTCACCAAGCTGATTCGTGAGCTGACGGTCGCTGCCAAGCACGGCGGGCCGATCCCGGCGGACAACCCGCGCCTGCGTCTGGCCGTCGACAAGGCGCTGACCAACAACATGTCGCGTGACGTGATCGATCGTGCCATCGCACGAGGCGCTGGCAATAACGAAGCCGACAACGTCGTCGAATTCAGCTACGAGGGTTATGCACCGAGCGGAGTGGCGATCATTGTCGAAGTGATGACCGACAACCGTAACCGTACCGCTGCCGAGGTACGTCACGCTTTCACCAAGTGCGGTGGCAACCTGGGTACCGACGGTTCGGTCGCCTACATGTTCGAGCGCAAGGGGCAGATCAGCTTTGCCTCGGTGGACGAAGACGCCCTGATGGAAGCGGCGCTCGAGGCCGGAGCCGACGATGTGGAGATGGGCGAGGAGGGCGCAGCCCTGGTGTCGACCAGCTTCACCGAGTTTCACGCCGTCAACGAAGCCCTGGCAGCTGCCGGCTTCAAGGCCGAGGAGGCGGAGATCGCCATGATCCCGTCGATCAGTGCGCCGATCACCGATCTGGAAACGGCGCAGAAAGTCTTCAAGCTGATCGACATGCTCGAGGACTTGGACGACGTGCAGAACGTCTACCACAACGCCGAAGTCTCCGACGAAATCATGGAGCAGCTCGGCTGATCCGTCGCTGTATCCGAGCCGGAAGTTTGCCGTTGCGCGCTTCCGGCTTTTTTATGGGCGCGTTCGGTGGCCGGCAGTTCGGATGGCTGGGCGAATCCTTTGAGTGACGGCTGCTGCCTGAGGCCCCTATACTCGCGCCTGGATAAATAGACAGTGTGGCTGCCAGGCCACAGGTGGATGACGGGCATGACGCTGATTCTGGGAATCGACCCCGGTTCCCGCATTACCGGCTACGGGGTGATACGCGATACCGGGCGTACCTGCGAGTACGTGGCCTCAGGGTGCATTCGTACCGGCGCCGGGCCGTTGGCCGAGCGCTTGCAGATCGTGTTTCGTGGCGTGAGCGAGGTGATCCGCACCTTCGGCCCAGTGACCATGGGCATCGAGCAGGTATTCATGGCGCGCAACGCCGATTCCGCGCTCAAGCTAGGCCAGGCGCGCGGCGCGGCCATCGTCGCTGCGGTCGAGGCGGGCCTGGAGGTCAGCGAGTACACCGCCACCCAGGTCAAGCAGGCGGTGGTCGGCACTGGCGGCGCCGACAAGGAACAGGTGCAGATGATGGTCATGCACTTACTCAAGCTGGTGAAGAAGCCGCAGATCGATGCCTCCGATGCCCTGGGGATCGCTCTGTGCCACGCCCACCACCGGCAAAGCCTGATTCCCCATGGCCTGGCTAGCGCCAAACGGCGCGGCGGCCGGCTTCGTTTATAAGTATTCGTTCTGGTCGGTAGCGGCTTGTTGCGAGCTGCGCGTGACCTTGAACGGTATTGAATCTTCTATGTGAGGAATGCGTCGGTGATCGGACGTTTACGCGGCACCCTGGCGGAAAAGCAGCCGCCGCATTTGATTCTGGATGTGAATGGTCTGGGCTATGAGCTGGAAGTCCCCATGACCACGTTGTACCGTTTGCCCCCCGTAGGCGAGCCGCTGACCCTGCACACCCATCTGGTGGTGCGCGAGGATGCTCACCTGCTGTACGGCTTTTTCGAGAAGCGCGAGCGCGAGCTGTTTCGTGAGCTGATCCGCCTCAACGGCGTCGGCCCGAAGCTCGCACTGGCGTTGATGTCCGGGTTGGAAATCGACGAGCTGGTGCGCTGTGTGCAAGCTCAGGATACCGCCGCGCTGGTGAAGATTCCCGGCGTCGGCAAGAAGACCGCCGAGCGTCTGCTGGTCGAGCTCAAGGATCGCTTCAAGGCCTGGGAAGCGGTGCCTGGCATGGCGCCACTGGTGGTTGAACCTCGTGCTGGAGGCGCAGTCTCAAGCGCGGAGAATGATGCGGTGAGTGCGCTTATCTCGCTGGGCTACAAGCCTCAGGAAGCCAGTCGCGCCGTTTCGGCAGTCAAAGAAGATGGATTGAGTAGTGAAGACATGATCCGCCGCGCGCTGAAAGGAATGCTCTAGATGCTCGATGCCGACAGGTTGGTGACGGCGGGCAGTCGCGACCGCGACGAGCAGGTCGACCGCGCCATTCGTCCGCTCAAGTTGGCCGAGTACATCGGTCAACCGGTGGTGCGCGAGCAGATGGAGTTGTTCATCCAGGCGGCGCGTGGGCGCAAGGAATCACTCGATCACACCCTGATCTTCGGCCCGCCTGGCCTTGGCAAGACCACCCTGGCCAACATCATCGCCCAGGAAATGCAGGTCTCCATCAAAAGCACATCGGGTCCGGTGCTCGAGCGCCCGGGTGACCTTGCGGCCTTGTTGACCAATCTCGAACCGGGCGACGTGCTGTTCATCGATGAAATCCATCGTCTCTCGCCCATCGTCGAGGAAGTCCTATACCCGGCGATGGAAGATTTCCAGCTCGATATCATGATTGGCGAAGGCCCGGCGGCCCGCTCGATCAAGCTGGATCTGCCGCCGTTCACCCTGGTCGGCGCCACCACTCGCGCCGGCATGCTCACCAATCCGCTGCGCGACCGTTTCGGGATCGTCCAGCGCCTGGAGTTCTACAGCACCGAGGACCTGGCCACCATCGTCAGCCGTGCCGCTGGCATCCTTGGTCTGCCCATCGAAGCGCGCGGCGCCGTGGAGATTGCTCGTCGAGCGCGTGGTACGCCGCGTATTGCCAACCGCCTATTGCGCCGGGTACGCGACTTCGCTGAAGTGCGCGGCCAGGGCGCCATTACCCAGCAGATCGCCGACCTGGCGTTGAACCTGCTGGATGTCGATGAGCGCGGCTTCGATCATCAGGATCGTCGCCTGCTGTTGACCATGATCGAGAAGTTCGATGGCGGCCCGGTGGGTGTCGACAGTCTGGCAGCGGCGATCAGCGAAGAGCGCCACACCATCGAGGACGTGCTCGAGCCGTACCTGATTCAGCAGGGTTACATCATGCGCACGCCCAGAGGACGTGTTGTGACCCGTCATGCCTATTTGCACTTTGGCCTAAATGCTCCCAAGCGAATGGACGAGCGCCCGACGCTCGACCTATTCAACGATGGACACGCGCCATGAAAAAAATACTTGCGCGCCCGATTGGCAAGACACGGGGCTGGCACTAGAGTATGCGCGCCCAAGATGCCGGTCAGCCGTTTGCACATCGCTGTCGTGTCTATTACGAGGACACCGATGCGGGCGGAGTGGTCTATTACGTCAACTACCTCAAATTCATGGAGCGGGCCCGTACCGAGCGATTGCGTGAACTGGGTTTTTCCCAATCGACGCTGGCTGGTGAGGGGCTGCTGTTCGTCGTGCATTCCAGCGAAGCGCGTTACCACGCGCCGGCGCGGCTGGACGACGAGCTGGTAGTCAGCGCCGAGGTATATGAGTTGAACCGTGCCAGCCTGCGCTTTCGTCAACAGGTGAGGCGGGTTGCAGATAACGTGCTGCTCTGCGAAGGGCAGTTTCTGGTGGCCTGTGTGCGCGCCGATAATTTCAAACCCCGGGCCATGTCCCCGTCTCTGCGAACGGCGTTTGCAGGGCAGGGTGACGTTGCCGGTACATCTACTGCAGGAGAGTAAGCGTGCAAGCCAACGCAAATGCCGTTGACCACATGTCGATGTGGAGTCTGATCAGCAACGCCAGTCTGGTGGTGCAGTTGGTGATGCTCACCCTGGTGGCCGCCTCGGTCATCTCGTGGGTGATGATTTTCCAGCGCAGCAATTTCCTGCGCTCGGCCAAGCGTTCGCTGGATAGCTTCGAGGAGCGTTTCTGGTCGGGTATCGACCTGTCCAAGCTGTATCGCCAGGCCGGCAGCAACCCGGATCCGGACTCGGGCCTGGAGCAGATCTTCCGCGCCGGGTTTAAGGAGTTCTCGCGCCTGCGCCAGCAGCCGGGCATGGATCCTGACGCCGTGATGGACGGCGTCGCCCGTTCCATGCGCGTGGCTATTTCCCGTGAGGAAGAAAAGCTGGAAACCAGCCTGCCGTTCCTCGCCACCGTCGGTTCCACCAGCCCGTACATCGGTCTGTTCGGCACCGTATGGGGGATCATGAACTCCTTCCGCGGCCTGGCGCAGGTTCAGCAGGCCACCCTGGCGACCGTCGCTCCAGGTATTGCCGAGGCACTGATCGCTACGGCCATCGGTCTGTTCGCGGCCATCCCGGCGGTCATCGCCTACAACCGTTTCTCCGCTCGCGGTGAAATGCTGATCGGCCGCTACTACACCTTCGCCGACGAATTCCAGGCGATCCTGCACCGCAAAGTACACAGCAGCGAAGAATAAGCTTCCGGCGCACTCAACACAGGTTTCAATACCATGGCCAGAGCCAGAATTCGCAACAGACGCAAGCCCGTCGCCGAGATGAACGTGGTGCCCTACATCGACGTGATGTTGGTGCTGCTGGTCATCTTCATGGTCACGGCGCCGATGCTCAACCAGGGCGTCAAGGTCGACCTGCCGCAGGTCAGCAGCGATGTGCTGCCCCAGGATAACGATTCCCAGGTGCTGACCATTTCCATCAAGTCCGACAAGTCGTACTACTGGAACATGGGCACCGAGGTGGACACCGATACGGTTCAGGATCGCGCCCTGACGCTGGATGAAATGACCCGCGCAGTGACCGCCATCATCAACCAGAGCCGTAGTCAGGGTAAGCAGGTGCAGGTGTTCGTGCGCGGCGACAAGGCCGTCGATTACGGCACCGTGATGTCCGCCATGGGCGGCCTGCAGCAGTCGGGCGTGGGTAACGTCGGCCTGATCACCGAGGCGCCCTGATGCAGCAGCGTGAACGCTCACCTTCGGAAAGCCTGTTCTGGCCGGTGGTTTGGGCCGTAGGGCTGCACGTGCTGATGTTCGGCATGTTGTTCGTCAGTTTCGCCTTCGCACCCGAGCTGCCGCCGGCAAAACCGATCGTGCAGGCTACCCTGTACCAATTGAAGTCGCAGAGCCAGGCCACTACTCAGACCAACCAGAAGATTGCCGGCGAAGCGAAGAAGACTGCCGCGCCGCAATACGAAACCGAGCAGCTGGAACAGAAAAAGGCCGAGGCCGAAAAACAGGCTCAGGCCAAGGCTGAGGCTCAGAAGCAGGCAGAGGCCAAAGCGGCGGAACAAAAGAAAGCCGACGAGGCTCGAAAAGCCGATGCAGCCAAGAAGGCTGAGGCCGATGCCGCAGCGAAAGCTGCCGAGCAGAAGAAGCTCGCTGATGTAGCGGCGAAGAAGAAAGCAGCGGAAGAGGCCGAGAAGAAAAAGGCCGCTGACGAAGCAGCGAAGAAAAAAGCCGCCGAGGATGCCAAGAAAAAGGCAGCCGAAGAGGCGAAGAAGAAAGCGGCAGCTGAAGCAGCCAAGAAAAAGGCTGCCGAGGATGCCAAGAAGAAAGCGGCGCAGGCGGCAGAGCGCAAGGCGGTCGAGGACAAGAAGGCAGCGGCACTGGCCGAGCTGCTGTCCGACGATACTGAGCGTCAGCAGGCGCTGGCAGAGACCCAGGGTGACCAGGTCGCCGGCAGTCTTGATGATCTGATCGTCAAACTGGTGAGTGAGCAGTGGCGACGTCCGCCGTCCGCTCGCAATGGCATGAGCGTTGAAGTGCTTATCGAGATGTTGCCCGATGGCACCATCACCAATGCCAGTGTGAGTCGCTCCAGCGGTGATGCGCCTTTCGACAGTTCAGCGGTACAGGCAGTACGCAACGTGGGGCGTATTGCAGAAATGCAGCAACTTGATCGTGCCACGTTCGATCGGCTTTACCGGCAGCGTCGTGCCGTCTTCAAACCGGAGGATTTAGGTCTGTGAATACCCTGATGCGAATCGTTGTACTGGGCCTGGCCATGCTGGTCGGTACCGTGCAAGCGGCTGATCCCTTGGTCATCAGTACCGGTACTGATCGAGCCACTCCCATTGCTGTAGTACCTTTCGGCTGGCAGGGCGGCAATGTGCTGCCCGAAGACATCTCTACCATCGTCGGTAACGATCTGCGCAACACTGGCGTGTTCGAACCGATTCCGCGCCAGAATATGATCAGCCTGCCGACTCAGGCCAGCGAATTGATCTTCCGCGACTGGAAGGCGCTCGGTGCTCAGTACGTACTGGTCGGCAACATCGTGCCCAATGGCGCGCGCCTGCAGGTGCAATACGCGCTGTTCAACGTGGCGACCGAGCAGCAGGTGATGACCGGCACCGTAGGTGGCGGCACCGATCAGCTGCGCGACATGGCGCACTACATTGCTGACCAGTCGTTCGAGAAGCTCACCGGCGTCAAGGGTGCCTTCTCCACACGCATGCTCTACGTGACGGCCGAGCGCTTCGGTGTGAACAACACTCGCTACACCCTGCAACGCTCGGACTATGACGGCGCCCGCGCCGTGACCCTGCTGCAGTCGCGCGAGCCAATTCTGTCGCCGTCCTTCGCTTCCGATGGCAAACGCATCGCCTATGTGTCGTTCGAGCAGAAGCGCCCGCGCATCTTCGTTCAAAACGTCGATACCGGTCGCCGCGAGCAGATCACCAACTTCGAAGGCCTAAATGGCGCGCCGGCCTGGTCGCCGGACGGCAGCAAGCTGGCGTTCACCCTGTCGCGTGACGGCAACCCGGAAATCTACGTAATGGACATGGGTTCGCGTAACCTGCGTCGCATCACCAACAATTCGGCTATCGATACCGAGCCGTTCTGGGGCAAGGATGGCCAGACCATCTATTTCACCTCCGACCGTTCCGGCAAGCCGCAAATCTATAAGACCAACATCAATTCTGGTGCGGTCGACCGAGTGACCTTCGTCGGTAATTACAATGCCAACCCTAAATTGTCCGCTGACGAAAAAACCCTGGTAATGATTCATCGCCAGGATGGTTACACCGTGTTCAAGGTAGCGGCTCAGGACCTGGAACGCGGCAATCTGCGCATTCTTTCAGATACAAGTTTGGATGAGTCGCCTACTGTTGCGCCCAATGGCACCATGATAATCTACGCTACCCGCCAGCAGGGGCGGGGAGTCCTGATGTTAGCGTCCACCAATGGTCGCGTTAGGCTCCCTCTACCTACCGCTCAAGGCGAAGTTCGAGAGCCATCCTGGTCCCCCTTCCTGAACTGATGCGCGGTGCTTTACCTGTTTGATGCTTAACACACTGGGGTTCATTAGGAGTTACACATGGAAATGCTGAAATTTGGCAAGTTTGCTGCACTGAGCCTGGCTCTCGCCGTGGCTGTTGGCTGTTCCTCCAAAGGCGGCGACGCTGCTGGCGAAGGCGCTGTAGATCCGAACGCTGGCTACGGTGCTAACACCGGCGCCGTTGATGGCAGCCTGAGTGAAGAAGCCGCTCTGCGCGCTATCACCACTTTCTACTTCGAATACGACAGCTCTGACCTGAAGCCGGAAGCCATGCGCGCTCTGGACGTTCATGCCAAGGACCTGAAAGCCAACGGCGCTCGCGTCGTTCTGGAAGGCCACGCTGACGAGCGCGGTACCCGCGAATACAACATGGCTCTGGGCGAGCGTCGCGCCAAGGCCGTTCAGCGTTACCTGGTTCTGCAGGGCGTTTCCCCTGCTCAGCTGGAGCTGGTTTCCTACGGCGAAGAGCGTCCGGTTGCTACTGGCAATGACGAGCAGTCCTGGGCCCAGAACCGTCGCGTCGAGCTGCGTAAGTAATTCGATATGCGAATTTGCCAGCGTGTAGTAACCGCTATGGTCCTGAGTCTGCCGCTTGCGGCTTTTGCTCAGGTGCCCGTACAAGATGGCAGCACCGGTAACGGTGGTGGCAACTCGAATGCCGGTTACGGCACGTCTGGCGCCTACGCTGGAGGTGGGGTGCAAACTCCATCTACAGCGCAGGGCATGCTGTTCAGTCAGCTCCAGCAGATGCAGCAGGATATTGCGCAACTGCGTGGCATGCTCGAAGAGCAGCAGAACGATATTCAGCGTTTGAAGAAGGAAAGCCTGGAGCGTTATCAGGACCTCGACAAACGACTGAGTAGTGGCCCCGCCACACAGAATTCTCAAACCGCGGGTGCCAGCAATGGTGCCGGTGGTACGTCCGCAGGTGCGGGCGAGGCAGGGCAGCAAGCCTCTGCCGAGCCGGCCGATCCTGCGAAGGAAAAGCTGTTCTACGATGCAGCTTTCGACTTGATCAAAGCCAAGGATTTCGACAAGGCAAGCCAGGCATTCGCCGCTTTCCTGCGTCGTTATCCCAACAGTCAGTACGCCGGCAACGCGCAATACTGGCTGGGTGAGGTTAACCTCGCCAAGGGCGATCTGCAGGGCGCGAGCCAGGCATTCGCCAAGGTCAGCCAAGCCTATCCGCAGCACAGCAAGGTGCCGGATTCACTGTATAAGCTGGCCGATGTGGAAATCCGCATGGGCAACAACGACAAGGCCAAGAGCACCTTGCAGCAGGTCATCGCCCAGTATCCGGGCACCTCTGCCGCTCAGTTGGCGCAGCGTGATCTGCAGCGTATTCGCTGATCGGAACGCTTATTCAAGAAACCCGCGCCAGTCGCGGGTTTTTTATGCCTGGAAAATGGGTGGCCACCGTGCGACTTCTGAGCGATGGCCTGCCACCGCGTGTTTCGTTTAGAATTGCCGCCCTTTTTCGCAACGGAGGCGGATGGCCTGTTTAGCTGTCACGCCCGGTGCCCCTATGAAAGATACCCTGCGCATCACCGAGATTTTCTTCTCGCTGCAGGGGGAAGCGCGTACCGCCGGCTTGCCGACAGTATTCGTGCGCCTGACCGGCTGCCCCCTGCGCTGTCAATACTGCGACACCGCCTATGCCTTCAGCGGCGGCGAGTTACTTACCCTGGATGCCATTCTCGAACAGGTGGCGAGCTACCGGCCGCGATACGTCTGCGTGACTGGTGGTGAGCCGTTGGCGCAGCCCAACTGCATCCCCCTGCTCGAAAAACTGTGCGATGCCGGCTACGACGTTTCTCTGGAAACCAGCGGAGCGCTGGACGTTGCCGCCGTCGATCCTCGGGTCAGCAAGGTTGTGGACCTGAAAACCCCGGGCTCGGCCGAAATGGGCCGCAACCGCTACGAGAATATCGTGCACCTGCAGCCGCGCGATCAGGTCAAGTTCGTGATCTGTTCGCGCGAGGACTACGACTGGTCGGTGAGCAAGGTCATTCAGTACGACCTTCCCGCACGTGTCGGTGAAGTGCTGTTCTCGCCCAGCCATGGGCAGGTCAGCGGTCGCCAGTTGGCCGAGTGGGTGATTGCGGACAACCTGCCGGTACGCATGCAGCTGCAGTTGCACAAGATTCTTTGGAACGATGAGCCGGGGCATTGACATGAGCGATAAGAAAGCGGTCATCCTGCTGTCGGGCGGCCTCGATTCCGCCACTGTGGTGGCAATGGCCAGGGAGCAGGGTTACAGCTGCTACAGCATGAGTTTCGATTACGGGCAGCGGCATCGCTCCGAGCTGCAGGCGGCCGAGCGGGTGGCGCGCCAGCTCGGCGTGGTCGAGCACAAGGTCATCGGCATCAATCTCGATGGTATCGGTGGTTCGGCGCTGACCGATGCCAGCATCGAGGTACCGCAGAGCCCGACCACGGGCATTCCGGTCACCTATGTACCGGCTCGCAATACCGTGTTCCTGTCCCTGGCGCTGGGTTGGGCCGAGGTGCTGGAGGCCCAGGACATCTTTATCGGTGTCAATGCGGTGGACTATTCGGGCTACCCGGATTGTCGACCGGAGTTCGTCAGCGCGTTCGAGCACATGGCCAACCTGGCGACCAAGATGGGTGTGGAAGGGCGGCGCGTTCGTATCCAGGCGCCGCTGCAGATGCTCAGCAAAGCCGAGATCGTGCAGGCAGGCTCGCGTCTGGGGGTCGATTACGGCCTCACCGTTTCCTGCTACCTGGCCGATGTCGATGGTCGTGCCTGCGGCAAGTGCGACAGCTGTAGGCTGCGCGCAGCGGGTTTTGTGGCGGCCGGTATGCCTGACCCAACGCGCTATCAGTGAAAAGAATGCAGGGGCAGTAAAAAAGTTTTCGGCGGGTGTTGAATTCCTGAGTTAAATCAGTATCATAGCGCTCGCACCACGGGTCGTTAGCTCAGTTGGTAGAGCAGTTGGCTTTTAACCAATTGGTCGTAGGTTCGAATCCTACACGACCCACCATCTCAAGCCTTCTAAGTGAAGGCGCACTAAAAAGCCCGAATCTCTACAGAGGTTCGGGCTTTTTAGTTTCTGTCTCAAGGAACCGGGCTGGCAGCTCCAGGGAGCCGCCAGCTGCGCGGTTTACACCTTGACGATCCAGCCTTCTGGGGCTTCGACGTCACCGGACTGCACGCCGGTCAGTTCAGCGTACAGGCGGCTGACCACCGGGCCGACTTCCTTCTCGCTGTGGAACACGTGCAGCTTGCCGTTGTACTCGATGCCGCCGATCGGTGTGATCACCGCCGCGGTGCCGCAAGCGCCGGCTTCCTTGAATTCGCTCAGCTTGTCGATGAACACGTCGCCTTCGATGACCTTCAGGCCCAGGCGGCTCTGCGCCAGTTCGATCAGCGACAGGCGGGTGATGCCTGGCAGTACCGACGGTGATTTCGGGGTGACGAATTCGTCGTTGTGGGTGATGGCGAAGAAGTTGGCCGAGCCGACTTCCTCGATCTTGGTGTGGGTCTGCGGATCGAGGTAGATACAGTCGGCGAAGTTGTTCTTTTTGGCTTGCGAGCCCGGCATCAGGCTGGCGGCGTAGTTGCCGCCGACCTTGGCGGCGCCGGTGCCCTGAGGCGCGGCACGGTCATAGCTGGAGATCACGAAGTTGTTCGGCTTCATGCCGCCTTTGAAGTACGGGCCGACCGGGATGCAGAAGACCGAGAAGATGAACTCGGGTGCGGTACGCACGCCGATGTTGTCGCCCACGCCGATCACGAACGGGCGCAGATACAGCGCGCCGCCCGAGCCATACGGCGGAATGAAGCGCTCATTGGCTTTGGCCACCTGCTTGCAGGCTTCGATGAACTGCTCGGTCGACGGCGCCGGCATCAGCAGGCGGGCGCAGCTGCGCTGCATGCGCAGGGCGTTCTGGTCGGGGCGGAACAGATTGATCGAGCCGTCCTTGCAGCGGTAGGCCTTGAGGCCCTCGAAGCACTGCTGGCCGTAGTGCAGGGCGGTCGAGCCCTCGCTGATGTGCAGCACGTTGTCTTCGGTCAGCGTGCCCTGATCCCAGTCGCCGTTGCGCCAGTGCGACAGGTAGCGCTGGTCGGTCTTGATGTAGTCGAAACCCAGCTTGTCCCATTCGATGTTTTCGTAAGCCATGACATCCTCAATCGCTGAACGGCCACTGCGGCGTGCGTATGTCCGTTGAATTTTCAGGGTGACCGCACAGGCGCTTGCTTGTGCAGTCGGTAAAAGGGTGGGCTGTTCTTCAGGCCCAAGGCGTGCCTGATCGCTAACGATGGCCGTAGCGGTGATGATGCGGCGGATTATCGTGGCGATCAACCGGTGTCGCGCTGGCAGGCGCGGCGAGATTGAAAAAACTTGGTCAATGCACCACCATGCGCGCCCGCGCCACCCGACATTGCTGCTTTTGCAGGCGAGGCGGCGGCGCGCTCCGGCAGGCGCAGTGCGTCTGGCGGTATACTCCACGTCCCGTGCAGATAGACCTCGATAGGGCCTGATGACATGACGCAGATTGCCGAGCGACTTCTAGTCCAGGCTCACCTCGACGCCAAGCAGCCAGAGACGCTGACCGCGGAGCAGGAAGCGTTCTACCGTGATGAAATTGCCAAGGAGCTGAAGCGCCAGAACGCCGTGCTGGTCGCTCACTATTATTGCGACCCGGTGCTGCAGGCGTTGGCCGAAGAGACTGGCGGCTGCGTGTCCGACTCCCTGGAAATGGCGCGCTTCGGCAACCAGCATTCGGCGCAGACCGTGCTGGTGGCTGGCGTCAAGTTCATGGGCGAGACCGCCAAGATCCTCAACCCGGAAAAGCGCGTGCTGATGCCGACGCTGGAGGCCACCTGCTCGCTGGACCTGGGTTGCCCAGTCGATGAGTTCGCCGCGTTCTGCGATCAGCACCCGCAGCGCACCGTGGTGGTGTATGCCAACACCTCGGCGGCCGTGAAGGCGCGCGCCGACTGGGTGGTGACTTCTGGCTGCGCGGTGGAGATCGTCGAGCACCTGATGGACAACGGCGAGAGCATCATCTGGGCGCCGGACCAACACCTGGGCCGCTACATCCAGAACAAGACCGGCGCCGACATGCTGCTCTGGGATGGTGCCTGCATCGTTCACGAGGAGTTCAAGGCGCGTCAGCTGCAGGACATGAAGGCGCTGTACCCGGAAGCTGCGGTGCTGGTGCACCCGGAGTCGCCGACGGCGGTGATCGAGCTGGCCGATGCGGTCGGCTCGACCAGCCAACTGATCGCCGCGGCCCAGCTCATGTCCAACAGGACCTTTATCGTCGCCACCGACCGCGGCATCTTCTACAAGATGCAGCAGCTTTGCCCAGACAAGGAATTCGTGGCAGCGCCGACTGCCGGTAACGGCGCGGCGTGCCGCAGTTGTGCGAACTGCCCTTGGATGGCGATGAACACCTTGCAGCGCACGCTGCAGTGCCTGCGCGAGGGTAGCAATGAAGTGTTCGTGGACCCGGCGCTGATTCCGCGGGCCATCAAGCCGCTCAAGCGCATGCTGGACTTCACCCAGGCCGCCCGCCTGAAGCAGGCCGGCAACGCCTGACTCCCCAGCCCGATACGCCATCGGCCGATAGCGTATCGGGCTCGTGCTGCGCCCTTAGAGCCTGTTCACGATCTCGCGAGCTAGAGCCATACAAGGCAAAAACAGGCGAGGAAGCGGAGTTTACGAGCTGTAAATGAGCATTCCGAGCCTGTTTTTAACACAGTAGGGCCGACGCGCAGCAGATCGTGAACAGGCTCTTAGCCGCGCAGCATTTCCTCGGTCATACGTTTCTCTTCGATCAACTCCTTCTGCCTAGCGTCGATACGCGAGGCCAGCTGGAAGTTGTTGGAGGCGCGGCGCTTGGCGAAGTCGAGCTGTTCGATGGCCTGGTTGTAATCGCCGACCAGTGCGAAGTACTCCGCACGGGCCTGATGCAGGCCGATGGTGTTGCCGCTCAATCCGCGCACTTCCGCCACCTGATACCAGACATCCGGATCCTTCATGCGCCGCTTGAGCAGATCGTTGAGCGCCTGCTCGGCGGCGGGAATCTTGCGCTGCTTGAGCAAGAGGTCGATGCGCGCCTGGTTCAGCGGGTAATTGTTTGGGTACAGGTCGAGCATGCGGCTGACGCGCTGCTCGGTCGCTGGCAGGTGGTTGGCGGCAGAGTCCAGGCTGATCTGCGCCAGGTTATAGGTGATGTCGTTGGGTGCCTTCTGCAGCAGCGGTGCCAGCACGTCACGGGCTTCGTCGAACTGACTACCCTTGATCAGCGCGATGGCCAGGCCATAGCGGGCGGCATCCATGTTCGGGTTTTCGTCGAGCTGAGCGCGGAAGCGTTTGGCGGCAATGCCCGGGGTTTCCTCATAGGTCAGTTGCACGCGCGCGCGCATCAGTTGGTAGCGCAGGCTGTCTTCGGTGCCGCCAGCGGGGAACTGCTCGGCGCGGTTGCGGGTGTCGGCGATCCGCGACTCTGAAACCGGGTGGGTGAGCAGGAATTCCGGCGGCATGCGGTCGTAGCGGTACTGGCGCATCAGGCGTTCGAACATGCTTGGCATCGAGCGCGGGTCGTAACCGGCCTTTTCCAGGTTGACCAGGCCGATACGGTCAGCCTCCTGCTCGTTCTGCCGCGAGAAACGCCGCTGTTCCTGAATGGCCGCCGCCTGGGTCGAGGCGATGGCGGCGATACCGGCATCACCGGCGCCGGCTGCGGCAGCGACGATGCCGGCGAGCATGGCGGCCATGACCGGCAACTGCATGCGCTTCTGGGCTTCCAGGCCGCGGGCGAAGTGGCGCTGTGACAAGTGCGCCAGTTCGTGGGCCAGTACCGAGGCGTATTCGCCTTCGGTCTGGGCATAGAGGAACAGGCCGCCGTTGACGCCGATGATCCCGCCGGGCGCGGCGAAGGCGTTGATCTGCGGGCTGTTGAGCAGCACGAACTCGAGGCGCCGGTCCTGTACCTGGCTGGTTTCGGCCAGGCGGTAGACGCTGCTCTCGACGTAGTCCTTGAGCTGCGGGTCCGATAGCTGGCTGACCTGGCCACGCACGATGCTCAGCCAGGCGCGGCCCAGCTGGTATTCCTGTTGCGGCGAGACCATCGCCGAGCTGGCGTCACCGAGGGAGGGCAGGTCGCTGGCCATGGCCGGTTGTGCCAGCAGGCAGGCGAGCGTCAGCAGAGTGGGGCGCAGAACATTCATGCACAGGGCTCTTGTTTGATCAGTGCCGTACTGTAGCGGCCAGGCAGTTGCCTGACCAGCGCCGGCAGGGCTTGGGTTATGCTGTCAGCCTGCAAACGGGAGGGTGTCATGAGTGAAGTGTCGGATTGGCAGGGCGAGCATCAGGCCGAGCTGGATGCCTGCGGGCTGAATTGCCCGCTGCCGCTGCTCAAGGCCAAGGTGGCGCTCAATGGCCTGGCCAGTGGCGAGGTGCTGAAGGTGTCGGCCACGGATGCCGGGTCGCAGCGCGATTTTCGTGCCTTCGCGCGCCTGGCTGGTCACATGCTACTGCGTGAGGAAAGCGAGGGCGGGGTGTTTCGCTACTGGTTGCGCAAGGCGTGATGCGAGTGCCGTGCACTGAATGAAAAATGCCGCTCGAGAGCGGCATTTTTATCTGTATCAGGCTTTGTTCAAGGCCTGGGCGGCGGCCAGTACTTCGTCGACATGGCCGGGCACTTTCACCCCGCGCCATTCCTGGCGCAGCACGCCGTTCTTGTCGAGTAGAAAGGTGCTGCGGTCGATGCCCAGATATTCCTTGCCGTAGAGCTTCTTGAGCTTGATCACGTCGAACAGGTTGCAGACGCTTTCGTCCTTGTCCGAGATCAGTTCGAAGGGAAAGCCCTGCTTGGCCTTGAAGTTCTCGTGAGTCTTCAGGCTGTCGCGTGAAACCCCGACGATCACCGTGTTGGCGGCGGCGAAGGCCTCATTAGCATCGCGAAAACCCTGGCCCTGGGTGGTGCAGCCTGGGGTGTTGTCCTTCGGGTAGAAGTAGATCACCAGCTGCGTGCCCTTGTGGGCGGCCAGGTTGAAATCACCGCCGGTGGCCGGCGCGCTGAAGTCGGGAACGGGGGAATCGATAGCGATGGCCATGGGGCAGGGCTCCTTATGGATTCTGTGGGCGCCAGGGTTCGATCAGGGCATCCAGGTTCAGTGCGTCCGCGAAATCCAGGAACTGGTCGCGCAGCCAGCTGATCTGGGTGCCCGCGGGCAGGGTGACGGTCAGGGTGGCGTTGAGCATGGTGCCGCCTGTTTGCGGCGCCTGATAGGTATCGCAAGTCAGCGCTTCAAGCTCGACGCGGTGGTCGATGAAGAACTGGCACAGTTCATTGAGGATGTCCGGGCGGTACACGGAGCTGACGTAGGCCACGTAGGGCAGCGCCTGGGGGCGTACCTCCTGGGCGGCGCTGCGGATCACGTTGGCGGTGAACTCGTGTTTCTTGGCCAGGGCCGGCAGGCCGGCTTCGAGGCGAGCCAGGGCATCCCAGTTGCCGGAGATCTGCAGCACCAGTGCGCTGAGTTCGCCGTGGCGGCTCAGGCGCGTGCTGATCACCGCACAGCGGTTTTCATGGCTGGCTCGGCACAGCACGTTGGTCAGCTCCATGGCGTTGCTGCCAAGTGCGCTGATGACGAGGAATTGTTCGCGAACTGGGGGGGTGGACATGCAGCCTTCCTAAACGTTGAACGCCCGACGCTATAGACAGCGCCAAACAAACTCGCAGGGTAGCGAAAAGCGCTCGTCAGGGGAATGACCATCTATGTCCTGGCCGTGCTGTCGAGCATGTGCAATGCCCGCCATCACAGCCACTTGGTCGCTTGTGCAAGGCTGGTGGCGCCAGTACCATTACGGCTCTCTTTTTCGGCAGGAGCGGTTGCATGATTGCGGGCAGTATGGTGGCACTGGTCACGCCCATGGATGCGCAGGGTAATCTCGACTGGGAGGCCCTGAGCAAACTGGTGGACTTCCACCTGCAAGAGGGCACCCATGCCATCGTCGCGGTCGGCACCACAGGCGAATCGGCGACGCTCGATGTCAACGAGCACATCGAAGTGATTCGTCGCGTGGTGGATCAGGTCGCCGGGCGCATCCCGGTCATCGCCGGCACCGGCGCCAACTCCACCCGGGAAGCGGTCGAGCTGACCCAGAATGCCAAGAGCGCCGGCGCCGACGCCTGCCTGCTGGTCACCCCTTACTACAACCGGCCGACCCAGGAAGGCCTGTATCTGCACTTCCGCCATATCGCCGAAGCCGTGGCCATCCCGCAGATTCTCTACAACGTGCCAGGTCGTACCGCCTGCGACATGCTGCCGGAAACCGTCGAGCGCCTGTCCAAGGTCGACAACATCATCGGCATCAAGGAAGCCACCGGCGACCTGCAGCGTGCCCGTGACATCCTCGACCGCGTCGGCTCGAGCTTCAGCCTCTACTCCGGTGACGATCCGACCGCGGTCGAGCTGATCCTGCTCGGCGGCAAAGGCAATATCTCGGTGACCGCCAACGTCGCACCGCGCGCCATGAGCGACATGTGCACCGCTGCCATGCGCGGTGAAGCCGCAATCGCCCGGGCCATCAACGACCGTATGATGCCCCTGCACAAGAACCTGTTCATCGAAGCCAATCCGATTCCGGTGAAGTGGGCCCTGAATGAAATGGGCATGATGGCCGACGGCATTCGCCTGCCGCTGACCTGGTTGAGCCCCCGTTGTCACGAACCGCTGCGTCAGGCCCTGCGCCAGTCCGGTGTATTGGTCTAATCGAGGAACTACGACGCATGAAGCGACTGGCCGGACTTTCCGCACTTGCCCTGATCATCACCAGCACCAGTGGCTGTGGCTGGATCTGGGGCGAAAATGGCTACTTCCGCGACCGCGGCAGTGATTACCTGGGCGCACGTCAAACCGCGCCGATGAAGCTGCCAGCCGACGTCGAAGCCAAGCGCCTCGACCCACTGCTGCCGGTTCCCCAGCAGATTCGCGACAGCGACGTGAAGGGCGAATATGAAGTGCCGCGCCCACAGGCGCTCAACGTCGCCGCAAACGTCAGCGACTTCAGCCTGCAGAACAGCGGCGACTCCAGCTGGCTGGTCGCCCAGCGCGTACCGGCCGAAGTGTGGCCAGGCGCGCGGCAGTTCTTCGAAGACGGCGGTTTCCGCATTGTCGACGAGCGCCCGCAGACCGGTGAATTCAGCACCGACTGGCAGCGTTTCGACGCCCTGTCCAGCAGCATGCAGAGCCGCCTGACCGGCCGCGTCGGTGGTCTGGACAGCAACACAGAAACCCGTGTGCACGTGCGTCTCGAGCCAGGCGTGCAGCGCAATACCAGCGAAATTTTCGTGGTCAGCGCCCAGCGTCCGGCCGGCAGCAATGCTGACGTGCCGTTCACCGAGCGCAGCGTTAACAAGACCCTCGACGCCGCACTGCTCGACGAGCTGCAGGCCAGCCTGACTCGCAGCGTGGAGCAGGGCGGCTCGGTTTCGCTGCTCGCCGGCCGCGACTTCGATGCGCCGAATCGCGTAGCGCTGTCGCAGGATGGCAACGGCAACCCGATCCTCAACCTGAGCACCGACTTCGACCGCGCCTGGTCCGGCGTGGGCCGCTCGCTGCGCATGGCTGACCTGCGCGTCGACGATATCAACCGTACTCTGGGCGTGTACTACGTCAACCTGGCCGAAGGCCCGCAGCGCAACAACGAGAAGCCGGGCTTCTTCAAGCGCATGTTCGGCGGCTCGGAAGACAAGGCTGCCATCGAAGCGCGCGCCGAGCGTTACCAGGTGCGCCTGACCGCCGTGGGCGACACCGTGCAGGTAACCGTCGAGAAGGACATCAACACCGTGGCGCCGGCCGATGTGGCCCGCAAGGTGCTGGACATGATCCAGGAGAACCTCGGCTAGGGACTCCTGGCACGAGTTTGGCGACAGGCGAAACCCCTTGGGTTTCGCCTTTTGTTTTCACAGGCAGGGCGTTTTCCTGCCGCCCCTTACAGCCGTGGTGCGTCCGTTTGACGCCGTGCGGCGCGACTATCCCGCGACGAGGCGCAATCCCGACATGAGCACACCTTCTCTGAGCCTGAAAAAGATCTATTCGGGCAAAGTCCGCGACCTCTACGAGATCGACGACAAGCGCATGCTGATGGTCGCCACCGATCGCCTCTCGGCCTTCGACGTGATCCTCGAGCAGCCGATTCCGGACAAGGGCAAGATCCTCACCGCGATCTCCAACTTCTGGTTCGATAAGCTGGCCCACGTGGTGCCCAACCACTTCACCGGTGATCGCGTCGAAGACGTGGTGCCGGCCGGCGAGCTGCCGTTGGTCGAGGGCCGTGCCGTGGTCGCCAAGCGCCTCAAGCCGGTGGCCGTGGAGGCCATCGTGCGCGGCTACATCGTCGGTTCCGGCTGGAAGGAATACCAGAAGAGCGGCACCGTGTGCGGCATCGCGCTGCCTGCCGGCCTGAAGGAAGCGGCCAAGCTGCCCGAGCCGATCTTCACTCCGTCGACCAAGGCCGCCGTGGGCGACCATGACGAGAACATCAGCTTCGCCCAGTGCGAGGCGATCATCGGCGCCGAACTGGCCGCCAAGGTGCGCGACACCTCCATCGCCCTGTACAAGGCAGCGGTGGAATACGCGGCCACCCGCGGCATCATCATCGCCGACACCAAGTTCGAGTTCGGCCTCGACGAAGACGGCACCCTGACCCTGATGGACGAGGTGCTGACCCCGGATTCCAGCCGCTTCTGGCCGGCCGACAGCTACGCCGAGGGCAGCAACCCGCCGAGCTTCGACAAGCAGTTCGTGCGCAACTGGCTGGAGTCCACCGGCTGGAACAAGGAGCCGCCGGCCCCGGCCGTACCGGCTGATGTCGCCCAGAAGACCGCCGACAAATATCGCGAAGCGCTGACCCGGCTGACCGCCTGATCACGCGTTGCCAACGCAGACGCCGCCGTTGCCGAAAGGGAGTGGCGGCGTTTTCGTTGGGTTCGTCTGTAAACTCAATCCAGTTGGCGCCTCAGGCAGCTTGCGGTTTTGGCATTGGCGAGGGCCACGTCGCAACCTTTTCCCGCCGTGGCGCTTGGTGTAGGTTAGCGGCTGGGTGCCACCGCAGTTGCGGCAAGGCAGGTTCATTTCCGCGCCGGTCGGGCCGCCAGCGCAGAGCACACGCCGCATGATTCCAGCCTTGTCTCGCCAATCCTTCCCCTCGCATCCGGAAACGCTTTCCACTGTTCCCGTGGCTCGCCATGACGCCTCGATGGGAGCTGCTCAGCGATGAGCCAATTGTCGGAGTTGGAACAAGAGGAAAGCGGTCCCCGTTATCTGGGTTACGCGCGTGCCAGTGAAACTGCCAATCTGATCAGCCAGCTGTTCGACCTGGAGCTGGCGGGCTGTACCCGGCTAGTGTCCGAGCAGACCAAGAACAACTGGCGCAACCGTCCCGAACTGACCCGCCTGCTCAGTGAGCTGGGCCCCGGCGACGTACTCACCGTCACCAAGCTCGATCGCCTGGCGCGCAGCACCCGGGAGCTGCTGGAAATCGCCGAGCGCATTCATATCAGTGGCGCGGGGCTGCGCAGCCTGTCCGAACCCTGGGCGGACACCACCACGGAAAATGGCCTGGCCGTGCTGGCGGTCTTCGCCGGCATCGTCGAATTCGAGCGCTCGCTGATCCTGGAGCGAACCAAGGACGGCCGCGAGGCCGCCAAGGCGCGCGGCGTGAAATTCGGCGCCAAACCGACGCTGACCAGCGAGCAGATCGACGAGGCGAAACGGCTGATCGATCAGCAAGGCCAGTCGGTCGATCAAGCGGCCAAGGCGCTCAACGTACATCGTTCTACGCTTTATCGCGCGCTGCGGCGAGTCGAAAAGCAGTAACCCTCCAAGACCGCTATCTACTCGCGCCATGTGCCTATAAGTCAGGCATCAGCCACGTAAGGTGAGCAGCGACTCGATGGGCGCCGTGGAGCCACCGCATACGATGACCAGCACGTTGTTCAACTCAGCGAGGGAAACCTTGCCTCCATACAGCACAGCCAGGGCTGCGCCACAGGCTGGCTCGACCAGGGTGCGATGATCATTCAGGTAGGTCAGGCAAGCCTCTACAGCCTCTCGATCCGAGACCTGAACAGGTATCACGGGCCGCTCTTCTGACACGTCGAAGGCTCTGCGGCAAACCTGACGCGCTGCAAGGGAGGTCGCGACCCCGGAAACCGCTGTAATCTCCACGAGCTGTCGTGCGCTGATGGAGGCCTGCAGCGATGCGGTTCCGTGTGTCTCGACCGCATAGATCGGCACATTGACGAGGCCATTGCGACGCAAGCCCTCATCGACGCCAGCCAGGAGGCCGCCACCGCCAACAGAGAGCACAACGGCATCCGGACGTAGGCCATCGGCGACGACCTCATCGATCATCGACGCATGACCGGTCCACAGAAGCGG
Source organism: Pseudomonas sp. AG1028 (assembly GCF_007993955.1). Lineage (NCBI taxonomy): Bacteria > Pseudomonadati > Pseudomonadota > Gammaproteobacteria > Pseudomonadales > Pseudomonadaceae > Pseudomonas > Pseudomonas sp. AG1028. The sequence goes on from NZ_VIVP01000009.1 coordinate 53,882, forward strand.
ATCGTCGAACGGATGAATGAAGGCGTCAGCTGCTGTCTGCAAGGAACGGGCAAGCTCGTTGGCCTCGAACCAGGACTCGCCGTGAACGATCACTTCAGCCCCTTCCATCTTGAGCAGGCTTCGCGCGCGCTCCGAACTCGTCTGCGGAACGACCACGATCACCGGTACACCCAGGCGGCGCCCAGCGTAGGCGACGGCGAGTCCGGCATTGCCGCCCGAGGACGAAATGAAGCGCTCGGCGCCCCTTTCGTGGTGCTGCTCACAGGCGAAGCCAACGCCACGAATCTTGAAGGATCCGCCTGGTTGCATGGCCTCCATCTTCATCCACACCTTGGTACCGACACGGTTACTCAGAGGCAGCGATTCCAGAAGAGGGGTCTTGATGCTCAGCGACATGCTTTCAACTCCGTGTAATGGGGTAACTCGATTCATGGCTTGCAGGGAAGGAGGTTACAGCTGGATTCTCGCCTCGTTCGCCGAACGCACGCCTGCGCTTTTCCAGGATTGCTTCAAGGTCGACACGATAGCGCGTCGACGGGAAGTGGCGGCAAGAATACTTGCTCATCGGCAGCGGAATACGCCGGGCAACGTCACTTCGGCAGCTGACCTGAGGGAGCTGGCGTCACTCATCTCATCCGCATATAGCCCCGCTACTCCGTCAGTCTTCAGGGCTGTTGGGCTATTCGGAGTTTTCTGCAAAAACTCCAGAGCTTTCCGCAAGAAGCCGTCACCGATCTGCCACTAAATTCCGCCATCCGCTTCTGCAAGCCTGTGATCGCCATATCCTCGTATCTGGGCTAGAACCAAAGCAGGGGTACCCCACAGATAATCCCTACAAGAGGATGGGCGTGATGTTCAAAGCCAGCCAGGTCTTGCAGCCGGAGTTTCTCGCGCAGGTCTCCGCCTCCAAAGCCGCCGATTTCTTTCCCGCCATCAGTGCCAACTACAACGTCGACGAAACCGCGTACCTCGAGGAGCTGCTCAAGCTCGCCGATCCCGGTGCCGCCGGTATCGAGAGCATTCGTCAGCAGGCGCGCAGCCTGATTCAGGACGTGCGCGGTCGCGACAATGCGGTCGACACCCTCGATGCACTGCTGCGCCAGTACAGCCTGGATACCCAGGAAGGCCTGATGCTGATGTGCCTGGCCGAAGCGCTGTTGCGCGTGCCGGATGCCAGCACCGCCGATGCGCTGATTCGCGACAAGCTCAGCGCTGCCGAGTGGGAGCGGCACCTGGGCAAGAGCGACAACGTGCTGGTCAACTTCGCGGCCTGGGGCCTGGTGATGACCGGCAAGGTTGTCGACCCGCAAGCTGCCGACGGGCGCCCGAAGAAAGTGCTCGGTCGCCTCATCCAGCGTTCCGGCGAGCCGGTGATTCGCGCGGCGATGAACCAGGCCATGAAGCTGATGGGCAAGCAGTTCGTGCTCGGTCGCACCATCAGCGAGGCGCTGAAGAACGGTCGCCCGGAGCGCGAGAAGGGCTACACCTATTCCTTCGACATGCTTGGCGAAGCGGCGCTGACCGCCGAGGACGCCGAGAAGTACATGGCCGACTACCGCAAGGCCATCGACACCGTCGGCGCCGAGCCGCAGGTCGGTCCAGGCCCGAAGCCGTCGATCTCCATCAAGCTGTCCGCGCTGCACCCGCGTTATGAAACGGCCCAGCGCGAGCGCGTGCTCAGCGAGCTGTTCGCCAATGTGCGCGAGCTGGCCATCCGTGCGCGCAAGCTCAATGTCGGCATCTCGGTGGACGCCGAAGAGGCGGACCGCCTCGAGCTGTCCCTGGAGCTGTACGAAAAATTGCTGCGTGACCCGGCCATCGCCGGCTGGGGCGAGTTCGGCCTGGTCATCCAGGCGTATTCCAAGCGCTGCCTGCCGGTGCTGGTGTGGCTGACCCTGCTGGGCAAGGAGCTCGGCGAGAAGATGCCGCTGCGCCTGGTCAAGGGCGCCTACTGGGACAGCGAGATCAAGCAGTGCCAGGTGTGGGGCCTGGACGGCTACCCGGTATTCACCCGCAAGGAAGGTACCGATACCTCGTATCTGGCCTGCGCGCGCTACCTGCTCAGCGATTTCACCCGCGGCGTGATCTACCCGCAGTTCGCCAGCCATAACGCCCATACCGTCAGCTGCATCCTGGCGATGGCTGCCGAGCAGGCGTCGCCGCGCGAGTTCGAGTTCCAGCGCCTGCACGGCATGGGCGACGCGCTGTACGACACGGTGCTGGAGAGGCACCGCAAGACCGTGCGCATCTACGCCCCCGTCGGCGCCCACAAGGACCTGCTGCCGTACCTGGTGCGGCGCCTGCTGGAGAACGGCGCCAACTCGTCGTTCGTGCACCAGCTGGTTGACCCAAGCGTGCCGGTCGAGTCGCTGATCGATCACCCGGTCACCCAGCTGCGCAAGTTCGCCAGCCTCGCCAATAACAAAATCCCGCTGCCGCCTGCGCTGTACGGGGCCACACGGAAAAACTCCCAGGGCATCAACATGAACATCCAGACATCGCTGACCGAACTCGAAAAAGCTTACCGGCCGCAACTGGATCGCCAGTGGCAGGCCGCGCCGGTGATCAACGGCCAGACCCTGAGCGGCACCGCCCAGGAGGTTAGCTGCCCGTATGATCTGAACAAGGTGGTTGGCACCGCGCAGTTCGCCACCGCCGCCCAGGCCGCCCAGGCGCTGGATGGCCTGAGCGCTGCCTGGCCGAACTGGAACGCCACCACCATCGACGCCCGTGCCAGTGTGCTCGAGCGCCTGGCCGACCTGCTGGAAAACCACCGTGCCGAGCTGATGGCGCTGTGCACCGTGGAGGCCGGCAAGTCCATGCAGGACGGCATCGACGAGGTACGCGAGGCGGTGGACTTCTGCCGTTACTACGCCCAGCAGGCGCGCCTGAAACTGGGCCGCGAAGAACTCAAGGGCCCGACCGGTGAGCGCAACGAGCTGTTCCATGAAGGCCGCGGCATTTTCGTTTGCGTCAGCCCGTGGAACTTCCCGCTGGCCATCTACCTCGGTCAGATCACCGCTGCCCTGGTGTCTGGCAACGTGGTGCTGGCCAAGCCGGCCGAGCAGACCAGCCTGATCGCTGCCCGTGCCCTGGAGCTGATGTTCGAAGCCGGCCTGCCGAAAGACGTGATCGCCTTCCTGCCGGGCGACGGTGTTACCCTGGGCGGTGTGTTCTGCCGCGACCCGCGTGTGGCCGGCGTGTGCTTCACCGGCTCCACCGACACGGCGCGGATCATCAACCGCCAGTTGGCCGAGAAGGACGGCATGATCGCCACCCTGATCGCCGAGACCGGCGGCCAGAACGCGATGATCGTCGACTCCACCGCGCTGCCCGAGCAGGTGGTCAAGGATGCCGTCGGCTCTGCCTTCACCAGCGCCGGCCAGCGTTGCTCGGCCCTGCGCGTGCTGTACGTGCAGCGTGACATCGCCGACCGAGTGATCGACCTGCTCAAGGGCGCCATGGCCGAGCTGAAGATCGGTCCGACCCACCTGCGTGAGAACGATATCGGCCCGGTGATCGATGCCGAGGCCCGCGAAGGCCTGCTGGCGCATATCGACCAGCTGAAAGGCGAGGGCAAGCTGATCGCCGAGGCTGCGGTGGCAGGCGACCTGAACGGTCATTTCGTCGCGCCGGTGGCCTTCGAGATCGGCGGCATTCACGAACTGAAGAAAGAACAGTTCGGCCCGGTGCTGCACGTGGTGCGCTACGACGCCGGCGATCTGGAGAAGGTCGTGGCAGCCATCAACGCCACCGGTTACGGATTGACCCTTGGCATTCACAGCCGAAACGAGGAAACTGCCGCCCGCATCGAAGCCCTGGCGCGTGTCGGCAATCTGTATGTGAACCGCAACCAGATCGGTGCGGTGGTCGGCGTGCAGCCGTTCGGCGGTTGCGGCCTGTCCGGCACCGGCCCTAAGGCCGGCGGCCCGAGCTACCTGTTGCGCTTCGTCAACGAGCGCACCACCTCAGTGAACACCACGGCGGTGGGCGGCAACGCTTCATTGCTGTCGCTGGGCGACGAGTAACAGACAACGGGTAGGAATCGATGAGATTTCTGCCCGTTTTGCTATTGGGGGCTGATGCCCCGAATCGGTAACGCCACCACAAGAGTGGCGTACCTGGAGCACGGCCGTGATTGATGGTCGTGATGTGCCAACTGGACCGGGTCACCCGGTTTTAATAAAAACAAACGAGAGGGGCTTTCCCCAATGACTGCAAGTACTCCCATGCTGGTCACCTTCGTGGTCTATATCCTGGCCATGGTGCTGATCGGTTTCATTGCCTACCGCGCGACCAAGAACTTCTCCGACTACATCCTCGGTGGTCGCAGCCTTGGCAGTTTCGTGACGGCGCTGTCCGCTGGTGCCTCGGACATGAGCGGATGGCTGCTGATGGGCCTGCCGGGCGCCATCTTCATCGCCGGTATCTCGGAAAGCTGGATCGCCATCGGCCTGATCCTCGGCGCCTGGCTGAACTGGCTGTTCGTTGCCGGTCGCCTGCGTGTGCACACCGAGCACAATAACAACGCGCTGACCCTGCCGGACTTCTTCACCCACCGCTTCGAAGACAACAGCAAGCTGCTGCGCATCTTCTCGGCGCTGGTGATCCTGGTGTTCTTCACCATTTACTGCGCCTCGGGCGTGGTGGCCGGTGCGCGCCTGTTCGAATCCACCTTCGGCCTGAGCTACGACGTGGCTCTATGGGTCGGTGCTGCAGCGACCATCGCCTATGTGTTCGTCGGCGGCTTCCTGGCGGTGAGCTGGACCGACACCGTGCAGGCCACCATGATGATCTTCGCGCTCTTGATCACCCCGGTGTTCGTGATCCTTGCCCTTGGCGATTTCGATACCGCGATGACCACCATCGAGCAGGCCAACCCAGCCAACTTCGACATGTTCCGCGGTCTGTCCTTCGTCGCCATCGTGTCGCTGCTGGCCTGGGGCCTGGGCTATTTCGGCCAGCCGCACATTCTGGTGCGCTTCATGGCGGCCGACTCGGTCAAGTCGATCCCGGCGGCACGCCGCATCGGCATGATCTGGATGATCCTGTGCCTGGGCGGCGCCGTGGCCGTGGGCTTCTTCGGTATCGCCTACTTCGCCAACAACCCGGCCCTGGCCGGCCCGGTGAGTGATAACAGCGAGCGCGTGTTCATCGAACTGACCAAGATCCTCTTCAACCCGTGGGTTGCCGGTATCGTGCTGTCGGCCATTCTGGCCGCGGTGATGAGCACCCTGAGCTGCCAGCTGCTGGTGTGCTCCAGCGCCCTGACCGAAGACTTCTACAAGGCCTTCCTGCGCAAGGGCGCCAGCGAGAAGGAACTGGTGTGGGTCGGCCGCCTGATGGTGCTGCTGATCGCCATCGTCGCCATCGCCATCGCCTCAAACCCGGACAGCAAGGTGCTGGGCCTGGTGTCCTACGCCTGGGCTGGTTTCGGCGCGGCCTTCGGCCCGGTGGTGATCCTGTCGCTGGTCTGGAAAGGCATGACCCGCAACGGCGCGTTGGCCGGCATGGTGGTCGGTGCGGCCACCGTGGTGCTGTGGAAGAACTTCATCGGTCTGGGCCTGTACGAGATCATTCCGGGCTTCATCCTCGCCACCCTGGCTATCGTGGTATTCAGCAAGATCGGTAGTCCGGCCTCGCCAGCGATGGTCAAGCGCTTCGACGAAGCCGAGAAGGAATACCAGGACGCGCATCTCTGATCGTACCTGCGTAGCCTGTTGATCGAAGGCCCGGACATTGTCCGGGCCTTTTCATTGGTGCCTGCTGGTAAGCTTGCCGCCCAGCCATCAGGAGCCCGCCATGACCACGTCCAAAGACCCGCTGCACGGCATTACTTTGCAGGCCATTCTTACCGAGCTGGTGGAGCAACTGGGCTGGGACGGCCTGGCCCAGCGCATCGACATCCGCTGCTTCAAGAGCGACCCAAGCATCAAGTCGAGCCTGACCTTTCTGCGCAAAACGCCCTGGGCGCGGGAGAAGGTTGAGGCACTTTATCTGAAGCGCAAGCGCTAAGCGCCATTACCCTGATCGTTCCTCACGCTCCGCGTGGGGATGCCTCTCTGGATGCTCTGCGTCCGCTTCCAAATGTCACGTTCCTGCACAAGCGGACGCAGAGCACCCTGGCTGGGCTAGTACGCAGGAGCGTGGGAGCGATCTTAAATAAGGTACAAGTGGGCAGAGTTGCTGCCGCTTTCGTAGGAGGGGCTTCAGCCCCGAGCTTTATTAGGGCTTGAAGAGCTCGCGGCTAAAGCCGCTCCTATGGATCATGCGAATGGCCGATTTCGCCACGTAGCGTCAGCTTAAATCGCAGCAGCCTCTAGCGAAGCAATTGCGTCGTCTGTTGCTGCGGTGGCGGCGCACATTGCGTCCGTGCCCCGGTTTGCAGATAGGGCGCCAGAATCGGCTGCATGCCCTTGAGCACCTGCACCGGCAGCGCCGAGGTGAAGCGAAAGTTCTCTGCGGCGCGGCCCGGTACGAAGGCGGTGAGGGTGCCGAAGTGATCGGGGCCGAGAAAGAACACGAAGGTAGCGGTGCGGTTCTGCACCCGCGAGCTGATCACCTGGCCGCCGCGGCCGACGCTGGTCATGCGGTTGTCGCCGGTGCCGGTCTTGCCGCCGAGGATCAGCGGGCTGCCGTCGGCCAGGGTGAAGGCGCCCTGCAAGCGTCGCGCGGTGCCGCCATCCACTACTTGTGACAGGGCTTCGCGCAGCGCTGCGGCGACCTCCGGGGCCATCACTCGCTTGCCCGCTTCGAGCACGTGCCCCAGGCGCGTGTCGTAGGGCGTGCTGCCGGCGAAATGCAGGCTGTCGATGCGCACGGTGGGCAGGCGGATGCCGTCATTTTGGATAATGCCAATCAGCTCGGCCAGGGCTGCAGGGCGATCACCCGAGCTGCCCAGGGCGGTGGCCAGCGACGGCACCAGGTACTCGAACGGGTAACCCAGGTTTTGCCAGCGCTGATGGATATCCAGAAACGCCTCGACCTCCAGCATGATACGAATGCGGCTGTCGCGGGCGCTCTTGTGGCGGCTCTTGAACAGCCAGCCATAGACCTCCTGGCGCTGCTCGGCGCTGGCGCTCACCGCGTCGTTGAACGACGCTTGCGGATGGTCGATCAGGTATTTCAGCAGCCACAGCTCCAGCGGATGCACGCGGGCGATATAGCCCTGATCAGGCAGGCTGAAGGCGCCGGGGCCGTAGCGCCGGTAAAGCTCGTCGATGCGCTTGTCGCTGATCCGCACGCCGGGCAGATGGGCGCGGATGAAGTTGGCAAAGGTCGCCTGATCCACTTCCGGCATCAGGTAGCGGTGCACCGCGGCCAGCCGTGTATCGGTCAGGCGCAGGCCGCCGATAAAGGTGTCCAGACGCTCCTGAGCGGACTGGCCCTGGTACTTGCGCCAGAAGCGCAGCATGAAGGTGGTGCCCTCGCGGTCGGCGAAGCGGCTCAGGTATTCCTGGCGCCGTGGGTCCTTGTCGTCCCTGAGCAGGGCGGCGCTGTTGCCCGGCGCCTGATAGGTGCTGTAGCGCACCAGGTCGCGCATCAGACGCACGAAAGGCAGGTTGATCGATTCGCGCAGCGACTCGCGCAGGGTGGGCAGTCGGCCGTCGTCCTCGCGGCGGAAGTTGCCGAAGGTGTGCAGGCCGCCGCCGGTGAAGAAGCGCTCCGTCGGGCTGGCCGAGTAGCGGCGCTCCAGGGCTGCGTCGAGCATGCTGGTCAGGTCGGCGCCCGGGTTGCGCAGCAGGTAATCGACGGCCCAGCGGCTGAGCAGATCCTGATCGGCGATATCCTGCCCGCGCAATTGCGCCGGGCTCAGGCCGGCCAGGCGTCCATGCAGTTCGGCGATCACCTCCAGATAAGTGGCCATTACCCGCAGTTTGGCGGTGGAGCCCAGCTCCAACTTGCTGCTCTCGTTGATGTCGAACGGCTGATGGGTGTTGTCGGTCTGTACACGCACCTGGTTGCCGTTGGGGGTGCGCTCGAACAGGGTGAAGCTGTAGCTGACGTCGCCGGTCTTACTGGGCGACAGCAGTCGGTCGCCGAACAGGCCGACGCTTTCGGCGAACGCCGGGTCGGCGAGTTGCTCCAGATACAGGCTGACCTGTTGCTGCAGGTCGGAGTTGAGGCTGGCGCGGGCGTCCAGGTCGAGGCGGTCGAGTTCGTAATAGGACAGGTTGAGTAGCCCGGCCAGTCGCGCCCGCGCCATGCTCACGCCCTTGTCGCTGTCGATACGTTGCAGGTTCGGATCGGTCTGCCAGTCGCGGTAAGTCACCTGCTGGGCGAGGGCCGCGTCGCGTAGCTTGGCGTCCAGCACGCCACCATCGGTCAGCAGGCGCAGGTGGCTGTCCACCAGGGCGGCCAGCTCTGCCCGGCCCTGGGCGAGGTAGTAGGAGGGGCGGCGCTGGGCGATCATCAGCGATAGCACCTGGCGCAGCGCGAGGCCGCGTTCGGCCAGGTTTGTCTCATCGCTTTGGTCCGCGGCGAGCAGGCGATTGGTGGTGACGAAATCCACGCCGAACCAGATGCGCAGGCCGTCGGCCAAACCGTGCACTTCACCATGGCCGGGGGCAGCCGAGAGCGGCACGCTGTTGAGGTAGTCGCGCAGGATGTTCTGCCGCGCAGCAAGGGTCTGCGGGCCGCTCTGGTAGGCGCGTACACTGGCCGAGACCATCTGCCGCAATTTCTCGACGGGCGCATGGGTGATGCCGTCCGGCGAGTGACGGTATTTCTCCAGCTGGGTGGCCAGGGTGCTGCCGCCGGCGGACTGATCCTGCATGCCGGCGTACTTGCCGACCTGGGAAAAAGCTGCCTTGACGAAGCGCGGCCAGTCCACAGCCGGGTTGGCTTCAGCCGGTTCTGCGGCGAGCAGCTGACGGTCCTCGACGAACAGCAGGCTGCCGACCACCAACGGTGGAATGTCGGCGAAGCTGGGGTAGCGCTGGCGCGGGTTGCGCACGGTATAGAAGGGCGTGCCGCGGCAATCCTCGATGTTCACGCCGGTCTGCGCCTTCTCGGCGTAGGGCGGGAAGAAGCCGCGCTGGGTGTAGTCGGCCAGGGCAGGGGAGAAGCGCGCTTGTTGCAGCACTTCGAAGTCACGGCTTTGCAGGCGCTCGATAAAGGTCGGCAGGCGGCTGTAGCCCTGACGCTTATCGAAGGGGCCATTGCCGGGGTAGATGATGGCGTCGCTGGCGCCATCCTTCACCTCATAGGTAAGCGTGGCGGCGTAGCGGCTCAGCTCGGTCGACTGGAAGTAGGCGGTGCGTAGCTCGAAGACTGCCAGCCCCGTGATACCCATCAGCCCGAGCAGCAGCGTCGAACCAACCACCCAGCGCACGTGATGCTTGCGGGGCTTGGGTTTACGCGGCACCGCGGTCGCAACCTTGTGTTCGCGAGCAGGCGGTGCGGAGTCGGATCGCCATAGTGCGCCCATGGTTAACTGGCCCTGGCTTGTCCTTTCCTGACAGAGTAGCCGCTCTGGCGTGCGCTGTCCGACCGATCGGTCAAAAAAATCCAGTCTTTACATATGCCTAGGGTCGGATCGTTGGTCTGAACCTGAGCTATATGGGCTGGTCAGGATGCAATCACAGGAGGAAGCATGATGCGCACACTCAAATTGGCCGGCGCTCAGGTGCCGGTGATAGGCCAGGGCACCTGGCGCATGGGCGAAAATCGCGATCGGCGCAGAGGCGAAATCGCTGCGCTACGCGAGGGCATCGAGCGCGGTTTGCGCTTGATCGACACCGCCGAAATGTATGGTGAAGGCGGCGCCGAAGAGGTCGTCGGCGAGGCGATTTCCGGCAAGCGCGACCAGGTGTTTCTGGTCAGCAAGGTCTACCCGCACAACGCCAGCCGCAGTGGCGTGGCAGCGGCTTGCGAGCGAAGCTTGAGGCGTCTGGGCACCGAGCATATCGACCTGTATCTGCTGCACTGGCGCGGCCAGTACGCGCTGGAAGAAACGGTCGAGGCTTTCGAGCGCCTGCGCGAACAGGGCAAGATCGGCCGCTGGGGCGTTTCCAACTTCGATCTGGATGATCTGCAGGAGCTCGGTGCGCCGGCCTGTGCGACCAATCAGGTGCTCTATAACCCCGAGGAGCGCGGCGTGGAGTTCGACCTGCTGCCCTGGCAGCAGAAACAGGGCATGCCGTTGATGGCCTACTGCCCGCTGGGGCAGGGCGGTGCGCTGCTGGCCGATCCGGCGCTGCAGCAGGTGGCGCAGCAGCATGGCGTGACCGCCGCCCAGGTCGCCCTGGCCTGGGCGCTACGTCAACCCAACGTGCTGGTGATTCCCAAGGCCAGCGATCCCCGACACCTGGCCGAGAACGCGGCAGCAGCCGAGCTGCAGCTCAGCGCCGCCGATCTGCAGGCGATCGACAGCGCCTACCCGGCACCGACGCGCAAGCAGCGGTTGCAGATGGTGTAGGGGCGTTTGCAGGGAGGTATTTTGATGGGTTTCACCCATCCTACGAGACTTGGTTCAGTCTGTAGGATGGGTGAAACCCATAAATGGCTGGCGGCTCGCCTTAACCCGCAACCAATACCCGAATCGCTTCCAGGCGCAGGGCGGCCTTGTCGAGCATGGCCAGGCCTTGCTCACGCTGCTCGCGCAGGGCGTCCAGTTCGCTGTCGCGCACGCTCGGGTTGACCGCTTGCAGGGCGGTCAGGCGGGCCAGTTCTTCGTCCAGCTCGGCGGCCAGGCGGCGTTTGGCTTCGGTGACTCGCTCGACATGGCGCGGCGAGACCTTGGCTTCGCCGGCGGCGATCTTCGGCGTTAGAGCATCACGCTGGGCCTGCACGAACTTGTTGGCGCTGGCGCGCGGCACGGCTTCGAGCTGGTCGTTGAGGGTGTCGAAGGACACCTTGGCGGCCAGGTCGTTGCCGTTGCCGTCGAGCAGGCAGCGCAATGCGGCCGGCGGTAGGTAGCGGCCCAGTTGCAGCTTGCGTGGCGCTACCACCTCGCTGACGTACAGCAACTCGAGCAGCACGGTGCCGGGCTTGAGCGCCTTGTTCTTGATCAGAGCCACCGAGGTGTTGCCCATCGAGCCGGAGCGCACCAGGTCCATGCCGCCCTGCACCATGGGATGCTCCCAGGTGAGGAACTGCATGTCTTCGCGCGACAGGGCCAGGTCGCGGTCGTAGGTGATGGTCACGCCTTCGTCGTTGCCGAGCGGGAAACTGGCGTCGAGCATCTTCTCGCTGGGACGCAGGATCAGGGCATTGTCGGAATGATCCTCGCTGTCGATGCCGAAGGCGTCGAACAGCTGCTCCATGTACATCGGCAGGGCGAACTGGTCGTCCTGCTCGAGGATTGCCTCGACCAGCGCCTCGCCTTCACCGGCGCCGCCGGAGTTGAGCTCCAGCAGGCGGTCGCGACCAGCGTGCAGGTCGCCTTCCAGACGCTTACGCTCGGCCGTGGCTTCGTCGATCAGCGCTTGCCACTGACCGTCGTCGGCGTTTTCCAGCATCGGCAGCAGGCGGCTGCCGAACTGGTGCTGCAGGGCGTTGCCGGTCGGGCAGGTGGCCAGGAAGGCGTTCAGCGCTTGGTGGTACCACTGGAACAGGCGCTCTTGCGGGCTGTTTTCCATGTACGGCACGTGCAGCTGGATCTTGTGCTTCTGGCCGATGCGGTCGAGGCGACCGATGCGCTGTTCGAGCAGGTCCGGGTGGGCCGGCAGATCGAACAGCACCAGGTGATGGGCGAACTGGAAGTTGCGGCCTTCGGAACCGATTTCCGAACAGATCAGCACCTGGGCGCCAAATTCTTCATCGGCGAAGTAGGCAGCGGCGCGGTCACGTTCGAGGATGCTCATGCCCTCGTGGAAGACGGTGGCCGGGATGCCGGAGCGCACGCGCAGGGCGTCTTCCAGATCCATGGCGGTTTCGGCGTGGGCGCAGATCACCAGCACCTTGAATTTCTTGAGCATCTTCAGGGTGTCGATCAGCCACTCGACGCGCGGGTCGAAGCGCCACCAGCGCTGATCTTCCTCGATGTCGGCCTGGCCCTGATAGCTGACTTCCGGGTACAGCTCGGCGTGCTCGCCCAGCGGCAGCTCCATGTATTCGTCCGGGCTCGGCAGCGGGTAGGGGTGCAGTTCGCGCTCGGGGAAACCTTGTACGGCGGCGCGGGTGTTACGGAACAGCAGGCGGCCGGTGCCGTGGCGGTCGAGCAGCTCGCGTACCAGGCGTGCGCGGGCGTCGGCATCGCCACCGTCAGCAGCGTCGAGCAGCTCGCGGCTTTCATCGCCCAGGAAGCTGCCGATGGCATCGCGGGCCTGGGCGCTGAGCTTGCCTTCGTCGAGCAGCTCCTGCACCGCCTCGGCCACCGGCTTGTAGCTGGCGCTCTCGGCGCGGAAGGCTTCTAGGTCATGGAAGCGATTCGGGTCGAGCAGGCGCAGGCGCGCGAAGTGGCTGTCCTGGCCGAGCTGTTCGGGGGTGGCGGTGAGCAGCAGCACGCCAGGAATCACTTCGGCCAGTTGTTCGACCAGGCTGTACTCGCGGCTAGCCTTTTCCGGGTGCCAGACCAGGTGGTGGGCTTCGTCGACCACCATCAGGTCCCAGCCAGCGGCGAACAGTGCGTCCTGGGCCTTTTCGTCCTCGCACAGCCACTCCAGCGCGACCAGCGCCAGTTGTGCGTCTTCGAACGGGTTGCTGGCGTCGCTCTCGATGAAGCGCTCCGCATCGAACAGCGCAACTTCCAGGTTGAAGCGGCGGCGCATCTCTACCAGCCACTGGTGCTGCAGGTTTTCCGGTACCAAGATCAGCACGCGATTGGCGCGACCCGAAAGCAGCTGGCGGTGAATCACCAGGCCGGCTTCAATGGTCTTGCCCAGGCCCACTTCGTCGGCCAGCAGCACGCGCGGGGCTATGCGGTCGGCCACTTCGCGGGCGATGTGCAGCTGGTGGGCGATGGGCTGGGCACGTACGCCGCCCAGGCCCCACAGCGAGGATTGCACCTGCTTGCTGGTGAATTCCAGAGTGCGGTAGCGCAGCCCGAACCACGGCAGCGGGTCGATCTGACCGGCGAACAGGCGGTCGCTGGCGAGGCGGAACTGGATGAAGTTGGACAGCTGGGTTTCCGGCAGGGTGACGGCCTGGTTCTTGGCGTCGAGGCCGTGATAGACCAAGAGGCCATCGACGTCGTCGACTTCGCGCACGGTCAGTTTCCAGCCTTCGAAGTGAGTGATCTCGTCGCCCGGTGAGAAGCGCACCCGGGTCAGCGGCGCATTGCGCGCCGCGTACTGACGGGTTTCGCCGGTGGCGGGGTAGAGCACGGTGAGCATGCGGCCTTCCTGCATGAGGATGGTGCCCAAGCCCAGTTCCGCTTCGCTGTCGCTGATCCAGCGTTGCCCCGGTTGATACTCCGCCATGCTGCCTGTCTCCACCTGTCAAAAAAGCCGGCTATGTTACCGCAGTGCCAGGCTTGACCAAAGGTGCATCAGGGTCGATTTGGCACTTACCGACGCGCGTCCGGTCAGACAGTCTAGTCATGCAGCCATAAAGTCGCCCGCCGTTTGGCCGATAAGGCTGCAAAGAGAGGTGTTTCATGCTGCCGCCGATTCCTCACAGCCTGAGTCCGGTTACCGCCCAGCAGGACGTGGTCAAGCCGCGCCCGGAGATCGCACCGGTGACGCCCACTGCTGAAACGGCTCAGGAAGATTCGGTCGGCCTGGACAAGCGCCACCCTGATGAGGTGGCCGAGCGGCTGCGTGAAGAGCAGCGTCGTCGGCAGCGACGCGGCTACAGCGCCGCCGAGCTGGCCGAGGGCGAAGTCGACGAGGCGGATGAGCCTGCCATCGACCAGTTGCCGCGCCAGGGCCTGTGGGTGGACGTCGAGGTTTGACGCCGGTGGATGGAATCACCGCCCAGGGCGGGCTGTTCGAGCAGGCAGCGCTGCAACTGCCCGATGCCGAACTCACTTATCAACCCGACTGGCTCGACCAGGCCACAGCCGGTGAATGGCTGCAGCGCCTGGTCGAGCAAACACCCTGGCAGCAACCCGAAGTGGTGCTGTTCGGCCGTCAGTTGCCGGTGCCGCGCCTGGTAGCCTGGTATGGTGACAGCGATGCCCGTTACCGCTATTCCGGCATGACCCATCAACCGCTGCCCTGGACGCCGCTGCTGGCCGAGATTCGTCAGCGCCTGGTCGACAACCTTGGCCAGCCGCTCAATGGCGTGCTGCTCAACTACTACCGCGATGGTCAGGACTCCATGGGCTGGCACAGCGACGACGAGCGCGAACTGGGCGCCGAGCCGCTGGTGGCGTCGTTGAGCCTGGGGGGCGAACGTCGTTTCGACTTGCGCCGCAAGGGCCACACGCGTATCGAGCACTCGCTGCAACTGGCCCATGGCTCGCTACTGGTCATGAGCGGCCAGACGCAGCATCATTGGCAGCACCAAGTGGCCAAGACGCGCAAGCCCTGTGCCCCACGACTGAACCTGACGTTTCGTCTGATCCGGACACCGCTATGAGCAATGATGTGAAACTGATCGACTTCGCCGCCGAGCGCGACAAGCGCATCCACGACCTGCGCGACAGGAAGCTCGAAGAGATGCGCAACGCCTTCGAGCAGGCGCTGCCCCTGCCCAAGGGCAAGAAGAAGTCCAAGAACAAGCCGAAGAAACGCTGAGAGCCTGCGATCCGGTCGCGATCTTGTAGAGGATCGCGCGGCGATCCGCTTTAGCCACGAGCTATTTCGAGATGCCAGGGGCTCGTGGCTAAAGCCACTCCTACATATCAAACGCTTTGCTCAACCTGCCATTTCTGCTGTTTGCGCACTCATGAAAGATCGCGAACGGATGCCAGTGCGGCTTCGCTGCGTATCCGTCCGCGCCGCCCAAGCCCGTCCAAATTGATGAAGATCAGTCGCTGTCCGGCGTTGATGCTCGTCCGTGCCTGGCCGTTGACCTGGGTCAATGGCGGGCGGCGTATGGCTGTTAACGTAGCGCCATACCCGAGCAGCAGGTGCAAGGAGGCAGCATGTTCTTAGATGTGGTGGTTCTCGCCGGTATCGGCACCGTTGGACTGATGATTCTGTTTGGCACCGGGTTCACCTATTTCGTCTGGAAGGATGCGAACAAGAAAAAGCCGCAGTGATTTCCGGATTCACGAGCACGCAAGGCATTGGGGCGACTTCGGTCGCCCTTTTTTTCGTCTGCATTTAATTCGCTTGCGGGTGGGCGCTCTCTGGACAGTACATGCTTAGCTAGCTAATAATTCGTACCCTGCACGGAGGCGGAACCCTTTGGCTACGGCTATGTTCAGAGCTGAGACCCTTTTAGGTAAGCACCGTGCGTGATTCCCTGCTGGCGTTTGTTGCGCCAAGCACCCAAGCCATCCAGTTCGCGATCAAGACCCTGCTCGGCGGCGGTCTGGCGCTCTGGCTCGCCCTGCGCCTGGGGTTGGAGCAGCCGCAATGGGCGCTGATGACCGCCTTTATCGTTGCCCAGCCGTTGTCCGGCATGGTGGTGCAGAAGGGCCTGGCGCGCCTGCTCGGCACCTTGGTCGGCACCTTCATGGCGGTGGTGATGATGGCGCTGTTCGCGCAGATGCCGCTGCTCTTCGTCCTGGCCTTCGCCCTGTGGCTGGGCCTGTGTACGGCGGCCTCGACCATGTTGCGCAGCGCCTGGTCCTACGCCTTCGTGCTGGCTGGCTACACGGTGGCGATCATCGGTTTGCCGGCCATCGGTAAGCCCCAGGTGATCTTCGACGAAGCCATCGCTCGCTCCACGGAAATCTGCCTGGGTATCGTCTGCGCCACCTTGAGCAGCGCGTTGCTGTGGCCGCAGCGGGTCGAGCGCCAGTTGGCGCAGCAGGCCCGCGATGCCTGGCAGACTGGCCTCAAGGCCGCACGCCAGGCGCTGACCGGCGAGGAGGAGGCGCGCAAGGGGCTGCTCGAAGCCCTGTCGCGGATCGTCGCCGTGGACGCCCAGCGCGAGCACGCCTGGTTCGAGGGCGAGCGTGGTCGCCAGCGGGCCATCGCCTTGCGCGTGCTCAGTCGCGACCTGCTGGGCGTACTGCGTCTGGCGCGTGGTGTGGCCCGTCAGTGGCGGCAATTGAGCAGCCGCGAGGCCGAGGCCGTGGCGCCCTGGCTGCAGGAAGTGGACGAGCGCCTGCAGGACGATGCCGAGGACAGAACCCAATTGATCGAGCGCCTGCGCCAGGCCGCCGCGGACGATGAACTCAATGGCGGCCAGCAACTGTGCCTGGAGCGCATGGCCGTGCTGCTGATGCGTATCGAGGACGCCAGCCGCGCGCTGCTGGCGGTCGAACAGGGCCGGGCGCCGGCCGATGCGCCCCGGGCGTTGTCCTGGCACTACGACTGGCAGAGCGCGTTGGTGTTCGGTTCACGCAGCGCCCTGGCGTTTCTGACCCTGGCGAGCTTCTGGCTGGCCACTGGCTGGACCCACGCCACCGGCGCCATGCTGCTCGCCTGCGTGGTGTGTAGCCTGTTCGCACGGCTGGAGGCGGCGCCGCAGATCGGCATGATGTTCTTGCGCGGCATCCTCTATGCGCTGCCGGTGGCGTTCTTTGTCGGGCAGATCCTGATGCCGCAGATCGACGGCTTCGTGATGCTCTGCATGGTGCTCGGCGTGCCATTATTCTTTGGCGTGCTGGGCATGGCCAAGCCGGCGGTGGCCGCAACCTCGACGGCCTTCTGCCTGCACTTCATCGTGCTCTGCATACCGCCGCCGAGCGTCGGCTACAACGTGGAATATTTCCTCAACGAGGCGCCGGGCATGCTCATGGGCGTGGCCGTGGCGGTCATGGCGTTTCGCGTGATCGTGCTGCGCAACCCGGTGTGGCATGGCCGGCGTCTGGTGCATGCCATGCTGGTCGACCTCGGCCGGCTGACGCGCCGTGACCTGGGCCGCGCGGAAAACTGGTTTGGTGGGCGCATGGCTGACCGCTTGCTGCAGCTGGCGCGGCACTACCCGGCGCGTCCGGATCAGGCGCGCAGCCGCTGGGACGAAGGGGTTGCCGGCCTGGACCTGGGTGACGAGCTGCTGCACCTGCGCGCCTGTCTGGCCAAGGCCGATGCCGGCCTGGCGCGCTCGCAGCGACGGTTTCTGGACCGCCTCGACGATGCGCTGGAGCGCGGCCCGGCGCCGGGCCGCGAGGATGACCTGAACGCCCCGGTGGCCGAGTTGCAGCAAGCCCTGCGCGCCTGCACGCCGAGCATCGACAAGCGCCTCGCCGAAGCGGCGCTGTTGCAGTTGCAGAACGGCTGGCGCCACTGGTGCCAGCTAAGAGGAGAAGCCAATGGGCTTACATGAGTGGTCGCTGGGCGGTGTTCTATTGAGCCCGATGGCGGCCTATGCAGTTTTGGCGCTGCTGCTCACCGGCGTGATCCGCCTGGGGCTGCAGCGCGTGGGATTGGCGCAGTGGATCTGGCACGAGGCCTTGTTCGACTGCGCCCTGTTCGTTTGCGTCCTGGCGGCGGTGATTGCCGTCCTGGCGACTTGAGGAGAAAAGCATGCGTTCGACCATTCGCGTCGGCATCACCCTGGCCATGGTGGCGGTGGCGGTTCTCGCCGGCTCGTGGATCTGGCAGCACTACATGTATTCGCCGTGGACCCGGGATGCCCGGGTGCGCGCCGATGTGGTGACCATCGCGCCGGACGTGTCCGGCTGGGTGCTCGAGCTCAAGGTACGCGACAACCAGCAGGTCAAGGCTGGCGATCTGTTGATGACCATCGACCGTGACCGTTACCAGGCCGCGGTGGAAAAGGCCCAGGCCGTGGTGGACATCCGCAAGCAGCAGCTCAGCCTGCGCGAGCACGAAGCTTCGCGCCGTGCGCAACTGGGCAGCCAGGCGATCAGCGCCGAGCTGCGTGAGAACGCGCAGATCAACGCCGAGATGGCCCGCAGCGAATTCCGCGAGGCCCAAGCAGACCTGCGTATCGCCCAGCTCAACCTGGAGCGCAGCGAAGTGCGCGCGCCGCGCGATGGCCAGGTCACCAACCTGAGGCTGGCCCAGGGCAACTACGTGACCGCTGGGCAGGCGGTGATGGCCCTGGTCGATACCGGCTCGTTCTACGTGCAGGCGTATTTCGAGGAAACCAAGTTGCCGCGCATCCAGGTCGGTGCGCCGGTGGAAATCTGGTTGATGGGCGGTGAGCAGGAGATTCGTGGCGAGGTGGAAGGCATCAGCCGCGGCATCACCGACCGCAATGCCAGCCCGGACGGTCAATTGCTGGCCAACGTCGAGCCGACCTTCAACTGGGTACGCCTGGCCCAGCGCATTCCGGTACGCATCAAGCTCGATGACGTGCCGGAGAGCGTCAAACTGAGCGCCGGCATGACTGCAAGCGTACGGGTGGAATAGAGCGCGCTTGGTCATTGTAGGAGGGGCTTTAGCCCCGAGCTCTTAAGGGCTTATCGGGTCTAAAGCCCCTCCCACGATTTCGTAGCCCAAGTCGAGCGTAGCGACACCCGTGACATTCCTTGAGTATCGCTACGCTCAACCCCTGGCTACGGGGCGGCGATTGATCAGCCGCGCTGCACGCTCGCCGGGGTGCGGCGCATCAGCACTTCACCATGGCGCACCGAAACCAGCGCATGGCCCTGGGTGCGGATCATCTCGTAATCGTCGGGCGCCGAAAGAATCAGCAGATTGGCCGGGCGGCCCGCTTGCAGGCCATAGCGCTCACCCAGGTGCAGGGTGCGGGCGCTGTTGTCGGTGATCAGGTCCAGGCTGCGCTTGAGGTCTTCGTAGCCGAGCATATGGCAGATGTGCAGGCCGGCCTCGAGAATGCGCAGGATGTTGCCGTTGCCCAGCGGGTACCAGGGGTCAACGATGGAGTCCTGGCCGAAGCAGACGTTCATGCCGGCACGGTCGATCTCCGCCACGCGGGTCAGGCCGCGGCGTTTCGGGTAGCTGTCGAAGCGCCCCTGCAGGTGGATGCTCTCGGTGGGGCAGGAAACGAAGTTGATGCCGCTCATTTTCAGCAGGCGAAACAGCTTGGAGCAGTAGGCGTTATCGTAGGAGCCCATGGCCACCGTATGGCTGGCGGTGACCCGCGCGCCCATGCCGCGCACTCGGGCCTCTTCGGCCAGCACTTCGAGAAACCGCGATTGCGGGTCGTCGGTCTCGTCGCAGTGCACGTCTACCAGGCAGCCGGTGCGTTCGGCCAGGTCCATCAAGAACTTGATCGACGACACACCCTGGTCGCGGGTGTTCTCGAAATGTGGAATGCCGCCCACCACGTCGGCGCCCAGTTCCACCGCCTGTTCCATCAGCGCACGGCCACCCGCGTAGGACTCGATGCCCTCCTGGGGAAAGGCGACGATCTGCAGGTCGATCAGATGGCGGGTTTCCTCGCGTACTTCGAGCATCGCCTTGAGGGCGGCCAGGGTCGGGTCGGTGACGTCGACATGGGTGCGCACGTGCTGGATGCCATGGTCGACCAGCATGTCGATGGTCTTCTTGGCGCGGGTCTTGGTGTCCTCATGGGTGACCAGCGCCTTGCGCTCGGCCCAGCGCTCGATACCCTCGAACAGCGTGCCGCTCATGTTCCAGTTCGGCTCGCCGGCGGTCAGCGTCGCGTCGAGGTGAATGTGTGGCTCGACGAAGGGCGCGACCACCAGGTTATTGGCGGCATCGAGATCGCCTTCGCTGGCGCTGACCTCTGCGGATTGTGCGGTGATGGCGGCAATCTGCGAGCCGTCCAGTGCGATGTGGAAAAGACCTTCGCGGCCACGCAGGCGGGCGTTGACGATGTTCATGGGGTACTCCTTGGCAGGCTATGAGACGACAGGCGACGGATCAGCAGGGCGATGCTGATGTTCAGCCGGTCGTGAGGGTCATCGAACGAGCAGCCGGTCAGCGCTTCGATACGTTGTACACGGTAGCTCAGGGTGTTGCGGTGTACGCCCAGGCGTTGCGCGGCCAGGGCGAGGTTGGCGTTCTCGAAGAACCAAGCTTCCAGGGTCGGCATCAGCACTGGCTCGTGGCGTGAGTCATCGCCGATCAGCGGCCCCAAGGTGCGCTCGACGAAACGCTCGAGCAGGCTGCGGTCGCGGATCGCGGCGAGCAGCTCGATCACCCCCAGCTCGTTGAAACTGCACAGCCCCAGGCGTTCTGGAAAGGCCTGGGCGGCGATCAGCGCCTGGCGGGCCTGGCCGAGCGCCCGGGCGAAATGCTCGGGGTGATGATTGCCGCTGCTCAGGCCGAGAAACAGGCGCTGCGGTTGCAGGCGTTCGTCCAGCTCGCCGAGCAGGTCCATCAATGCCTGGCGGTTGCGTTGCTCGTCCTGGCTACCGGTGCACGGCAGCAGGGCGATCCAGTGCTCGCCTTGGCTGATCAGCGGCAGGGCTGCGCCCAACTGTTGCAGACATTGCTCGAGGTGCTGCTGCAGGCATTGGCGGTTGTCGCGCAGCAGGCGTTCGCCGCTGGCTGCTGCCTCGCCGTCGAACAGCTGCTCGCTGTTCTGCAGACGCAACAGGGCGACCTGGCGCGGCACGCTCAGCGGCAGGTCGAGGCTGGCAGCACGTTGCAGCAGCACGTCGAGGGACTGGTAGTCGCCTTCCAGCAGTTGCTCCAACACATGCTGGCGCGAGCTGCCGAGCATCTGCTGCTGTACCAGCGCCGTGCCGATGGCCTGGGTGACCACCACCATCTTCAATCCGTAGGGCTGTTCCAGCAGTGGCAGGCCCAGGCGCTCGGCCTCGGCGATCACCGCCGGCGGAATCGCCTGGATGTATTCGGCGCCGGTGAGAATAACCAGCCCGGCGGTGGCCCGCTCGACTGCCTGGCGCACCAGAAGCAGCAGGTTGGCTTCGTCGCGCGGGTGGTTGATGCCGGTGACGAACACCAGCTCGCCGCCCATCACCCAGGCGGCGATGTCCTCGTTCTCGGCCACGTAGGGCCAGCGCACCGGATTGCCTAGCGCTGCCCGACCAGCGCGCAGGCGCAGCTCGTGCAGGCCGGGCAGGCCCAGGACATCGGCGACGCTCAGGCTCATGCGCGGGCGACCACGTCGCCGGCGGCGAAGACCTTCTTCGCTTCGAACAGCACGATGTACACCAGCGCGGCGACGGCAATGCCCACCAGTGGCGCGACCCAGGGCGAGAAGTAGGCGCACAGCGAACCGACGCCGTAAGCGCCCAGGCCGACCCAGTTGAAAGCAGGGATGCGCGCCTCGGCGAGCATCGGGTAGCGGCTCTTATGGCCATAGAAATAGTCGGCCATGATCACACCACCGATCGGCGGGATGATCGAGCCGAGCAGGATCAGGAAAGGAATCAGCAGCTCGTACATGCCGCCAATGGCCAGCAGCGTGCCGATGCCGGCGCCGACCACGGTCACCGTCTTGCGCCGGCCGGTGCGCAGCAGGTTGCAGCCGGCGGCGGCGAAGTTGTAGATGGTGTTGTCCTGAGTCGTCCACAGGTTGAGGAACAGCATCACCACCGCCGCCATGGACAGGCCCTGCAGTACCAGCACTTCGACGATGTCCGGCTGTTGATAGACGATGGCGCCGTAAGCCCCGGCGACGATCATCAGGCCGTTGCCGAGAAAGAAACCGACCATGCTGGCGATCACCGCGATGCGTCCGGTGCGGGCGAAGCGCGTCCAGTTGGTGGCTTGGGTGGCGCCGCTGACGAAGGTGCCGAAGACCATGGTGATGGCCACGCTCAGGGTCATGCTCTGGGTCGGCTCGATGGCCATCAGCGCGCTCAGGCCACCGATGTCGTCGGTGGCGATCCATAGCGAGCAGAGCAGCAGGGCGAGCATCGCCGGCACGGAAATGCGTGACAGGATGTCCAGCCCCTTGTAGCCGATGAACGCGGTGATGCAGAAGGCGAAGCCGAACAGCACCATCAGGGGAATGGTCAGCCCCTCAGGCAAGCCGAGAATCTTCACCAGCACGATGGCTACCGTGGCGGTGCCCCAGGCGTACCAGCCGATCTGGGTGAAACCGAGCAGCACGTCGGAGAGTTTGCTGCCGGCCTCGCCAAAGCAGAAGCGGCCCATCAATACCGAATTGAGGCCGCTGCGACAGGCGATCAGGCCGAGGATCGCGGCATAGGCACCGAGCAGCAGGTTGCCGATCACAGCAGCCCCGATCAGCGTAGTGAAGTCGAAGGCCATGCCGATCTTGCCGCCGGCGAACATGGTGGCGGTGAAGAAGGTAAAGGAGAACAGCATGATCGACGTGGAGAACAGCCCCTTGCGGGCGCCGGCCGGCACTTCGCTCAAAGGGTAGTCGCTGTCGGTGGTGGGATGAGTCATGGCCTGGCTCCACAGGGTGAGGGAAGCCATGGCTATAGCAGGCGACGTGCCAACCGAACCTTTGGGTGGCGCATACAGCGCGCATTGTGCGATGTGCACAAAAGGCTGCGGATTTTCAGCGAATAGCCTGCGTTTATTTGTAAGTTGTCACTATTCATGACCTGTCTTGGTGCGCTGATAGGCCGTTATGCACCAGGCCTTTGCGGTCGATAAAAGCCACCCTGGATGGTCTGGGCGAACTGACGACCGGCGCTCTTCTCTTCACTCCACGAACGTCGACAATGAAAGATAAAATGCCATATGTGATTAATTTGATATAGATATTAAATATTTTTGTGATATTTTTGCTCCGTGTCGGTGCGGCTCGTTGAGCTACCAGACCTAGATTGGCCACTCGCCGCAACGGCGCACGGGCTGGCGGTGACAGGCCCTGCAGGCTTCTTCATTCAACGTCTTGCCAGCACCTCGACGGGCTGGCTGGAGGAAACACGATGGAAGGACAGAGCACTGAAGACGATTTCGACAGCCGCATGATGCGCCTGGTGGAAAAATGTCATCGCGAGAAACGCCTGATCATGAATCACGTCTGTGTTCGCGTCGAAGATATCGACCGCACGGAAAAGCTGCTGGCCGAGTCGTTCGGCATCGGTGCCTTCAACCGGGTTACCGGGTCGCTGTTCAAAGGTGAGGCGGCGGTCAGTGGCGCCTGGGTTAGCGACGAGTTCTACCTCGAACTCATGAAGCCCCTGGAGAAGCAGCAGCTGGGCTACGACACCGGCTGCGCCACGCCCATTGGCCACCTGAGCGAGATCGGCTTCCTCACCCCGGATATGGATGCCGAAGTGGAGCGACTGTCGAAACTCGGCTGGCGCATGACCGACTCGCTTTCATCCGAACACTCGCGGGAAGTGAAAATGGACATGCAGCCTTCCATCGGCTTTCCCATCGAGTTGATGGAAATAAAGGCGCCCTGACGCCCCGCAAACCTTGCCGCGCTACCCGGAGTGAATCACCGCCATGGCCTATATCGAAATATTCCCCAAATCGGCAGCCGCGCAAGCACAGCTGACCGAGTGTTGTGCCCAGTTGATGGAGATGCTGCAGGACGCCGTCCGGTCGGTATTCAAGGTGCCCGAGCACGACATCATCATCGAGCTCGATCAGTGCAAGGTATTGGCATTCAACGCCTCTGCGGTACGTGCCGCCGCGGTGCCCGATGTGGCGATCAAGGTATCCACCAGTGACGTCGAACTTCGCCCTGAATTTCAGGCGCTTTGTGATCAGATCGTCAGTGGCTGGAATGCCCAGTTCGGCGACAGTCTGGGTGTCGAAGTGTGGGTCAGCGTCATCGAAGCCTGGGGTTGTAACCTGAGCTTCGACTAGCAATCGGCTGTATGGCCGCACCAGGTGGCGCGGCCATATGCGTCCCGACAGGCGCACCGGGCCAGGCGGCAGGCAGTTGATTGGCGCGCAGACTGGATTTGTGAAGCCGCACAGGATATATCGTCACCACTCTCAGTAATGGCGATCACAAGGAATAGCTATGCGGCCTCCCGCGGCCCCCAAAGAGACAATTGCCGAGCAGATCTACAACGCCATCCGCAAGGACCTGATGGAGTGCCGCTGGCCCACCGGGTACCGGCTGAAAATTCGTGATCTGGCGGCAGAATTCGGCGTCAGCGCCATGCCCGTGCGCCTGGCCTTGAAACGCCTCGGCGAGGAGGGCGCACTGGCGGTCGAGGAAAACCGTTCGGCACGCGTACCCGAGATCTCCCAGCAGCGCTTCTCCGAGTTCTATGAAATCACCGTGCGCCTGGAGACCCTGGCCATCGAGCGCGCGGCGCAGCGCATTACCGATGAACAGCTGCAGAACCTGATCGAGCGCGCAGAGCATATCCAGGAGGAGATAGAGGCGGGCCGCACCAGCGGCTATGCCCAGCGCTTCAACGCGCTGCTCATGGATCTGTATCGCATCGGCGGCTCAAGCGCGCTGCTGGAAGTCATCGAGTATGCCTGGGTGCATGTCGCACCTCCCTCGAACGCGGTTTTCGAGGCGCCGATCTTCGTGGTCAAGATCCACGCCCACCTTCGCGAGATTCTCGAAGCGCTGCGCCGCAAGGATGCGAAGTCCGCCGAGGCGGCCTTGGTGGCCGCGCTGAGCTACGCGGAACGCGGCATGAACCTGCTGATGGACATGGACAGCAGCTCCCGTTCGCTCAGCAGCAAGCGTCGCCGCAAGGCGGCCGGCGAGCCCGAGTGACTGCTGGCAGATAAGAGAAGACAGGGCGGCTATTGTTGCCCGCCCTGAGAAATCTGCCGGCGGCTAGCCGCGCCCTGATCCAGCCTACGCGCCGAGCCGCGTGGCAGCCCGACGTCGTTACCCGTGATGCAAGACGCGAACGCGATCTCAGCGAGTGCCGAGGAAGTCGCGCTTGCCCAGCTCCACGCCGTTGTGGCGCAGGATGGCGTAGGTGGTGGTGATGTGGAAGTACAGGTTCGGCAGCACGTGATCCTGCAGGAAGGCCAAGCCCTGAAAGTGGGTTTCCTTGTCGCGGCGCTTTAGCGTCACCGTGCGGTCTTCGCTGCCGTCGAGCTGGGCGGCGCTGATGCCCTGCACGAACTCCAGGGTCTTGGCGATACGTGCTTGCAGCTCGGCGAAGCTGGTTTCGTCATCGGCATGGCTCGGCACTTCGACGCCAGCCAGCAGGGCCACGCCGGATTTCACCGTGTCACAGGCGATCTGCACCTGGCGGCTGAGCGGGAACATGTCCGGTGCCAGGCGCGAGCCGAGCAGCACGCTCTGCTCGATCTTGCGGGCTTCGGCATTGGCTGCGGCGATGCCGAGGAGGGTCGACAGGTTGGTCAGCTGGCGGGTGAACACCGGGATGGTAATGGAATGCATGGACAGTGGCATGGAAGCTCCAGGGGAAGGCAGGGGGCGCTTAACAGTAGGATGGGTCGGGCTTGGAAAATCAGCCGATACTGATCGGCGGCAGGGTAGCCAATTCGACGGTAACGGCTTTACGTGGCGCGATGATTTCAGCTTCGCCGTCGACCACCAGTTCGTCGTGCTGGTTGAACACCCGGGTGGCGATGCGTACGCGGAATTTCGGCAGCTTCTCGAGAATTTCCAGGCGCACGGTCAGGGTGTCGCCCAGCTTCACCGGCTTCTGGAAGCTCATCTGCTGGCCCACATAGATGGTGCCCGGGCCGGGCAGGGTGCAGGCCACGGCCGCGCTGATCAGTGCACCGCTGAACATGCCGTGGGCGATGCGTTCCTTGAACATGGTGGTGGCGGCGTATTCGGCGTCCAGGTGCACCGGGTTGTGGTCACCGGAAACGGCAGCGAACAGCAGGATGTCGCGTTCTTCCACGCTCTTGCTGTAGCTGGCGGTCTGGCCCACTTCGAGGGCTTCGTAAGGCGTGTTGCTGCTTTGCGTCATGGATGGGGTTCCTGAGAGTTTGATGGTCGCTGCTGGGGCTGCGAGAGCGTCTGCTCCAGCCAGTCGATCAGGTCGCGGGTGACCTCGTCACGGTTCGTTTCGTTGAGCGTTTCGTGGCGGGCCTGTGAATAAATCTTCAACGTGGTGCGGCTGTGTCCTGCCTGCCTGAGTGCATCGGCCAGGCGTTGCAGGCCGTTGCCCCGGCTGACCGGGTCGTGGTCGCCGCCGATGATCAGGATCGGCAACTGCGGGGCGATCTGCTTCAGCGAGGCGGGCGCGGTGATGCGCTGCAGGCCTTCCAGCAGGTCGAGCCATAACTGGTTGGTGCAGCGAAAACCGCACAGGGGGTCGGCAATGTAACGGTCGACCTCGGCGTTGTCACGGCTGAGCCAGTCGAACGGCGTGCGCGCCGGGGCGAAGGCCTTGTTGAAGGCGCCGAACGACAGCCAGTCGATCAGGGAGCTGCGCCCGGTCGCGCCTTGGCGCCAGCGCTCGAAGCGCGCCACCAGCGCCGCCGCGTGATAAGTGCCCTGCTTGCCGTAATTCGAGCCACTGAGAATCGCACCCTGCACGCTGCTGCTGTGGTGCATCAGGTAGGCGGTGGAGATGAAGCTGCCCATGCTATGGCCGAGCAGAATGATCGGTGTCTGCGGGTGCTGATGGCGGATGTGATGGTTGAGCTCGCAGAGGTCGCCGACTACATGGTTCCAGCCGTTCTCGTCGGCGAAGTGGCCGAGCAGGCCATGTTGCGCCGTTTGTCCGTGTCCACGGTGGTCGAGCGCGTAGAGTTCGAGGCCGGCGGCAACCAGCGCCTCGCCGAGGCGTGCATAGCGGCCGCTGTGTTCGGCCATGCCGTGGGCGAGCATCACCACCGCCCTGGGCGCTTGCTGGGTATGCCAGTGATTGACGTACAGCGGCACGCCATCACTGCTGTCGAGCCAGAAGCTGCGCTGTTGCATGGCAAAGTCCCTTTCTGCGATGTCGGGCATTGTAGACCCTGCAGGTGCTGAAATTCACGGTATTGATTGTGGCTTTGCCAGGCTGTGGCCGGCTGCTAAGTTCGTGCCGGTGATATCACCGTCGGAAACCAAGGGATAACAACAATGCAGCCCGATTTCTGGAACGATAAACGCGCCCCTGGCGTGGCCAACGACATCGACATGGACGCCTACCAGTCGGTGGTCGAGGTGTTCGAGCGCTCCTGCAAGACTTTCGCCGACCGCCCCGCGTTCAGCAATCTGGGCAGAACGCTGACCTACGGCGAGCTGGACAAACTGTCCGCCGCCTTCGCCGCCTACCTGCAGCAGGGCACCGACCTCAAGCCCGGCGACCGCATTGCCGTGCAGATGCCCAACGTGCTGCAGTATCCGATTGCCGTGTTCGGTGCCATGCGTGCCGGGCTGATCGTGGTCAACACCAACCCGCTGTACACCGCCCGCGAAATGCGCCACCAGTTCAAGGATGCCGGGGTGCGCGCCCTGGTGTACCTGAACATGTTCGGCAAGCTGGTGCAGGAAGTGCTGCCCGACAGCCAGATCGAGTACCTGATCGAAGCGCGCATGGGCGACCTGCTGCCCACGCTCAAGGGCTGGCTGGTCAACACTGTGGTCAAGAAGGTCAAGAAGATGGTGCCTGCCTACCATCTGCCCCAGGCATTGGCGTTCAAGCAGGTGCTCGGCGATGGCGCGCGGCTCAGCCTGCGCCCGGTATCGGCCAAACAGGACGATATCGCCGTGCTGCAGTACACCGGCGGCACAACCGGCGTGGCCAAGGGCACCATGCTCACCCACGCCAACCTGATCGCCAACATGCTGCAGGCCAATGCCTGCATGCTGCAGCATGGCCCCGATGGCACACCGCTGATGAAGCCTGGCCAGGAGGTAATGATCGCGCCGCTGCCGCTGTACCACATCTATGCCTTCACCATGAATTGCATGTGCATGATGGTCAACGGCAACCACAACGTGCTGATCACCAATCCGCGGGACATTCCCGGTTTCGTCAAGGAACTGGGCAAGTGGCAGTTCTCCGCGCTGCTGGGCCTCAACACGCTGTTCGTGGCGCTGATGGATCATCCCGATTTCGACAAGCTCGACTTCAGCCATCTCAAAGTCACCAATTCGGGTGGTACGGCGCTGGTCAAGGCCACCGCCGAACGTTGGCAGCGCTTGACCGGCTGCGCGGTAGTGGAGGGCTACGGGCTCACTGAAACCTCGCCGATCGCCAGCGCCAACCCTAGTGGTGACCTGGCGCGCCTGGGCACGGTCGGCATGCCGGTGCCGGGCACGGCGTTCAAGGTCATCGATGACGACGGCAACGAGCTGCTGATTGGCGAGCGCGGCGAGCTGTGCATCAAGGGCCCGCAGGTGATGAAGGGCTATTGGAACCGCCCCGATGCCACCGCCGAGGTGCTGGACGCCGAGGGCTGGTTCAAGTCCGGCGACATCGCGGTGATCGACGAAGACGGTTTCGTGCGCATCGTCGACCGCAAGAAGGACATGATCATTGTCTCCGGTTTCAACGTGTACCCCAATGAGATCGAGGACGTGGTGATGGCCCACCGCAAGGTGGCCAGCTGCGCGGCCATCGGCGTGCCGGACGAAAAATCCGGCGAGGCGGTCAAGTTGTTCGTGGTCAAGCGTGACGACAGCCTGACCGCCGAGGAGCTCAAGGCCTACTGCAAGGAGAATTTCACGGCCTACAAGGTGCCGCGGCAGATCGTGTTCAGGGACTCGCTGCCGATGACCAACGTCGGCAAGATCCTACGCCGCGAGCTGCGCGACGAGGTGGCGAGGGCGCCTGCCAACGCCTAGCCTGCTGCATGATTAAATGACAAAGGCCCTGCATTGCGGGGCCTTTTGCTTAATGGCAGCTAGCGGCGTCTCCATTGCGTAGCCTGGCGTTGAGCGCAGCGATACCCAGGGTGATTTCCCGGGTGTCGCCGCGCATGACATGATCTGCGCGAGTGTCGGCTCTGATCCTTCTTTCCCTCGTATCCCAACCTGCAGGAAAGCGCGCAGGCGTCTATCATGGGCGTTGCCTGCCGCCAGACGAGTGCTGCCCACCGGATTGCTTCGGTAAAAATTCTGTGACCAGTATTTTCTTTATGGTCATTTTCAATACCTGGCAGCCTTTTCATGCTCTGGTCGGTCTCAGGCAACTCTGCTAATCTCGGCCCGCTTTTGCGCTCCTCAGGGGCGAACAGCCAGGCATACATACAACAAACAACCGCCGACGCGGTGACGACAAGCTGTTGCTTAGGAGTGGGTGTCCATGACCGAAAACTTCTGGACGGACAAATATCCCGAGGGGGTCGCGGCCGAGATCGATCCCGACCAGTACCCCAACGTTCAGGCGGTGCTGAAGCAGTCCTGCCAGCGTTATGCCGACAAGCCCGCTTTCACCAATCTGGGCAAGACGATCACCTACGGTCAGCTCTACGAGCAGTCCGGTCACTTCGCTGCATACCTGCAGCAGCACACCGATCTGAAGCCCGGCGACCGTATCGCCGTGCAACTGCCCAACGTTCTGCAATACCCGGTGGCCGTATTCGGCGCCATGCGTGCCGGCCTGGTGGTGGTCAACACCAACCCGCTGTACACCGCCCGGGAAATGGAACACCAGTTCAACGACTCCGGTGCCAAGGCACTGGTGTGCCTGGCCAACATGGCGCACCTGGCCGAGCAGGTGGTGCCCAAGACCGGCGTGAAGACGGTGATCGTCACCGAGGTCGGCGACATGCTGCCGCCGCTCAAGCGCCTGCTGGTCAACAGCGTGGTCAAGTACGTGAAGAAGATGGTGCCGGCCTACAGCCTGCCGGCAGCCGTGAAGTTCACCGATGCCCTGAGCCAGGGCCGTGGCAAGGCGGTCAACGAGGCCAGCCCAGACGCTCAGGACGTCGCCGTGCTGCAGTACACCGGCGGTACCACCGGCGTGGCCAAGGGCGCGATGCTCACGCACCGCAACCTGATCGCCAACATGCTGCAGTGCCGCGAGCTAATGGGCTCGAACCTGGCGGAGGGCAGCGAAATCATCGTCGCGCCGCTGCCCCTGTACCACATCTACGCCTTCACCTTTCACTGCATGGCGATGATGCACTGCGGCAACCACAACATCCTGATCACCAACCCGCGCGACCTGCCGGCGTTGGTCAAGGACCTGGCCAAGTTCCAGTTCAGCGCCTTCGTCGGCCTCAATACTCTGTTCGTGGCGCTGAGTAACCACGAGGGTTTCCAGAAGCTCGACTTCTCCAAGCTCAAGGTCACCCTTTCCGGCGGCATGGCGCTGCAGCAGGCGGCCGCCGAGCGCTGGAAGCAGGTCACCGGCTGCGCCATCTGCGAAGGTTACGGCCTGACTGAAACCAGCCCAGTGGCCTCGGTCAACCCGGTGACCCATAACCAGATGGGCACCATCGGCATTCCGGTGCCGTCGACCCTGTTCAAGGTCATCGACGACCAGGGCAACGATCTGGCCATGGGCGAAACCGGCGAGCTGTGCATCAAGGGCCCGCAGGTGATGAAGGGCTACTGGCAGCGTCAGGAAGCCACCGACGAAGTGATCGATGCCAACGGCTGGTTCAAGACCGGCGACATCGGCATCATCCAGCCCGACGGCTACATCCGCATCGTCGACCGCAAGAAGGACATGATTCTGGTGTCTGGCTTCAACGTCTACCCGAACGAGCTGGAAGAAGTGCTGGTGACCCTGCCGGGCGTGCTGCAGTGCGCTGCCATCGGCGTGCCGGACGAGCGCTCGGGTGAGGCGATCAAGGTGTTCGTGGTGGTCAAGCCGGGCATGACCCTGACCAAGGAACAGGTCATGCAGCACATGCACGACAACCTCACCGGCTACAAACGACCCAAGCAGGTCGAGTTCCGCGAGAGCCTGCCGACCACCAACGTCGGCAAGATTCTGCGCCGCGAGCTGCGTGACGAAGAGCTGAAGAAGCTCGGCAAGAAATAAGCGTCGCGCTGTAGCAAAAGGCCCTGCATTGCAGGGCCTTTTGCGTTGTGTCGGTCCGTAGTCCAGGTCAGGCGTTCCTCAGATAACGCTCGTAGAACTCCAGAGTCGCTGCGTTCTTGTCCTTGGACTCGAACATGATGTCGAAGCGATCGAGAAACTGCAGCACGTATTGGTTGGTCCAGTGGTTCCACATCCGCGCGCTGTGGCCGTACAGCTCGCGCTTGGGCGCGACCTTGAGCACCTCGGGCATCTCCAGTTTCCGTTCGGCGCTGAGGCCCAGCTCCTGCAAACGCTCCTGGGGCTGTGATAGGTGCATGGTCGGGCGAATACCGCGCCAGCTGTCGATGATCCGCGCCACGCGCTCGCTGTGTGGGTCGATGTAGTCGTCCTCGTGGATCCAGCAGTGGTGCACGTCGAGCACCACGGGGGCGAGATCGGCCAGCTCCAGGCAGGCATCGACGCCGTAGGTCTTCTCGTCGTTCTCGAAGGTGATGCACTGGCGCGCCTCATGGGACAGGCGCGGCCACACTGCGCGGATGCCGTCGCCACCGAGCTTGCCGGCGATATGCAGGTTGCACTTGAAATCCTGAAAGGTTCGCCCGTAACCCATCATGCGGATCATGTCGGCGTGGTACTCGAATTCGGCGACGCTGTTCTCTACCACGTCCGGGCGGTCCGAGCCCAGCACGCAGTACTGGCCCGGGTGCATGGACAGGCGAATGTTGGCCGTGCGCGCCACCTCGCCGATGGCGGCGAACTGCTCGATCAGGTAACCCTGCATCTGCGGCTGCTGATAGAAGGCCGCGACCTTCGGGTGGCTGTAGAACGGCAGCAGGTCGCTGCTCAAGCGCAGCATCTGCAGGGGCTTGGGCAGCGTGGCGACGTAGGCGAGCAGGCGCAGCTGAGCCTGCAGGTTGTGCTCGACGATTTCGGTCAGCTTGGCGTAGGCCACCGCTTGGCTGACGCTATCCATCCAGCGCAGGGTGGTGGTGCGCGGGTTGAACGCCGCCTCGATGGTTTTCAGCTCGCCGGCCGGCAGGCTCTGGTCGGGGTGGCGGTACTGACAGGCAAAGCCAATGCGGTGTAGCGACATGGACAGGTCTCGGATTCAGGTCTGCAGACGGAATCTGACCACAGCCTTAGCCGTGGAGCTCCCGGATTAATTGCGTACCCAGCGCTGGCGCATCCAGCCGCTGAAGGCGTCCACGGCCAGCACCAGCAGCAACATGGCGAGGATCACCGTGGCGGCCTGGGCTTCCTGAAACAGGCTCAGGCTGACGTAGAGCATCTGCCCCAGGCCGCCGGCACCGACGAAGCCCATGATCGCCGCCATGCGGATATTGTTCTCCCAGCGGTACAGGCTGTAGGCCAGCAATTGTGGCCACAATGCCGGCAGGGTGCCATAGTAGAACGCGGCCCAGGCGCCGCCGCCCTGCAGGCGAATGGCGTCCGCTGGCTGCGTTGGGGTGTTCTCCAGGGCCTCGGCGAACAGCCGGCCGAGTACGCCCGCGGTATGCAGTGCCAGTGCCAGAGTGCCGGCGTTGGGGCCAAGACCAGCCGCCAGCACCATGAGCACCGCCCATACCAGTTCGGGAATGGCGCGCAGGGCATTGAGCAGCAGCCGAGTGGCAGCTTGGGGGAGGGCACCCAGGCGCCCGGCCGCCGGTAGCGCCAGCAGCAGACCGAGCACGGCGGCGAGCAGGGTGCCGACGGCCGACATGGCCAGGGTTTCCAGGGCGCCATGGGCGGTGGCCAACAGATGGCTGGCGCTGAAGTCGGGGTGCATGAAACGCGCCGCATAGCTACCCATCTGCCCCAGGCTGTCGGCGCCGAACAGGCCGGACAGATTCAGCCCGAGGTAGACGAAGGAGCCGATCACTGCTGCGATGATGGCCAGCGCGAGCAGCAGGTTGCCCAGGCGCCTCATGTGAGCCTTCCGCGCAGCAGGTGGCTGAGCTGGTCAGCCAGCAGCACCAGCAGCAGAAAGGTCAGCAGCATGCTGGCCACTTCGGCGCCAGCGAACATGCGCATCGACAGGTCGATCTGCTGGCCCAGGCCGCCGGCGCCGACGAAGCCCATCACCACCGAGGCGCGCACCGCGCATTCCCAGCGGTACACGGTGTAGGAGGTCAGCTCCGCGGCGGCGGCTGGCAGCACGCCGTAGGCGAAGGCGGCCAGGCGCCCGCTGCCGCTCTGCAACAGGGCGTGTACGGGGCGTTGGTCCACCGACTCGAAGATTTCCGCGTAGACCTTGCCGAGCATGCCCGCGTAAGTGATGGCGATGGCCAGCACCCCGGCGGTCGGCCCCAAGCCCACAGCGCGCACGAACAACAGCGCCCAGACGATTTCCGGCACACTGCGCAGCACGATCAGCAACCCGCGCACCGGCCAGCGGAGCCATCGGCCCAGCACGCTCGGCTGACCACCACGTGAGGCCGCTGAGAGCGACAGCGCACGGCTGGCCAACAGGCTTGCCGGCACCGCCAGCAGCAACGCCAGGGCCATACCGGCGGTGGCGATGGCCAGGGTCTGCAGGGTGGCGTCCAGCAGCAGGCTGAGAAAGTCTTCGTTGTGGGCGGGCGGCCAGAAATCCTTCAGGAAGCTGCCCATGGACTGGGCGCTGTCCGGGTGCAGCAACACGCCCAGGTCCAGCTCGGCCAGGCGCATGCCCGGCCATAGCAGGGCGACGGCCAGCAGCACGAGCGCCAGGCGCGGCAGAGCAGCGGGATCGCGCTGATCGCGTTTCAGCATCGCGCCGCCCAGGCATCCGGAGCAGGCTCACCAGCGCGTGCCGGGTTCAGCTGTTCGTTGGCATACAGCGCCTGCAGGCGCTCGGAGTCGACTTCACTGGCCGGCAGGTCGAAGGCGATGCGCCCGTCACGCACCCCGACGATGCGCGGAAAGTGCGCCAGGGCCAGCTCCACCGTGTGCAGGCTGGCGACCAGGGTCACGCCGCCGGCTTCGGCATGGCTGACCAGTAGCGACAGGGTGTGATCGGCGAGGCGCGGATCCATGGCCGAGACCGGTTCGTCAGCCAGCAGCAATTGCGGGGCCTGGTAGAGGGCGCGGGCGATGCCGACGCGCTGCAGCTGGCCGCCGGAGAGCTGGCCGCAGGGGGCGAACAGCTTGTCGGCCAGGTCGAGCTTGTCCAACTGCGCTCGCGCGCCGGGAATGTCCAGCGGATACAGCAGGTTGACCAGGCTTCTGGCCAGGCTCCACTGGCCCAGGCGTCCGGCCAGCACGGCGGTGACCACTCGCTGGCGCAGGGGCAGAGGCGGCGCCTGATGGATCAGACCGATGCGCGTGCGCAGGCGTTGGCGCTGGCGGCTGGAAAGCTGCCACGGGCGTTCGCCCAGCACCTGCAGCTCGCCTGCGCTTGGCGCCAGGGCGGTGGCCAGCAGGTTGAGCAGGCTCGACTTGCCGGCCCCGGACGGGCCGATGATCGCCATCCGCTCACCCTGTTCGACCTGCAGGTCGATGCCCTGCAGCGCCTGCACGCCATTGCCGTGCCTGAGCCCGACGGCGGTCAGGCGCAGGCTCATTTGAGCAGATCGGCAGCGCGGGCAGCCTCTTCGATGCCCTTGTAGTTCTCAGGCTTGGTCTCGATGAAGCGGCTGGCCGCCTGCAGGTCGAGAATTGCCTTGTGCTCCGGGTTGGCCGGGTCGAGGGCCAGGAACGCCTGTTTGATCTTCTCGGCCAGCGCCGGGTCGAGGGTGCCGCGCACGGTCCAGTTGTAATCGAAGTAGGTTGGCGTGGTGGCGAAGACCTTGACCTTGGTGGTGTCGACCTTGCCGCTCTTGACCAGCTTGTCCCACACGCTGGAGTTCAGCACCCCAGCGTCGACCTTGCCGGCCTGCACCCAGGCGGCGGTGGCATCGTGGGCGCCGGAGTAAGCGACACGGCTGAAATAGCTTTCCGGCTTGATGCCGTCCTGCAGCATGAAGTAGCGCGGCATCAGGCTGCCGGAGGTGGAGGAAATCGAGCCGAAGGCGAAGGTCTTGCCTTTCAGGTCCTTGAGCGATTTGACCTGCGGGTCGGCGCTGATGAAGGTGCTGGTGAAGGCCGCGTCCTGCTCACGCTGCACCAGCGGAATCGCGTTGCCGGTCTTCAGGTTCACCTGCACGAAGGTGAAGCCGCCCAGCCAGGCCATGTCCAGGCGATCGGTGGCCAGCGCTTCGACCACTGCCGGATAATCGGCCACCGGTACGAACTCGACCTTCATGCCCAGTTGCTGCTCCAGGTAGGCGCCCAGTGGCTTGAACTTGCGCAAAAGCTCGGTGGGCGCTTCATCGGGAATCGCCGATACGCGCAGGGTTTCGGCGGCATGGACGGTGAGGGCGGCAGCGGACAGGGCAAGGCCGGCGACCAACGACAGGGTGCGCTTGAGCATGGAGTTCTCCGGTTCAATGGCGGAAAAAACGGATAACAAGCGCTATACAGATGCGCTTGCCAGGATTGGCTGGGAATCGCGGCGATTATAGGAGGCGGTGCGAGAAAGACCAGCTTTGCTAGAATCCGCCGCCTGTTTCCCGTTGACGAGAGCGTTGCCATGAGTGAGCCGATCCGCCTGACCCAGTACAGCCACGGAGCCGGCTGCGGCTGCAAGATTTCCCCCAAGGTGCTGGAGGTGATCCTCGCGGGCAGCGGTGCGCAGAATCTCGACCCCAAACTGTGGGTCGGCAATGCCTCGCGTGACGATGCGGCGGTGTATGCCCTGGACGAAACCCGCGGCGTAGTGTCGACCACCGATTTCTTCATGCCCATCGTCGATGATCCGTTCGACTTCGGCCGCATCGCCGCCACCAATGCGATCAGCGACATCTACGCCATGGGTGGCGACCCGCTGATGGCCATCGCCATTCTCGGCTGGCCGGTCAACCTGCTGCCGCCGGAAGTGGCCCGCGAAGTGATCCGCGGCGGCCGCGCGGTGTGCGATGCCGCCGGCATTCCGCTGGCCGGCGGGCACTCCATCGACGCACCCGAGCCGATCTTCGGCCTTGCGGTGACCGGCGTCGTCGACAAGCAGAACATGAAACGCAACGACACCGCCCAGGCCGGCGACACCCTGTACCTGACCAAACCCCTGGGCATCGGCATCCTCACCACCGCCGAGAAGAAGGCCAAGCTGCGCGCCGAGGACGTGGGCCTGGCCCGCGACTGGATGTGCACCCTGAACAAGCCCGGCAGCCGCTTCGGCAAGCTGGCCGGCGTCAACGCCATGACCGACGTCACCGGTTTCGGTCTGCTCGGCCACCTGGTGGAAATGGCCGACGGCGCCAGCCTTACCGCACGCCTGGATTACGCCGCCGTGCCGCGCCTGCCGGGTGTCGAGCACTACCTGGGCGAAGGCTGCGTGCCCGGCGGCACGCTGCGCAACTTCGACAGCTACGGTGAGCGTATCGCCGCCCTGAGCGACAGCCAGCGCGACCTGCTGTGCGACCCGCAAACCAGTGGCGGCCTGCTGATCGCCGTCAGCGAAGCGGGCCAGGACGAGTTTCTGGCCGTGGCGGCCGAGCTGGGCCTGCGCCTGGCGCCCATCGGCGTACTGGTGGAGCGACAGCGTCACGCCGTCGAGGTGTTCTGATGCGCGACGATGCCCGCGATTTTCGAACGATCTTCCTCGACGGCGTGCCGATGATGGATACCCGCGCGCCGGTGGAATTCGCCAAGGGCGCGTTCCCCGGCGTGGTCAACCTGCCGCTGATGACCGACCTGGAGCGCCAGAAGGTCGGCACCTGCTACAAGCAGCACGGTCAGGACGCCGCCATCAAGCTCGGCCATCAACTGGTCGGCGGCGACATCAAGGCCGAACGCGTCGCCGCCTGGGCGGCCTTCGCCCGCGCCCACCCGAACGGTTATCTTTACTGCTTTCGCGGCGGCCTGCGTTCGCAGATCGTCCAGCAGTGGCTGCGCGAGGCGGGCATCGACTATCCACGCATCACCGGCGGCTACAAGGCGATGCGCACCTTCCTGCTCGACACCCTCGAAGACGCTGTGGCGCAGTGCCGTTTCGTGGTGGTCGGCGGCATGACCGGCACCGGCAAGACCGACGTGCTGGCCCAGCTGCCCGACGGCCTGGACCTGGAAGGCCATGCCAACCATCGCGGCTCCAGCTTCGGCAAGCGCGCCACCGGGCAGCCGGCACAGATCGATTTCGAGAACGCCCTGGCCGTGGACATCCTGCGCAAGCGGGCGGCGGGCATCGAGCGCTTCGTGATCGAGGACGAAGGGCGCATCGTCGGCAGTTGCAACGTGCCGCTGTCGCTGCATCAGGGCATGCAGACCTATCCGCTGGTGTGGCTGGAAGATAGCTTCGAGGGGCGCGTGGAACGCATCCTGCGCGACTACGTGATCGACCTGTGCGCCGAGTTCATCGCCGTAAACGGTGAGGAGCGCGGTTTCGACCTGTTCGCCGCGCGGCTGCTGCAGAGCCTGGACAACATCCACAAGCGCCTGGGCGGCGAACGCCACCAGCGCCTGCGGGCGATCATGGTCGATGCCCTAGGCACCCAGCAGCTTAGCGGCGCCGTGGACTTCCACCGTGACTGGATCGCCGGGCTGCTGCGCGAGTACTACGACCCCATGTACGCCTACCAGCGCGACAGCAAGGCCGAGCGCATCGTGTTCGCCGGCGATGAGGCCGCCGTGGTCGCCTACCTGCGCGAGGCGCGCTGACCTGTCAGTGGGTGCGGAAGTGCCCGCTGCCGGGCTTGAAGCGCGCGGCCATAAGCATCAGCACCAGGGTGGCGGCGGCCATCATCAGCCAGCTCAGACGCAGGTCGTTGGCGTACTGGCGCAGCAGGCCGGCGAGCAGTGGCGAGGTGGCAGCGATCAGGTAGCCGCCGCCTTGCACGAAGGCCAGCAGGTCGCCGGTCTGGCGTGGGTCGTCGAGATGGTCCTGGGCGACTACCAGCGACAGCGGGAACAGCGCACCGATGCCGATGCCGATCAGCACGCAGATCGGCACCACCAGTGCCAAGGGTGCGATCACCAGGGCGATAAGCCCGAGCAGCAGGCACATCAACACGAAACCCAGCAGCACCCGGCGATCCGGACAGCGCGCCAGCAGGCTCGAGGCCAGCAGGCCTGCCGCCACTTCGCAGAGCGTCAGGGCGGCCAGCAGCAGGCCGCTGGATTCGGCGCTCCAGCCCAGCGAGGTGTAGTAGGGCGGTAGCCACGCGAGCACCAGCGTATAACCCGCGGTGCCGACCCCGAAAAACGCCATCAGCAGCCAGGCGCGCGGCGAGCGCCAGGGGTTGAGTGGTGCCCCCGAACTGTTCGCGGTTGGCTCGTCCGCCGGCGCGGCGCGCTTCCACACCACGCAGGCGACGATGGCCGGCACCGCCCAGCTGGCCAGTGCCCAGGCCCAGCCCAGCCACTGCGCCAGCCAGGGCGTGAGCGCCGCACCGAAGGCCGCGCCGCCCATGATCGCGCAGCTGTAGAAACCGATCAGCCGACCAGCGTCCTGGCTGAACCGTGCCTTGATCAAACCTGGCAGCAGTGCCTGCACGAAGGCGATGCCGGCGCCGGCCAGCAGCGCGCTGATCAGCAGCGGTGTGGCGCTCGGCAGCAGGCCGCGGGCCAGGCAGGCGAGGGCGATCAGCAGGGTACCGAGCCAGATGCCGCGGCGCTCGCCAAGCCGCCCGCGCAAAAAGGTCGCAGCCAGGGCGCCGAGGCCCATGATCACGATCGGCAGGCTGGTCAGCAGGCTGGCGCCCACATGCCCCAGGTGCGTGTCCAGCTGGATGCGGTCGAGCAGTGGGCCCACGGCCGCGAGTACCGGTCGCAGGTTCAGGCCCAGCAGAATGATCGCCAGGAGCAACAGGGGCTGCTTTTTCATTGCGCGGCCTCCTGAGCACCACGCCAGGCCACCAGCAGTACGCCGACCACAATGCACAGCGCCGCCAGCGCCAGGCTCAGGCTGCCCTGCTCGCCGAGCAGGCCGATGGCCATGGCCGCGCCCGTGATTGCCGCCACCGAGCCGATCTGGCTGAGAAATACCGTGCCCGCCAGCTTCTGCAGGATGAAGAACAGCGCATAGACCGCTGCGAACAGCAGCATCTGCAACAGCATCAGGCCGACGGCCAAGGGGCTGTTCAGATTGGGCGAGAAGTCCACGCCAAACAGCGCCGTAAGCCCCAGCAGCAGCGCGCCGCCCAGCAGCATGCCGGGTGCCAGCGACAGTGGCGTGGCGCCGCTGGGCCAGTATCGGGCGCGGTAGATATTGCCCAGCGCCAGGAATACCGGCACGCACAGCGCCGCCACCACCCACAAAGCCGGGCTGTCGCCGCCGTGCAGTTTGCCCAGGGCCAGCAGCAGGCTGCCGGACAAGCCGATGCAGATGCCCAGCAAGCGGATGCGGCTGAGCGCTTCCATGCGCAGCGCCAGGGCCAGCAGGTAGGTGAACAGGGGCGGGAAGGCCAGGCACATCGAGGCGAATCCGGCGCCGACATGGCCGATGGAGCTGAACAGCAGGCCGTTCGGCACGGCAATGCTGAGCAGACCCGAAGCCAGGTAATAGCGTTGTTGCGCCAGGCTCATGCCCGGCCGCTCGCCGCGCCACCAGGCGAACAACAACAGCAGCAGGCCGCCGCCGAGCAAGCCCCACAACAGATAGGCCATCGGCTGCCAGCCGGCGCTGCCGGCCAGCTTGACCAGAATGCTGGTGAGCCCCATCAGTGCGCCGACGGTGAACAGCAGGGCCAGGGCTAAAACGGGTCGATGCTGCGTGCCTGCCATGCAGGTGTCTCCTTGGACTGGATACGCTAGGATGCAAACATTCTTTTTGAAAAGTATCTTGATGGCAAGATAAATCGAGGTTCATATGCAGGATCGAGCACAATTGGCCGCCGAGCAGTGGCGTGAACAACGCCCGGATCTGGACGGTTTTGCCATGGCGGTGATCGGCAGGTTGGGCGAATTGAGTCAGGTGATCAGTCGTGATCATCTGCTGCCGTTCTTCGCCAGCCATGGCCTGCAGGCCGGCGAGTTCGACGTGCTGGCCACTCTGCGCCGCTCAGGCGAGCCCTATGCACTGATGCCCACGGTGTTGTACGAAAGCGCGATGATTTCCTCCGGCGGTATGACCAGCCGCATCGACCGCCTGGAAAAGGCCGGGTTTATCGAGCGGCGCAAGCATCCGTCGGACCGCCGCGGCATCCTGGTGGCGCTGACGCCGGCGGGTTTTGAACTGATCGACAGCATGCTCACCGCCCACGTTGCTAACCTGCAGCGCGTTCTGGCCGTCCTCAGTGACGAGGAAAAACAGCAGCTGCATGCGCTCACCGGCAAGCTGCTGGCCAACCTGCAATCGGGTGAATGAAAGGAAGCGAACCCATGTCCCTAGCTGCACTGATCATTGGCGTAATCGCCCAGATCTTCTTTGCCGGCCTGCAAGGCCTGATCGTGGTCTTTTCCGCTGCTGCCATCGCCAACCACAACGAACTGACGCCGTTTCAGGACCGCCTGCTGGCGACCCTGATGCTGCTGCTCCCCAGCATCTCGCTGGGCACCGCTGCCTTGCTGGTGGTTGGCTACATTAACTCGGCGCCGTGGCTGTCCCATTTCTGGCACCTGTTGCCGGTGGTGGCGTTCGGGGTGTATCTGCTGTTTGCGTTTAGTTTGAGTCGTTGAGCTGGCAGGGTGCGGAGAGAATGTGTGGTATTTAGACGACGAGTCACCGATCCTGTGGGAACGGGCCATGCCCGTGATTTTCGCGCAT
This sequence comes from Pseudomonas sp. AG1028, assembly GCF_007993955.1. NCBI lineage: Bacteria > Pseudomonadati > Pseudomonadota > Gammaproteobacteria > Pseudomonadales > Pseudomonadaceae > Pseudomonas > Pseudomonas sp. AG1028. The sequence continues at coordinate 94,237 of NZ_VIVP01000009.1, forward strand.
GAACTAGGCGTCCCCTTGCGCTCCCACCTTGGTTCCGGTGGTGGTGCGAAGAGGTTAGGTGAAGCTGCATCGTCCACGTTGAGGCAGCCGGGTGTTTGGGTAGGGTGGTTAGGGTCCCTACCGGCAGGTTGCGGTGTTTACTGAGAGGCGATCCGTTTGTGAGGCAGTAAGCCACTGGAGTTTCGATTTATGCCCTAACAGCTAGATTGGGCATGGCCGGGGAGACTTTCAGGCCGGATGATTTTGAGAGGCGATGAAGCTGGAATAGAGAATGTCGGCGAAATCGAGCTCATTGATATCGCCGGTCACCAAATCCCTGACGGCGTCCGCCAGCAGATCATTGTCCAGCGTGATTTCATAATCATTAAGTGAAAGGTATTCCAGTCCGACTGCAAGCCCAGTGCGTTTATTCGCGTCAGGCAGTGCGTGGCCCCGCGCGATGCTGGCTGTGTATTTGGCAGCGATTTCGAATACATCGTCGAGGCCGCCATAGGCAATAGCGTTGTCGATTCGAGCCAGTGCGCCCTGCAGAATTGGAATATTTATCGCCCCTTTCATGCCAGGCTCGGTAGTCAAGATCTGGGTATTGATCTCAATCACGCGTTCAAATGGAAAGAAGATCAATTCCATTACATGTCAGCCAGCTTCTGAAAAGTCCTCTTGTGGGTTCGGAGCGCAAGCTTGGTCTCTGAATAAACGATCTGTTTACCTTGCTCACCCCCCAAGTCCAGTTTCTTGGTAGCTTTGATTTTTGGCCTTTCTACAATGGAGACGCCATAGGTGTTCAGCTTGTGGTTCATGGTTTGAATGCCCCGAACAGCTTGATCAATTTCTGCTCGTAAGCTAGCACACTGATGTGCTTGGCGCACTGGACTACAGGCTTTTGGGCTTCGACACTTTGCTGTCGGTGGATCACTACACTCGCATCACAAGCGGTGATGCTCGATCAGAAAGTCCACGAACAGCCGCACTCGCGCTGGCATCGTCGGGCCGCCGACGAATACGGCGTGGATCGGCTCACGCTCACCCGGGTTGAAGGTCTCGAGCAGTGGCACCAGGTCGCCGCGCTCGATGTCCTCGTTGACCGTAAAGGCGCCGATGCGGGCGATGCCGGCGCCGACCCGGGCCAGTTGTGCCAGGGCCTCACCGCTGCTGCATTCGATGTTGCCGCACACCTTCAGGGAGAACGCGTCGCCGTCGCGCACGAAGGGCCAGTTGGGCTCAGCGCGGCGGAAATTGAAGCGTAGGCAGTTGTGTTGCAGCAGGTCTTCCGGCGCCTCGGGTGTGCCATGACGCACCAGGTAATCGGGTGAGGCCACCACCACCTGGCCGGTGTCGCCGATCTTGCGAGCGGTCAGCGGGCTGTCCGGCAGCGGGCCGAAGCGCACCGCCACGTCGGCCTGGCCGCCAAGAATGTCTACCACCTCATCGCCCAGGGTCAGGTCTACAACGATGTTTGGGTAGCGTGCGCTGAAGGCCGCCACCAGCGGCACGATGGCCAGCCGGCCATGACCGAGCGCAGCGCTGACGCGAATACGTCCTTTGGGCACGCTCTGGTCAGCGATGGCGCCCTCGACCTCCGCCAGGTCGGCCAGGATGCGCCGGGCGCCGTGCAGGTACGCCTCGCCTTCGGCCGTGAAGGTAATGGCGCGGGTAGTGCGTAGCAGCAGACGGGTGCCCAGGCGTTGCTCGGTGCGGGCGATGATGCGGCTGACCGCTGAAGGCGTCAGGCCAAGCGTGCGCGCCGCCGCCGACAGGCTACCTTCCTGCGCCACGCGCACCAGCACTTCCATCTCGCCTGATCGGCCGCCTACGTCCATTTGTGCCTCTGCAGCAAAGGTGTTTGCCAGAAAAGCGGTCTACCGCCCGTAAGGTCGGGATCGTAGCATTTGCGGCATAGATAAGGAGCCTCTCATGCGTATCAATCCACCCCTCGTCGCGCTCGCCACGGGTGCCTTCGGCATCGGCGTTACCGAGTTCGCCCCCATGGGCATGTTGCCCGGTATCGCCAGTGATCTTGGTGTGTCGATTCCCGCCGCCGGCCTGCTGGTCAGCGCCTATGCCATCGGCGTGCTGATCGGCGCGCCGCTGATGACCCTGACCACCGGCAAGATTCCCCGGCGCTACCTGCTGATCGGGCTGATGGCCATCTTCACTCTCGGCAACCTGATGTCTGCCCTGGCCACCGACTACACCAGCCTGCTGATCGCCCGCGTGGTCACCTCGCTCAACCACGGCGCCTTCTTCGGCGTCGGCTCGGTGGTGGCGGCCAGCCTGGTCGCGCCGGACAAACGGGCCGGCGCGGTCGCCGCGATGTTCATGGGCCTGACCCTGGCCACCATCGGTGGCGTGCCTCTGGCTGCCTGGTTCGGTGAAGTGCTTGGCTGGCGCACGGCGTTCTGGGGCATCTCCGGCCTGGGCCTGATCACCATGCTCGCGCTATGGTTCGCCTTGCCCAACGTCGAGCTGCCGAAGAGCGATGGCGTGCTCGCCGAAATCCGCGTGCTGGGTCGCGGCCCGGTACTCGCCGCGCTGGCCCTGACCGTGGTCGGCTCCAGTGCGATGTTCACCGTATTTACCTACATCGCGCCGATTCTCAGCACCCAGACCCATGCCTCCACCGGCTTCATCACCGCCATGCTGGTGCTCTACGGCGTGGGACTGACCCTGGGCAACATGTGGGGCGGCAAGGCGGCCGATCGCTCCATCGACCGCACCCTGATCGCCTCGCTGAGTGTGCTGATCCTGGTGCTGCTGGCCTTCACGATGCTGATGAGCTGGCCGCTGCCAGCCGCCGTGGCCATCCTCATCTGGGGCATCGCCAGCTTCGCCATCGTGCCGCCGCTGCAGATGCGCGTGATGGAGGCTGCCAAGGGCGCGCCCAACCTGGCTTCGGCGGTGAACATCGGCGCCTTCAACCTCGGCAACGCCATTGGCGCGGCGCTGGGTGGTGCGGTGATCAGTGCAGGCCTCGGCTACCCGGCGATCTCCCTGGCCGGTGCCGCGATGGCTGCGTTGGGGCTACTGATGGTGCTTGGATTTGCCTGGCGATCCAGGCCGGTTGCTCCGCGGGTATGCAATTGATGTGCATGCAAGGCTGCCAAGGTGTATGGCGTGCCAGACGGTGTGCCGTTGGTGAAGCAGTACGCGTTTTGCGTACTCCAGCGGACTGTTCGCTAGCGTTCCTGAGACCGCCCTACGTGCTAGACACATGTCGCCATGCTGACTAACGTGATGGCCCCATTTGGAGCATCACAGGAAATCGTCACATGGACGTGCAATGCAAATCCCTTGAAGAGGTACGCAAGCGCATCGATCAGATCGACCGCGCCATGGTCGACCTCATCGCTCAGCGCGGCGGCTTCGTCGCTCAGGCGGCGCACTTCAAAAAAGACAGTGCAGATGTCCGCGCCCCAGCGCGTGTCGAGCAGGTCATCGGCAGGGTGCGTGCACTGGCCGATGAGCACGGCGCTTCGGCAGCGGTCGTCGAGCAGGTTTATCGAGCGATGATCGCCGCATTCATCGAGGAAGAACTGCGTACCCATGCCGCCTTGAGCGCAGATGCCTGAGCGGCTAAGGCTGGGTGAGAGTCGCCACCGATACGCAAAGTCTAGGGTCATCCCGGCGCCCAGGTTCAAACCCTTCACCATCTCTAGGCGTGCCTGCAGATAGCGCGACAGCGAAGTATGTGGCTATCGAACAGGCCCGCGTCAGGGCGCGACCGTTTATTGGCCCACGATGAAAATAGCGCCCGCCAACATGACCTTTAGGCGTGTGTACTCTTTTGGTGCGCTGATATCATAATGATGTCAATAAGATGCAACCTTTCCAAAGTCTCGCCAGTCCTACTCTGCGCTGATAGCTGATCGGCCCGTAGGGTGGCGCTTTCAGTGTGTTGAAAAGCAACCAAGGCCATGGATTCGGCACCTCTCGAACGCCTCTGAGTACCGAACCATGCTCCATCTCTTTCGTCCGCGCGCTGAGCTCCTGGCGCTCAAGCAACTCACCGCTTCGCTTCCGAATTCTGCCCAGAGTACTGCCAGCCGTGGGTCTGCCAGCTGGGCAGAGGTGCAGCGTGAATGGACATCACGCGAACAAAAGGCTGCGCAGAGCGACAATCGCATCGCCGAGCTTGAGCGCGAACTGGAAGCGGCGCGGCTCATGCTGGCTGAGGCCGACGCCAGCGCCCGCGCTTCGGAAACGCGCTTCGATCTGGTCAACCGCGCTTCCAGCGAAGGCCTGTGGGATATGGAGGTGGTAGCCGGTGACCCGGTGAATCCGCGCAACCAATTTTGGTGGTCGCCGCAGCTGAGGGCCATGCTCGGCTTCCGCGATGAGCGGGATTTTCCCAACGTGCTGGCCAGCTGGGCTGACCGCTTGCACCCTGAAGACAAGGCGGCGACCCTGGATGCCTTCGCCCGCCACCTGAACGACAAGTCGGGCCTGACGCCTTACCGGGTCAGGAATCGCCTGGCCATGAAGGACGGCACCTACCGCTGGTTCTTTGCCCAGGGCGAAACCCTACGCGACGGCCGTGGCGTACCACTGCGGGTCGCCGGCGCGCTGCGTGATATTCACGATGAGCTGCAGCGTGAGCAGGAGCACGACGTGATCATCACCCGCTTCGAGCTGGCCCGCGAGATGCTGTCGGATGGCCTGTGGGACATGGAGGTGATCGCCGGTGATCCGGTCAACCCGAAGAACCCCTTCTGGTGGTCGCCGCAATTCCGTCGTCTGCTGGGCTTCGAGACAGTCGAGGAGTTTCCCGATGTGCTGGACAGTTGGGCATCGCGCCTGCACCCCGAAGACAAGGCCTACAGCCTCGATGCGTTCCAGGCACACCTGAACGATCGTACCGGCAAAACGCCCTTCGACATTGAATATCGCCTGAAGATGAAGAGCGGTGAGTACCGCTGGTTCCGGGCTCGCGGGCAAACCAAGCGCGACGCTTCGGGCGCGCCGCTGAGGGTGGTCGGTGCACTGGTAGACGTGGATCTGCAACATCAGCAGAACGCCATGCGTGATACCGAGGCGGCGCACCAGCGCACCCTGGAAGCCAACATCGTGAAGCTCACCCAGATCGTCGGCACTATCCAGAGCATCGCCAGCCAGACCAATCTACTGGCGCTGAACGCGGCGATCGAGGCGGCCCGAGCCGGTGAGGCGGGGCGAGGTTTCGCGGTGGTGGCCGATGAGGTGCGTAAGCTTGCGACCCGCACTACGGAGGCCACTGAGCAGGCGGCTGAGATGATGCGTACCTGAGCGGGGTAATTCAGCGAAGCGGAATTGAAGGCTGGACCATTCATTGCGCCAGCCAAGCCGCCGTCGATGGGGTATGGTATCGACCTCAGAATCCCGGACGTTCATCGCAGATGCAGCAGGAGCTTTTCATCGTCGCCGACGATCACCCGCTTTTTCGTGATGGGCTGGTGCGGTTGCTCACGCAGGCGCGACCGCAGGCCCTGATCAGGGAAGCGGCGACGCTGGATGAGGCGTTGCAACTGGCGCGAGCGCAAACGCCGGCGGGCATCTTGCTGGATCTGATGTACTCGAGCGATAACGCCTGGGCCTCCATTGCGGACTGGCGCCTGGAGTTTCCCGCCTCGTTGCTGATGGTGGTGTCGATGTGCGAAGACCCACTGGTGGTCGAGCGCGTGATGAGCCAGGGAGCCAGTGCCTTTATCGGCAAATCGCTGCCCCCGAGTGAGGTCGCCGAAGCGCTGACTGCTGCGTTGAATGGCGAGCCTGTGGTGCGTTGTGCGTCCCAGGGCAGCTTCACGGCCTACGAGCCGCCGACTGCTGCCGATTGTTTCTCGTCGCTCACGGCGCGGCAATTCGAGGTGCTGCAACTGATCACCGATGGCCTGAGCAACAAGGAGATCGCGCAGATTCTGCGCATTTCGCCCTTTACCGTGCGCATTCACGTGTCGGCGCTGCTCGGCGTTCTCAAGCTCAGTTCGCGTTCGGCAGCCGCGGCGCTGGGCGCACGGCATGGGCTGGGCGCGGCAAGTCGCAGCGCCCAGGTCAGGGAAGGGGAGCGCTGACCTGGCGCCCGGCCAATTCGGCGATGACCCGTTGCAGCTCGGCTGAGCGCACGGGCTTGGAGAGCAGCGGTATGCGTGGGTCCGGTAGCGCTGATCGAATTCTCTGCGGGTCGTGACCCGTAAGAATCACGGCCGGTAACGGACGGCCATGCCACTCTTCCAGCTGCGCCAGGCATTCGATGCCGGTTGCCTCGCGGCCCAGATCGAAGTCCGTCACCACCACATCGCAGGGCAACGCGGCATTGGGTGGGCCGTCGATGGCGGTGACCTGGCAGCCCCAGGCGCGCAGCAGCTTGGCCATCGCCTCCAGCACGCTGCGGTCATCCTCGATGAGCAGCACATGAATGCCTTGCAGGTCGGCGACAGGTTCGGTCGGCGGCAGTGCATGGGTGGCCTGGCGAGGGATGACTGCCGGCAGGCCTGCCAGGGTGATCGAGGTACCGTGGCCGACTCTAGAGGCGACGCTGATCTGCAGGTCGAGGAGGGTGGCGATGCGCCGCACGATGCTCAACCCCAGTCCGATGCCTTCCACATCCCGGTCACGCTCCTGGCGTACGCGATAGAACTCTTCGAACAGGTGCGGCAGGTGCTCCGCGGCAATCCCCGGGCCGCGATCATGCAGTTGCACGGTGAGGGTCGAGCCACGCCGGCGGCAGGCGATGAGCAGGGGGCGACCCGGCGCGTATTTGATGGCGTTGGATACCAGGTTCTGCAGCAGGGTGCCGAGCAGCGCGGGGTCGCTGTAGGTCAGCGTGGCGGCGCCACGTATACGGATATCCACGCCGGCCCAGCGCGCGGCCTCGCTGTTCTGCTTTTTCAGGTCGACCAGCAATCGATGCAGGTCCACCGTCTGTTTACGCGGCATCACCTGCTGCTGGTCGAGCGTGTAGATGTCCAGCAGCGAGCGGAAGAGCTGCTCGACGCTGAGCAGGGAACGGTCGACGCTGTCGATCAGCTGATGCTGCTCGGCATTGAGCGGAGTGCCGCGCAGGCAGGTGGTGAACAAGCCGATGGCGTGGATGGGTTGGCGCAGGTCATGGCTGGCCTGCGCCAGAAAGCGCGACTTGTCCTGGTCGGCGCGCTTGGCGGCCGCCATGGCCTCCTGCAAACGGCCCAGCAGAAAATAGCTGAAGGTGGGCAGCACCAGCATGCTCAGCACCATCATCACCAGAACCGCCGGGTGCTCTTGCAGGAAAGGCACGAAGAATGCGATGAGGGTGAGAGAGGCAAGGCCAAAGCTGGTGGCCAGAATCAGGTAGGGCCGGCCGAATCGCACGCCATTGCCGACCGTCATGCTCAGCAGGACGCAGAACGTTGGCAGCAGCGCTTCCTGGCCGAGAATCATCACCGCGCAGGCGCCCAGGTTGTCCAGCAGCATGGCGGCAACCCTGCGCCAGACCATGGGCTGCGGCAGGAACCAGAGGTGGGCGAGCAGCAACACCGACAGCAACGTGAATAACGTACCGGTAACCAGCACGGCCTTGAGCAGCTTGGCATCGAGCAGCCCCAGCGGATACATGACCACGGCATAGAGCGACACGACGAAAACCACCACAAGGCGCAGTTGCGCCTGGCTGAACTCCAGATCCTCTAGGCGAAACAGCGACTTCATGACGGACCTTCCGAAACCTGATCAAGCGGCCGACCTTAACGGAATTCCTTCCCGGCCGGCCATGCATGATTCGCCGTGCTGAAAATCAAAGTGCGCAACAGGCTGTGTTGTAACACTGCATGGGATAAGCTTGCGCCGACAATCAACCACCAAGTTGTTAACTGAACGATGGGTTTTGAGCAATTAGCTGATCTACGTGACCGCCTGCGGGCTGAAAAGCAGCAGGTGAAGGCCGAGACGACCAAACCGCGCAAGCGCCAACCTGCCTCGCCAAAGAAGGCTCAGGAGCAGGATCCTGCACTGGAAGCGATCTGGCGTTTGCAGAAGCACTTCCCGCTGGCCTTCCCGGTCAATCCTGCCCCAAAGGTTCCGCTCAAGGAAGGCATTCTCAAGGATGCCGAGCAGCATCTGGAGAAGCTGGGCATTACTCAGGAGCAGCTAAAGCTCGGCCTGGCATCCTGGTGCCGGGGCGGTCGCTACTGGGCCAGCATGGTCGAAGATGCGCCGCGCCTGGACTTGAACGGCCAGCCGGCCGGCACGGTGACGGCGGCTCAGGCGCTGCATGCCAAGCAGCAGGCCAGACGCCAGCGCAGCCAGATGCGTCGTGCTCAGCAGAAGCCGAAAGAGCCGGCCGCCACTGCTGACAGCGATGCCTGATAGCGCAGTCACTGCACACGCGGTTTTCCCGCGATAGCGAACGCTGCCAGGGCGAACGGCGCCAGCCTTACGCTCTGAACAGTGCTGCTGCCTTTACTGGAACCGACCCCCATGCTGCGTAAACTCGGCCTGTGCCTCAGCGCCATGCTTCTGCCGTTACTCACTGCCTGCACCGGCAAACCGTTGGAGCGCAAGGTGGTGTACGAGAACTCGGTTTACCACTGGCGCATCGAGCATGTGATCGTGCGTAACTTCCCGGCGGGCAGCCATCAGTACTTCGAAGTATTCCTCAAGGATCGGCCGCTGGTATTGCCAGCGTCGGCCTTCAACGATCAGCGCGATATCGGGCAATTCATCGCCGCTGGTGGCTTCGATGTCGGGCACTGGCGCAACAAGTCGATCGTGGTGGCATTCGAGAATATTCAGGAGCGAGAAGGGCAGTCGCAGCGGCTGATCCGCTCGGTGATGATCACTCCGGATTTCACCGAGGGTGACGTGGTGCTGACGGATATGTACACCCAACAGGAAGTGGTGGTGCAACGGGTCGAGCCGAGCCGCTGACTTATGCCTCGGCCTGGCCCCGCACCTGGATTCGTGTGCGCGGGCGTGCCGGTCGAGACTGGAAGGGCCGGCAGGGGCATTTAGCCGACCGGCTGACGGACGCTGCGCATCCCTACGCAGAGCGTTTGAATGCGCGGCTATGTCGGCCCTAGAACTGCGTGACGACCGTAACGCCAGTGGTTTCGAAACGATCCATATTCATCAGCGCGTCGATTGACTGCTCCAGGCTGATGGTTTTGCCGACCAGCTTCTCGGGCGCCAGTTTGCCGGAGGCGATCATTTCGATCATCGCGTCGTAGCGATGCGCTTGCATACCGTGGCTGCCGTAAATCTCCAGTTCGTGGGCGATGACCTTGCTTATCGGGATCGCCGGCTGGGCGTGATCGGCCAGCATCAGGCCAACCTGAACGTGCCGGCCGCGACGACGCAGGTTGTTGATGGAGTTGAAGCAGGTGGTCGGGTGCCCCAGCGCATCGAGCGATACATGAGCGCCCCCGCGGGTAATCTCCATGACTGCCTCGGTTACGTCCGCCACCTGGGTCGCATTAACCGTCGCCACGGCGCCCAGGGACCGAGCCAGCGCCAGCTTGTCGTCAGCGATATCGATCGCGATGACATTGGCACCGATGGCCTGGGCGATCATTACGGCCGACAGGCCCACACCGCCACAGCCGTGTACGGCTACCCATTGGCCGGCGCTGACCTTGCCCTGGTCGACGACCGCGCGAAATGAGGTGACGAAGCGGCAACCCAGGCTGGCGGCGGTTGCATAGTCCATGTGCTCAGGCAGTGCGACCAGGTTCAGGTCGGCCTGGTGGATGCCCACATATTCCGCAAACGAGCCCCAATGGGTAAAACCGGGCTGGAACTGGGTGTGGCAGACCTGTTGGTTGCCGCTGTTGCACTCGGGGCAGGCGCCGCAACCACCCACGAAAGGTACGGTTACCCGGTCGCCCACCTTCCACTTGGTTACATCACGACCTACCTCCGCCACGACGCCGGCCAACTCATGCCCCGGTATGTGCGGCAACTGGATGTCCGGGTCATGGCCTTTCCAGCCATGCCAGTCGCTGCGGCACACACCTGTGCCTTTGACCTGAATGACCACGCCGTGGCGTTCCGCGCTGGGGTCGGCGACCGTAATCAGGCGTGGCGGCTGGGAAAATGCTTCGTAGACTACGGCTTTCATGGAGCACCTCGGATTGAACGTTCAATGCGGCGCCAGTCCCGTGCCGCTGGCTATGCAATAGCGAAGTAAGTGCAGCGGTGCGCTGACCGGTACGGCCAATCTGCCGCGCTGCATCTTGAGGGCTCGGGCTTTGCAGTCATTATGAATAAACGCCTTGAAATTACCTTTCAGAATAGGATTGACAGCTCACTGCGCGTGAAATGATCCTTCATCGATAGTCTTTATATGAAGGAAACTGCCATGCATGGCGCCGTTGATAAGGTGGATATTGCAATCTGTGACCGACTACAGCGCGATGGCAGGTTGTCGAACGTGAAGCTCTCGCAGCAAGTCGCCCTTAGTGAAGCATCGTGTTGGCGCAGGCAGAAGCGCCTGGAAGAATGTGGGGTTATCGAGGGGTACCAGGCCATTCTCAACCGTAAAAAGTTGGGGCTGGGCGTCATGGCTTTCGTACAGATTTCCTGCACCGATCACAGCGAAGAGGCCACTGCCCGGTTTGAAAGCATCATCGCTTGCGCACCGCAGGTACTCAGTTGCCACAACACCACTGGCGAGGCCGACTTCCTGCTTCAGGTGGTGGCGCGTGATCTGGACAGCTACAGCCGTTTCGTCGAGAAAGTACTGAGGGCGTTGCCAGGGGTCAGTAGCATTCGCTCCAACATCTCACTGCGAGAAATGAAGACCACCAATCGGCTGCCGGCTAGCGAAATCCTGAGTATCTAGACTGGTGCGATGGAGGACGGGGCCGACCAGCCAGTTTTTGCCACGGCCATTCGTATGCTGTGCTGAAGGCACCCTCTCTATTTTCCCGCTGCCGTGTGGCGAGCAGGCTTAGGCCTGGCGGCGATATTTATCGTATTCGTCAAGGTCAAGGGGTGTAGCGGGGTGGCCGGGTCAATGACCCTCGCATTCGTTCAGGCTTCGCTATGGCCCAGTACATCGGCTTCGCGGGCGATGGCGAGCACGTTGGCCTTGGCCTGTTTGCACAGGTGCGCCTCGATGGCGCGGATGATCTCGTCGGTCAGCGTCGAGTTATGTGCGGCCACCAGGGCCTCCAGGCGCGGCACCATACCGACGGGCAGGAAGTCGAGAATGTCGGCTGAAAGGTCCCGTGCCAGGTGGTTGCTCAGGTTCATTGATGCGCCGTCCGTGAAGGTGGATGCAACTCGGTGAAAGTGTGATCGCGATCCAAATCCGAGACGGCCGCGCTGCAAATGGTTCCGGTTTATTTTGCGCTTTGCCCAAACATCGACCACGCTTTCGCCAACGCCACGAAACAGTGGCGATTCTCAGCCTTAGTGTGCCTGTCGAAAATCCACGGAAAGGGTTATCCATGAGCGCCAAACCAACCAATCGCCAACTCGCTGACTACCTGGGCCTCTCGGAAGAGGAGGTGGGCAGCTACCGGCTCGATTCCATCCGCGAGGGCAGCCACTGGCGGGTCGCCTTCGCTGTCGAAACGCCCAAGCGACTGCGCAGTAAATTGCCGGCCTGTCTGATGGTGGTGGTGCCGGGTAGCAGCCAACCGGGCTGTGCACTGCACCCCCATTGACCGCCGCCTGCAGGCTCAGCCTCGCTGAGCCTGCAGGAACAGCGCGAACAACTCCGACTGCGACTTGATACCCAGCTTGCTGTACAGGTGCTTGCGGTGCACCTTCACGGTCTCCGACGAGATGGCCAGCTTGCGGGCTACCTCCTTGCTGGAATGGCCGGCGAGCATCAGGCGAACCACTTCCAGTTCGCGGCCGGTCAGCGCCGTTTCCACCTGATGGGCCATCTGCTCCAGACGCTCCTGCCACGGCGGTGCGGCGGCGGGCTCGCTCGGTTCGGGCTCGAAGCCCAGGCGCTGGCGCATCAGCGCCGCCACCCAGGGTTGCAGCAGCGAGAGCAGAGCGATCTGCTCCGGCAGGAAGCGTTGCCGTGAGCCCAGTGACAGGCACAGGGTACGTGCGCCGGGCAGGGCGACGTTGAACTGCACCTCGTCGGCTACCACGTTGAGGCTGAAGTAACGCTGGTAGTAGTCCGTCTGCTCGAAGCATTCCGGGGCAACGTCGCTCAGGCGCACCAGGCCTTCGCGCGTGCTTTCGCGGCTGGCGATGTAGAAGGGGTCGAGCAGGTAGAGACCGTGCAGGTAATCCTGGAACAGCAGATCCGGCGCACCGTCGTCGCCGGGGCTTTCGGCCAGTACCTGGGGGCGACCTTCGCTGAAGATCAGCGCCACCCAGCTGTCGTGGTGTACGTACTGCGCCAGGGTGCGGGCCAGGGTGCGCCAGAACGGCGGGCTGGGCAGCGCCTCGATGAGCTCGGCCACGCTGCGGTGGAAGGCGATGTCGTGCAAGGTCATGGTCATCTGTCTACCCCTGTGGGGTTACCCCGCGTGCGTGATTTCGCCTGGGTGGCTCAGCCTCCATACTCGAACCCCGGCGGATGGGTGTCGGCATTCTGTGTGTGCCCCCCGCGTGATGCAACAACAAGAATGGAGTCCCGTCATGCAAGTCGAACTCGCTCAGCTCACCGGACGTGACGGTGATACGGCCCACAACCTCGCCCAAGCCCTGGAGGCCATCGCCTCATGCCAGTTGGGTACGCGCCTGCTGGTGTTCCCGGAAACCTACCTGACCGGCTTCCCAACCGCGGACAACATCGTCGCGCTGGCCGAGCCCCTCGATGGCCCGAGCCTGACCGCCATCGGGCAGGCTGCTGCGGCCCGCGGGCTGGCGGTGGCCATCGGTTTCGCCGAGAACGACGGCGGCGCCTTCTACAACACCACGGTGCTGATGGATGGGCAGAACATCCTGCTCAGCTACCGCAAGACCCATCTGTGGGCCTCGGACCGTGGCGTGTTCACGCCGGGCGATCGCTACGTCACGGCGTTGCTCGACGGCGTGCGGGTCGGCCTGCTGGTGTGCTTCGACATCGAGTTCCCGGAGAGCGCCCGCGCTCTGGGCGAGCTGGGCGCCGAGCTGCTGATCGTCACCAACGGCAACATGGACCCCTACGGGCCGACGCACCGCACCGCGATCATGGCCCGGGCCATGGAGAACCAGGCCTACGCGGTGATGAGCAACCGCGTGGGCGAGGGCGACGGCGGCCTGGTGTTCGCCGGCGGCAGCGCGGTGGTCGACCCCAACGGCAGCCTGCTGCTGGAAGCCGGCCGCGAGCCGTGCCGACAAAGCATCACCCTGGACTTCCAGCGCCTGGCCGAGGCGCGCCGCGATTACCGCTACCTGGAAGAACGGCGCATGCCGCTGCCGGGCACGCGCGTCGACCACGCCAACGGCCTGCGTGAGCTGCTGATTCCCTGATTGATCTGCCGGGCGCCATAGAAGCGCCCGCTGCGGCCCTGTCGCGTGCTTTTGCCGACTTCGGCTCTGCCATAACAACTTATAAAACTGGAGTAGCAAGTAATGGCTCGTCTGCAACGATCCCTGTCTCTGGGCGCGGTGGTGCTATTCGGCATCGCCTACATGACGCCGATCATCGTGCTCGGCACCTTCGGCATTCTCGCCGAGATTACCCGCGGCGCCGTACCGGCCGCTTATGTGGCTGCCTCAGTGGCAATGTTCTTCACCGCGCTCAGCTATGCCCGCATGGCCCGGTTGTTCCCGGTCGCCGGGTCGGCCTACAGCTACGTGCGCCGCAGCATCAGCGATTACCTGGGCTTCATCGCCGGTTGGGCGGTGCTGCTCGACTACCTGTTCCTGCCCATGGCCATCTGGCTGATCGGCGCGGCCTACCTGCATTCGGCGTTCCCGCAGCTGCCCCAGGCGCTGTGGGTGCTGACCTTCATCGTGATCACCAGCGTGATCAACGTGGTGGGCCTGCGCCTGGCCAAAGGCATCAACGGTGTGCTGATGCTGGTGCAGTTCCTGGTGCTGCTGGCCTTCGTGGCGCTGTGCGTGCACTACGTGCTGGGCGATGCCAGCAAGCCGTTATGGTCGCTGCAACCTTTCTTCGGTGAGGGCATGAACCTGAACCTGGTGATGGCCGGCGCAGCGGTGGCCTGCTACTCGTTCCTGGGTTTCGATGCGGTCAGCACCCTGACCGAGGAAACCCACGACCCCGAGCGCACCATCCCACGGGCGATCCTGCTGATCACCCTGATCGGCGGGCTGATCTTCGTGGCCACCGCGTACTTCGTGCAGCTGGCTCATCCTTCCGTGGTGTTCCAGAGCAGCGACTCGGCCGCCTACGAGATCGCCCGCAATATCGGCGGCGATGTGTTCGTGTCGGTGTTTCTGATCGGCCTGATCGTCGGCCAGTTCACCTCGGGTCTGTCGGCCCAGGCCAGCGCCTCGCGGCTGATGTTCGCCATGGGCCGCGACGGCGTGCTGCCGCGCGCACTGCTGGGCACCCTGAGCCCGCGTTTCGGTACGCCAGTGGGCGCTATCCTGGTGTGCGCCGTGGTGGCGCTGCTGGCCCTGAAGCTGGACGTGACCACCTCGACCTCGTTCATCAACTTCGGTGCCTTCCTGGCGTTTAGCCTGGTCAACCTCTCGGTGATCGTCCACTTCGCCCGCCAACCCCAGGCGCGCGGCCCGCTGCAACTATTGCTCTACCTGCTCTGCCCGCTGATCGGCCTGCTGGCGACGCTGTGGCTGATGGCCAGCCTCGACCGACTGGCGATCATGCTCGGCTGCGCCTGGCTGATGATCGGCGGCTTCTACCTGCTCTGGCTGACCGGAGGCTTGCGTCGCCAGCCACCGCAATTGCAGTTCGAGTCGGAGTAAAACGTAATTGCTGCGAGCCGCCTCAGCGGGTGGCTCGCAGAGCGCGGTTACCTGCGTCGGGCAATTCTTCGCCAATTGCCCCTTTTCCGAGCTCCCTGCGCGTCTACAAAAGTTACCTGGCGAGCCGCGCTGGGAACTGGGCATGAGCAGCAGTAGATTGGCTCGGACAGTCGGCGACAGACCACAATTAGCGTTGCATTAAATCGTGGTCTGCCCCCCTAATTAATGCAACGCTTTAACCGGTTGCAACGTAATTATCACTGTTCTGTATATTGCTGTTGTCGCTTTCGGTTCTTAATTAAAAAATAGTGAGGTGTGGCATGGATATGATTGCGCGCCAAAGTCTTATTGACGCGATAAGGCTCTTGCCTCAAAGAGAGTTAATCGATGTCATCAATTTAGCACTCGAAAACCGAGTTGTTGAACTTTGTGAGCCGGAGGCCGCAGAGGCTAGGATTTGTTTAGTAGAGCTTCATCGTTACACCGATGATCCAAAAGGACCTTCCGAGTGGGATTTAGAGTTTCTTGCTCGTTCTTTAGATGTGGATTCATACGTGACTAATGGTATTGGGCCGACACAAGGTGGGGGCTGTTGTGGTTTCGTTATCGCTAGTTATTCTAAGACTGCTGTTTGTCCAATATGCGGTAATTCTGTTGGCTGTACATAGGACGAGAAGAGTCAATGGATTAGGGGCAGGCCACGATTAGATTCGTATTAAATCGTGGTCTGTCCCCGATAGTTACAGATTTGTGGTTACAGATTTGTGCGCGGGCTAGTGCCCTTCTCATCAGCTAGTTGTCATTTGTTTTGCTTCTCTGAGGTTGATTCTTGCCTTATGTCCATGCTTCTGCAACATATGCAAAAGGTTTGCTCCACTCAGAAGGACAATTGGCTTTCCCGCTGCGAAGGCATATGAGTCTGGACCGTAATCGGATGTGGTAACCAAAATCCCTTTGTTTGCGCCTTCGTTAAGCACTGTTCCGTAAAGGTCGCGCACAGCCCCGACCCCGACCGTGTTGGTATACCGCTTGGCTTGAATTACGATTTTTCCACCACGAATAGGGTCCGGATCAAAAGCTACTGCATCAACGCCGCCATCGCGGCTTGCTTGAGTAACCTTTACTTCACCACCGTTCACCGAAAATTCTTGCTCAAATAGCTCTCGAATTAGATGTTCAAAGTCCTCCCATCCCATCGCAGCGAGATTAACGCTCTCGTCAATCGTACTTGCTACGTCATATGAGGATATAAAGCGAGTATCATCTTTACGGAGCTGCATAATTGGCGCTACGGGTGCTAGCCCGTGAAGTTTAGAACTTCCAACTCCCTTCATAGATTTGAAGCAAGCCTTGGGGTCTACTTGATCAAGATTTATTTGAGTGAATTCGGATTTGCTAGCTCTGATCGATAGAACACAAGAAGTCACTGCTTTGCCTGTTGATCTGTTTACAGCAGTTACAATTCCATTGAAATTCACCGCTTCAAGCGCGTTAATTACATCTGCTTCAAATAGCTCGTGCAAGGTGCGGAGAGCTAGTTGGTAGAGTACATCGTCATACAGTTTTGAAGCTTGGGCTTCGGTGATAGTATTTTCTTCGAAGTCGTCCCGGCTAGCTACATATTTTACTGATTTTAAACGAGGCAGAGCATCTGGTGCTGGAAGTTGGTAGTCTAAGATTAACGTCTTAGAAGTAGGGTCATAATCTAGATCAAATTCTTGAGGAAAGAATTCGGAATACTTTGATGAGGATAAAACAAGGTCACAATACTCAAGTATGGCTTCGGGTTCCAGTGCCTCGTATTTCATTCGTTTTGTATCTATTTGGGCATGCTCTGCCGCTCTTTCTCTTCTGTATTCGTCTCGCCTGACTTCCCAGGCGGCGACTTCTGCTGCATGAGATTTTTTTAATTTTTCTACTGTTTTGGCATGGCTCTCTAGGGCTGCTTGATGCGCTTTCTCTGCCACTGCGCAATGTTCATTCCACGCTATCTTGTCGG
Source organism: Pseudomonas sp. AG1028 (assembly GCF_007993955.1). NCBI lineage: Bacteria > Pseudomonadati > Pseudomonadota > Gammaproteobacteria > Pseudomonadales > Pseudomonadaceae > Pseudomonas > Pseudomonas sp. AG1028. Next base: position 111,029 of record NZ_VIVP01000009.1, read on the forward strand.
CAACAAAAACAGATTCGGCTGCCGCTATAAGGCGGGCTTTTCGAGAGGGGATAAGCCATTCCAGAAGACCTAGCTTAGGATTGTATTTTTGATCCTCTCTTTGAGGGGAGCTTGGAAAATCGGCCCTTTGGGGTTCGAGTGGAAGCTTTAAAGGGGCTGGACCTTTTTCGGGAAAGGGGGTCTTGTTCTTAAGATTTTCCCAATCAATCGCGTCATTGACTTCAAGCGTTGCTTTGAGGATGTTGCTTAATGCATCAAGCTCATCTTGAGCTGCCTGCGTTTGCTTCAATGCCAGCGCTTTACTTTCTTCTGCCATTCTTTTACAAGCAGCACGATCTGCCTTCTGCCGTTCTCGTTCTGAAGCAATCTCCCATCGTTGCTCCCATTCTTCAGCTTGCATCCTTGCTTTAGAGTCGATGATGAACTCGCAGTCACCCTTGATAACACGATGCTTTTTCAGGCCGTCATGCCAGATCTCTAGGCTGTAGCTAGGGATGCCGCGAGCACTGTATTTGGTATCCATTCGGCCGAATCGGGTCATCATCTTCCTGTCTCTCCCTGCGATCTTGATTGCTGACCAACTAGTATGTTGGTGGCATTGAGCCAGCTAGTGGGTGTCGGAAACATACTGTGTTTTACGATCTTTTCCAGCACGCTCTTTAGCTGATGTGCAAAAAGAAGAGAATATTTTGTCTACTGGGCATTAGACCGCTTTTAAGTGATAACCATCGCTAGCCAACGCCATCGTTCCCGCGCTTTCCGTCGACAGTCCATGCTGCACCCCACACCCCGGAATCTGCGACAATCGCCGCTTTTCCGCGAACTACCCCCGAGCCTGATGACCGACGCCTCCTTCGATATCGCCGCCCTGCAGAAGAACCTCGACCACGCCATGATCGCCGACCGCCATCGTCTGCGGCGGCAGTTGCACGAGCTGCAGAAAAAGCCCGATGACGCCAAGCAGGCGCAGTGGCTGGAGCGCTTCCAGGCCTCGTGTGCCAAGGTCGAGGCGCGGCGTTTGAGCGTGCCGGTGATGCGTTATGACGATGCGCTGCCGATCGCCGCCAAGCGCGACGAGATCAAGGCGGCGCTGGAGAAGCATCAGGTGCTGGTGATCGCCGGCGAGACCGGTTCGGGCAAGACCACTCAGTTGCCGAAGATCTGCCTGGAGATCGGCCGTGGCCAACACGGCCTGATCGGCCACACCCAGCCACGACGGCTGGCGGCGCGTAGCGTGGCAACCCGGGTGGCCGAGGAGATCGGTACGCCGCTCGGTGAGCTGGTCGGCTATCAGGTGCGCTTCGAGGATCAGAGCAAGGACAGTTCGCTGATCAAACTGATGACCGACGGCATTCTGCTCGCCGAGACCCAGCATGATCGCTATCTGGAAAAGTACGACACCATCATCGTCGACGAGGCCCACGAACGCAGCCTCAATATCGACTTCCTCCTGGGGTATCTGAAAACCCTGCTGCCACGCCGGCCCGATCTCAAGGTGATCATCACCTCGGCGACCATCGACCTGGAGCGCTTTTCCAAGCACTTCGGTGGGGACGGGCTGCCGGATGCACCCATCGTCGAAGTCTCCGGGCGCACCTATCCGGTGGAAACCTGGTATCGCCCGCTGGCCGCCGAGGTGGACGAGGAGGGCGAAAGCCTGCTCGACGACCTGACCGTCGACCAGGGCATTCTCGCTGCCCTGGACGAGATCGCGGCCCACGAGAAAAGCGTCGGCCAGCGCCCCGGCGATGTGCTGATCTTCCTGCCCGGCGAGCGCGAAATTCGTGAGGCTGCCGAAGTGCTGCGCAAGGCCAACCTGCGCTTTACCGAAGTGCTGCCGCTGTATGCGCGGCTCACGCCCGCCGAGCAGCAGAAGATCTTCGCGCCCATGGCCGGGCGCAAGATCGTGCTGGCCACCAACGTGGCGGAAACCTCGCTGACGGTGCCGGGCATTCGCTACGTGATCGACAGCGGCACCGCGCGCATCAGCCGCTACAGCTACCGCGCCAAGGTGCAGCGCCTGCCCATCGAGGCGATTTCCCAGGCCAGTGCCAACCAGCGCAAGGGCCGTTGCGGGCGGGTCGAACCGGGCATCTGCGTGCGCCTTTACAGTGAGGAGGATTTCCTTGGCCGGCCGACCTTCACCGACCCGGAAATCCTGCGCACCAACCTGGCGGCGGTGATCCTGCAGATGCTCCATCTGCGCCTGGGCAGCATCGAGGATTTCCCCTTCATCGAGCCGCCGGACGGCAAGGCGATTAGCGATGGTTTCAACCTCCTGCAGGAACTCTCGGCGGTCAACCGCGAGAGCCAGTTGACGCCCCTGGGCCGCCAGCTGGCACGCCTGCCCATCGACCCGCGCCTCGGCCGCATGGTGCTCGAAGCGGCCAAGCTCGGCAGCCTGCAGGAGCTGCTGATCGTCGCAAGTGCGCTGTCCGTACAGGATCCGCGTGAGCGGCCGATGGATCGCCAGCAGGCTGCCGACCAGGCCCACGCGCAGTGGAAGGACGTGGACTCGGATTTCGCCGCGCTGATCAACCTGTGGCGCGGCTTCGAGGAAAAACGCCAGGAACTGGGCAGCAATCCGCTGCGCACCTGGTGCAAGAAGAACTTCCTCAACTACATGCGCTTGCGCGAGTGGCGCGATGCTCACCGCCAACTGGTGCTGCTCGCCAAGGATCTGCAGCTGGTGCCCGCCAGGGCCGCGGCGCAAATCGCCGACGGCAACAAGCCCGTGGCGAAGCCGGTGCAGGCGACCACCGACACCAAGGTCAACGTGATCCTGCGCGAGCAGGCCGAGGCCAGCGAGGCGGTGCAGCGTGCCAAGAGCTATGCCGCGGTGCACAAGGCGATCCTCAGCGGCCTGCTCAGTCAGATCGGCCAGAAAACCGAGGAGGGTGACTATCAGGGCGCGCGGCAGCGGCGTTTCTGGGTGCATCCGTCGTCGGTGATCGGTCGCAAGAAACCCAACTGGATCATGGCCGCCGAACTGGTCGAGACCACCAAGCTGTTCGCCCGTCAGGTGGCGAAGATCGAGCCGGACTGGATCGAGCCGCTGGCCGGGCACCTGATCAAGAAGAACCACTTCGAGCCGCACTGGGAGAAGAAGCGCGGCCAGGTGGTGGCCTACGAGCAGGTCACCCTGTACGGCTTGATCGTGGTGGGGCGCCGCCCGGTGCATTACGGGCCCATCGACCCACAAGCCTCGCGTGAACTGTTCATCCGCGAAGGCCTGGTGCGGGGTGAAATCAACAGCCGCGCCAAGTGCCTGAACGCCAACCGCCAACTGCTGGAAAAACTCGACGAGCTGGAAGCCAAGGCGCGCCGCCGCGACATTCTCGCCGACGAGGAAACCCTGTTCGCCTACTACGAGGCGCGGATTCCAGAGGACATCTATCAGGCCGCCACCTTCGAGAGCTGGTACAAGCGCGAGAGCGCCAAGGACCCGCAGCTGCTGATGATGCGCGAGGAGGACGTGCTGGCCCGCGAAGCGCTGGAAGTCACCGCCGCGCAGTATCCGGACACCCTGCATATCGGCGAGCTGCAACTGCCGCTCACCTATCATTTCGAACCCAACCATCCCCGTGACGGCGTGACCCTGCGCGTGCCGGCGCCGCTGTTGCCGCAATTGCCAGGCGAGCGCCTGGAGTGGCTGGTGCCGGGGCTGATCGAAGCCAAGGCCATCGACCTGGTGCGAGGCCTGCCCAAGGCCATTCGCAAGAACTTCGTGCCGGTGCCGGACTTCGTCGGCGCGGCCCTGAGCAAGCTCACCTTCGGCCAGGGCAGCCTGCCGGAAAGCCTGGCTCGCGAGCTGCAGCGCATGACCGGTGCGCGGATCGACAGCGAGGCGTGGGTCGAGGCGACCCGCCAGCTGGAAACCCACCTGAAGATGAACATCGAGGTGGTCGATACCCACGGCAAGCTACTCGGCGAAGGCCGTGATCTGGCCGAGCTGACCGCACGCTTCGCCGAGGCCAGCCAGGCTGCATTGGCCATTCCGCAAGCCGACAAGGTGCAGAAACCGGTGGAAGCCAAGGGCTTCGCCCAGGTCGCCGAGAAGACCCAGCAGAAGGTCGCCGGGCTGTCGATGACGGTTTTCCCGGCGCTGGTGGAAGAGGGTGGTGTGGTCAAGGAAGGGCGTTTCCCGACCCAGGCCGAAGCCGAGTTCCAGCACCGTCGCGCCCTGCAGCGCCTATTGCTGCAACAGTTGGCCGAGCCGGCCAAGTTCCTGCGCGGCAAGTTGCCGGGGCTGACCGAGCTGGGTCTGCTGCACCGCGAGCTGGGCCGGGTCGATGGGCTGGTCGAAGACATTCTGCTCGCCAGCCTCGACAGCTGCATCCTCGAAGACGAGCAGCCACTGCCCCGTGACGGCGCCGCATTGGCCGCCCTGGCGGAGAAGAAGCGCGGCGCCTGGACGGAGCACGCCGAGAAGCTGGCGCGCCTGACCCTGGACATTCTCAAGCTGTGGCACGGCTTGCAGAAGCGCTTCAAGGGCAAGATCGACCTGGCCCAGGCAGTGGCGCTCAACGACATCAAGGCGCAGCTGGGTAACCTGGTGTACCCCGGTTTCGTCCGTGAAACCCCGGCCGAATGGCTCAAGGAACTGCCGCGTTACCTCAAGGCCATCGAACAACGCTTCGACAAGATCGCCGCGCAACTGCAACGCGACCGTGTGTGGAGCGGCGAGTTGGCCGGTTACTGGGAGCAGTACCAGGCGCGCCTCGGCAAGCACCTGCAGGAAGGCAAGCGCGACCCCAACCTGACCCTGTACCGCTGGATGCTCGAGGAATACCGTGTCTCTCTCTGGGCCCAGCAGTTGGGCACCAAGATGGCGGTATCGGACAAGCGCTTGAGCAAGCAGTGGAGCCAGGTGGAAGGCTGAGGGGTATCTCGTAGCCCGAGTCGAGCGTAGCGACACCCGGGAATCGCCCTGGGAATCGTTGCGCTCAACCCAGGCTACGGAGCGGTTCTGCTTTGGCATTTGTGGGAGCGCGCCATGCGCGCGAGATCACGGGTATGGCCCGTTCCCACAAGGGTAAGGTGTCCCATGATATAGGCGCGCGAGGTCTCAGCCCGTAGGGCGGATGTCGCTTTTTACATCCGCCATGGTGGATCGGTTAAGCGAGATCCACCCTACGCCTGACGGGCTTTCGGAACTTGGGTCGCGAAATGATGCTTGGCGCCATAGCCCAAAAGGCTATGGCGCTTTGCTTTCGATCAGCCTTCGCGGTCGCTCAGTTGCCAGCCGCCTTTGCCGTCCAGGTCGAGCTGCTGGTTGTGGAAGGCGGCGAGGGTGTTGCGGTGGCCGACGCTGATCAACAGGGTGTCGGGCAGCTCGCGGCGCAGCAGGGTGTAGAGCGCCTGCTCCAGGCCTTCGTCCATGGCCGAGCTGGATTCGTCGAGGAAGGCCACCGCCGGGCGGTTGTAGAGCAGGCGGGCGAAGGCCAGGCGTTGCTGTTCACCCAGGGACAGGACGCGGCTCCAGTCACCGGGCTCGTCCAGGCGAGTTGCCAGGTGCGGCAGGCACACCTGTTCCAGCACCCGTTGCATACGCTCGCGGTCGTCGCCCGGTTCGGTTGGGTAAGCCAGTGCGCTGCGCAGGTCGCCCAGCGGCAAGTAAGGGCGTTGGGCGAGGAACAGCGCCTGGTGCCCGGTGGGCCTTGCCACCTGCCCGTCTGCGTAGGGCCACAGCCCGGCGATGGCGCGCAGCAGGGTGGTTTTGCCGCAGCCTGAAGGGCCCCGTACCAGCAGGGCCTGGCCGGCGTGTAGATCAAGTTTGAGGCCCGCGACCAGCAACTGGCCGTCCGGGCGCTGCAGGTGTAGGTCATTCACTTTCAGGCCGCTGGCCTGGGAATTGGTGGTTACCTGCGGCAGCTCGCGGGCCTGCTGGTTGGCGTCGAGCAGGCCGCTCAGGCGGTCGAGGGTGGCGCGGTACTGGGCGAAGGTGTCGTAGCTACTGCGGAAAAACGACAGCGAGTCCTGTACCTGGCCGAATGCCTGCGCGGTCTGCATCACGTCGCCGAGCTTGATGGCGCCGCTGAAGAAGCGCGGCGCCTGGAGGATGAAGGGGAACACCACCGCCACCTGGCTGACGCCGAGGTTGAAGCCGTCGAACTTCAGGCTTCGGTAGACCAGCGCCCAGAGGTTTTCCACCAGTGCGCCGAAGCGGCCCAGCAGGGTACGCCGCTCCACGTCGCGGCCCTGGTAGAAGGCGACGTTTTCGGCGTATTCGCGCAGACGCACCAGAGCGTAGCGGAAGTTGGCCGAGCGCTGTTCGTTGAGGAAATTAAGGCGGATCAAGGGGCGGCCGAGGCGGAAGGCGATCAGCGTGGCGATGATCACGTAGAGGTACACGGCGAATACCATCGCCCGGGGGATCTCCACACCGGCCACGTTCAGCGGTGCGGACAGCCCCCAGAGGATGACGCTGAAGGCCACCAGCGACACCAGCGCGCTGACCGCGCCGAGCGAGAGCTTGAGCGAGCTGGAAACGAAGGCGGCGATGTCCAGCTCGATGCGCTGGTCGGGGTTGTCGACCGGCTGCGCGAGGAACTGGCCCCTGTAGTAGGCATCGCCCTTGAGCCAGTCGTCGGTCAGGCGCCCGTTGAGCCAGGTACGCCAATGGATGCTCAAGGACTGGCTCACGTAGAAGTCGAACAGCGCACGCGCGACATGGATGCTGGCGAGGATGGCGAAGACGCCCAGCAGAAACCAGAACGCCTGCTGATCCAGCCCCTGCAGGGCGCTGTAGAAGCCGTTGTACCAGAACGAAAACAGCACATCCATGCGCACCGCGAACAGCGCCAGTAGCAGGAGCAGTGCGAAGGTCAGCAGCGGCCGCCAACTGTTGCGCGGGCTGAGATAGGGCCCGGTGATCTGCCAGAATTGTCGGCCCCAGCGGGTGAAGCGGATAAGGGCGGTGGCGGTGAGGGTGAAGCCGATAAAGGTGCACAGCGAGGCGATGGCCAGCCAGATCAGGCTGTCGCTAAGAGCTTGGTGCCAATCCATAAGATCTAGGGTCCGCGATGCTTCGACAGGAAGGGAGTGCCGGAGGGCCGGCTGCCGAGACTACAAGCGTGGGTGACACGCCTACTGGAGACTTGTTTTCGCTGCGTTGGTTTCTGGCTGCCCGGATTTTTTGCAGGCCTGATAGCGGCCGTTCAGTTTGCGCTCGTGTGCGCCGTGAAAGTGGCTCTGCAGCCTGTAGGGCGGATGTCGCTGTTTACATCCGCCATGATGGATCGGTGAAGCGTGATTCACCCTGCGGGATTAGTCGAGTACTTTCAGGCCAAGCCATTTCGCTAGCCAATCTTTGTTCTGCAGCCGCTTAAGAAACAGGTGTCTTTTCTCGTCTCGAAATCTTCCGGCTGGGCGTACGACAAGATCGAAAAGGTCGTTCAGGCCAAAGGGCGCAGCAACCTCCAATTCATCATCAGCGTTTAGCCGCACCGCGACTGCCGTGGCAGTTTCGGGCCAGTAACGCATTGCATCCGTCGCCGATTCATAAGGCCGGTCGCCGTTGCGCAGGTGCATGCCTGCCTGGTTCTTCACTGACCAGTCGAGCCCTTTATCAACATTCTGCAGTTGGGCTTTCAATTCGCTATCTCGCTCCGGCGAGGCATTGCCGCGGTCGAACCAGATCACGTCGATATCGGATGGCAGAGAAGAGCTGGCTCGACCGTGCCGGTGATCCCAGACGGCGCCGCGCACTAAGCCTGCGGCCACCCAGCAGTCAGGCAGATGCAGGGCTCGGACCTGCTGCAGTATTCGCCTGCGATACTTATCGGCGTTCAGCAGGGCAACCAGGGTAGGTAAGTGGCTCATGGGCGGATCGTATCAAGCATCGAGATTAAGACCGTAGTAGGTCGTCTGACTCCTCGTGCGAATCCTCTGCAGGCACTTGGGATTTATTTCCTTTGTGCGCGGTCACTCACGGTGGATTTGTTGCTGTGACGTCATGCTTGTTCAGCGACTAAACCACCGACCCGAACACACATAAGGAGCATGTGATGGAGATGAAGATACTGGCCAGCGGTATTGGCGCAGCGTTACCCAAAACCAGCATTGGTTTCAGCCTGTTTAGCGGTGTTTACATTCAGCTAAGGCGTTCCAGCAGCGATCAGCCGCAGACCTTTGGCATTGCCTCCGGTCCTGAAATAGGTGGCAACAGCGGTACGCTGATCGCAGGCCATATCGAAACGGCCTGGATGAAGATCGATACCATCAAGCACGCTTGGCTGTGCAGCCGCTCTTCGCTGGTTGGCAAGCTAGGTGAAGTCGAGTTAAAGGGGACGCTGGCATTCAGCGGTACCGTTGATGTGAATTTCACCATTTATGATGCGAGCAATGAATCTACCTTCTCGCTCAGCCGGATCAAGGTCGAATCCAAAGGTGGGCAACTGGCAGACACTAAAATTCGCGGTGTGATCAAGGACATGATGGGCAAGACTCAGAACGGGAGCGCGCTCTGTGCACAGCCGTGAAGTGAGAGGTTTTCGCCGGCTGCAGACCTTCTGCAACCTGATATTGCTGGTGCTTCAGCTGATTACCGTGGCGGCGTATTGGGGGCTTGTTGATGCAAGGCCCCAATACATGGCCATCAGTGAGGGGCTTTATCCAGATAGTGAGCTGCTGATGAACAGCCAAATCGCTGACTGGATGGTGTCGATGCCGGCGTTCTTGGCAGTAGCGGCCCTGTTTTTAGGAGGTATCGCCAAAGAGTTCATCGGGATTAGCAAAGGACGACGTATTTTGATCAATCTGGCCCTTCTGATCTTGCTGGTGGCTATGTTCGGCATTGCCGCATTCCCATTAAGTCCGAACGTCTAAACCTGTGAGTTCGTTCGTGAATGGCGACAGAGGCTTTCGCGAATGAGCTCGCGCCAAGCAGCCAGCCTGCCATAGCGCTTCCCTGCACCCGACATACCCGCTCATCAATCGCCCGCCAGACCGCAGGGCCGTTAACCCGAACCTTTCGCGAAACGGTTTCGTCGTACCTGAACGAGCCATGCGCAGGAGAGGGACATGCTGACTGATCCGAAGACCCGTTATCGACCTTACACAGACGCGTCCGGGGGCTGGGGGTCGGCCAAGTCGGTGGCGGGTATTCTGCTGCGTGAACAGGCCGTGGTGAAGATCGGCGCGGCGCTCTTGAGGCAGAACAAGCCCGACGGTTTTGCCTGTGTGAGTTGCGCCTGGGCCAAACCGGGCGACACTCGCCCGATGGAATTCTGCGAGAACGGCGCCAAGGCTACGGCGTGGGAGTTGACGGCCAAGCGCACCAGCCCGGCGTTCTTCGCCGAGCACAGCGTTAGCGAGTTACGCAGCTGGTCGGCCCATGCGCTGGAGCAGCACGGGCGCCTGACTCACCCCATGCGCTACAACCCGGGCACCGACCGCTATGAGGAAACCAGTTGGGAAGCTGCCTACCAGGAAATCGGCGTGGGCCTGCGCGCCTTGCAGCCCGACGAGGTGGTGTTCTACGCCTCCGGCCGTGCCTCGCTGGAAGCGTCGTTCATGTACCAGCTACTGGCCCGCGCCTACGGCACCAACAACCTGCCGGACAGCTCCAACATGTGCCACGAAAGCACATCGGTGGGTCTGCAGGAGAGCATCGGCGTACCGGTCGGCACGGTGACGCTGAACGATTTTGCGCACACCGACTGCCTGCTGTTCTTCGGCCAGAACGTCGGCAGCAATGCGCCGCGTATGCTCCATCAGTTGCAGGAGGCACGGCAGCGCGATGTGCCGATCATCACCTTCAACCCGCTCAAGGAGCGTGGCCTGCAGGAATTCGTCAACCCGCAGTCGCCGGTGGAGATGCTTGGCCCGAACTCGACGCAGATCAGCACCCAGTATCACCAGGTCGCCATCGGCGGCGACACCGCGGCCATCGTCGGCGTCGCCAAGGCGCTGCTCGATCTGCATGACGCGGCCCGGCAGCGTGGCGAGCCCGGCGTGCTGGACATGGCCTTTATCGCCGAGCACACCAGCGGCGCCGATGAATTCATCGCCTATGTACGGGACCAGGAGTGGGCGCAGATCGAGGCCATCACCGGCCTCAAGCGCGCGGCCATGGAGGCCACGGCGCTGGTCTACGCGCAGTCGCAGCGAGTGATGATCGTCTACGGCATGGGCCTGACCCAGCACCGTCAGGGCGTGCAGAACGTGCAGATGCTGGTGAACCTGCTGCTTCTGCGCGGCAATATCGGCAAGCCGGGCGCCGGCATCTGCCCGGTGCGCGGCCACTCCAACGTACAGGGGCAGCGTACCGTCGGCATCACCGAAGACCCGGCCAAGGTGCCGGGCGAGCTGATCGAGCGGCACTTCAATTTCAAGGTGCCCGAGCGCATGGGCCTGAACACCGTCGATGCCTGCAATGCCATGCTCGATGGTCGGGTGCGCGGTTTCGTCAGCCTGGGCGGCAACTTCCTGCGCGCGGTGCCGGATACCGGGCAGATCGAGCCGGCCTGGCAGCGCCTGGCGCTCAACGTGCAGGTGGCCACCAAGCTCAACCACTCGCACCTGCTGCCGGGCGAGCAGGCCTGGCTGCTGCCGTGCCTGGGGCGCATCGAGATCGACCGTCAGGACGGCATCGAGCAGAGCCACAGCACCGAGGACAGCACCGGCTGCATCCATGCCTGGAGCGGCAAGAGCGAGCCGGCCAGCGAGCATTTACGCTCGGAGCCGGCCATCATCGCCGGGCTGGCCCGCGCCACGCTAGGCGCCGAGATCGGTATCGACTGGGATGCCTGGCGCCGTAATTACGGGCTGGTGCGCAAGGCTATCGCCACGATCTACCCGGAGATCTTCCACGATTTCGAGGTGCGCATGTGGGAGCCCGGCGGCTTCCATCGACCGCTGGCCGCCGCGCAGCGCAAGTGGGCGACCGAGAGCGGCAAGGCGCAGTTCGCGCTGCCGCAGCAGCTCGTTGCCGATAATGACGTGAGCGAAGCCTATGGCCGACGCGACGTGTTGCAGCTGATGACGATCCGCAGCAATGACCAGTTCAACACCACCGTCTATGGCTACGACGACCGCTTTCGTGGCGTGCATGGCACCCGATCGGTGATCTTCATGAACGCCGACGATATCGTTCGCCTTGGCCTGGCCGGCGGCGACTGGGTGGATGTGACCACTGCCGTGGAGCCGGAGGTGGAGCGCCAGGTCGGGCCGCTGCAGATTCTTGCCTATGACATCCCCCAGGGCTGCTGCGCTGCCTATTACCCGGAGTGCAATCCACTGGTGCCGCTCTGGCACCACGCCGAACGCAGCAAGGTGCCGGCGGCCAAGTCCATTCCCGTGACCCTGAGCCCAAGCACCGCGGTGGCGCCTGGCGATGCGCGGCCGAGGCTGATCGCCGCCCAGCGCTGATCGAACCAGTCGTTTCGCTGTGGGACAAGCGAAACGGCCGTGCTAGAGCGGCTCATGCCCGCTGCTCGGAAGGCTTGAACTTCAAGCGGCGGGCTTTTCTCCCAACTTGGAACGCAGGCGATTTTCGCCTGCGGCGATTGCGCTTCAGACGTGGCGGCAACCGTGAATCCAAGCACAGGAGAATCCGATGACCCGCAATACCACCAACCAATTCGCCATGCAGAATCCGCTGACCCAGTATCCGCAGCCCGAATTCCCGGCCCAGCATCAGCCCGAGCCAGGCCTGGACCTGGAAATGACCCCAGAGCCGGACCACGGCGAAGAGAGCTATATCGGTTTCGGTCGCCTGGCCGGGCGCAAGGCACTGATCACCGGCGCCGACTCCGGCATTGGCCGTGCGGCTGCCATCGCCTACGCCCGTGAAGGTGCGGACATCGTGCTCAATTACCTACCCGAGGAAGAGCCGGATGCCCAGGAAGTCATCAAGCTGATCGAAGCCGAGGGGAGCCGCGCCGTGGCGATTCCCGGCGACCTCAAGGATGAAGCTTTCTGCGTGTCGCTGGTGCGCGATGCGGTCGGCGCCCTCGGCGGCCTGGACATCCTGGTCAACGTGGCTGGCAAGCAGATTACCCAGAAGCATATTTCCGAGATCACCACCGAGCAGTTCGACCACACCTTCAAGACCAACGTCTACGCCATGTTCTGGCTGTGCAAGGCAGCGGTGGCGCATATGCCGCCAGGTGCGGCGATCATCAACACGGCCTCGATCCAGTCCTACGATCCATCCGGCACGCTGCTCGATTACGCGTCCACCAAGGCGGCTATCGTTGCCTTCACCAAGGCGCTGTCGAGCCAGGTGATCGAGCAGGGCATCCGCGTCAACGCGGTCGCGCCGGGGCCGATCTGGACCGTGCTGCAGCCCAGCGACGGCCAGCCCCAGGAGAAGATCCCCACCTTCGGCTCCCAGGTGCCGATGAAGCGCCCGGGCCAGCCGGCCGAATGCGCGCCGCTGTATGTGCTGCTGGCGTCTCAGGAGTCGAGCTACATCACTGGTGAAACCTTTGGGGTGACCGGCGGCAACCCGCTGCCGTAAGGCCCGGGGCCCGCAGTACGCCCGCTGCGGGCCCGTTTACAAAATTACATCGTTGCCTGGGCCATTCGCTGCAGCTTGCGGCTGCCGAGCGATATCTGGAGGTTGATCTTTTACGCTTATTGCTCGAGCTTGCGACGCGTTTCTTCAGAAGCCTGTGTGATCTTTTCCGCTTCCTGCTCCTTGGTCTTGATGGTTGTCGGAGTAATGGCCCGATCCACCGCCTCGGTCTTCTCACCGTGGCGCTGAGTTTGCTTTTTCACCACGTTGACGTCTTCGCCTTGCACATCCTTGGCAGGGCTGTTGGGTGGCGTCGAATCGATTGGTTTCTGGCTCATGGGTTTCCTCCTGGCTGTGGGCTGTGAGTCAGCCCCTTGTTAATTACGAGGCCCTGAGGGCTGACGAGTTCGAACAATCGCCGTCTGTATCCGGATGCTTCAAATCCACGGATTTCGGGGCTTCCGGCCGGCAGAAAAGCTGAATCCCTGGGCATCGGCCGAATCGAATCCGGAGACGCTCGACAATCACTCGATGGGAGAACGACATGGGCCAATTCCGGATTTACCTCGATGACGAACTGCTCTGTGCGACCACCTCGCCGGCACTGGCGCAGGCCGCCTGGAACCGTGCCTCGCGCGATGCTCGTGTAGCCGAAAAAGGCGGCTGGGTACGTGCCTACGAAGGCGAAGTGACCGTGGCGGAAATGCACCCCGAACCGCGCGTCGGCCACCCGTGGCCGGATGGCCGAGACCATCAGCCGGACCTGCGCGATGTGTGGGACAGCCTGATGCGGGGGCTTCAGCAGCAGGGCCTCGATGACCAGGCGATGACCAATGCGCTGAACCGTTTCGGGCTTGCGACCACGAGCGTGCAGGGTTCGGTCAAGGATGAGCTGGGTGGGCGCACCGTACCCACCGCGGCAGAGCTGGTGGTGCTGCTCGATGCCATCCAGCAGGATCGTCAGCGCGAGCCCGAGGCTTAAGTGTTGCAGTCATGGCAGGCGCGCCTTGTTCACGCAGTGGCGATTGAACAGCTCGGGTTTGTCCAAGCGAATGCGTGCTTCGATCTGCTCGATGATGGCGAATACTTCCGTCGGAGTCAGCGATGTCCTGCAGGGGATATCGCGTACTTCGAGGGAGGTTTCCGAGTCCTTTTCTGAAAGATGCACGACCATACTGGTCGGCGACTGTAATGACACTTGTACAACAAGTGGCTGGAAATAGTTGTACAGCAATGCTGCAGCGTCCAGGAATTTAAGCTTTGCCACAATTATTGCTCTCGGTATTACTCCTTTATTACCGGTATTAGTGGCAGTCCGGACTTTCTTGTCAAATCAATAGTCTGCTTTATTTGCTCTGCTCGGGTGAAGTCGGCGGTTTGGGCATGCCACGCGGGCCAATAAACCCCCAGATGATCAAACCAATGACCGGCAGCAACAGGATAATCAATGCCCACATCAGTCGGGTATTGAAGCGCTTTTCACTGCGCCACAGATTAATGATGGTGACCAGGTCGACGAAAGCGATGACGACAAAGGCGCCGAGCCAGAATAGTAGGGATGGATCGCCCATGGCAGAACTCCTGTGGTTGCGGCGAAGCCATGGATATTGGGTTCGCAAGGTTAGACGGAAGCTGGAGGGCGTCTTACCCGTGTTGAGGCCGTTACATGCACAAAGCGCCTCGACCTGTCACCGGAATAATTACCCTGTTCAATTACGAAGTATCCCGGTGCCATTAAGTTCGCGTGAAAAGATGATCGGCCATGCTGGCCTTTTAATATAAAACGCAGTGAATGCTTTTTAGGCGTGCATGATGCCCGTGCAATAAAGGCGATTCATGCAAAGTGCAATTACCTTGCACAAGCGTAAGCGGCTCGATAGGCAATAAAACCGGAGTATTCGTCACATTGAAAAGTTGGCATGTGTGATGCACCCGTTCAGGTGCATTAATCAATAGCTGTCTGCCGACCAATAAAAGGATCACCGATGAATACTGCCGCGCTCGACCAACTGAGCATCGCTTTACCGGATTACAATGTTTCCATTACCCCGCGCCCGGATGGCATGTACCTGCTGAGCATCAGTCGGGAGGGTGAGTCCATCTTTCTCAAGGCTGTCGATAAGGCGGCCATCGACACCGAGGACGGTGCTCGGGCGCTCGAGCGCGAAATCCTGCGGGACCACAAGCTGGTCAGTGGCGAAGTGAACTGGAAGGGCGTTGGCGCGCAGTGGGTATCGCGCAAACTGCCGACCTTCACTGGCGCCCCGGTCAACCCGACTGCTGCGAAGATGATGTGGTCGCGCCGCAACCTGGACTCTCTGCATTGAGTGCAGCGCACCCACAAAAAAGCCCCGCATCGTCGGGGCTTTTTTGTGGGGCATGAGGGCTTGTCAGGCGCATCGCAACATCAGGATTTGCCGAGTAAGCGCGAGGCATCGAAGCCCATGCGCATGTTGCCCCAGTGGCGCCCCTCGAAGAAGAACGGCACGTCGATCTCGGTCATGATCTCGCCGGTGTCGCGCAGGTAGGTCTGCAGCAGGAAGCGCTGAGTGTTGCCCGCCGCGCGCAGGCCCACCGGGTCGGAGAACATGCGCTTGTTGCGGCACACCGGCAGGTCGACGGCGCGGTTGCCGGTTGGCGGCTTCGACACCCAGCTGTTGTTCACCGGGCAGTAGCCCTTGTTGTCGACGATAAAGGTCACGATGCCGCCTTGCGTACCCTTGGTCAGACGGTCGATCTCTTCCTGGCAGATCTGCGCGAAGCGTTCGGTGTAGCCGGTCAAGTACTGCTTGGGATCGGTATTGGGGATCAGCTTGTAGTTCTGGTCGAACAGGTTCACGCCTTCGCGCTGCAGTGTTGCCAGGCGCGCTTGCAGGGCGTCACGGCACTGGGTCGCGCGAGTGATGGCAGCGTCGAGTTCGCCCTCGCCAAGTACGAAGCGACCGAGCAGTTCCTGCACCCGTTCGGCAACGCCTGAGAGATCACGGGTAGCGGTGGCCGAGCGCTGCATGCGCTGGTCGATGGCCTGGCTGTCGGCGTGGATCTGGGTGACGCGATCGTTGATGCCAGTATTGGCATCGGCCACCTGCTGGATGTGCTCGGCGATCTCCGCCAGCTTGCT
Source organism: Pseudomonas sp. AG1028 (assembly GCF_007993955.1). Classification (NCBI taxonomy): domain Bacteria; kingdom Pseudomonadati; phylum Pseudomonadota; class Gammaproteobacteria; order Pseudomonadales; family Pseudomonadaceae; genus Pseudomonas; species Pseudomonas sp. AG1028. The sequence continues at coordinate 126,613 of NZ_VIVP01000009.1, forward strand.
GGTGGTGGATTCGAAGTCGCCGATCATCGTCTCGAAGTGCCCTGTGGCACGCTCGACCACCACCTGGGTTTCACGGGCGCTCTGGCTGATGCGTGCGGTCTGCTCGTGGGTGGTGCTGACTTCCTTGAGCATGGCGTCGATGTTTTGCGAGATGTCGCCGGTGGCCTGGCTGACGTTCTGCGCCAGGGTGCGCACCTCATCGGCGACCACTGCGAAACCACGGCCGCTTTCGCCGGCACGGGCCGCTTCGATGGCGGCGTTGAGGGCCAGCAGGTTGGTCTGCGAAGAAATCTGCTGGATCAGGCCGACCACCGACTTGATATTCGACGAACGCTCGTTGAGCGCCGAAACCAGGGTGCTGAATTCGTTGAGGCTGTTGGAAATGGCGCTGATGTTGCCGGTGACTTCCAGGAGTTCCGCGTAGGAGTCCTGTGCCATGCCGAGGTTATGTGCGGTGGTCGCCGAGATCGCCTGAGTCTGCTGCGACACCTCGTCGATACGGCCGACAGCGATGTTGCTCTCGCTCATCACCTCATTGGCGAAGCGCGCCTGGTGGGTGGCGCTGTCGCTGGAGTCGCTGATGTTCTTCAGCGAGCGGGCCGATTCCACGGCGATCTGCACGGTCAGTGCCTGCACGTTACTGATGATCTCGCGCTGCTTGGCCAGGAAGCGGTTGCAGGTGCTGGCCAGGGTACGGATTTCGTCGTGGGTGAGCAGGGGCAGGTCGCGGGACAGGTCGCCTTCACCGCTGGCGATTTCTTCCAAAGCGCGGGTCATGTTGTCGACCGGGCGTACGATCAGGTGGCGGAAATACCAGACCATGAAACTGACCATGCCCAACGTGAACAGCGCGCTGAGCGTCAGCGCCGTGCCCAGGGTGTCGAGCTTGCCTTCGACCTGCTTGAGCAATGCCGGGTCGAGTTGGGCACCGTGCAGCAGCTGCACGATATCGGCGCGCAGGCTCAAGGCCACCCAGACCAGCAGGCCACTGACCACCACTAACAAAAAGAGGCTGGAGAGCTTTTTGGTCAAGGTATCGAAAAAGTGCATTTCGATGGAATCGTACAGCGACTTTAACGACTGCATGCCGCAGCTCCTGACAGAGAAATAATCCTTGGATTTCCATTACTTCGACCAGAAGCGCGGAACCTTTAACAAAGGGGGCTCTGTTCGCCGACGTTCCACGCGATTTGTCGGATGTTCCACCGCGGGGCGGCGAGTGTAGTGCTTCGCTTGTGACCGTTAAAGAGTGGTTACACAAAAAATGGCGTCAATTGGCCACTCGTACAAACGACACTACCGGCACAGGGCCGGTAGCGCTTTGTTGCACAAAGAAGAGCTTAGCCGCGCTGGCCGAACTCCGCCTGCTGGGCGGTCCACCCAGCCACGTGCTCGCTTAGCGACAGGCCCAGGCCGGGGCGGTTCGGCACCAGCATGCGGCCATCGCGGGTTTCCAGGCGCTCGTTGAACAGCGGTTCGAGCCATTCGAAGTGTTCGACCCAGGGTTCGGTCGGGTAGGTGGCAGCCAGGTGCACGTGCAACTCCATGGCGAAGTGCGGGGCGAGCATCACTCCAGCATGTTCCGCCATGGCGGCGATTTTCAGGAACGGCGTGATACCGCCGACGCGCGGCCCATCAGGCATCAGGTAGTCAGCGCCGCGGGCTTTGATGAACTCGGCATGCTCGGCGACGCTGGTGAGCATCTCGCCGGTGGCGATTGGCGTGTCGAAGGCCGCGGCCAGAGCGGCGTGGCCTTCGGCGTCGTAGCAGTCCAGCGGCTCCTCAATCCATACCAGGTTGAATTCCTCGAAACGCCGGCAAATGCGCTGGGCGGTGGGCCGATCCCACTGCTGGTTGGCGTCGACCATCAGCGGGAAGTCGTCGCCCAGGTGCTGGCGAATGGTGGCGACGCGGTGCAGGTCGAGGGCCGAGTCGGGCTGGCCGACCTTCAGCTTGATGCCGCCAATGCCCTTCTCGCGCGATAGATCGGTGTTGACCTTTAGCTGGTCCAGCGGCGTGTGCAGAAAACCGCCAGAGGTGTTGTAGCAGCGCACCGAGTCGCGCTGGGCGCCGAGCAGGCGGGCCAGGGAGAGGCCCGCGCGCTTGGCTTTCATGTCCCACAGGGCCACGTCGAAGGCGCCGATGGCCTGGGTCGACAGGCCGCTGCGGCCCACCGAGGCGCCAGCCCAGCACAGTTTGGCCCACAGCTTCTGGATGTCGCTGGGGTTCTCGCCGAGCAGTGCCGGGGCGATTTCCTGGGCATGGGCGAACTGACCGGGGCCGCCGGCGCGCTTGGAGTAGCTGAAGCCCAGACCGCGGTGGCCGTCCTTGCTTTCGATCTCCACGAACAGCATGGCGATCTCGGTCATCGGCTTTTGCCGGCCGGTCAGTACCTTGGCATCGCTGATCGGGTTGGCCAGGGGCAGGAAGACCGAGGCGATGCGCACCCAGCCGATCTGGTCCTGGTCTGCACAGCTTTGGGAAAGGGTGTGCTCACTCACGCGGATTACCTCGCTTGACGTTCTTGTTGGCGCCGCCAGGTGGTGTGAATCACTGGCTTGAATTCGGACGTTAAGCTGATTAGGTAATCATTCAAGGGATTGGGTAGGGCTTTGGGACTGCTTCAAGGCAGAAGCGGACATCGAGCGCCGCGGCTCTTGTAGGAGGAGCTTTAGCCCCGAGCTTTATGAAGATGCAAAGAGCTCGGGCCTAAAGGCCCTCCTACACGTTCGCGCGACCGACCGCTTCCGCCACCAATCAGCCAAGCAGTGATGTAAGCCCTCACGCACTCTGCCGCTCGACGATGCTGAAACCGGTATCGATGCGCACCTTCATCGGCTTTTCGTCGGGATGCTCGAGGCGCTGGAGCAGGGCGCGGGCGGCCTGTTGGCCAATCTCGGCGCCGTTGATGCGTACCGTGGACAGCGACGGCTGCAGGTGCGCGGCGATATTCAGGTCGCCAAAGCCCATCACTGCCATATCGTCCGGCGCGCGGATGCCACGCTCGGTAGCTTCGACCAGCACGCCATGGGCCAGGGTGTCGGAGCTGCACACCAGCACTTGCGGGCATTCGCCAGCGCCCAGCAGGCGTTGCAGGCCCTCGCGGCCGAGGTCGGCCGTCGCCGGTGGCGGCAGCACGATGCGCGGTACATCGGTGATGCCCTGGCTGGCGATTTCGGCGACCAGGCTGTCGCAACGGCGCTGGCCGCGCGGGTCATCGAGGGTGATCACGGCAAAGCGGCGATAACCCTTGCCGGTTAGATAGCGCGCAGTGGCCACACCGACCGCTTCATGGGAAAAACCCACCAGCATGTCCAGCGGCCGCGGCGCCAGGTCCCAGGTTTCTACGATGGGAATACCCGAGCGCGACAGGCGCGTGCGGCTGGCCTCGGTGTGCAGGGTGCCGGTCAGCACGATGCCATCGGGGCGGCGGCGCAGGATGGTGTCGAGCAGTTGTTCCTCACGCTCGGCGCTGTAGTTGGTCAGGCCGATGAGGGTTTCGTGGCCGGCCTCGGTAAGGGTGTCGATCAGTGCCTGCACGGTGTCGGCGAAGATCGAGTTGGCCACGGTCGGCACTAGCAGGGAAATCAACCGGCTGCGCTGCGTGGCGGCGCCGGTGAGCATGGCCGGTACGTAGCCGGTCAGCTGTACCGCGCGGAATACCTTTTCGCGCAACTCGGCGCGTACGATCTCCGGCTGGTTGAGGGTACGCGATACGGTGATCGGCGACACCCCGGCAACCTTGGCGACATCGGCCAGGGTCGGCGCCTTGCCCGTCGGCAGGTTCGGGCGCTTGCGGGTGGGGCGGTCATCACTCATGGTCGTCCTCGCGCGGCTGGTCAGCAGGCGATAGTATCAAGCCAGGCGATGACCGCGCGCTTGCTACAAGCGTTGCGCTATGCTGCGCCTCGGCTCGCTCCCCATGTGCCACTCACTCTCTCCCGACCCGGCTGACAGGCGCCAAGGCTGCCTGACAAGGATTCGTTGATGCCCAGTAATCTGGAGCTGTTCGCCAATATCGCCAACCTGATCGCCGTTTTGCTGGCGGCGCGCAACAGTGTGCACACATGGTCGGTGGGCATCGTCGGTTGCCTGCTGTTCGGCTGGCTGTTCTTCACCGTGCAGCTGTACGCCGATGTCACCCTGCAGGGCTTTTTCATCGTCACTAGCGCCATGGGCTGGTGGGCCTGGTTGCACGGCAACGCTGGCGGTGAGTTGCCGATCAGCCGTACGCCGCCTCAGGCACTGCTCGGTTACCTGGCCCTGGCGGTCATCGTCGCGGTTGCCTACGGCCTGTTGCTGCATCGTTTCACCGACGCCTATGCGCCGTTGGTGGATTCCCTGGTGCTGACCTTCAGCGTGCTGGCGCAACTGCTGCTGATGCGCCGGCGCGTGGAAACCTGGTACGGCTGGCTGCTGGTCAACACCCTGGCGGTGCCGCTGTTCGCCTCCCGCGAGTTGTACCTCACCGCCGGGCTTTACGTGCTGTTCTGGTGCAACGCCTGGTACGGCCTGTACCGCTGGCGTCGCGAGCTGCAGGGCCAGGAGCGGTTGGCCTGAGATGCGTAAAGCCTTTCGACGCGCCCTGGTGGTCGGCAAGTTTTCACCTTTGCACCTGGGCCATGAGTTGCTGATCCGCGAGGCGCTGGCCCAGTGCGAGCAGCTCCACCTGCTCAGCTACTCGTTGCCGGAGTTGCCCGGCTGCGAGGCGCCACGCCGCGAGCGCTGGTTGCAGACGCGCTTTGCCGATGTGCCAGCTTTGGTGGTCACCCAGGCGCGTATCGACGCCTGGCGTGGCGAGGGCCGGGTGCTGCCTGATCTGCCGCACAACGAGGCGCCCGATCACCAGCAGCGCCAGTTCGTCGCCGAGCTGTGCCAGGGTGTGCTTGGCACCACGGTCGATGCGGTGTTCACCAGTGAAAGCTATGGCGATGGCTTCGCCGCGCACCTGGCGCAGTGCTTTGGCCATCCGGTGCAGCATGTCTGCATCGATCAGGCGCGGGCTGCCGTGCCGATCTCCGGTACTCGCTTGCGTGAAGATCCCCACCGGCTCAAGGCATTTCTGGCGCCGCCGGTGTATGCCGATTTCGTCGAGCGCATCGTGCTGCTGGGCGGCGAGTCTACCGGCAAGAGCAGCCTGGCCGCAGCCCTGGCCCAGGCGTTGGGCAGCGTGCATGTCGCCGAGTATGGGCGCGAGTGTTGGGAGGCGCGGGGTGGCGAGTTGCAGTACGACGATCTGCTGCATATCGGCCGTACCCAGGTCGCCCGCGAGAACGCTGCCGCCGAGCGCGCCAACCGGTACCTGGTCTGCGATACCTCGCCGTTGACCACGCTGTTCTACAGCGGCGCGATGTTCGGTGACGCCGAGCCCGAGTTGCAGCGCCTGGCCGAGCGGCTTTATACGCACACCTTCCTGTGCACTGACGACTTTCCCTTCGTGCAGGACGGCACCCGCCAGGACGAAACCTTTCGCCGTCGCCAGCAGGCCTGGTATCGCGACGAGTTACAGCGCCGCGGCTGCATCTATCACGAGTTGCGCGGCTCCCTCACCGAACGCGTCGCCCAAGCCATCAAAATGCTGCAAAGCCCCGTGCCACAAGCGTAAGCGGCCACTTATCCCTGGGGCTGAACCAAAGGAATCGGCGCCTCCTCGGACTCTAGAACAGGCACTCAAACCCTCGTTCTGGAGAGCAGCATGCGCGCATTGACCTATCACGGCAGCCACGACGTTCGCGTCGACAACGTACCCGACCCCATCATCCAGGAGCCGGACGACATCATCCTGCGGGTGACCGCCACGGCGATCTGCGGCTCGGACCTGCACCTGTACCGCGGCAAGATTCCTCAGGTGAAACACGGCGACGTGTTTGGCCATGAATTCATGGGCATCGTCGAGGAAGTCGGCAGCGCCGTGACGGCGGTCAGCAAGGGCGACCGGGTGATCGTGCCGTTCGTGATCGCCTGCGGCAGCTGCTTCTTCTGCGACATGAACCTGCACGCCGCCTGTGAAACCACCAACGATGGTCGCGGCGCCATCCTCAACAAGAAGCAGATTCCTTCCGGCGCCGCGCTGTTCGGCTACAGCCACCTGTATGGCGGAATGCCCGGCGGTCAGGCGGAACTGGTGCGGGTGCCCAAGGCCAATGCCGGGCCGTTCAAGATTCCCGATGAGCTCGATGACGAGCGCGTGCTGTTTCTCACCGACATCCTGCCGACCGGCTACCAGGCGGTGATCAATGGCGGGGTGAAGGAGGGCAGCAGCGTGGCGATCTACGGCGCCGGCCCAGTGGGGCTGATGGCGGCGGCCTGTGCACGGATGCTCGGCGCCCGGCAGATCTTCATGGTCGACAACCAGCCGTACCGCCTCGAATACGCGCGGGCGACCTATGGCGTGGTGCCGATCAATTTCGACAAGGTCGATGACCCTGCCGAGGCGATCATCGAGCAGACCGACGGCCACCGTGGCGTCGATGCGGCCATCGACGCGGTCGGCTTCGAAGCCAAGGGCAGCGCCACCGAAACTCTGCTCACCCAGCTCAAGCTCGAGGGCAGCAGTGGCAAGGCGCTGCGTCAATGCATTGCGGCGGTCCGGCGCGGCGGCACAGTCAGCGTGCCCGGCGTGTACGCAGGCTTTATCCACGGCTTCCTGTTCGGCGACGCTTTCGACAAGGGGCTGACCTTCAAGATGGGCCAGACCCATGTGCACGGCTTGCTGCCGGATTTGCTGGAACGCATCCAGGGTGGCGAGCTGCAGCCGGAGATCATCATCAGCCACCGCATGAACCTCTCCGATGCCGCCGAGGGCTATCGGTTGTTCGACAAGCAGGAGGACGATTGCCGCAAGGTGATTCTGCGCCCCTGATCGATCTTCGACTTTCACCGCCCAATGACCTCGCTGCCTATATAAAGGCAGCGAGGTCATTAATTTTGTAAGCATTGTAAATTAACTGGAAAGTGCGCCAGTTATATATGTCGAGATTATTTCTGTGGTTCTAATTTGATGGCATGCAAAATGCGGTGCTCTGCAAGTTGCATCTTGCACTTTGCAATGTAGATTGTTGGAAAAGTTGACCGAAAGGCCCAGTTTGCAGGCGTTTGCTAAGTTCATTTTTTTGGCATGCGCTGTGCAATACCGAATGACGTTAAAAACCGTCATTCACTTAGGGAGTTTTCCAATGACTGCTGTTGCCATTGAAGTGCTTGCGTCTGCGCTGCCGGATCATGAAATCACCCTCACACCGCGCCCGGACGGAAAATTTCTGCTGACAGTTGCCAAGGGTGGCGAAACCCAACTTTGCCGCGCCATCGACCGCCGCACCGTGGTCGAGCAGAACGAGCTGCGCGCCCTGGCCCACGAGCTGGAGCGCGACCAGAAGCTGGTCAGCGGCGAGATTTCCTGGAAGGGCGCTGGCGCCCGTTGGGTACGCCGCAAGCTGCCTACCTTCACCGGCGCGCCGGTAAGCCCGACCGCTGCCAAGATGATGTGGACGCGGCGCAATCTGGACCGTCGCCAGCGCCCGACGGCCTGAGCCGGACCCAATATCGAGCCCCGCACTTGGCGGGGCTTTTTATTGATAGCGAAAAAATAGCCATGATCTTGTACTAGAAGCTGTATTTAATTATTTGTGTATAAATTTATTGATTGTACGTATAGGTATTGACCGTTTTCTTGAATGGATTAGTTGTCAGAAAAACATGCTGGTTAATTGTTCGCTCATTCAAATAAACCGCTCGTCCTTAATTGCGAACGTATTGGCGCCGCGCTCGTTCCCAATAATGAATCCGCAAATATGTTAGGAGCGAATGATCATGGCGACCAAAACCGAAAATCTGTTGAGCTGGCTTCGTGATGCCCACGCGATGGAACAGCAGGCCGAGCAGATGTTGAAGGCGCAGGCCGCGCGCCTTGAACATTATCCGAAACTCAAGACCCGTATCGAACAGCATATCGAGGAGACCCAGGGCCAGCGTGAACTGCTGGAAGGCTGCCTGGAGCGTCTCGGTGAGAAACCGTCCATGCTCAAGGACATCGCCGGCAAGCTGACCGCCTTCGGTCAGGCGGTCGGTGGCTCGGTCATGAGCGATGAAGTGATCAAGGGCGCCATGAGCGGCTACGTGTTCGAGAACTTGGAAATCGCCTCTTACACCGTACTGATCGCCGCCGCCAAGGCTGCTGGTGACCGCGAAACCCAGCGTGTCTGCGAGACCATCCTGCCCCAGGAGGAGGCGATGGCCGAGTGGATCAAGGCTCACCTGCCCGAGCTGACCGATGCCTTCCTGACCCGCTCGCAAGCGCCGGATACCGAAGCCAAGCGCTAACGACCCTGCGGCGCCCTGCAGCATGTCTGCGAGGCGCCGGCGTCATTCTTTTCACCGCCGAACCGGTAGTTCTCCACGTGTCCAGAATCATCACCTCACCTGAAGCCGAACCGGTTGGAGACGACTCCGAAGTCTCCGACTCGCTGATGTTCGGTACGCCCAAGGAACGCCTGGATTTCTATCGCCGGGAGATCCAGTACGAAACCAACCTGATGGCCGACCGCACCAACGCCTACCTGGCGGCGCAGTCGTTTCTGGTCATCGCCTTCGCTTCGTCGATGGCCAACGCCAACCCTGATTGGGGCGACATGTTCACCCTGGTGGTGCCCACCATGCTGGCGCTGCTCGGCATCGTCAGTTCACTGAATGCCTGGCCGGGCATTCGCGCCTCGGCCGCGATCATCGGCCACTGGCATTTCAAGCAACAGCAGCTGTTGCACAGCGAGCCGAAGTTTGGCCACGCCTACGACGAGTCGCCGCTGTTCAGCGAGCATGAGTCCAGCAAGGAGCGCTATTTGAAGTCCCTGCGCTTCTCGTTGCGTTCGCCCTGGCTGTTCACCATTTTCTGGGCTGCTCTGGGCGCGTTTTCGGTATGGCTGCAGCTGTCGTCGTCGGCCAAGGTATGAGGCCAGTGGCGCTGGAGATCTGAGGTTACCTTTTACAGATCGCACTCTGCCTGATCGGGCGCGGTCATTAACCTCAGGCAGGCGCAGGGCACTGCCGGCGACTGATGAGGAAGCCGCACATGAAACGCACCTGGATAGCCAGCGCCGTGATCACCGGGTTGCTGCTCGCCGCGTTGCCGCTTTCCTATCAACTATGGCCGGCACGCACGCCGGTGGCGGCCGCCGTCGATGCCGGCCAGCGCATCGGCGGGCCATTCGAACTGCGTGACCCGAGTGGGCGCGCCGTTACGCACGAGAGTTTCGACGGACAATGGTTGCTGGTGTTCTTCGGCTTTACCCGTTGCGCGGATATCTGCCCGACCACCCTGATGCAGGTCGCCAAAGTGCTCGACGGTATGGGCGAGCAGGGCGATTGGTTGCAGCCGCTGTTTATCAGCCTCGACCCTGACCGCGATACACCCGAGGTGCTGGCTGCCTACACGACCTTTTTCGACGAGCGCATCCTCGGTCTGACCGGCACCTCGGAGCAGATCCAGCAGGTCGCCGATGCTTACGCTGTGTACTTTCGCAAGGTGCCAATGGGCGATACCTACATGCTCGACCACACCGGCGCGGTCTATCTGATGAACCCGCAGGGCGAGCTGGCCAGCCTGATTCCCCTGCGCACCGCGCCGACGGATGCGATACGGGAAATCTCCACCGCCCTGGCGCAATCGCGCGATGGCTGATCAGCTCGCCGCGACAAGCAGACCAACGCGCAACTGGCCGCTGCTGCTCGGTTTCGTGGTGCTCGCCGCCTGCTGGCTGGGGCCCTTGCCGGCGATGAGCCGCACGGCGTTTTCCGCCCATATGCTGCTGCACCTGGGCGTGATTGCCCTGGCGGCGCCGCTGTTGGCCATCGGCCTGGCCCGCGCAGGCTTGAGGGTAGACAGGCTGCGCCACAGCGGCGCGACGATCTCATTAATCTTCGCTGCTGAAATGGCCATTGTGTGGGGCTGGCATGCGCCGCCGCTGCATGAAGCGGCGGCGCTCAACGTCTGGGCGTTCGTCGCTCAGCAGGCCAGCTTTCTTGCCGTGGGGCTTGGCGTCTGGCTGCTCGGTTTTGCCAGCGATTCGCGTCGGGGGCTGGCAGCGGCGATGTTCGGCTTCTTCCTGACCTTCGTGCACATGACCATGCTGGGTGTGGTGCTGATCATGGCGCCGAAGCTGATCTATCCCGCCGAGCTGTGCCTGGGCGCGTTCGGTTTCGAGCAGCTGGATGACCAGCGCTTCGGTGGCATCCTGATGGCGGCGTGGAGTGCGGTGGCGTATCTGGGTGGGGCGGTGGTGCTGGGGGCGCGCCTACTGGCGCCGGATCGGGACTAGCAAAGTCGCCGCCGGCATTGCGCCGGCGGCAACTGTTTTTACAGCTTGAAGTTACCGACCAGCTCGTCAAGCTGGCGCGACAACTGTTGCAGGTTGCTGCTGGCGTCGTTGAGCTGATCGGCGATCTGCGTGGTTTCCTGGGTGAACTGGTTGATCTGTTCGACGTTGCGGTTGATCTCCTCGACCACTGCGGACTGCTCCTCGGTGGCGGTGGCGACCTGGATGTTCTGGTCGCTGATCTGGGTGATATGACCGTTGATCTGGGCCAGCGCCTGGGACGCCTTGCCGGCGGATTCGACCACCCGCTCGCTCTGCTGACGGCCCTTGGCCATGGCCTCGACCGCCGAGCGCGATTCGGCCTGCAGGCGGTCGATGACTTTCTGGATTTCCTCGGTGGAGGCGCCGGAGCGGCTGGCCAGGGTACGTACCTCATCGGCCACCACGGCAAAGCCACGGCCCTGCTCGCCGGCACGAGCCGCCTCGATGGCCGCGTTGAGGGCCAGCAGGTTGGTCTGCTCGGAAATGCTGCGGATGGTGCCCAGAGTCGCGCTGATCGCCTCGATCTGCCCGGCCAGTTCGCCGACCACCCTGGCGGTCTGCTCCAGCTCGCCGTTCAGCGAGTCGACCTGCCGGTTGGCCTGGTCCACCACTTCGCGTCCGGTGTTGGCATAGTCGGTGGCTTCGCGGGCCACCTGAGCGGCGTTCTCGGCATTTCCAGCAATTTCATTGACCGTCGAGCCGAGCTCGTGGATGGCGGTGGCCACCTGCACGGTGCGGTCGCTCTGGGCCACGCAGTTGCTCTGGGTCAGTCGTGCACGCTCGGCCACATCTCGGGCCATGGCCGCCAGCTCGCGGGAGTTACCGGCCAGCTGCTGCATGATGCCGTGCACCTTTGCCAGGAAGCGGTTGAAGCTCTGGGCGATGTCGCTGAGCTCGTCGCTGCCGTTCAGCTGGATGGGTGCATTGAGCGCCAGGTTGTCGGCGGCATGGCCCAGGCTGTTCTGCAGGGTGGATACGCGTCGGCGCAGGTTGGTGACGATCAGCCATGAGGCGACGAACGACACCAGTAGGCCCAGTGCGATGATCACCAGTTGCCGCGTGCGGCCTTCTTCATAGTTGTCGGTGCTGCTCTGATTCTGCTGTTCGGCCTGCTGCAGCAGGGTGTCGAGCAGCTCGTTGGCACCGCCGCGCATCACGCCGTAGCTCTTGGCGTACTGGTCGCGGTAGATCTGCTGGGCGCGGGCCATATCGCCTGCGTCCAGCGCCTGCAGCATGGGCGTCAGCTCATTGCTGACCATGGTCTCGAACTGGTCGAGCAGGCGCTGTGCCTGGGCGCGGCGCTCCGGATTGACCTGGGCCTCGACGGCGTGGCGCATGGCCTCGCGCATGCCGGGAATGTCTTCGTTGAGCGCTTCTTGTACCCGGGTCTTCACCCCACGCTCGTCGCGCAGGGCGGTTTCCTGCAGCAGCATCATGTCGATGCCCACGCGCATGCGCGGGATGCGCGAGGCAGCTTCGGCCATCGCGCGCATGGGTGCGGAAGTGTTGAGGTAGAGCGCGCTGGCCTCCTTCTGCATGTTGGACATGCTGTTGAGGCTGGTCACCGCGACCAGTACCAAGGCGATGCAGGGGATAGCCACTGCGATGATCAGACGGGTCTTGAGTGTCAGCGTGTCGAGGCGCATGGGTTTAGTTCCATGTCATTGGAGTGGCGCCAGTATAGAGTCACTTCACAATCGACGTGTGAACATTTCTGACCAGCTGGGTAGTTGTACGAAGATACCTGAAAGGCTGATATAGAGCGGTCTGTAGTGGTTTGCCGGTCACTCTAACGTGCTGTGGGCTGGTCATTCCGTGGCCCGCGTTGAGCTCCTTTCACTAACAGCTCTCTTACCCAGTTGAATAAGAGTTGCCGAGCAGGTGCCAATCACTGTCGGTGTGCTCCTAGTGCGTTCGTCCGTCGGCGAAGTGTCGGAGGAGTTGGCTACTGCTGCGCAAGGGCCGGTGATCTGGTAACTGGCCCTGCTTGACACAGCAAAGTGCCAATCGGAAAGGTTCGTGCCTGGCTTTTACAGCTTTTAAGTAGCTCGCCAACCGGTGAGCGAAATCTGCTCATCATGGGGGCGCCGGAGCTTAAAACGCACGATGTGTCGGCTTTATGGCGCCAGCTTTTATGTCCTCAAACGCCTTTGTGCTGGCCTCAGGCGTCATGCACTGCCCCGCGTGCTGGTCATTGAAAATTACAAAATTTACAGTTTCGTGTCTGCCTGCCGATAGTGCTGTTTATGCAGCAGAAAAGCCGTCGCCGAATCGTATCGGTTCTTTGTGCACTCCATGGCGCCCCAACGCGCCTGTGCTCTATCGAATAATCAGGGAGTCACCCTATGCCTGTCACAAACCTGCTGCTCAACATGAGCGTCAGAAAGAAGCTGCTCAGCGGTTTCGGCCTGGTTCTGATCATCACTCTGGCCATTGTCTGGGTTGGCCAGTCCGCCTTGCACACCACCTTGCAGCGTATCGACATCCTGCTGGGCGTCAGCAGCATCGACGGCAAGCTCAGCCAGGCTCGTCAGCAGGAAAAGAACTTCCTGCTTCGCGATGACGACCAGTACATGCAACAGGCCATTGCCCTGACCGATGAAACCGAGCAACAGGCCAAGGTCAGCGAAGGCAAGATGCTCTATCCCGAAACGAAGGCGATGATGCGCACCGTGCAGGATGACCTGCAGGGCTACCGCGAAAAGCTGCTAAGCCTCAAGCAAGCCACCGATGCCAACAAGAACGCCCAGGCTGCGATGGAGACGGCGGCGCGTGCAGCTCTCGAGCGCTTTGCGGATCTCGAAGAGCGCCTGCGTAAGGCCGCCGTGGAGCAGATTCGCCTGACGGGTGACCAGACCAGCATCGACGTGTTGAGTCAGGCCAACCAGGCTAACTCCATGGCGATGGAGTTGCTTGAGGCGCGTCGACGGGAGAAGGATTTTCTCCTGCGTGAAGATGAAAAATATGCCACTGCATTGCAGGAGCATTTCGCTTCGCTCGCCCAGAAGGGCAGAACCCTGAACCGTGAGTTGAGCAATGCTGCTGATCAGGCGGATGTGGAGGCCGGGTTGGCTCAATTGCAGCAGTACAACGAGCAGTTCGGAAATATGCGCAAGGCGATCGAGGGTTACAACGCTACCGAAAAGGACATGACCGAGCGCGCCCGTCAGGTTGCCGCATCGTCCGATAAGTCGCTTGAAATGCAATTGACGCTGCTCAACGGTGATGCCAGCCGCGCCAAGACCATGCTCTTCGGTGCCGCTGCCATCGCCTTTGTGTTGGGCGTGCTGTGCGCGCTGGTGATTACCCGCATGATCGTCGGCCCGCTGCAGCGTGTGGTCGGCGTGGCCAAGCAGGTGGCCAACGGCGATTTGTCCGCCGATATCGTGCCGGATCGCCACGACGAGCTGGGCCAGCTGATGCAGGCTATGCAGGACATGACTCTGAGCCTGCGCGATCTGCTGGGCCGCCTGGGCAATGGCGTGGCGCAACTGGCCACGGCGGCCGAAGAGCTGTCTGCGGTGACCGAGCAGACCAGTGCCGGTGTGTCCCAGCAGCGCATGGAAACCGAACAAGTGGCCACCGCCATGAACGAGATGACCGCCACCGTGCTGGATGTGGCGCGCAACGCCGAGTCGGCCGCCGAGTACGCCCGCAACGCCGACGAGCAGACCCAGGAAGGTCAGCAGACCGTGCAGCAGGCGGTGGCGCGTATCGAGAAGCTGGCCGTGTCCATCGAGGATTCGGCCCATGCCATCGAGTCGCTCAAGCACGACAGCGGCAATATTGGCACCGTGCTCGACGTGATCAAGGGCATCGCCGAGCAGACCAACCTACTGGCCCTCAATGCGGCTATCGAGGCGGCGCGGGCGGGGGAGTCAGGCCGCGGTTTTGCCGTGGTTGCCGATGAAGTCCGTGCCCTGGCGCGGCGCACCCATGAGTCCACCGAGCAGATCGAGGGTTTGATCGGCAACCTGCAGAACGGCGCGGAAAAGGCCGTAGCGATGATGGGCCAAAGCTGCGCCCAGGCGGAAACCACGGTGCATGCTGCCAAGCAGGCCAATAGCGCATTGAGCGCGATCAACGCCGCGGTCTCGGAAATTCAGCAGATGAACCAGCAGATCGCCACTGCCGCCGAGCAGCAGAGCTCTGTCGCCGAGGAGATCAACCGCAGCGTGTCGAGCATCCGCGACGTGGCCGAGCAGTCGTCGGCCGCCACCGAGGAAACTTCGGCGGCCAGCGTCGATCTGGCGCGCCTCGGGGCGGATCTGCAGGCTCAGGTAAACCGTTTCAAGCTGGCCTGAGTCGCTGCCCTGCGCAGCAGAAGCGGGTTCCCGGTTGCCGGTGAACCCACCAACCAGCCCAAAATATAAATCGCGGCGGCCGTGGTAAAACGCCGCGATACAGGCTTCAATGGCTGCCTTGCTGAGCCTCTTTCTCTGCCGCCTGGGTCCTATCGTGATATCTGATGACGTCGAAGCCCTTCGGCATCGGTTGCAAGCGCTCGAGGCAGAAAATGCCCAGCTCAGGGCCAGCCTGGCCGCGACAGCCGGCGACGGCGCGTCGGCGGATCAGCGCTTTCGCCAGGCCTTCGAGCAGGCGCCGGCGGCGATGGCTGTGCTGCATGGCCCTGAGCTGCGTTTCGAATACCTCAACCCCGCCTACCAGCGTCTGCTGGGCCTGGACGATGTGATCGGCCAGCCGGCCCGCGAGGTGTTGGCCACACGTATGGCACGGCGTTTCATCGACTTGCTCGAAGAGGCCTACCGGCGTGGTCGCGCCGTGCGGGCGCGTAATTTCGAGGTGCCCGGCCGGCCCGGGCATCAGGTGGATTTCAGCTACCAACCGCAGTTCGATGGGCTGGGCCGGGTCGAGGGGTTGTTCATCCAGGAAATCGACATTGCCGAGCAGCGCCGTGTCGAGCATGCCTTCGCCCAGGAGCGCGAGCGCTACGAGTTCCTGTTCAACACCATGGACGAAGGCTTCTGCGTCATCGAGTTCTTCGACGGCCCCCACGGGCCGCTCAGCGATTACGTGCACATCGAAGCCAACCCGGCCTACGCCGAGCACGCCGGTATCCGCAACGTGGTCGGTCAGAAGCTGCGCGAGATGGTCGGCGAGGAAGCCGACAGCTGGGTCGAGCGCTATGCCCATGTGTTGCATAGCGGCGAGCCGATACGTTTCGAGCAGGAGCTGATCGCAACCGGCCGCCACCTGGAGATCAGCGCGTTCCGTGTTGGGCCTGCCAGCCGCAAGCAGGTGGCGGTGCTGTTCCAGGACATCACACAGCGCAAGCAGGCCGAGGAGTCGCTGCGCCAGCTCAACGAGACCCTGGAAGCGCGAGTGCGCGATGCCAACGAGGCGCGCCGCGTGCTGGCCGGGGTGGTGGACGGCGCTGATGCGCTGATCTTCATCATGGGCTTCGACTACCGCTGGATCGCCATCAACGGCTCGGGCATGCGCGAGTACGAGCGCGTGTTTGGCGCCCGCCCGCAGATCGGCGAGGATCTCAAGCACGCGCTCAAGGAACGCCCCGAACACCTGGAAATCGTGATCGCCCCCTGGCAACGGGCGCTGGCCGGTGAGGAATTCGAACTGGTGGTGCCGCTGCCGACGGAGCAGGGCATGCGCCATTACGAGATGCATTTCAGTCGCCTCAACGACAGTAATGGCCAGCAGATCGGCGCCTACCAGTTCGTCTACGACATCACCGAGCGCCTGCAGGAACAGGAGCGCTTGCGGGTGGCAGAGGATGCCCTGCGTCAATCGCAGAAGATGGAAGCGGTGGGCCAGTTGACCGGCGGCATCGCCCACGACTTCAACAACCTGCTGACCAGCATCAGCGGTTCGCTGGAGCTCTTGCAGATGCGCCTAGGGCAGGGGCGTCTAGGGGATCTGGATCGCTACGTCAGTGCTGCGCAAAGCGCGGCGCGGCGTGCCGCGTCGCTGACCCATCGGTTGCTGGCTTTCTCGCGCCGGCAGACCCTGGACCCCAAACCGACCAACGTCAACCGGCTGGTCACCGGCATGGAAGAGCTGGTGCGTCGCAGCGTGGGGCCGCATATCACGACCGAGGTGGTGCTGGCTGCAGGGCTTTGGTCGAGCTTCATCGACGCCCCGCAGCTGGAAAACGCCTTGCTGAATCTGTGTCTGAACGCTCGCGATGCCATGCCCCACGGCGGTCGGTTGACCATCGAGACGGCTAACAAGTGGATCGATGATTACGCCGCGCGCGGGCGTAATGTACCGCCGGGTCAATACGTGTCGCTGTGCGTGACCGATACCGGTACTGGCATGAGCCCAGAGGTGATCGAACACGCCTTCGAGCCGTTCTTCACCACCAAGCCACTAGGCGAGGGCACTGGCCTGGGGCTGTCGATGGTCTATGGCTTCGTGCGTCAGTCCGGCGGCCAGGTGTGCATCTATTCCGAGGTTGGCCAGGGCACCACCATGTGTCTGTACCTGCCTCGCCTCTACGATGGCAGCGACGAGGCGGATGCCGAGGCGGTCGAAACGCCGGCCGAGGAGTCGAATGCCGGCCGCGAAACTGTGCTGGTCGTCGATGACGAACCAGCCATTCGCATGCTGGTAACCGAGGTGCTCGAAGGGCAGGGCTACAACACACTTGAAGCCGGCGACGGCCCCTCAGCGCTGAAGATCGTGCAGTCCGATGCGCGCATTGACCTGCTGGTGACCGACGTGGGCCTGCCGGCCGGCATGAACGGTCGCCAACTGGCGGACTTCGCGCGCCAGGAGCGACCGGAGCTGAAGGTGCTGTTCATTACCGGTTATGCGGAGAATTCGGTGATCGGCAATGGCCATCTGGAGCCGGGCATGCGCTTGCTGACCAAGCCCTTCACCATGCAGGCAATCGCCAGCCGTATTCACGAGATGATCGAGGGCGATCAGGTCGGCTGATCGCGTTGTGAAAGGCTGTCAGGCAGGCTTGCCGTGGCTGCTGGCGAAGTACAGTTCTAGCAGCTTGCGCGCCGATTTCTTGATCGCCTTGTCCAAGTCGACGGCTGAGAACCAGCGGCAATCGGCAATTTCGTTCTGCGGTTGCGCGGCCAGGTACTCGGGCACCGTGGCGCGAAAGACGTGATGGGGGCGGCTGTCGAATTCGTGCAGGGCCAGAAACTCCAGCGCTGTGCTATCCAGCCCGGTTTCCTCGCAGAGTTCACGCAGCGCTGCTTCGGCTGGCCGCTCGTGAGCTTCGATCTTGCCACCGGGCAGTGTCCATTTGGCATCGGCCTTGCGCACCAGCAGCACTTTGTCCCGCTGCTGGCAGATCACGGTAGCGCGAGGTTTGGTGGTCTTGATCATGGGACTTCCAACTGTCATTTGCAGTTTGCATAGGTGGCTGAAATGGCAGAAAGTTCGGACTGTTTCCGGCGTTGCACTTCTACGAGTGCATGGCCGATAAGCGCATTCTAGGCGTATTTCAGTTTTATTACAGAATGATGACGAGCCGCCCGTGGCGTGGGTCACGCTTGCCGTGCCGAAATCGGATGCTCTGATGGATCTCCCAGGCGCCGGGCGCTTATTGCCAGCGAAGGTTGTGGCCCAGCGCGAAACGACCGGCACCGCCGATAAGCAGCGCGACGAAGATGATCGTCAGCAGCCAGGCGAACTGCCCGTCGGCCAGGCTCCACTCGGGGTGTACCAGCGTCAGCGACACCGCCAGTACAGCGAGAATCGGCAAACAGGCCAGGCGGGTAAAGAGACCCAACGCGATCAGCAGCGGGCACGCTACTTCCGCGAATAGCGCCAGGCCCAGGGTGATGCCCTGACCCAAACCGATCGGGTCTTCGATTCGGCCCAGCTCCGCCTGCAGATCAAGCAACTTCGGTAGGCCGTGAACGGTCAGCAGCAACAGGCTGGCGCTGATGCGCAGAAACAGTAGAGCCCAGTCGTGGCTGCGCCGTTGAGGATCATCGTGACTCATGGTCCGTCTCCCTTCGTTATAGAGAGACGACTATGCGGCTCAGTCTGCCTTCTGGTCTTGGATGCCTGTGCGCGATCAGCGTCGAATTATTGAGCAAATGATTTATTGCCTTATGGGGGATAGACTCAGAAGTGGCAGTTTCCAGAATATCGAGGCAGGAAATTGTTCTGTATGGAGCAGCTAGAAAGCCGGTGGGGATGGCGGACGCTATGTTTCAACGTTGATTAAATAGCTTGTAGGGGAAGTTGCTGTGGCAACTCTTTATAAGCGTTTAAAAGAAACGCGAAACCCGCAGCGGCAGGTTTCGCAGTCTTTGTGCTTCTCAGGAAGAACTGCGCTTTCCACCACCGCCATGGCTGTTCTGACCACCTTTGCGACCTGCTTCCGCTGCCTTCTGGCGATCATTGGCAAAATTTCCGCCGCTTTGTTTGCCACCTTTGCGGCCCGCTTCGGCTGCTTTGTCGCGGTCGTTGGCGAAGTTACCTGGGTTGCTATGTGCCATCTTGTTATCTCCACAATCTCAATTGTCGAAATGAGGACATCCTCATCGATTACGAAGCGGGTTTTATTGTATTCGTTCGAGTTATATAAAGGCGGAGAGACGAGTGGTGGTTATTTGTAAATTATGTCGTTGTACAAGGATGTAATTTGTAGAGGCTGGGGTTCGTGCAAAATACCTGAGTAAGTAAGCGCGCCAGTGCAAGTTGCATGAGGGCGCTTGAGCGCTCAAGCTGATTTGTTTGAAGAAACTACCTGGCATTGCTGATGCAACTCTCTTGGTAATTGCTATGTGGCAATCACTCAAATCGATGCAACACGCTTCGCTTGTAGAAGGTATCAGCGAGGTGTTTTGCAATGGAGAGACGCATGATGATGTCCATTCTCGAACAGCGGCAGATTGTCGAAGCCGCTTTTTTGCCCCTGGCCTGCCGTTGCACTATCGGCACTAATGACTTGGTGACACTCGAGTTGCGCGATCCGGGTGATGATCGCCTCTTACTGAGCGTGGCCGATGCCCAGCGCGCAGAACTGGCCAGCTCGCGGAGCATTTCCCAATTTGTGCTGCGTGTGCGTCAGCAACTTGTGCTTCTGGAGCCCGGCATGGCGGCGCCAAAGCGCCAAAGTAGCATCGCCTGATGGCAAAAAGAGCGGTCGGATGAGCGGCGAATCCATGGCCGCGTGCTGGGCTGAGCGACAAGCTACGCGGTGATGGCAGAAGCGCTTGGCGGCCGTGGGGTAAGGCTGCCATTCAAGTGTGGGCTTGAAAGCGCCTGAATGCTTGCCGGTTTAATTCGATCCGGCCGGCTCACTCTTACTCAGTAGCTGTGCCAGACGATCGGCCAGGTCGCGGCGGCGGAACGGCTTGGCCAGCACTTCGAAGCTACTGATTTGGGTCGGCGTCAGGTTGGCGTAGCCGGTGATGATCAGCACCGGCAGATCGGGGAAACGCTGGCGCAGTTCCTGGGCCAGCTGGGCGCCGGTCTTGTTCTCCATGATGTGATCGGTCACCAGCGCATCAGGGCGCAGGCCCTCGTCGATCAGCTTAAGCGCCGCAGCGGCGCTATCCACTTCGGTCACCTCATAACCCAGATCGTGTAGCTGAAGGGCGGTTGTGTCGCGTACCAGCGCCTCATCGTCGACCAGCAAGATATGGGTCGGCCGCGCCGCTCGCGGTACTTCCTCATCGCGTTCGGGCTTGTCGCTCTCTACCGGTGCATCGGTGGTTGGCAGCCACAGGCTGACCCGGGTGCCTTGCCCGCGTAACGAGTCGATGGCAAAGCCGCCGCCGGACTGCACCAGCAAGCCGTGCACCATCGACAGCCCCAGTCCCGTGCCCTTGCCAACGCCCTTGGTGGAGTAGAACGGCTCGGTGCAACGGCGCAAGGTTTCATCGTCCATGCCGCAGCCGGAGTCACTGATGGTCAGGCGTGCGTACTGGCCGCCTCTGAGGCCTGTGATGGTGTTGCTCGATATCTCGCTCAGCTCGGCAGCGATACTAAGCCGGCCGCTTTCGTCCATGGCATCGCGGGCGTTGACCGCCAGGTTGAGCACTGCCAGTTCCAGCTGGTGCGGGTCGATAAACACTGTTGGCAGGCGCTCGGGGATATCGATGCGCAGCTCGATCATCGGTCCAAGGGATCTCTGGATCAGGTCGCGCATATTGCGGATCAGCGTGCTCAATGCCACCGGCTGCGGCTTGAGGGTTTGCCGGCGAGCGAAGGTCAGCAGTCTGCCGACCAGAATGCGCGCGCGGTCGGCGGCCTGCAGCGCGCCGTCGGCCAGCTTGGTGCAGCGTTCGTCCGGCAGGCGCCGTCGGATCAGCTCCAGCGAGGCCATGATGGGCGTCAGCAGGTTGTTGAAGTCGTGGGCGATGCCGCCGGTGAGCTGGCCAACCATTTCCATCTTGTGGGCTTCGTGCAGCTGCGCGACGGCCGCTTCACGTTGCGCCACCATGGTTGCCACGCGGTCTTCGAGAGAATCGTTGAGCTCGCGCAGGTCGGCCTCGGCGCGCACCCGCTCGCTGATATCGACGCACACGCAGATGGTGCCGACGATCCTCTGCTGGTCGTCGAGCAGTGGCGTCACATGGTTCTGCACCCACACCACGCTGCCATCGGCGCGACTATGACAGCGCGTGTTTTCGAATGGGCGACCATGGCGCAGGCTGTATTCGCAGGGCGAAGCGACCGAGGCGCATTCGCCGGCTTCGGCCAGCTCGTAGAGGCTCTGGCCGAGCGACTGTTCGCGGCTGCGGCCAACGATCTCGCAGTAATGATCGTTGACCCGGATCAGGGTCATGCCGGCGTCGCACACGGCGATGCCGGCGCCGGCCTGGTCGAACATTGCCGACAGCTGGGTGGAGCTCAGGCGTAGCGCCACCTCGGCGCGGGCGCGGGTGATCCAGGCCCAGGCCAGCTTGGCCGTCTCGTCAGCCAAGTGGATTTCGTAGTCGGAAAATTCGTGCAGGCCCTGTTGCTCGATCACCAGCACCGCATCCAGCACGCCGTTACGCACCACTGGAACGTGCAGGGTTGCCGGAGTGTCATCCGTCGCCGGTTGTACCAGCGTACGGCCGCTGAGTAGCACCTCGTTTTGCCCGGCGTCGTAGGGCTGCAGTGGATGCCCGGCGCAGGTGTGCGCTGCGCTCTGGCGGATGTTCAGTGCGGCCTCGGCCTGCAGGTTTTCGGCGAAGAACACCTTTTCGGCACTCAGCTCCTCGGCAAGCCGACGCAGCACCAGGGCTTCGACCTGATCGGGTTCACTGATCGACGGCAATGCCTGGCCCAGCTCGAGCAGAAACGCCTGGCGCCGCTCGAACTGCACGCGCTGGGTGGTTTCATTGACTACGCACAGCACGCCACCCACTGAGCCATCGGCCTCGGGCACTGCCGAGTAGGACACATCGAAATACACCGCTTCGCCGCGGCCGTGGCGCTCGATGTAGAAGGGGCGGTCCTTGGCGGCGAAAGTTTCGCCGCTTTCACGCACGCCACGCAGCAGTGGTTCGAGGTCTTCCCACAGCTCGGTCCAATTCTCTACTGCCGGGCGGCCCAGCGCGCGCGGGTGCTTGTTGCCGATGCTCGATGCGTACGCGTCGTTGTACAGGGCGATGTACTGCGGGCCCCAGAAAATCACGATCTGCGCCTTGACCGGCAGCACGGTGCTCATCAGCGTTTTGAGTGTCTGTGACCAATCGCGGGCGGCGCCCAGCGGTGAGTTGCCCGCATCGAGTGTATGCAGCAGTTGGCCAATTTCCCCGCCGTTGGCGAGAAAACCCAGGCGCTCGGTGGAGTAGGGGGCGGGTGCGGGCTTGGTCAATGAATCCATATCATCAAGGCGGGCGCAGTCGTGGCAGGACGATCTTGTCTGCTAGGTAAGAGACACCTAAGCCGCACCGCGTTCAGCCATATTTTCGCAGTTTCCGATGATCTGTGCGCTGCCCAAGGGCCTCGTCGGCGATGCGTCGATTTCTCAACAGCTGGACGGTCGCAATTATTTAGGCAACTCCGTATTAGGCGTGATGTCATTTGGTTATCATCGGGTGAACGGTCTACGAAAAGGACTCCGGCACCCGTCTTTTGCGTGCAACAACCGAGAGAGCAAAGATGCGGGCGCCATATCCCCCCCTGCCGTTGAACGAGCTGAGCCGCCAGCGGCTGATAGACGCGCACCCGTGTTTCGTCGAGAGCAACACTGATGCGTTTCTCGACGAAGTGGTGAAGATCGCCGCCCTGTACTTCAACACGCCCATCTGCCTGATCACTATCGTCGAGCGCAATCGCCAGTGGTTCCGTGCACGCTTCGGCGTCGACCGCCCGGAAACCCCGCGCGCCGATTCCTTCTGTGCCTACAGCGTGGCCACCGGCGAAAGCGTCGAGGTGTGCGATGCGCTGCAGGACGATCGCTTTCGCTACAACAACCTGGTCACCGGTGAGCCGGGCATCCGCTACTACGCCGGTGTGCCGCTGGTACTTGAGGGCGGTCTGGTGCTCGGCAACCTGTGTGTAATCGATACCCAGCCACGCCCGCCGATGTCCGCCGCCGATATGGCGATGCTGCAGCAGATTGCCCGCCTGGCTATCGCCCGGCTCGACGAAATGCGTACTGCTGCCTTTGTTGATGGCACTACCGGGTTGTTCAATCATGCCAAGCTGGAAGAAGACATCAGCGATACCCTTGAGCGCGGCGAAACTGCGCTGGCCGTTGCGATCGAACTGGTGTCGCCGGCGCAGCGCAACGACATGCTCAAGTCTTTGGGTTTTCAATTCCTGACCGATTTCACCCTGTCGGTGAAGAACACTCTGCGAAGTCTGCTTCCAGCCAGTTGGGAGCTCTACAAGATCAGCACGCTGCGTTTCGCCTGCGTGGTGCCAGGCGATCAGCTGGAGCAGGCCCCCGCCGTGTTCGCTACCCTGGCCGAGGCGTTCAGCAGGCCGATTCATTGTCAGGAATTGCCGGTGCTGCCGCAAATCGGTATCGGTGTGCTGCGCCTGGAGCCGGATCAAGCCCCCGATGACTGGTTACGCCTGATCGTTTGCGCAGCCGATGAGGCGCGCAAGGCGGGAAAGGGCTGGTCCTATTACGACGAGCAGATGGACGCCGCGCAGCAACGTAGCACCCGATTGCTCAACGATCTGGCCGATGCGGTACGCGCCCATGACCAACTGCGTCTGGTGTTCCAGCCGCGCGTCGATCTGCACAGCGGCGAGTGCCTCTCCGTTGAGGCGCTGCTGCGCTGGACACACCCAACCTTGGGCGAAGTCAGCCCAGCCGAATTCATTCCGCTGGCCGAGAAGACCCCGCTGATTCACGCGGTGAGCTTCTGGGTGATCAACCAGGCGATCACCCAGGTCGACGCCTGGCGCCGCGAGGGGGTCGATCTAAAGGTGGCGATCAATGTGTCCGCCGAAGACCTCAACAATGATCACCTAACCGACGAGATCGTCCGTCTGCTGGCGCGCAATGAGCTAGACGGCTCGTGCCTGGAAGTAGAGTTCACCGAAAGCGCGCTGATCGGCGACTTCTCAGTGGTGATCACTCAGATAGAACGGCTCAAGGCCATAGGCGTGGAAATCGCCATTGATGATTTCGGCAGCGGTTACAGCAATTGGTCTTATCTGCGCGACATTCCAGCCAACATCGTCAAGCTCGACCGCTCGTTCATGGATGACCTGCAGCCAGGCGGAAAGGATTGGAACATCGTGCGCGCGCTGATCAGCCTGGCCAGGGAGTTGGGCCAGCGCGTGGTTGCCGAAGGCATCGAAACCGAACAAACCCTCAAGGTGATCCGCGACTGGGGCTGCCAGGAAGCTCAGGGCTTCTACATCTCGCGGCCGCTGGAGACCGGCGACCTGATTGCCTGGCTGGAGCAGCAGGCTGGGAGCAGCTTCGGTCTGGCGTAATCCATTGGCTAAAAATTCGTACTGCCTGACATATCTGGTTACTGTTAGGATCAGGTTCGTTCGCACTCACGAGCCGCCGTCATGGCCCTGCACCTCTGGTTCACCTTCACCCTGGCTTACCTGGCTACCACGCTGACGCCGGGGCCGAATGTGCTACTGGTGGTGCGCAATGCCTTGCGCCACGGCCCAAGCGCCATGGGCGCCACGTTGCTCGGCAACCTCTCGGCGCAACTGCTGGTTACCTCCGGCGTTGCATTGGGCGTAGGCGCGCTGCTGATCGCCATGCCTACAGCCTTCCTGGCCCTGAAGATCATCGGCGCCGGCTACCTGATCTATCTGGGGCTTCGCCAGCTGTTCACCCGTCAGGCAGCCGCCGGGAACTCTTCAGTGGAGCTATCCGCTGCCGTTGCGGTAGCCGGTTGGCGTATTGCCGGCGAAGCATTTCTGGTGTCGGCCAGCAACCCCAAGACGATGATCTTTCTGTGCGCCTTCCTGCCGCAGTTTCTGCAGCCAGAGCGCGCCGTGTCGCTGCAGTTCACGGTCATGTACCTGACCATCGCCGCCATCGTGGTGGTGGTGCATTCGCTGTACTGCTTTGTCGCCTTTCGCTTCAGCGAGCGGCTCAAGGCCTTGCGCTGGGTGGCGACCATCAAGCGCCTGACCGGCGCGCTGTTTATCGGTTTGGGAGTTCGCCTGCTGAGCGCGCGAGCCGCCTAGCTTCAACACTGCAGATAGCAGAACGCCGACCTATGGAGGTCGGCGTTCTGGGTTGCTGCGTAGCCCAGATATCGTCAGTTCTTCAGCGCTTTGTTCGCCGAGTCGCCGTAGGTTTCTGCGCAAGTAACGTGGTCACTGCCATCCCAGCATTCGACGTTCTTCAGGTCTGGCATCTCATCGCGGTGGAACACCGGTTCCACGCCCTTGCGGCGCTGGGCGTTATAATGGTTGAGCAGGCGTGCGGCAATTGCCGCCAGCGGCAGGATGGCGATCAAGTTGGTGAGGGCCAGCAGCGGCATGAACACATCGGCCATGGCCCACACCACCGATACCTTGACCACCGAGCCGATCAGCACGAAAGCCATCACCAGCACGCGGAACAGGTTGAGCAGCAGCTTGCTGTCGAACATGTACTGGATGTTGGATTCACCGTAATAGTAGTTGCCGATCACCGAGGTGAAGGCGAACAGCAGGATGGCGAAGGTCAGGTAGTGGAGTGCCCAACTGCCGAGCTCTTCGGCCAGCGCCCATTGGGTCAGGCTGGCGCCCTGGGTGGCATCACCATAGGCGTGACTCGGGTCGGCGACCAGAATGATCAGCGCGGTCATTGTACAGATGACCAGCGTGTCGAAATACACGCCCAGGGTCTGTACCAGGCCCTGCTTGACCGGGTGCGACACTGATGCAGTGGCGCTGGCATTGGGCACCGAGCCCATGCCGGCCTCGTTGGAGAACAGGCCGCGACGTACGCCCATCATGATCGCCGCGCCGATACCGCCGCCAGCGATCTCGCGCAGACCGAAGGCGTGGCTGAAGATGTCGCCGAATACCCGCGGCACCTGGTCGATGTTGAGCAGGATGACCAGCAGGCCGATGCCCAGGTACATCAGGGCCATGGCCGGCACTACGGTGACCGACACCTTGGAGATGGTCTGCACGCCGCCGAAGATGATCACGCCGGTCAATACGGTGAGCGCGATGCCCACGCCCCAGGCCAGGGTGCGGCTGCCGCCTTCACCGCCGAAAGAGGTCTGCATGGCGTCAACTATGGAGTTGGCCTGTACCGAGTTGAACACCAGGCCGTAGGTGATGCTGATCATCACCGCGAACACCACCGCCAGCCAGCGCCAGCCCAGAGCGCGCTGGATGTAGTAGGCCGGGCCGCCGTGGTAGCGGTACTGCTTGTCGGACTTGTACAGCTGGCCCAGGGTCGACTCCACGAACGAGGTGGCGCCGCCAACCAGCGCCACCATCCACATCCAGAACACCGCACCGGGGCCACCCACGGCGATGGCCGTGGCTACGCCTGCGATATTGCCGGTGCCAACCCGCGACGCCGCGGAAATGGTGAACGCCTTGAAGGAGGAAATCGCTTCCTTGTCACCGTGGTTGCGCTCCAGGATTACCCGGAACATTTCCGGGATCATCCGCAGCTGCACGCCACGACACACATAGGTCAGATAGAGGCCGCTGAGCAGCAGCATGGGGATGGCAAGGTAGGTCCAGAGCAGGCCGGAGAAGGCATCGAGCAACGCAGACACGGGCGTCTTCCTTTGGTCGTCTTATTCGAAGGGGCGCGAGGATAGGGCAATACGCCCAAATTCCCAAACCCGATTGCGCTGCCAGCCGGCCACACCAGCCCGATTCCCTTTCCCTGCAGCGGTACTGCTTAGGGCGAGAATGGGCGGGTTGGTTCAGGTTAACGAAGTGAAGGATTTCGCGGTTTCACGACTAAGACGCTGGTTTGAAAGCCAGGCTGTGCTTTAGAAATATTCAAGCTATTACTCTGGTTGGCTTTCATCTCTGAGTGTTGCTGAATATTCAAATATATACTCCCCGATTGGAAGTAATTCATCTCTGTTTTCTGATTTTACATGGATGTTAAAGTCATAATTTGTACCCGTGCCGGATCCAATGCTGCATGTTGGCAAGTTGTTTGGTGCTGATATAAGTTCAACTGTCATCTCTGGTGAGTCTGCCATTACAGGCTTGAAATGGCCGCTTCCGGTAAAGTTTTTAACCTGTCTTTTCAGCTTTATTGTGATTTCTCCAGCATGATATTCAGGAGATGCAATATTGATCTTTTGTGAGATGATTTCCACTGCATGCTCTCTTTCTGTTCTCAAGCTGTCTATTGCTCTGATCTCCTCTACGGCGCTCTCATTAACCACTTGGCCTTTTCGTTGAGAGGAGAACTCCAAGAATCTGTCTGTTGGGTAGATTAATATTCTTTGGCCTGTATATTCGCTGGCTTCTCTGAGTAGTTCGATTCTAGGGCCAGTGGTCTTTCCTGAGATTTTCTCCCACCAGTCTTCTTTTCGCTCAGATGTTACAAATAATATTGGTTGAGAAGACTCTTTTGAGTGGTTTAATATTTGCTTCCAAAGGAAGTAGTCTCCATAAGGGCGTTCGCCATCTTTGTCATCATCCAAGTAACCTGGCGGGATTTTGCTGTTTTTTCTTCTTTCTGCCTCTGTTAGCTCATATGTGTGTTCTTCTGTCGAGAAATGTCTACCTATTGCACCGTCAAATAGCTTTGCAACTTCATCAAGGATGCTATCTTCTAATAAGAAGTTTGGATGGCTATTCTTTGCCTGCTCTACTCTTTCCTGTGCTTTGATAATTTGCGGTGATATCTCTTCTAGCATTTGATCGGCGATATCTGCGGGGATTATACGGTTGCCTTTGAGTTGAGTAACAGTTCCTTCAATTGATTTTCTAAGTTTCTCGATTTCTTCCTTTGCATCTTTGAAAGTTTTATTTGCAGAGATTATAACTTTGTTTCGGTTTCGAAAGAATTCTTCTGATGCTTGCCTTGATAGCCATAGTTTTCCTTCGAAGTTTTGTATGCTTTGTATTAGGCTGTTTCTAGTGCTTTCGTGATATCGATATAGATCCAATAGTACGTTGGCGTCCACTGTCAGTGTGCCATTTTTCCATATTTCCTCAATTTCTTCGGTGCTGGCTTTAAAGTACTACTTGTATTCATTTTTCATATCTGCCTCTTTTGTGTTTTAGATAACAAGTTTTGTTTTATAAGGTCAGGGTAGAGGGTTTTATGCTGTTATGGTTTGGCTTTGCTCTGGATATGGCTGCTTGTAACTCTAATGAGCTGATAACTGAGGGATGTGTCCAGAAACTGAGGCGACTCTGAATATACAATTGGTCGCGGTGATGTCCTGAAAAATTGCCGCCCAGTCGCGAAACGCTTCACCAGGCAGCTGATTGGAGTACCTGCTGGGATTGGTCAATCGTGGCGGGCTACTAGTCGAGTAGCCATGCAGCCAATACCAGCTAAGCAGCGTCAGCAGGACGCTGAGCCACCACGGCAGGAGGCTGGCGATGAGGATAAGGTCTTCGAATGCGGAGGTCTTGCGACGTCTGGCCATCTCGCTACTTCCCTGTCTGCGGCATTTGCCGGCAGAAGTCATTTCCCTGACTGCTTTGCTTTTACGCCATGAAGCACCGATTCACAGGTTGCTTCTTCAAGCGCGCGGCAAGTTTATGGCTTATCGCTATCAATGAGGCCGACGTTAGCCAATCTGCTAGATGTTAGGCAAGCCATCCAATGGTGGTAGTCGAGTATCGGGAGTTGGAGGGGAGATGGGCGTTGAAGTTGGGAGCCCATAGGCGGGCTCCCGAGGGGGGGCGGGTGTTGCGCTTAAGGAATCAGCTTGGCCTCACGCAGCTGTTCGAATACCGCAAAGAACGCATCGTCGGTGGCCTGATAATCGAGAAAGCCCAGCTTGCGGCTCTTCGACATGTCGGTGACCACTTCGATGGGACGGCCCAGATCGGCGTCGGTGTGCCAAGGGGATATCAGGCGGGTGATGTCGGCTTCGGCCAGGTCATGCTTGGCGACCAGTTCCAGCCAGGCTGCGGCGTCGCCGGCCATCTGTTCCTCCAACGGTGCGGGCTCGCCGTCGAAAGGGGCGGCCTCGATGCCGAACCATTCGGCGATGCGCTGCCACATCCATTTCCAGCGAAACACGTCACCGTTGACGATGTTGAAGGCCTGGTTGGCCGCTGCCGGGGTGGTCGCGGCCCAGTGCAGTTGCTTGGCCAGTTGGCGGGCGTCGGTCATGTCGGTGAGGCTGTTCCACTGCACGGCCGAGCCGGGGAAGCGGAACGGGCGGCCGGTTTCCCGGCAGATCGAGGCGTAGACGGCGAGGGTAGTCGCCATGTTCATCGCATTGCCGACCGCGACGCCGGTGACGGTGTGTGGGCGGTGCACGCTCCAGGTGAAGCCGTCACGCTTGGCGGCGGCGAACACCTCGTCTTCCTGGGCGTAATAGAAATTCTCCACATCCAGGCGGCCCTGCTCCTCGCGGAACGGAGTTTGCGGCAGCACGCCCTTGCCATAGGCCTCGAACGGGCCGAGGTAGTGTTTGAGACCGGTGACCAGAGCCACGTGCTTGACGCTACCCGCCGGGCGTAGGGCGTCCAGCAGGTTGCGGACCATCGCCGCGTTGACGCGGATGTTTTCCGCCTCGGTGGCCTGGCGTGCCCAGGTGGTCAGGAACACGTGGGTCGGCTTCAGGCCTTCGACGGCGCTGGCCAGCGAGGCGGGGTCGAGCAGGTCGGCCGCCAGTGGCGTGACGTTCTCGGCCGTGCCCGGCTTGCGAGCCAGGCCGGTGACCTGCCAACCCTGTTCGACCAGCAGGCGCGCGGTGGCGCTGCCGACGATACCGCTGGCGCCGACGACCAGTGCGTGATGTGCCATACAGCTATTCCTCCTTCAGAACGAGTATTGGCACCATAACGACGCTGCAGACTCAAACCAAGACGGCACCAAAAGGTAACCACCCCGATGCAACCCGGCACTCCCGATGAACAATGGCGCGAAGACTGCGCGCCGCGGCGCGTACTCGAATTGTTCGCCACCAAGTGGACGAGCATGATTCTGCACACCCTGCATGCCCGCCACGGCGGCACCGCCCGCACCGGCGTGCTGCACCGCAGCCTGCCCGGTATCTCCAAGAAGATGCTGGTGCAGACCCTGCGCGAACTGGAAGCCAGCGGCCTGATCGACCGCCAGGTACACGACAGCGTACCGCCCACGGTTGACTACACGCTCACCGAGCTTGGCCAACGGTTGGTCGAGCCCATCGAGCTGATCTACAGCTGGGCCCGCGACAATGCTCCGGCGCTCGATGCGCTGCAACCTCGGCAGACGTCGCGTAGGCGGTGATCTAGCTGATAAATCCAATTCCTGTGAATGACGCCGTCAAGCCTAATGTTGATTGTATGCAGAGATGCAATCAGTCTTTTGCCGCATGCAGCGTTAGCGAGTTAAAGAAGTCTTTCGCATCTTTTTGCATGGCTGGTGGAATATTGTGTTCTTTGCCCGAATACATAAAAGAAAGTGACAATATTTGGGAAGTGTTTGGGATTGGGCACTCGAGCATGTTGAATGTTCTGTAAGTCGGGATCGACCTTGCAATTTTTTGGCGCGGATACACAGTTGTCCAAGTGTTCGAAATGCAGTCCATCTCTAAAAAGTGTTCGCGCTTGTAAGTAAAGCTCTCCAGCAGTTCGACATCAGCCTCTCTGATGGAAAACCTGGACAGCTTTTTGCCTGCTTGATCTAAGAGGTGTTCTATAGCATTAATTTTCGAATCGATGGTGCTAATTTTTAGCTCTAGAAAAGAAGTGTAGTAAGGTGGTGAGTCTGTTTGGTGCGCAAGGGTTATTTGGTTTTCTTCATCTGATTTATCCCGCTTCCAGTTTAATTTTGTGGGCGCGGAGATGCTGACTTTGTCTTGGATGGTATAGGTTTCTGCTGCTTGGGTCACTAAGGGGAAAAGTAACGATAGAGAGAGAGGGATGTATTTAAAGAACATGCTATTCCTTTCGTCGATTTATTTTTCATGGGCGCTCGATATGGTGCGAGCAGGTGCGGAAAGTTGACGTCGAGTTTCGAAGTTTTAGAGAGCCTCCGAAAACCTACCATCTCCGTTAAAATGTTTGCAGTAAAAAGTCAAGGGGCTGCCAGCCCATGCGTTGTAGATTCTTAGTTAAGGAGTTCGGTACGCAACGATTTCCACTCTTCCCAGCAATTCTCTGCAGTGATATCCGGATAACCTCTTTTCTGCTCGCCCTCTAGCGCCACGCTGAAAGGGACTTTCATGCAAGTCGCATTGTCACGGATATCGATTACTTCCTTTTCGGTAAGCGGAACACCTTTGTGCTTCTCTGCTGCATAGAGAACCGTCACCAACGCTGGAATGAAAACCAGGCACAACGGATCATCGGATACTTCGGTCATGTTGATTCCTTTCAGGAGCTTTACGTCAAAAGTGCGTCAGCGTCTCCCGCCGGTCGCCATCAGCCCGCCTGCATCCCTGCCCGCTTGAGCAATTGCTTGCAGCGCTCGGACAGGTGCACCACGCGCAGGTGTTTGCCGGCCTTGGTGTAGCGTTCGCGTAGGGTCATGAGGGCGGCGATGGCCGAGTAGTCGACGAAGCTCAGGTGGCGGCAGTCGATGGTCACGTGCTCGGGGTCGTTGGCGGTGTCGAACTGGTTGAGGAACTGCGTGGTGGAGGCGAAGAACAGTGTGCCCCAGGGCACGTAACGCTTGCTGCCGTCGGCTTCCAGGTGGGTTTCGGCGTGCAGGTCGCGGGCATGCTGCCAGGCGAAGTTCAGGGCGGCGATGACGATGCCGCAGGACACCGCCACGGCCAGGTCGGTGAACACGGTAATGATGGTCACGGCGATGATCACCAGCACGTCGTTGAGCGGCACCTTGCCAAGCACCCGCAGCGAGGCCCAGGCAAAGGTCTGCTGGGCGACCACGAACATCACGCCGACCAGGGCCGCCAGGGGAATCAGCTCGATCAAAGGCGACAGGAACAGGATATAGAGCAGGATCATCCCCCCGGCGACGACGCCGGACAGCCGGCCACGGCCGCCGGAGCTGAGGTTGATCATGGTCTGGCCGATCATCGCGCAGCCGCCCATGCCGCCGCACATGCCCGAGGCGATGTTGGCCGCGCCGAGGGCCACGCATTCGCGGTCCGGGTGGCCGCGGCTTTCGGTGATCTCGTCGGTGAGGTTGAGGGTCAGCAGGGTTTCCAGCAGGCCGACCATGGCCATCAGCACTGCGTAGGGCAGGATGATCTTGAGGGTTTCCAGGCTCCAGGGAATCTGCGGCAGCGCCGGCACCGGCATATTGCCGGCGATCTTGGCCATGTCGCCCAGGGTGTGGGTGGGTAGGTGCAGGAAGTAGGTGAGCAGGCCGACACTGAGGATCGCCGCGAGTGCCGGCGGAATCACCTTGGTCAGGCGCGGCAGGATATAGACGATGGCCATGGTCAGCGCCACCAGGCCGAGCATCAGGTATAGCGCGTTGCCCTCGATCCAGCGGCCGTCATGCTGGAAGTGTTCCAGTTGCGCCAGGGCGATGACGATGGCCAGGCCGTTGACGAAACCGAGCATCACCGGGTGCGGCACCATGCGCACCAGCTTGCCCAGGCGCAGCAGGCCGAAGGCCGTCATGATCAGGCCGCTGAGCAGCACGGTGGCGAGCAAGTACTGGGCGCCGTGCTGCACCACCAGGGCGACGATCACTACCGCCATGGAGCCTGCCGCGCCGGAGATCATGCCAGGGCGGCCGCCGAACAGCGCGGTGATCAGGCAGATGAAGAAGGCGCCGTACAGACCCATCAGCGGGTTGACCTGGGCCACCAGGGCGAAGGCGATGCATTCGGGCACCAGCGCGAACGAGGACGTGAGACCGGCCAGGATATCGGCGCGCAGACGGGCGATTTTCATGGGTTACCTGAATCGAGCAAGACGGACGCCCGGCAGGCGCGGGGCGTGATAGGGCCACTAAGGCCTTGGAATTGGAAGGCGTGCGATGGTAAGGAATCGCCTTCACGAAGGCCAGTGCCTGGATATGACCGGCGTCGGCTGCCCGGGTTTCGCTGCGCTCTACGCCGGGCTAAGGCACGAGGCCGTGTACCGGTAGCCTGGGTTGAGCAACGCGATACCCAGGGTCTTGGCCGACGTAAATAGCAGCGCTGCCCGCGCCCTGCGACAACCAACCTACTCGGCAAAATGTGGCCTGGCTGGCTTTTGGAGCGACCAATAGGTCTAATTACCCTTTTTCTCGGGCGGGAAATCGGCAGTAAACTCTCGCCTGCCCAAAAAACGATGACGAGGTAAACACGTTGATTATTCACCCTAAAGTTCGTGGCTTCATCTGTACCACCACCCACCCGCTGGGTTGCGAGCGCAACGTGGCCGAGCAGATCGAGGCGACACGCAAACTGGGCGTGCGTAATGACGGTCCGAAAAAGGTGCTGGTGATCGGTGCTTCCAGCGGCTACGGCCTGGCGGCGCGTATCACTGCCGCGTTCGGCTTTGGCGCCGATACACTGGGCGTGTTCTTCGAGAAGCCGGGCACCGAAACCAAGGCCGGCACCGCTGGCTGGTACAACTCGGCAGCGTTCGACAAGTTCGCCAAGGCCGAAGGCCTGTACAGCAAGTCGATCAACGGCGACGCCTTCTCCGATGAAGCCCGCGCCAAGGTCATCGAGCTGATCAAGAACGAGATGGGCGGCAAGGTCGACCTGATCGTCTATTCCCTGGCCTCGCCGGTGCGCAAGCTGCCGCAGACCGGTGAAGTGGTGCGCTCGGCGCTCAAGCCGATCGGCCAGCCGTACAAGTCGACCGCCATCGACACCAACAAGGACGTGATCATCGAGGCGTCCATCGAGCCGGCTACCGAGCAGGAAATTGCCGACACCGTGACCGTCATGGGCGGCCAGGACTGGCAGCTGTGGATCGACGCCCTGGCTGGCGCTGACGTGCTGGCCGAAGGCGCGCGTACCGTGGCGTTCAGCTACATCGGCACGGAAATCACCTGGCCGATCTACTGGCACGGCGCGCTGGGCAAGGCCAAGCAGGACTTGGACGAAACCGCTCTGCGCCTGGACAAGAAACTGGCTGGCGAAGTCAAAGGCGGTGCCAACGTGGCCGTGCTCAAGTCGGTGGTCACCCAGGCAAGCTCGGCCATCCCGGTGATGCCGCTGTACCTGTCGATGGTCTTCAAGATCATGCAGGAAAAGGGCGTTCACGAAGGCACCCAGGACCAGCTCGACCGCATGTTCCGTGACCGCCTGTACCGCGCCGACGGTGCCCCGGCTGCAGTCGACGAGAAAGCCCGCCTGCGCCTGGACGACTGGGAATTGCGCGATGACGTACAGGACGCCTGCAAAGCCATGTGGCCACAGGTGACCACCGAGAACCTGTTCGAAATGACCGACTATGCCGGTTACAAGAAGCAGTTCCTCAACCTGTTCGGCTTCGAGCGCAGCGACGTGGACTATGACGCCGATGTGGCCACCGACGTGCAGTTCGACGTGGTGCAGCTGTAATCGGGTCGTTTCGACGGCATGTAAAAAGGGACGCCTCGGCGTCCCTTTTTTATTACCTGCTCGCTGCGTTTCAGCTCACCGGCTCTGTGGTGTTGACGTACTCCGGCACTTTCGCCAGCGGCAGGCGGCGCGCCTGCTCGACACTGATGCCCGGGCGTTTGGGCAGCGGGTCGAGGCGCTGCGGCTGGCCGGTTTCCAGAGCACGCTCGATCGCCTCCAGTACACGCACGTCGCGCCAGCCTTCGTCGCCGTCAGGCTCCGGCTCGCGGTTCTGCAGGATGCAGTCGGAGAAGTACTGGGTTTCCCCGGCGAACTGGTCGACCACCGGATGCTCGTGCTCGGTGGTCTTGCCGCCGATGGTGGCGCGGTAGCTGATCGCCGAGTCTTCGCCGAAGCCGAAGCAGGGGGAGGCCTCGAACTCGCCTTTGGTACCCAGTATCTGGAATCGCTCGGTGTAGGGCAGGCTGTAACTGACGGTGAATGTGGCCATGCGCTCTTCGGCAAAACGCATCGTCACTGCCACGGTATCCGGCGTATTGATTTCCCGGCCGGGGGTCTGCACGGCCACGGCGCGCACTTCCAGCGGCTCGTCATCGAACAGGTTGCGCACGGCGTTGATCGGATACGGGCCCATGTCGGTCACCGGGCCGGCCCAGTAGCCGCTCTGCATGCGGTGGTTGGCCGGGTCGACGGTCTGCGTGAAGGTCGCGCTGAACAGCCGTGGGTCGCCGATATCGCCGGCGCGAACGCGGTGAATCATCTCCACGGTGCCGGGCTCGAAGTGCAGGCGATAGGCGATCATCAGCTTGGCGCCCGAGCGCTCGGCTGCCGCGGTGATGGCCTGGCAGTCTTCCTGGCTGGTGTCCATGGGTTTTTCCAGCAGCACATGGATGCCGGCATCCAGCGCCGGCTCGGCGAATTCGCGGTGGCGGAAGTTCGGTGTGGCCAGATAGATGGCGTCGATCTCGCCGGAGGCGAGCAGGGCGGAGAATTCTTCGTAGCGGTAGCTCTTGATGTTATAGAGCTTGGCCAGCTTGTCGGCCTTGATCGGATCGCCGGTGACCAGTGCGGTGATCACCGAGTTGTCGGTCTGGCCCACGCCGGGCATGAAAGCCCCCTGGGAAATCCAGCCACCACCGACCACTGCGTAACGAACCTTGCCTTGAGCATCGGGCATTTCATCGACTCCTCTGCATCGCCGAACTGCATTGTTCGACTTCTTATTAGATCGGCAGGTGAGGCTAGACGAAGTTCCTGCAAAGTGCCTGCCGGTCGGCATTTGCGCGCTGTTTGCGGAG
This sequence comes from Pseudomonas sp. AG1028, assembly GCF_007993955.1. Classification (NCBI taxonomy): domain Bacteria; kingdom Pseudomonadati; phylum Pseudomonadota; class Gammaproteobacteria; order Pseudomonadales; family Pseudomonadaceae; genus Pseudomonas; species Pseudomonas sp. AG1028. The sequence goes on from NZ_VIVP01000009.1 coordinate 162,205, forward strand.
GCCGTGAAATCATCGCGGCAATCCGTGGTCTGTATGCGCGGCACGCCATCCGGCGCAGCTGTCTGCCGTTAATGGAGCGCGTTGATGAAAGCCCTGATCCCAAGCCTGTTGTTGGTCGCCGCCTTGCCGGCCCTGGCCGAGCAATCGGCCAACCCCTTGTGCGATGCGAAGGCCGCGAACATCGAGAAGCAGCTGCAGGCGGCCTGGGCCGAAGGCCACGCGGAAAAGGCCAAGGGCCTCAGTGCAGCATTGGACGGCGTGCGTGAGAATTGCTCGGACAAGGCGCTGATGCGCGAGCTGGAGGCCAAGGTCAACAAGGCTCGCGACGAGATACGCGAGCGCGAGGCCGACCTGCGTGAGGCCGAACTGAGCGGCGACCCGCAAAAGATCGCCAGGCGCCAGGCCAAGCTCGATGAAGCGCTACAGGACCTCAAGGAAGCAGAGGCCGAGTTCAAACACTGACCTTTCGGGGCTGCGCCGGCGGCCCCATACGTCCGGACGACCGGATGCGCCGATAATCGCCCAAAAGCCGAGCCCAACCGTCGACATGACTAAAACGGGATAGCCGCCGCCCATGCCGGGGGCTAGCATCGACCTCACTTGATTGGCCCCATAATAATTATTCGCCGTCTGCGGCTACTGCCGCGCGGTTTATTTCTCGCAAAGACTGCCCTTACAACAGGTCTAGCAGAATGATCGTCTCTCCTTGCGTCGTGCATCCTCCCCAATACCGTGATCACGTGGTTCACGCTGCTGCGTCTGTCGACGAAGCCGTGTCGGTGCGTGTTCGACGACTGTTCGTTTCCCTGCTGGCCAACGCCTGCCTCGCCACCCTGGTGGTGGTAGGAGTCATCCGGTTGGCGACCTTGCGACGTCGTTAATCACGCCAAACGTGCGATGGCCAGCCTGGCTAGTCGGTACATGCCCGAAATCGGGCCTGGAGGGGCGCTGTGTCCTACTTTCAGAATCATTACGCTGCATCGTCATGCCAGAAAGCGGTGCTCTCCACCGCTCGTCGCGATGGTGGCATTCCGCCCGGTGGCAATGCCGGTGGCGCAGAGTTTGCTGCAAATGGTCGAGCGTCTGGAAAGATGGGTACGACCACCATGCTGGTGCAATGCAACTGCTTCGACGATGTAGATGTACATGCCAATTCGGTAATCGGTTGGCAGCAAACCTATGACCAGCTCGGTGCTGGTCACGCCCACACCACGCTCAAACACCTCACCGCAGAGCGGTTCCAGATTTTCCGTGAGACCTTCGACAAGCGCATCGTGCAAATCGGCGCGGCACCGGCCGGGCGACTGTGTTTGGCGATGCCGGTATGCAGCAGCGAACCGAGTGTGTTTCAAGGCAAGCCGCTGACCGGCGAAAGTGTCACCGTTCTCCACGGCGGCCAGGAGTTTTTCGTTCAGTCACCAGGCGGCATCGATCTGCTGTGCGTCGCGGTGGACATCGCCAGCCTGGAAACCTTCGCCTCCCGGGAGTTCTCCAGCGCGGATCTGTGCCAGCTGTCGCGAATCACCCGGCTCGATCTGGAGCCGGCGATGATCCACCGCATGCGCAAGCACCTGGAGCGCTTGATCGACAACGCACTGGTTGGCGAGGCATTGTCCGAGGCTGAGCTGGAAGAGCAGGTGCTGGAGTTCATGCTGGTGCTGCTCGACAGTGCCTTGGAGTGGTCGGTAGGGCGCAGCGCCAACTCCACGGTGAGCACCTATCTGGTCAAACAGAGCCAGGAACTGGCGCTGGCCAATCAGGACGAGCCGCCCTCGGTGCTTGATCTTTGCAAGCACCTGAACGTGAGCCGCAGCACCTTGCAACGTAGCTTCCTCAGCGTGACCGGTTTGCGGCCGGTGGAATACCTGCGGGCGCTGCGCCTCAATATCGCCCGTCGCCGCCTGCGCAGCACCGAAACGGAGCAACTGACCGTCGCCCGCGTTGCCAGCGATCTGGGCTTCAGCCACCTGGGGCATTTCTCCGGCGCCTACCGAACGCTGTTTGGTGAAACGCCGTCGCAAACGCCGCGTGCGCGTTGAGTGCGCAGGGTAATGAATGCGCTAATCAAGTTTCGCAGCGATCAGGGGCTGCCAATTAGTTAGCCGCCCCGTTTAATCGATAACAGTACTTGTCCATTAAGCGTTACTGGAAAATTTTTCCGGGTAGCTCTGCTGCGCGCGCAGATCGTAGGGCGCGACATGTCCGGTGAAGTTTCAAGTGCAAGTCTCAGTGAGCTGAAAAGTTGTTCCGCAGCATCCTTGCTGCGCTGTTAAACCGAAGCGCGCGCCACTCCAACTGCAATACAGATGAAGTGTTAGAAGTCCAACCTATCAGGAATGTGTCATGAACAGCCCAAGAAAAAATCCAATCGATAATGTTCGTGTTTATATATGCGCCGGCTTGTTATCGGCCTGTGGCGCGCTGCTGCTCAATGTCATGCCTGTGCTGTTCGGCGCTATCGGCGAGACCCTGGGTTACGGCGAACAGCAACTCGGTACACTGGCTCTGGCCAGCAACCTGGCGTTCGCACTGGTTGGCGTAATCTCCCTGGCCTGGCTGGGCGTATTCAGCTGGCGCACGATTGCCGCCGTGGCGACGGTGATCGTCACCCTGGGCATTGTGGCCATTCTCAACAAGCCCTCGTATGGCGAGTTGCTGGTGATCATGGCCGTGGCAGGCGGCGCGACGGGTGCGCTCTACGCCTTGGCGATGGTGATCTTCGGTGGTAGCGACCGACCAGAGCGAGCCTTCGGCTTCAAGCTGGGCATGGAATCGATTCCCGGCGCGGCGCTGTTGATTCTGCTGCCAGTCGCGGTTGCACCGCAGTGGGGCTTCGACGGCATTCTGATCGCCCTGGCAGCATCTGCCTTGTTGATGGGCCTGGCGCTTTTTGGTGTGCCGAGCCGCGCCGTGAAGCGTGAAGACCTGATCGCCGCCAGCATCCATGCCGATGCTGGCAAGCACCAGTTCATCGTGTGGATGAGCCTGGTCGCCAGCCTGGTGTTCATGACCGGCGTCATGGCCGTGTGGCCGTTCCTGGAATTGATCGGCAAGAAGACCGGCTTGTCCTCCAACGAGATCGGCACCGTGCTTTCGGTGGGCTTTCTGATCAACGCCATCGGTGGCTTCATTGCCTCCTCGCTTGGTCTCAAGCTTGGTCGCGTGATGCCGGTGGCGGCCATCGTCGCGGTGGTGCTGGTCGGCCTGGTGATCATCGGCCAGTTCACCTCGATGACCACCTTCACCGTCGGTACGCTGCTGTTCCTGCTGTCGATCAACTTCGTGCTGGCCTACACCTTCGGCCTGATGGCCGAGTTCGATACCTCCGGCAAGCTGGTGGCGCTGGGCACCGTGTGCATCTCCCTGGGCGCCGCTTTCGGGCCGGCCATTGCCGGCAGCCTGATCGAGCGTTATGACTACTCGGCAGCACTGATCTTCTCCGGCGTCTGCGCGGTGCTGACCCTGGCGATTCATGGCGGGCTCTCCATTCGCGCTACGGCGCTGCAGCAGGGCGCCGCGCAAAGCCGCCTGGTGTCGATGCCTTGAAGGCAACTCAGTGTTAATCCTCGCGCCTGGTGATCCGCCCCATAGCAGGCTTTGATCGCCAACGCTCCGACAGAGAAGGCACGTAGCTCACGCTCGGGCCTTCTCTGCTTTTTGCAGTCGCAGTGCTGGCTATAAGGGCGCACTGTGTAAGGGCAGGCCGATCTTTCAGCCCAGGTTCGTCGATTCGGTAACTAAGCGGCGGGAGCAGCCGTTCGCCGATCCACTGTGGGAGCGCGCCATGCGCGCGAAAAATCGCGGGCATGGACTGGGCGTCCCCGCCCGTTCCCACAGGCCGTAGGATGGGGCGGGCCGCGTAGGTGAAACCCATCGCAATTTGATGGGTTTCACCCATCCTACGCTCTGCATCGATGTCCGCTTTTGCTTTGTAGCTGCCGCTTCATGCGCATAAAGATCGTGAACAGGCTATAAGGCGAGTTATTGAAACAGCTAAATCCCGGACAAAAAAATACCCCGCATTTTCATGCAGGGCACAAGCCGGAGCAGAGGTGAGCGCTTAGCTGAGGCGCTCGAAACGATACGGACTCGGATCGACAATCGGCGTGGTGCCGCACAGCAGGTCGGCGGCCAGTTGGCCTGCAGCCGGCGAGGTGCCGAAACCGTGACCGGAGAAGCCGGTTGCCAGGGTCAGGCCGGGAATCTTCGCGACCGGGCCGATGACCGGGTTGGAGTCCGGTGTGATGTCGATGACGCCGGCCCAGCTTTGCTCGATCTGGGCGTTGGCGAACATCGGCCAGGCGGCGACCAGGTTGCGCATCGCCTCGTCGTTCAGTGACGGGTTGGCCGCCGGGTCGAGGGTGCGGACTTTCTCGAACGGCGTGACGGAAGTGCCTTTCCAGCTGCGCGCCAGGGCCAGGTCCTTGAAGAACTCCTTGCCAAAGGACACGCGCAGGAAATCACGCTGCGCCTTGAGCTGCGGCAGATAGCGCATGCCGATCAGCAGGTGGTCGAGGGTCAGGTGCGCATCCAGGGCGCCGCGCTGGGTGACGATGAAACCGCCATCCTTGTGGCGACGGAACGAGAAGTCCGGTGCGCCCAGGGCGATTTCGGTCGGCCCGTCCATGGGTTTTGTGCGCATCACCGAGCAGGTCAGCGGCAGGGTCGGCAGGTTGATGCCGTGGTTGCCGAGAAAGCGCCGGGACCACATGCCACCGGCGAGCAGCACCTGTTCGCAGCGAATCTCGCCACGCTCGGTCAGCACGCCGCTGACACGCCCACCGCTGGTCACCAGGGTCCGCACTGCGCAGTTCTCGATGATCAGCGCGCCCTTGGCCATCGCCGCTTTGGCGATGGCGCTGGAGGCCAGGGTTGGCTCCGCGCGGGCATCGGAAGGCGTGTAGATACCACCCGCCCACTGGCCTTGGCCCCCGGGTGCCATCTTGGCGATTTCCGCGGTGCTGACCAGCCGCGAGTCCAGGTTTAGCGAGGCGACCGATTTCAGCCAGCCCTCGTGCATGGCCATCTGCGCGTCGTTACGGGCGACGAACATGATGCCGGCCTGACGAAAGCCCACATCCTGGCCAACGCGTTCCGGCATCTGCAGCCACAGCCGCTCGGCGGCCAGGGCCAGGGGAATATCGTGCATATGGCGGTTGGTCTTGCGTACCCAACCGAGGTTGCGCGAAGACTGCTCGGCCGCGATGCGGCCTTTCTCCAGTACCATCACCGGGATGTTGCGCTCGGCCAGCGTCAGGGCCGCGGTGAGGCCGATGATGCCCCCACCGATGATGACCACGGCGCTGTTCGAGGGAAACTCGGTGGAGGTTTGTACGGGCTCTATTCGAGGCGACATAAAGAGCACTCAACAGTAAGGGTGATGACGTGACAGAAAACCTGGCTCACTGAGCCAGGTTGATTTTCTTCACGTCGGCGCGCGAGGCACCACGGAAAGCGGTCAGCTCCAGTTCGACCTTGTAGACGGTCGAGCCCAGAGGCGGGCAGGTGACTGTCGAGGCCGGGTCGATGCCGCGGAATTTCTCGCCGACGATGGTCATCACCGCCGGTACGTCCTGCGGGTTCTGGATGAACACGCGCGAACACACCACGTCGGCCAGGCTGGAATCTACGGCTGCCAGTGCCGACTCGATGTTGGCGAACACTTGGTGGGTCTGCTCGGCCAGGTCCTCGGAGATCTCCTTGGTGTCCGGGTTGCGGCCGGCGGTGTTGGACACGAAGATCCAGTCGCCTACCGCGACCACGCGCGAGTAGCTGCCCATTTCTTCGTACTTGGAACCGGTTTTGACTTTGCTGATGGTGGTCATGGCGTAGCGTCCTTGAGGGAGTGAGAGGGTTAGCGCAGGGCTGGGGTTTCCCAGAGGTTCAGCTTCACGCCGATACCCAGTTCGAGCGCCTTGCGGTACACCACGGTGCCCCAGGCCACATCCTCGACCGGCATGCCACCGACCGACATGATGATGATTTCGTCTTCGCTGCGACGGCCCGGGGCTTCCCCGGCGATGATCTTGCCGATGTCTTCGAGATGGTCGAGGGTCAGCTTGCCTTCCTCGAGCATGTCCATGAAACGCACGCCGATCACCGGTACGTGGTTGTGGGCAGGCTTGGGCAGCTCTTCGAACCAGGCCTGGTACAGGCCAATGTTGTCGAGCACCTTGCGCACGTCGTGCTGTTCCATGCCTTCATCGATGTTGCAGCCGGCCGGCATGGCCAGGAAAGCGCCGGGTTTGACCCACTCGCGCTTGACCAGCGGGTATTCGGTCGGGTCACCGGTGCGGCCGGAAGTGCAATAGGTCACCAGGTCGGAGCCGCGCACCACGTCTTCGATGCTGTCGACCACTTCGATGGTGGTGATCTGCGGGTAGGTTTCCTTCACCCAGCCAATGAAATCGTCGAGGCTCTTCTGGCTGCGACCCTTGAGCTTGAGGGTGTCGATCAGCGGGCACACGGCGATGAAGGCTGCGAGGGTGGTCTTGCCCATCACGCCTGGGCCGAGCAGGCCGACGACGCGCGAGTCCTTGCGGGCCAGGTGGCGTGCGCCAACGCCCGGAATCGCACCGGTGCGATATGCCGACAGCAGGTTGGCCGACATGTGGGCCAGCGGAGCACCGGTGTCGACGTCAGTGAGGGTGAACATCAGGATCGAGCGCGGCAGGCCTTTCTCGCGGTTCTCGACGTTGGAGCCGTACCACTTTACGCCGGCAGTGCGGAAGCTGCCGCCCAGGTAGGCCGGCATCGCCATCATGCGGCGGTCGGCAGCGTGGCGCGGCATGCTCGGGAAGGGAGAGTCTTCCGGGAAACACACCATGGCGCCGTGGGAATCGTTGTTCGGGCCGGCCATCCGATAGTCGCCTTTGTACAACAGCTCGAATACCTCTTCCATGGTATTGACGCAGCCGAGCATGTCGGTCACGCCAGCGCGAATCATGTCTTGTTCGGAGAGGTAGATGAAGTCGATTCTTGTATTAGTAGTCATGGCATTCTCGGGGTCGGAAGTGCAGGCCTGGCACAACTTGAAAGATGACGCTGCCGCGCGTTATGCAAACAAAAGCATCGGTGAAGTTGCATAACGCTCAGTGCGCGCAGGGCAATTGGTTATTAGTGGTTTTTTTATTCACGGGTGAATAAAAAACAGAAAACCAGTTGGGCCAAGTTGATGGTAGGTAAGTCGCCCCGATGCCGGCTATCCCATATTGGTCACTGTTGCAGGCAAATAACTTCGGCTGGCGCACTCTTTTGGGGCGTCGAATAAAGCGCCGGTTTGATAAGTCTTGATGTGCTTATCGACGGGTATTCATCAATAGCGCGACGGGCTGGAAAATAAGCTGTCGGGAGGCAGTTCAATAGCCCCGAAAAGTCGATAGCGGAACGCTATCGAGCGCGGTCATTTAGCGAAATTTGCTTGAGATCAGCTACGAATCACTGCCGGAACGCAAGCATTGCGCTTGCGCTCCGGGCAATGGTCTCTTAGGTGCGGAAGCGCCCGACCAGGCCATTCAGCTCGCCCGATAGAGCCTCCAGGCGCTGCGAGTCGGTACGTGCCGAATGGGCCAACTCCTCGACCAGCTGGGCATCGGTGTGGATCTGCGCGATGTGCCGGTTGATGTCTTCGGCCACGTGGTGCTGCTCCTCGGCGGCGGTGGCGATCTGGTTGTTCTGGTCGCGGATCTCGTCTACCGAGGCGCGAATCTGCTCGAAGCTGTCGCGGGCATGCTGGATGCGCTCCACGCTCTGCAGCGACATGCTCAGGCTGCTCTGCATCTGCTTGGTGACTTCCTGGGTGCGCCGCGCCAGGCCGCCGAGCAGGCCGTCGATCTCGCCGGTGGAGTCCGCGGTGCGCTTGGCCAGGGCACGCACCTCGTCGGCGACTACCGCGAAGCCGCGGCCCTGTTCGCCGGCTCGTGCTGCTTCGATGGCTGCGTTGAGGGCCAGGAGGTTGGTCTGCTCGGCGATCGAGCGGATGGTATCGAGAATGGCGTTGATGTTCTGGCTGTCCTGCTCCAACACCTGCATGGCCTGGGCAGATTTCTGCAGGTTTTCGCTGAGCTGGGTGACGCTGCCGGTGGCTTCGTCGATTTGTTGCTGGCCATCGTGCACCTGGCGCTGGCCGGAGTCGGCGGACGAGGCGGCGTTGCTGCACGAACGGGCCACTTCATTGGCGGTGGCGACCATCTCGTTGAAGGCGGTGGACACCAGCTCCACGGCTTCACGCTGGCGGCCGGCGGCATCGTTCATGTCGCGGGCCACGCGGGTGCTGGCGTCCGAGGCGGTCTGCAGGTCCGCCGAAGCGCTGCCAATGCGTTGTACCAGCGTGCGGATGGCGCCCAGGAACTGGTTGAACCAGCGCGCCAGCAGGGCGGTTTCATCGTTTCCGCGCACATCCAGGCTGCGAGTCAGGTCGCCTTCGCCCTGGGCGATGCCTTCCAGACCGCCTGCCACGCTGCGGATCGGCTTGACGATCAGCCCGGCGAAACTGGCGCCGACGATGGCGAACAGCACCGCCAGCACCGCGGCGATCACGCCGATCTGCCAGGTCAGGCTGGTAGCCTTGGCCATCACTTCGCTGCGCTCGATCAGACCGATAAAGCGCCAGCCGAGGGTTTTAGACGACCACACGTTGGCCATATAGGACACCCCGCCCAGTTCGACTTCCACCAGGCCTTGCTCGACCTTGGCCAGCTCTGCGTAACCGTCGCCCAGCTCGCTGATCAGCTTGAAGTTGTGCTCCGGGGTGCGCGGGTCGACCAGCACGTTGCCGTTGCTTTCCAGCAGCATCAAATAACCGCTTTCGCCGAGCTTGATCTGCTTGACCAACTCGGTGAGTTGCTTGAGCGACACGTCCAGACCAACCACGCCGACGGGCTTGCCCTGGGCATCATCAACGGTGTGCACCGTGCCCATCAGCACCACATCATCAGGCGCCCAGTAGTAAGCGGCGGTGCGTACGGTTTTGCCTGGCGCGGCCACAGCGGCCTTGTACCAAGGGCGAACGCGCGGGTCATAGCTGCTCAGCTTGGCATCGTCCGGCCAGGAGGCATAACCCCCATCTGCCTTGCCAAGCGACAGGTAGGCAGTGCTCGGGTGGCTGGCAGCGAACTGGCCGAACATTTCCAGAAATGCCTTGCCTTCATCGGTCTGCGGAATCTGCGCGGCATCGGCGCCCGTGTAGTTCTTCAGCTCGCCGGCGTTGCGCACTACCGGAAGCTTGGCCAGGTACTCGACGTTCTGCGCGATGGCGTCGAAGAACTGGTTCATGGCGTTTTCGATCTGCCGGATTTCGCGGCTGCTGCTGTCCAGGAAGTCGTCCTGCGCCTGGCTGCGCAAATTGACCACCACCACGACGGCGACCAGTACGACGGGCACACAGGCAATGGCCGCGAAGGCCCAGGTGAGTTTCTGTTTGATGTTCACGATGGTTCCTGCAGTGTCGTAAAGCGTTTTTTGGGTTTTTTAAGCTTTGAAGCAGGCAGAAAGGATGGCTGGCGAATTTGTAGTCGTTGTGAACACTGAGTCGGCGTGACGGACGCAAACTTGAGCGCCCGCCCCTCACGTTTTTTTGATGGGCAGGCGTAGAGGCGGGGATGAAAGAGAGGACGTATCAGGTTCTGAAGCGGCGAACCAGGCCATTGAGCTCGCCGGAGAGAGTTTCCAGGCGCTGCGAGTCGCTGCGCGCCGAGTGGGCCAGTTCCTCGACCAGCTGGGCGTCGGTATGGATCTGCGCGATGTGCCGGTTGATGTCCTCGGCGACCTGATGCTGCTCCTCGGCGGCGGTGGCGATCTGGCTGTTCTGATCGCGGATTTCGTCTACCGAGGCGCGGATCTGTTCGAAGCTGTCGCGGGCCTGCTGGATGCGCTCGACGCTCTGCTGCGACATGCTCAGGCTGCTTTGCATCTGCTTGGTCACGTCCTGGGTGCGCTTGGCCAGGCCGCCAAGCAGACCGTCGATTTCCCCGGTGGAGTCCGCGGTGCGTTTGGCCAGGGCGCGCACTTCGTCGGCCACTACCGCGAAACCGCGGCCCTGTTCACCGGCCCGGGCGGCCTCGATGGCGGCGTTGAGGGCCAGCAGGTTGGTCTGTTCGGCGATCGAGCGGATGGTGTCGAGGATGGCGTTGATGTTCTTGCTGTCCTGCTCCAGCACCTGCATGGCCTGGGCGGACTTTTGCAGGTTCTCACTGAGCTGGGTGACGCTGCCGGTGGCTTCGTCGATCTGCAGCTGGCCGCCGTGCACCTGGCGCTGACCGGAGTCCGCGGAGCTGGCGGCCTGGCTGCAGGAGCGGGCCACTTCGTTGGCGGTGGCGACCATCTCGTTGAAGGCGGTGGACACCAGCTCCACGGCTTCGCGCTGGCGCACGGCCGCGTCGTTCATGTCCAAGGCCACGCGCGTGGTGGCGTCCGAGGCAGTCTGCAGGTCGGCCGAAGCGCTGCCGATACGCTGCACCAAGGTGCGGATGGCACCCAGGAACTGGTTGAACCAGCGCGCCAGCAGGGCGGTTTCGTCGTTGCCGCGTACATCCAGATTGCGGGTCAGGTCGCCTTCACCCTGGGCGATGCCTTCCAGACCGCCGGCCACGCTACGGATCGGTTTGACGATCAGCCCGGCAAAGCTGGCGCCGACGATGGCGAACAGCACCGCCAGCACCGCGGCGATCACGCCGATCTGCCAGGTCAGGCTGGTGGCCTTGGCCATCACTTCACCGCGCTCGATCAAGCCGATGAAACGCCAGCCCAGCTTCTCGGATGACCAGACGTTGGCCATGTAGGTCACGCCGTCCAACTCGACCTCCGCGAAGCCGCTCTTCACGCCGGCCAGTTCGCGAAAGCCGTCACCCAGCTCGTCCAGGCGCTTGAAGTTGTGCGCCGCATCGCGCGGGTCGACCAGCACGTTGCCGCTGCTTTCCAGCAGCATCAGGTAGCCGCTTTCGCCGAGCTTGATCTGCTTGACCAGGTCGGTCAGCTGCTTGAGAGACACGTCCAGGCCGATGGCGCCTACGGGCTGGCCCTGGGCGTTGTCGACGGTGTGCACGGTGCCCATCAGCACCACATCATCGGGGGCCCAGTAGTAGGCCGGGGTGCGCACGATCTTGCCTGGCGTGGCCATGGCTGCTTTGTACCAGGGGCGCTGGCGCGGGTCGTAGCTGTTGAGCTTGGGGTCGTCCGGCCAGACTAGGTAGCCGCCATCCTGGTGGCCCACCTGCAGGTAGGCAGTGGTCGGGTGGCTGGTGGCGAACTGGTTCAGGCCGTACAACAGCGCCTGGTTGCTGGCGGGTAGCGGCACCTGGGCGGCATCGGCTGCGGTGTAGTTCTTCAGGTTCTGGGTGTTTCGCAGCAGATCGCTCTTGGCCAGGTATTCGACGTTCTGGGCGATGGCGTCGAAGAACTGATTCATCGCATTGTCGATCTGGCGAATCTCCCGGCTGCTGCTGTCGAGAAAGTCGTCCTGGGCCTGCTCGCGCAGGTTGATGACGACCACGATGGCGACCAGTACCACAGGCACACAGGCGATGGCCGCAAAGCCCCAGGTAAGCTTCTGTTTGATGTTCACGATGATTCCTGCTTGAGCTAAGGCTGTTGTTTTTTTAGGTAAGGGCAGCCAAAACGGACATTGCGTGGTGATGGCTTAATGCTAGGGAAGCGTAAATCATTGGTATGTGGTATGCCAGTGATTTGGCGTCAGCGATTGATCGTTGTTGTGTCGGTACGCGGGCTTGAGCACCGGCGTGGCAAGCCTAACGAAGTGCTGTCGGCTGATTGTGAAGCAGTGGGAATCGCCGGCGCGATGCAGGCAGGTAAGCTGTCGGCGTGATGAGGTAGTGCTTGAGCATGACAGTCTTTGTCGGCGTGGGAGGGGCGGCGGATCTACAGCGGTGCTGCTTTGCTGCACGTGTGTCGGCTGCAATAAATAAGAGAGCGTTGCGGGCAAAACTATCTTCGCTACCAGGCTATAGCGCAGCAGGTCAGCCCCAAAAGTACGATCCCGCGGCAGGCGCGGGATCGTTGAGTGAAGACAGTTGTTAGCTGCCAGTCTTGATCTTCACCCAGGCGCGGGTGCGGATGCGTTCGATCTTCTGTGGCAGCGGCTCGACGCTGTACAGCGTTTTCTGCGCCTCGGGCGTCGGTGTCAGGTCGGCGTTGCCGCTGATCGCCTTGTCCACCAGTGGCATGGAATCCTTGTTCGGGTTGGGGTAACCGAGGAAATCGCTGATCGGTGCGATCACCTTGGGATCGAGCAGGTTGTTGAGGAACTCGTGGGCTTCCTCGACGTTCTGGGCGCTTTTCGGGATGGCGAAGGTATCGAACCAGATCGGGGCGCCTTCCTTGGGTAGGCGCCATTCGACCTTCACGCCGTTACCGGCTTCCTTGGCGCGGTTGGCGAACTGGTAGAAGCTGCCTGAATAGCCGATGGCCACACAGATGTCGCCGTTGGCGATGTCGGTCATGTACTTGGCCGAGTGGAAATAGGTCACGTAGGGGCGCACCTTCATGAGCAGTTCGGTGGCCTTCTCGTAATCCTGCGGGTTGGTGCTGTTAGGCGGCAGGCCCAGGTAGTGCAGGGCGATGGGCAAAATCTCGTTGGGCGCATCGAGCATGGTCACGCCGCACTGTTTGAGCTTTTCCATATTCTCGGGCTTGAACACCAGGTCCCAGCTATTCACGGGCGCGTTTTCGCCGAGTGCGGCCTTGACCTTGTCCGGGTTGTAGCCGATCAGTACGGTGCCGTACATGTAGGGCACGCCGTACTGGTTACCGGGGTCGTTGGTTTCCAAGAGCTTGATTAGCGCTGGATCGAGGTGCTTCCAATTGGGCAGCTTGCTCTTGTCGAGTTTCTGGAACACGCCAGCCTTGATCTGGGTGTCGAGGAACATGTTAGACGGCACCACCAGGTCGTAGCCCGAGTTGCCGGTCAGCAGCTTGGCTTCCAGCGCCTCGTTGGTCTCGAAGGTGTCCCAGGTCAGCTTGATGTCGGTCTTCTGCTGAAAGTCCTTGAGAGTCTGCGGCAGCATGTAGTCCGCCCAGTTGTAGACCCGCAACTCCCGTGCTTCGACCATGGTGCTACTGGCCAGCAGCGCCGCTCCACAAAGCGTGGCGCTGAACAGATGGTGGAGATTTTTCATCGTTATGTGCTCCGTTGTAGGCGTGTTGTCGGCAGTCTTTAGGGTCAAGCACCCTCGAAACCTTCCAGTACGTTCACCGCATTGATGCCGATCTCCTCCACCGCGTAACCGCCCTCCATCACGAACAGGGTGGGTTTGCCGAGGCGCGCTATGCGTTCGCCCATGCGCAGGTAGTCGGGGCTGTCGAGTTTGAATTGGGAAATCGGGTCTTCCTTGAACGTATCCACCCCCAGCGACACCACGATCACATCGGGCGCGTACTCGGTGATACGGGCGCAGGCCTGCTCCAACGCCGCACTCCAGCGATCCCAGCCACTGCCCGAAGCCAGCGGCAGGTTGAGGTTGAAGCCCTTGCCCGCGCCTTCGCCGACTTCGTCGTGGTAACCGAGAAAAAACGGGAATTCGAAGCTTGGGTCGCCATGTATCGAGGTCACCAGCACGTCGCTGCGTTCGTAGAAGATCGACTGGGTGCCGTTACCGTGGTGGTAGTCCACGTCGAGAATCGCCACGCGCTTGCAGCCCTGGTCGAGAAACGCCTGGGTGGCGATGGCGGCATTGTTCAGATAGCAGTAGCCGCCCATCAGGTCGGCGGCGGCGTGGTGACCTGGTGGGCGGCACAGGGCGAAGGCGCTAGTGGCGCCAGCGCTGATCAACTGCTGGCCAGTGAGGGCGACCTGCGCGGCGCTCCAGGCCGCTTGCCAGGTGCCGGCCGTGATTGGTGCGCCGCCATCGAAACTGTAGTAACCCAGCTGCCCGAGCAGGGTGTCCGGCAGCACGCTGCGCAGCGTGCGCGCAGGCCAGGTGAAGGGCAGGATATCGCTATCGCGGCCCATGGCAGTCCAGCGTGGCCAAGCGGTTTCGAAAAAGCTCAGGTAATCGCGGTCATGAATGCGTTCGATCGGCGCACGGCCGAAGTCGCTCGGCTCGAGCACGTCGCCGAGCCCCTGCTTGCGCACCCTGGCGAGTACATGGTCGGCCCGCGAAGGCATTTCAAAGCAGGGTTTGAGTTCCCCGTCGATGATTTCGCAGCGTCCATGGTGCAGCTGGTGGTCATCGCTGTAGATCGTCTGCATGTTCGGCTCTCCCGCTGTTGATGACAGCATTCTTGGCCGCATTCGGTTGGGGAGGAAATGAGCGCAACGGCCAAAAGGGGATAGATGTGGCCACCAAATGGCGCACGGGCGAACCGCATCGGTGCGCATGCTTGGCGTGTCGGCTGCCCAGTCGATGGGCAAGGCCGTGCCAGGTCCGCGGTGTCTTCAGGCCAGGGCAGGGCGCCGGTAGCGGCTAGGCGAGGTGCCGCTCCAGCGCTGGAAAGCGTGGCGAAAACTGGCCGTTTCGCTGTAGCCCAGTGCCTCGGCGATATGGGCAATGGGCAGACGTTCTTCGCCCAATAAGCGGCGCGCCTGCTCGAAGCGCAACTCGTCGAGCAGGCTCTGGTAGCTGGTGCCTACTTCCTGCAATTGCCGGCGTAGGGTGCGCGACGAACAGCGTAACTGACGTGCCAGGCCATCGAGTCCAGGCGAGTCCGGCAATTGGCTGGCGAGCAGTTGGCGCACGCGACTGATCAGCGCCTGGTGGGAGAGGAACTCGCGGTTCAGCTGGCGACAACGTTCCAGGGTATCGCGGTGTGTCACCGGGTCGGCCAGGGGGAGGCGGCGATCCAGCCACTGGCTGTCGAAGACGATGGCGTTATCGGCGGCGTTGAACTGTACTGGACAGCCGAAATCGCGGCTGTACTGTCGCTGATAGCGTGGCGCGCGGTGGTTGAAACGAGCTGCTTCGAGAGGCAGCTGGCGACCGAGCAGGTCATCGCAGATCAGCTTCAGGGAAGCCAGGCAGAACTCGGTATTGAAGGTGGAGAGCTCCGCAGCGTCACGGTAGTCGCTGGCTTCGATCCACGCCTGCGCGCCCTCGCGACGCAGACGCAGTTCGAACAGGGTGCCCAGCAAGGCTGGAAAGCTGAATGCTACCTGAAGCGCCTCACCCAACGTCGCCGCTGAAAGCAGGCTGAAGCCCAGCAAACCGTAGGAAGACACGTGCATGCGCCGGCCCAGCAGCAGGCCAAGATCCTGGCAGCGGTCGGTGGCGTTGCGAAACACCTGACGCTCCTGGGCGATGCTGATGCGCATCTCCGGACGCTGCAGGTCGGCCGGAGCGATACCGCTGCCGGCCAGCAATTCGTCGATGCAGGCGCCGTCCTGGCAGAGCGTATCCAGGGCCAGCACGACGGCGTGAAGCGTGGTCAGGTGGGAGTGCTGCATGGGGGCACGCCTTCTCGTAACGGGTCCGAGAATCATGCAGTAAGCATGCCCGTGCCCGGCGTCGCCCGCTTTGGGGTTTCGCTGGGCAGCGTGGCGTGCGGATGTAGGGGAAGGTAACGTCGGGCCAGCCGGTAGTGGGATATCGAGCGCAGCCTGCCTGCCGGCGCTGCGCTCGACCCGTGCTTAGAGCGCCACGAACAGCAGGACGGTGCCGAGGATCAGACGGTAGATCACGTAGGGCAGCATGCCCACGCGATCCAGCGCGGCCAAAAACAGCTTGATGCACAGGAACGCCGAAGCAAAAGACAGGCCGATGCCCCAGGCCATGTCGCCCCAGTGCGCGCCATCGCCTTGCTCGATCAGATGCACCGCCTTGAGGCTGCCGGCGGCGAGAATCAGCGGAATCGATAGCAGGAAGGAAAAGCTCGCCGCGCTCTTGCGGTCGAAGCCAAGCATCAGCGCGGCGGTCATGGTGATGCCCGAGCGCGAGGTGCCGGGAATCAGCGCGAGCATCTGCGCCAGGCCGATCAGCAGCGCATGGCGCCAGTTCATGCGGCTCATGTCGGCGTCGCGGCTGCCTTTGGCGTCGGCCCACCAGAGCACCAGGCCGAACACGATGGTAGTGGTGCCGATCACCAGCATGGAGCGGGTGTACTGCTCGATCAGCGACTCGAACACCAATCCGGCCACTGCCGCCGGGATGGTCGCCAGGAGGATCATCCAGCCCATGCGGCTTTCCGGTGTGGCGCGGCGGTACACCACATGCCCCAGCCAGCCGCTCACGATGGCGGCAATCTGCTGACGAAAGGCGAGCAGCACGGCCATCAGGGTGCCGACGTGTACGGCGACGTCGAAGGCTTGACCCTGATCCGGCCAGCCCAGCAGTTGCGAGGGCAGGATCAGGTGGGCAGAAGAGGAAACGGGGATGAATTCGGTGACGCCTTGAATCAGCGACAGAACGAGCAGGTGTAGCCAGTCCATGAGGGTCCTTAATGAGGGAGCTAACGAATGTGAACTGCGGGGTATGACCCGGTGTGTGTCCGTTTTTCTCCCTCCGAACCTGTCTGTAACCTGAAATATGTACACACAATTTCGCAGGCAGCCCGAATTCTGCCGCGCTACGGCGCTGCTCACGCGCTACGAATTTGCTATCGTGAGCGCCCCGCGGGCCAAGTACGCGGGGCTCCGTAGACCTCCCGAGAATTCCCTTCATGCAATCTGCAGCATCGTCGGCACCCGGCCGCCCCCTGACCCGTAGCGATTACAAGACCTTGTCCCTGTCCGCACTCGGCGGCGCGCTGGAATTCTACGATTTCATCATTTACGTGTTCTTTGCCACCATCGTCGGCAAGCTGTTTTTCCCGCCGGACATGCCCGATTGGCTGCGCATGCTGCAGACCTTCGGCATCTTCGCCGCCGGCTACCTGGCACGCCCGCTGGGCGGCATCATCATGGCCCACTTCGGCGACTTGATCGGCCGCAAGCGCATGTTCACCCTGAGCATCCTGATGATGGCGGTGCCCACCCTTATCATGGGCCTGCTGCCGACCTACGCGCAGATCGGCATCCTCGCGCCGCTGATGCTGCTGCTGATGCGCATCATCCAGGGTGCGGCGATTGGCGGTGAAGTGCCCGGCGCCTGGGTATTCGTTTCCGAGCACGTGCCGGCGCGCCATATCGGCTACGCCTGCGGCACCCTGACTTGCGGCCTGACCACCGGCATCCTGCTCGGCTCGCTGATGGCCACGCTGATCAACAGCGTATTCACCGCCGAGCAAGTGCTCGACTGGGCCTGGCGTGTGCCGTTCCTGATCGGCGGCGTGTTCGGCCTGTTCGCCATGTACCTGCGCCAGTGGCTGCACGAAACCCCGGTGTTCACCGAAATGCAGCAGCGCAAGGCGCTGGCCGCGGAATTGCCGTTGAAAACCGTGGTGCGCGACCACCGCGGCAGCGTGGCGATTTCCGCACTGCTGACCTGGCTGCTGTCGGCCGGCATCGTGGTGGCGATCCTGATGACGCCGACCTTCCTGCAGACCTTCTACGGCTTCAACGCGGTCACTTCGCTGAAGGCCAACAGCCTGGCCATCGTCATGCTCAGCATCGGCTGCATCATCAGCGGCGCCCTGTGCGACCGCATCGGCGCTGGCCGCGTACTGGTGGTTGGCTGCAGCGCGCTGGCGATCTGCGCCTGGTTCTTCTACAGCGGCCTGTACACCAATCCGCAGTGGCTGTTCCCGCTGTACGCACTGGTCGGCCTGTTCGTCGGCACCATCGGCGCAGTGCCCTTCGTGATGGTCCACGCCTTCCCGGCTCCGGTGCGTTTCAGCGGCCTGTCGTTCTCCTACAACATGTCCTACGCGGTATTCGGCGGCCTGACGCCGGTGGCAGTATCGCTGCTGGTCAAATGGAGCCCGCTGGGCCCGGCGTACTACCTGATTTCCCTGTGCGGCGTGGGCGTGATCATCGGCCTGACGCTACTGCGCAAAGGTCGTTGAATAGCTGACTGCTTCGCACCTGCCGGCCGAGGCGGTATGGTGCGAGCACGTTCATAACGCGATGGAGAAGCCCATGAGCCTTTACGGCGATTACGATTCGCAGAACATCTTCGCCAAGATCATTCGCGGCGAGATGCCTTGCTACAAGCTGTATGAAGACGACGACGTGCTGGTGTTTCTCGACCTGTTTCCGCAGTCGTTCGGCCATACCCTGGTGATCCCCAAGCGCGCCGAAGCCCGCAATTTGCTGGAAATCGACGCCGACAATCTGACCAAGTTGACCCTGGCCGTGCAGAAGGTCGCTCGCGTATTGGCTGACGAGCTGCAGCCCGATGGCGTGCAGATCGCCCAGTTCAATGGCGCGCCCGCTGGCCAGACGGTGTTTCATATCCATATGCACGTGATTCCGCGCTTCACCGAGCAGGGGCTGCAGAACCATGCCAGCGGCAAGGCCGACCCAGCCGAGCTGGAGAAGCTGCAGGCCCGGCTGGTGAAGCGTTTTCAGAGTGCCTGAGCGAAGGGCTGCAGATTTGCCCGAGTGAGCGGGTAGCGCGCCAGCGGCGCACTAACTCGGGCATGGATTGGGCGTGCCCGCCCACACGCCACACTCGCCTATGGGCCGGACTGCTCGCTTTTCATGAAGCGGGCCACATAGGTCGAGGAGCGCAGCGACTATACCCATCATCGCTACGCTGAGCCCTGCTGACACAAGATGCCTATTCGCTGCAGGTTGTGTGGGAGGGCGCTATTCGCGCGAAAAATCTCCGCATTACTGAGGCGTTCCCGCCTGCTCCTCGCTATCGCACCCGCCGCTTGAGCCACTGACTCACCCATTCATAACCGCTGACCAGCACGATGCCGCACAGCACCAGCAGAGAGCCCAGGACGAAATTGGCTTCCAGCGGCTCGCCCAGTAGCACCACGCCGAACAGGATGCCGAACATCGGCGTCATGAACGACAGCACGCCCAGGCGTGACGCCAGATAGTTGCGTAGCAGCCAGAACCAGGCCAGAAAGCTGGCGAACGACACCAGCAGTGCCTGGAAGATCAGCCCGCCGACGGCGATTGGCGTCGGGTTGAAGCCCAGCTGGCCGCTTACCGTGCAGGCCAGAATCAGCAGTACGAAACCGCCCAGCAGCTGATAGAACAACGTCTGGGTGACCGGCGCGTTGGACAGCCGCGAGCTGCGTACTACCACGGTGGTCGCGCCCCAGGCCATGGCGCCGAGAATGCCGAGGATGTCGCCATACAACTGGCGGCCGGCATCCGCTGTTTCCGCGCCGCCGGAGCGCCCGGCGAACGACACCACGATCCCCATGAAGGCGATGCCAATACCCAGCCACTGCAAGGGCCGCAGGCGTTCGGCCGGCAACCGCCAATGCAGGCCCAGGGCGGCGAAGATCGGCGCCGTATAAAGAAAGATCACCATGTGCGAAGCGCTGGTGTGGCGAAGCCCTTCGCCGACCAGCATGAACTCCAGGGCGAACAGCGAGCCGACCACCAGCCCGGGCCGCCAGTTGCCGGTGCGCACGCCCAGGCCATCGCGCCGCCACAGCATCAGCAGCGCCACCAGAAGAGCGGCGATGCCCGAGCGCAGGGCCAGCATGAGCATTGGCGCCACGTCTTCGGCTGCGCCCTTGAGCACTACCTGCTGCATGCCCCAGATCATGCACAGGCCAACCATCATGCCACCGGCCAGCCCGTCGATGTTCTTGCGCGTGTCCATGCCGGTCGCTCGTGAAAAGAGTGGGGCGCCATTATGGTGGTGTGAACGGGGGCAGGCTAGCGCAATGGATTTATTGCACGCTTATGGCAATGTGCTTGTCTGTGAGCAGAGCCTGTCGCTCGCCAACCAGATTCTCCGGAGAGAACCCATGCGTCTGATCTACGCCGTACTGCCTCTGCTCGTCCTGGCCGGTTGCTCGTCCTACCAGGCCGATCCCGATAAGGTTACCGACATCCCGACCGAACGCCTGCGCGCCTGGCAGGAGCCGGTGCAGGGCGGTGGCGAGGTGGTGGTCACCCGTGACCTGGGGCTGATGGGCGGTGGCTGCTACGTGGCCGTGCTGGTCGACCGCAAGGTGGCGGCGCGTATCGGCGTCGGCGAGCGGGGCCGCTTCCAGGTGCCGGCGGGCAATCGCATCGTCGGTATCGCCGCCGACAGTGAGGACGAAACCCTTTGCGGCAAGGGGCGCCTCAACCGTGAGGTGCTGGTGAAGGTCGAGGCCGGCGGCGTGGCCAATCTGCGCATCGTCAGCCAGAACCGTGGCGGTTTCGACATTCTTCCCGAGCAGGCGAGGTAGAATCGTCATTCACTCGATACCGCACAGGATGTGCCCGTGAAAGATCTACCCATCGCAATCGTCGGCGCTGGTACTGCAGGGTTGGCCAGCGCCATTCTGCTGGCCCGCCAGGGCTGGCCGGTCACCCTCTATGAGCGAGTCGCCGACCTGCAGCCAGTAGGCGCCGGCATTCTGCTGCAGCCCTCGGGCTTGGCGGCGTTGCGCCATATCGGTTTGCTCGACGAATGCACCGCTCTCGGCGCTCCGGTCAGCCGTCTGTTCGGCACCTCGGCCTGCGCCCAGCGGGTGATTCTGGACACCCGCTATGCCCACTGGCAGGCCGACTCCTTTGGCCTCGGCATCCACCGTGGCGTGCTGATGACCGCCTTGCTCGCTGCCGCCCGCGCAGCCGGGATAACAATCCGCACTGGCGTCTCCATCTCCCGCTTCGTGCAGTCGCCCACCCACGTGCGCCTGCTCACCGATGATGGCCAGGGTAACGAAGCTGTATTGGGTGAGCACGCGGCGCTGATCCTGGCCGACGGCACCCGCTCGCAACTGCGCGCGCAGATGCAGGTTCGCCAGTCGGTCAAGGCCTATCCCTGGGGCGCATTGTGGAGCATCGTGCCGACCCCTGAAGGCGCCGACTCCACCGATCTGCGTCAGTGGTACCGTGGCTGTTCGCAGATGTTCGGCATCATGCCGACCGGCTGTACTCACACTGACCGCAACACGCGCCTTAGCAGCCTGTTCTGGAGCCTGCCGGTGGCCAATCACGGCGTTTGGCAGCTGGCCGGGCTGGACGCCTGGAAAGACTCGGTGCGCAAGCTGGCAGGTGAGCCGGGCGACGCATTTCTAAGCGCCATCGACTCGCCTGAGCGACTGATGCTGGCCAGCTACGCCGACGTGCGCATGCACCAGTGGCATGACGGCCGCGTGCTGGCCATCGGCGACTGCGCTCATGCCATGAGCCCGCAGCTGGGGCAGGGCGCCAACATGGCGCTGGTCGATGCCGTGGCGTTGGCTGATGCTCTGGGCGCTTGCGATATTGGCCGGGCTGTCGACCCGGCAGCTTGCTTTGTTGCCTATGGCGCGGCGCGTCGTGCCCATCTGCGCTACTACCGCCAAGCCAGCCGTCTGCTGACGCCACTGTTCCAGTCACACAGTTCCGTACTGGCCGTGCTGCGTGACAGCGCGCTATTCGTGGCGCGGCATCTGCCCATGGGCCGCCAGCATGCGGTAACCACGCTGGTGGGGGCGCGCACCGGCTGGCTGTTCCCAGGCAGGGGTGCCGCGCCGCTGCATGCCTGGCGCAAACCTTCTCCGCCCGAACCGGTGCTGGAGGCAACTTCGGCCTAGGCTCTGGCGCGGGCCTTTTGAACCTGCCAGGCCCAGAGGAACACCAAGAGGCCGGCGACCGCGGTCGCCGCGCCGATATAGCCCGTCGAGGTCCAGCCGAAACCGGCGCTGATCGCCAGACCACCGAGCCATGGGCCCAGGGCGTTGGCGATATTGAAGGCGGCGTGGTTGGAGGCTGCCGCCAGGGTCTGGGCGCCGGTGGCCACGTCCATCAGGTGGGTCTGCAAGGCCGGCGACAGTGCGGCGATGGTGCCCAGAGCCAGGATCGCCGGCAGCACCGTCCAGATCGACTGGGTGGCCGCTGGCAGGAGCAGCAGCACCAGGGCGCTCCACAGCAGGATCCAGGCCACCGACTTGAAGCGCAGGCGGTCGAACAGCCAGCCGCCGGCTATGTTGCCGAGAATGCAGCCGACGCCGAACACTGCCATGGCCACCGGGATCATGCCCGGGCTGACCCGGGTGACTTCCAGCAGCGTCGGCGCCATGTAGCTGAACACGCAGAACATGCCGGCGAAGCCGATCGAGCCGATACCCAGGGCCAGCCAGATCGGCGCGCGGTTGAAGGCGCGCAGCTCGCTGATCGGGCTGCTGCGTACCTCGCTGCGGTCCAGCGGTAGCAGGAGGGCGATCATCGCCACCGTGGCCAGGGCGATTACGCTGACCAGCGCGAACGCGAAGCGCCAGCTGGCGCTCTGGCCCAGCCAGGTGGCCAGCGGGTTGCCGATCAGAATCGCCACGCTGAGCCCCATCAGCACGCGGCTGACGGCCTTGGCGCGCTTGTGCGGCGGCGCCATGGAGGCGGCGACCAGCATGGCCACGCCGAAGTAGGCGCCGTGGGGCAGGCCGGCGAAGAAGCGAAACACCATCAGCGTCAGGTAATCGGGCGCCAGGGCACTGGCCAGGTTGCCGACCGCGAATACGCTCATCAGCAGCAACAGCAGGTGCTTGCGCAGCAGGCGCGCGCCGAGCAGTGCGAGGATCGGCGCGCCCACCACCACGCCCAAGGCATAGGCGCTGATCACATGGCCGACCTGGGGTTCGCTGACGCCCAGATCCTGAGCCACGTTGGGCATCAGGCCCATGATGGAGAATTCGCTGGTGCCGATGGCGAAGCCGCCAAGTGCCAGGGCCAGTTCGATCAGCAGGATCGCCCCAGCGCTCAGGCGCGGTGCGGCGTGGGCAGAGCCACTCATGGTTTACCTCGGGGGCGACGAATCAGGCGGGGCATTATTCACACATTGGCAGGCCGAGAAAACCATCGCGACTTGGGCAGCTTTCAGCGATAGCGCTGCAGGATGGCGGTGAACTCGCCGTTTTCCTGCATCTGGCGCATGGCGTCGAGCAGTGCCTGGGTCGGCACATCGGGCGCATCGCGTACCAGGCAGGCCACTTCGTCTCGGGTCAGCTCATGGACTTCATGAAGCTGCTCGGCTTCGTCGCGACCACGATTGAACCACAGCAGCGCCAGTTCGTTGCTAATCGCATAATCGTAACGTCCGGCTGCCAGCTTGCGCAGAACCAGGCCCTGGGTGCGGGCATCGTCGCGATGCAACCTGCCTCTTTCGAACAAAGCATTGAGGGTCGGGTAGTTGAAGCCTAGCACTGTGCCGATGGTTTGGCCGGGTAAACGCGTGGGGTCGACCGCCTGGTTGCTGCGGCTGACCAGCAGATCGCGCTGCGTCATGAAAGACACGCTCCAGGCATAGCCGGGATAGGTCTCGTTGAGCCAGTTCGGGTTGACGTAGCAGCGCACGTCGATCTGCTGATCCTGCAACGCGCGGTGCACGCGCAAACGTGGCAGCACCAGCAGCTCGGCCTCGCGATCGACCTTTCTGGCGAGTTGCACGGCAAGGTCACGCAGGATGCCGTCAACGGCTTTGCCGTCGCGGATCATCACCATGGGCATCACGCCGCTTTCGATGATCGAGAAGCGCAGCGGCGCATCAGTGGCCAGGCAGTAGCCGCTCGTCAGACCAAGTACAAGGGCGGCTAGATAGCGCAATGCTGGGCGAACCACGAGCGAGCAAACGGTGTCGCAAACTGGGATAGTCTGGAAATGGTTCATCGGTCACCCGCGCAATGCTCAAGCGTCGCCCGTTGCAGAGCATGAAATTTTCAGATTACTGTTTTAACAGGCTTTTTATGTGGTTCGATTGACTCAGCTTATTGGTTTGATGCTTTCAATCAATGGGCTCTTTGGTCCACATGGGGCTACTATCCCTCCTGTAAATTTTCTAACCCTCGAAGGAGTTCACAGATGTCTTTGATTAACACTCAAGTCCAGCCGTTCAAGGTCAATGCCTTTCACAATGGCAAATTCATCGAAGTCACCGAGGAAAGCCTGAAAGGCAAGTGGTCCGTCCTGATCTTCATGCCGGCCGCCTTCACCTTCAACTGCCCGACCGAGATCGAAGACGCCGCCAACAACTACGAAGCCTTCCAGAAGGCTGGTGCCGAGGTCTACATCGTGACCACCGACACCCACTTCTCCCACAAGGTATGGCACGAAACCTCGCCGGCCGTTGGCAAAGCCAAGTTCCCGCTGATCGGCGACCCGACTCACCAGCTGACCAACGCTTTCGGCGTGCACATCGCTGAAGAAGGCCTGGCACTGCGCGGCACCTTCGTGATCAACCCGGAAGGCCAGATCAAGACCGTCGAAATTCACTCCAACGAGATCGCTCGTGACGTGGCCGAGACCCTGCGCAAACTGCAAGCCGCTCAGTACACCGCTGCCCACCCGGGCGAAGTGTGCCCAGCCAAGTGGAAAGAAGGCGCTCAGACTCTGGCTCCTTCCCTGGACCTGGTCGGCAAGATCTAAAAACGACCCGGAAGCCTCGCTTCCTGATGGTCAGCCCCGGGGATGCACTCATCTCCGGTGGCCCGAACGCCCGGGCGTAACCCGCCCGGGCGTTTTATTGCCCGAATTTCGTCATTGAGGACTCGTATATGTTGGACGCAACCCTTAAAACCCAGTTGAAGGCGTACCTGGAAAAGGTCAGCCAGCCGTTCGAGATCGTCGCGTCCCTCGATGACAGCGACAAGTCCCAGGAGCTCAAAGGCCTCTTGGACGATATCGTCAGCCTGACCGACAAGATCACCCTGAAAACCGATGGCAACGATGCCCGCAAGCCATCGTTCGCGCTGAATCGCCCGAATGGCAACATTAGCCTGCGTTTCGCCGGTTTGCCGATGGGCCACGAGTTCACCTCGCTGGTGCTGGCCCTGCTGCAAGTCGGTGGCCACCCGTCGAAGCTGGCGGCCGAGGTGATCGAGCAGATCCAGAATCTGGAAGGCGAATTCAACTTCGAGACCTACTTCTCGCTGTCCTGCCAGAACTGCCCGGACGTGGTCCAGGCGCTGAACCTGATGGCCGTGCTCAACCCGAACATCCGCCACGTCGCCATCGACGGCGCGCTGTTCCAGGATGAAGTCGAGTCCCGGCAGATCATGTCGGTGCCGAGCATCTACCTCAACGGCGAACTGTTCGGCCAGGGCCGTATGGACGCCGAGCAGATTCTCGCCAAGATCGACACTGGCGCTTCGGCCCGTGACGCCGAGAAGCTCAACGCCAAAGAGGCCTTCGACGTGCTGGTCATCGGTGGCGGCCCAGCCGGCGCTGCAGCGGCCATCTACGCCGCCCGTAAAGGTATCCGCACCGGCGTTGCCGCCGAGCGTTTCGGCGGCCAAGTGCTCGACACCATGGCCATCGAGAACTTCATCTCGGTGCAGGAAACCGAAGGCCCGAAACTGGCCCGCGCCCTGGAAGAGCACGTCAAGCAGTACGAAGTCGACATCATGAACCTGCAGCGTGCCAGCGCGCTGATCCCGGCCTCCAGCGAAGGCGGCCTGCATGAAGTGAAGTTCGAGAGCGGTGCGAGTCTGAAAGCCAAGACCGTGATTCTGTCCACCGGCGCGCGCTGGAGGGAGATGAACGTGCCGGGCGAGCAGGAATACCGTAACAAGGGCGTGGCCTACTGCCCGCACTGCGACGGCCCGCTGTTCAAGGGCAAGCGCGTGGCGGTGGTCGGTGGCGGTAACTCCGGCGTGGAAGCGGCCATCGACCTGGCCGGTATCGTCGCCGAGGTAACTCTGCTCGAGTACGACAGCAAGCTGCGCGCCGACGCCGTGCTGCAGAAGAAGCTCTACAGCCTGCCCAACGTCAAGGTGATCACCAGCGCCCTGACCAGTGAAGTGAAAGGCGACGGCCAGAAGGTCACCGGCCTGGTCTACAAGGATCGCAACTCCGATGCGTTCATCCCGGTAGAGCTGGAAGGCATCTTCGTGCAGATCGGCCTGCTGCCCAACTCCGAGTGGCTCAAGGGCTCGGTCGAGCTGTCGGACCGTGGCGAGATCATCGTCGACGCCCGTAGCGAAACCTCGCTGCCCGGCATCTTCGCTGCTGGCGACGTGACCACCGTGCCGTACAAGCAGATCGTCATCGCGGTGGGCGAGGGCGCCAAGGCTTCGCTCAGTGCGTTCGATCATCTGATTCGTAGCTGATCAACTGCTGCACATGAAAACGGGCCCAGCGGGCCCGTTTTTTATACCTGTAGCAAACGCAGCTTAATCGGTCTCATCGTCACGGATCAGCACGTAGCTGCTGCCGTTTTCGTCGTCGAGGCGCTCGCAAACGAAGTACATCTCGACCTTTCCCGCGTTCATGGCGGCCAGCAGGTCACCGGCCTGGGGCGTGAAAAAGGCCTTGGAGCCCGGCTTGGCTTCGCAGGCGATCAGCGCGGTGACGAACAGTGCCGGATCGGTGCCGTCGAAGTAATCCTCGCGCTCGGCGGCGTCCCATTCCTGGGGCGGCTCGAAGGGGCCGGTGAACAGCACCTTGGCATCGCCCAGATCCTCTTCCTCGGCGTCCAGGTCGTCCTCGTCCGGGCGATAGACCGTGCAATCCAGGGCGTCGGCGGCGTCCAGCACGTGCTGGCGGTTTGGGTCATCGGCTAGGGACACGGTAGCTCCGCTGATTCAGTAGATGAAGGCGTCCAGTGTGCGGCGGCGCACCGCCCGCTGCAATCGTCGTCTGTGCATTTCCTCGGCGCCGGGAACCTGCGATGCTGCGGCCACCGTGAACACAGCAACGAGCAGAGCCATGAAGATCAGTTCGGATTTCGACAGCGGCAACATCCTCGTGCAGGACGCCAGTGACCCGCACAAGGTGCTGCTGGCCATGCGCAAGGACCTCAACAGCGACCATTTCCAGTGGTTTCATTTCCATGTCGAGGGCCTGACGCCAGGCGCGCGCCACGATTTCAGCATCATCAACGCCGGGCAGTCGGCCTACAGCCATGCCTGGACCGGTTACAACGCCGCTGCCTCCTACGATCAGCAGACCTGGTTCCGTGTACCGAGCCGCTTCGAGAATGGCGCGCTGAGCTTCGGTCTGGAGCCCGAGCAGGCACAGATCTGGTTTGCCTATTTCGAGCCCTACAGCCGCGCACGACATGCCGCGCTGATCGAGCAGGCGCTGGCCCTGCCAGGTGTCGAACTTCAAGCCAGCGGGCGCAGCATCGAGGGCCGCGATATCGAATTGCTGCGCGTGCACCGCCACGCGAGCGCGACTCGCAAGGTATGGATCATCGCCCAGCAGCATCCGGGCGAGCACATGGCGGAATGGTTCATGGAGGGCGTCGTCAGGCGCCTTGGCGATTCCTGCGATGGTGAGCTGGACGCCTTGCTGCAGCAGGCCGATCTGTACTTGGTGCCGAACATGAATCCGGACGGCGCCTTCCGCGGCCATCTGCGCACCAATGCGGCGGGGCAGGACCTGAACCGCGCGTGGCAGTCGGCAAATGTGGAGCGCAGCCCGGAAGTGTTTTTCGTCCAGCAGGCGATGCGTGAGATCGGCGTGGACCTGTTTCTGGATATCCACGGCGACGAGGAAATTCCCCACGTGTTCACCGCCGGTTGCGAAGGCAACCCGGGCTTCACGCCGCGACTGGAAGCGCTGGAAAACGAGTTTCGCCAGCGCCTGGTGGATAGTGGCGCCGAGTTCCAGACCCGCTTCGGCTACCCGCGCAGCGCACCGGGCCAGGCCAATCTGAACCTGGCCTGCAATGCAGTCGGACAGGAATTCGATTGCCTGTCGTTCACCCTGGAGATGCCCTTCAAGGACCATGACGATACGCCGAACCCAGCGACCGGTTGGAACGGCGAACGCTCGATGAAGCTGGCGGCCGACATGTTCGGCGTGATCGGCCAGATGGTCGACCGCCTGCGCTGATCAGGCATGCTCGTGCAGGCTGCCGGGTTCATCCTGCGTGGCCTGCAACTCCTGAAGCATCTTCATCTTCTCGGCAATTTCGCGCTCTGCGGCGGCACGCTGCTCAGGCTGCATGTTCTCCAGGTCTTCCTCGGTGATGCCGACCTCCTTGAGGATTTTGTCGCGCATCTTCTCCGCCGGGGTCATGGCCATATAGGCCATGAACTCATCCCGGGCGCTCGGTTTGGGCGGGACCTTTTGCTCATCGCTGGCCGCCAGGGCACCGGTTTCCTGCAGGTTGTCGCTCGCGTTATGCGCTGAGCTTTTGAGGGTCACGAGCATCCGCGCGAATGCTTCGTCGTACGCCTGCTGGTGGGCGTTTGACTCATCGCTCTTGAATGCTTGCGCGACTCGTTCGTTTTCACGCGGTTTACCGGGCTCGACGAGCAGTGCCGCATCGCTGCTTTTCTTGAAATCCAGTTCGTCGGCACGGGTGCGCTGCAGCGCTGTGCTCATGCCGTAGTGGTTGAGCGAACCAATGATGCTCATGACAAGGCCTCCCTGATCTGAGCGTCTAACTCAGCAAGGGCTGTGCCAGGCCGTTTTATAGCGATAACGGACTGATATTCCTGCGTATTTTTTGTGAAGTGGCTGACCGGTCGGCAGGTTTTTGCCACTGTTGGCAAGGAGCTGCCGGCTTCTTTCAGGTGGGCGGATCGAACAGTCCGCGCTGGGTGAGGGCCGGCACGCGCGGCGCTGGTGTCGGTTGCGGTCGAGATGATTGACGAGCCAGAGGCGGCACCGGCATTGGCGTCTGCGGCACCCGGCTGCGTTGCACCTGCCACCAGCCCGGCAGCAGGGCTCGCACCTCGGGCTGGGTGAAGCGGTCGTCCATCAGGTGTACCACGCCGCTGTCCTGGGGCGTGCGGATTACCCGCCCAGCAGCCTGCACGACCTTTTGCAGGCCGGGATACAGGTAGGTGTAGTCATAGCCGCTGCCGAACATCTCGGCCATACGCGCCTTGATCTGCTCGTTGATCGGGTTGATCTGCGGCAGCCCCAGTGTGGCGATGAAGGCGCCGATCAGCCGGTCTCCCGGCAGGTCGATGCCTTCACCGAATACCCCGCCGAGCACCGCGAAGCCGATACCTTGACCGCCGGGCTCGAAGC
Source organism: Pseudomonas sp. AG1028 (assembly GCF_007993955.1). NCBI lineage: Bacteria > Pseudomonadati > Pseudomonadota > Gammaproteobacteria > Pseudomonadales > Pseudomonadaceae > Pseudomonas > Pseudomonas sp. AG1028. Next base: position 191,117 of record NZ_VIVP01000009.1, read on the forward strand.
GCTGGAGAAACTGCTGGCGTTCGCCTTCATCCATCTGCCGGGCCTGCACCCAGCGGGTGAGCTGCGGATGCTCACGGTCGAACAGCTCCAGTACCTGCTGCAAATAGGCGTAGCTGCTGAAGAACGCCAGGTAGTTACCCGGGCGCTCGGCGAACTGCCGCGCCATCAGCGCCACGATGGGCGCCAGGGAGCGCTCGCGGTGCTGGTAGCGGGTCGACAGGTTGCTCACCGCCTGTACCTCGAGTTGCGCGGCCTGGAACGGTGATTCGACATCCACCCACGGCGTCGCCTCGGGCAGGCCGAGCAGGTCAGCGTAGTAGCGGGCCGGGCTCAGGGTGGCGGAAAACAATGTAGTGCTGTGGCTGTCCTCGAAGCGCGGCGCCAGGAAGGGCGCCGGCACCACGTTGCGCAGGCACAGCACCGAGTGGCTGCGCTTGCGCAGATCCTGCTTGCGGGTGATATCGAACAGCGAGTGCGGGCCGAAGGCTTCGGCCAGCCGGCAGAAAGCCATGACGTCGAGGTAGAACTGCAACAGTTCGCCATCGTTGCCGGTGGGCTGGTCGGTGAGGTGGTCGGTGAGCGCGCTGACCGCTTTCTGCAGGGACAGGAGCAGCAGGTCCGGCGGCTGCGGATAGGTCTGGTAATCCTCGCGCTGTTCCTTGTGCAGCTGCTTCCAGTGCCGGCTGATGCGCGTCAGTACCGCGCTCAGGCCCTTAGGGGCGTTGCTGCGCATGGCCTCGAAGCGTGCCTGGTCGAGTTCGGCGCTGTACATGCGCCGGGCGCGCTCGATCAGGTTGTGGGCTTCGTCGACCAGCAGCGTCACCCGCCATTCGTTGATCAGCGTGAGGCTGTAGAGCAGGGCGCTGAGGTCGAAGTAATAGTTGTAGTCGCACACCACCACGTCGGCCCAGCGGGTCAGCTCCTGGCTCAGGTAGTAAGGGCAGACTTCATGCCGCAGGGCGATCTCGCGCACCGCAGCCTGGTCCAGCCAGACGCGCTCGACAGCCGCCTGGCGGGCAGCCGGCAAGCGGTCATAGAAACCGCGGGCCAGCGGGCAGGACTCACCGTGGCAGGCCTTGTCAGGGTGTTCGCAGGCTTTGTCCCGTGCCACGTGTTCGAGTACCCGCAGGGGCAGGGCGTCGCCGCGCAGAATTTGCAGGGCGTGCAGCGCCAACTGGCGGCCCGGCGTCTTGGCGGTCAGGAAAAACAAACGGTCGAGCTGCTTTTCCGGGAACGCCTTGAGCTGGGGGAACAGCGTGCCCAGGGTTTTGCCGATACCGGTAGTGGCCTGGGCCATCAGGCAGTGGCCGTCGCGCGCGGCGCGGTAAACAGATTCGGCCAGTTGCCGCTGGCCGAGACGAAATTCGGCGTGGGGAAAGCGCAGCTCGCTCAGCGCGGCGTCACGGCTCAGGCGGTGTGCCTGCTCCTGCTCGGCCCAGGTGATGAAGCGCTGGCACAGCGTCTCGAAGAACGCCTGCAACTCCGCTGCCGTGCGGGTTTCGCGGAACACGCTCTCCTTCTGGGTCAGCACGTTGAAGTACACCACGGCGAGGTCGATCTGCTCGAGGTCGCGGCTCTGGCAGAGTAGCCAGCCGTACACCCGTGCCTGGGCCCAGTGCAGTTGCCGGTGGTTGTCGGGAATGCGGCTGATGTCGCCTCGGTGGGTTTTTATTTCCTCAAGCAGGTTGCTCAGCGGATCGAAGCCGTCGGCCCGGCCGCGCACCTGCAGCGAAGCGAACTCGCCGGCCAATGGCACTTCGGACTCGTAGTGCTCGCTGCGCCGAGCGACCACCGTGGCGTGGCCAGCCATTCCTTCCTGTGCAGTAGGCGAGGGTGTGAAGCGCAGGTCGAGGTCGCCGCATTTGGCGGTGAACTCACACAGGGCGCGCACTGCCACGCGGTAACTCACGCGTCGGCCCACTGCACGTAGCAGACGTCCACCGGCATGTCATGCTCGGCACAGAACGCCAGCCAGCGACGCTGATTGTCCTGCAGGCGATCACCCGGGCCTTTCACCTCGATCATCCGGTAGCGCTTCTCTTCGGGCCAGAACTGGATCAGATCCGGCATGCCCGAGCGGTTGGCCTGGATATCGCCGAGCAGGCGGCGAAACCACGCCTGCAGATGCGCCGCCGGTAGGCAGTCCAGTGCCTGTTCGAGCAACGTTTCGTTGAGCACGCCCCAGTGCACGAAGGGCGACTGGATGCCGAACTTGTCGCGGTAGGTTTGGCGAATGCTGTCGCGGTAGCGCTCGTCCTCGAGCTGGGCGAGGCATTCGGCGAACAGCATGCGGCGCCGCGCATAGAACTCGGCGGTGAGCAGATCCGCCGGGCCGTGCTGAAACGGATGAAAGAACGCACCGGGAATCGCAGCGAAGATCGCCGGCCAGCAGAGCAGGCCGAACAGGCTGCAGATCAGCGTGTTCTCGACGTAGTGCACCGGCGCCTCGTTACGTTGTAGGTGCAACTGCACCATCTGCTCGACCGCCAGCAGCGGCGCACGCGGCAGTTGCAGATCCAGGCGTGCCGGCGCCTGCGCCTTGCTGCGCTTCTGTGTCGGTAGACCAAGGTGGCGGCTCAGGCGCACCAGTGCCCGCTCGGCCAGTTGCAGCTCGCCGTCGCTGAGCGGCTCGGCCACCGCCTGGCTGGCCAGCTCGAAGGCCTCGCGGTGCTGCAGGGTGCGCTCCAGCACGCGGATACGCCTTTGCCGCGCCGCGCCATAACCGCTGCTGGCGTAAACCTGCAGTGCCAGATCGAACTCTGCGCAGCGCTCCAGATGCTGGCCGATGCGAAACAGCAGCTTGGCGCGGCGCTCGGCGATGTAGGGGTTGTCGTAGCGACGCGCATCGATGCAGGCAAGCAGTTCATCGCTGACCTCACCGGCTTCGAAAACTTCGCGGCAGCGCTGCAGGTGCAGGTAGTCATCGACGTCCTTGCGGCAGCGCAGGGCCCGCGAGTCAGCCGGGAAGTCGACCCGCTCGTAACGGAAGATGCCCAGGTCGGCGAGCACGAATTCCGACCACTCCTGGCGCAGGTTGCCAAAGAACATCAGCCGCAGGCGCTCGCTCAAATCGTCGATGGTCAGGCTGTAGAGCATGTCATCGAGTGCCGGGCACCAGGCGGCGAATGCCTGGCTGGTCTCGAAGTGCTCGGCGAGCTGCAGAGCCAGGTCGTCCTTACGGGCGCGCCGGTCGCTGAGCTGGGCGGCGAAGGAGGCGACGATCTCGTCCTTGCGCAGCAGGGCCAGCAGTTCATCGAGGCTCAGCGCGGCATCATCGACTACCCAGCCAGTGGCGATCAGCGCCGCAGCAGCCTGACGGCAGCAACCAATCTCCTCGTAATTGAGCTTGCTGGCGCGAAAGTGCACACCCTTGCGCATGATCATGCGTACCAGCAGGGCCTGTGCCGACCAGTCGAGGGCATCGAAGACCTGTAGAAAAGCCTGTTCGCGGGCGTCGAGCAGGTCGGCATGGCGATCGCCGATCCAGGCCAGGGCCTTGCGAAAGTTATGCAGGTAATAAAAACGAGGATCAAGGGTTGAAGACATGGGGGCGGCGGGAGTACTGTTTTTTTATACAGATATCAGGCCGCCCGTCATCTGGCAATCGCTACGGGATGGGCGGGTGGTACAACGCATTGTCATTCGGTAGCGGTCGCGGACTACACTGCACCTCCATCGCCGTCTGGAACGGGCCCCATGAATAGCCAGTTTGCGCCTTTTTCACCGGGTACCCTGACTGAGCGCCATTACGAGATGCTCGTGCAGGCGGTCGTCGACTACGCCATCTTCATGCTCGACCCGGCAGGTGTCGTGGTGTCATGGAACGCTGGCGCGGCTCGCATCAAGGGCTATGACGCCAACGAGGCCATCGGTCAGCACCTGTCATTGTTCTACACCGATGAAGACCGCCAGGCAGGCAAGCCCGATTACTTGCTCGAACTGGCGCGCTGCGAAGGCCGCGCCCAAGACGAGGGCTGGCGAGTGCGCAAGGACGGCACGCGTTTCTGGGCGCTGGTGGTCATCGATGCGATCCGCAACGAGCTGGGCGAGGTCATCGGCCTGGCCAAGATCACCCGCAACATCACCGACCGCCGCGAAGCCGAAGGCCGTTACGAAGCGCTGCGCGCCCAGCTGTTCCAGGCTCAGAAGCTCGAAGCCCTCGGACAGCTGAGCGGCGGCATGGCCCACGACTTCAATAACCTGCTGACCATCATCCTCAGCGCCGCCAAGCTGGCCAGCCGTACCGACGATCCCGAACGCCTGGCCAGTCTGCTGGACAGCATACAGACGGCGGGTCAGCGGGGGGCGCAGATGACCCGCAATCTGCTGACCTTCGCTCGCTGCGAGCCCAAGGCCACTCGGCAGGTCGATCTCGACGAGTTACTGGATGCTGCGGCCACCTTCATCGACCAGGCACTGCCCCGAACCATGACGTTGCGCATGCAGGTCGATGAGGGACTGCATCCCGTACAGCTCGACCCCAGCGAGCTGGAAATGGCCCTGCTCAATCTGGTGCTCAATGCACGCGATGCCATGGGTGGAGTGGGCGAAGTGCAGGTTCAGGCTTGCAACCGGCAGTTGGCCGGCGAGGCGGGCGGGCTGCATGGTGAATTCGTGGAAATCATCGTGGCTGATCAAGGCTGCGGGATCGATCCGTCGATTCGTTCGCGTTTGTTCGAGCCATTTTTCACCACCAAGGATGTCGGCAAGGGAACCGGATTAGGCCTGAGTCAGGTCTATGGTTTTGCCCGTCAGGCAAAAGGCGGGGTGCAGATCGACAGCGCCGCTGGCTGGGGAACTCTGATCAGGCTTTACCTGCCGGCGATCGTCGGCGGTCTGGCAGATGAACCGTTATGACATGTTAGTATCGCCAATCATTTTTTCAGCTAGCCCTGCGGCGCTTGGGACACGTACTTGAGTACCCAGGCCAGACAGGCGCACATTCGACTGAGGCTCGCCAGATCTTGGAACAGCTACAACGCCTGCAAAGTGGGATCGAGGGTCTTGACGCTCTATTGAAGGGCGGTCTGGTGGCCGGTGCATCCTATATCGTTCAGGGGCGCCCCGGCTCTGGCAAGACGATTCTCGCCAACCAGGTCGCGTTCAACCACGTACGCGACGGGGGCCGGGTTCTGGTCGCCACCCTGCTGGCCGAGTCCCATGAAAGGCTCTTTCAGTTCCTTTCCACGATGAGCTTTTTCGACCCCAGCAAGGTTGGCGCCGAGATTCAGTTTGTCAGCGCGTTCGACACCCTGGAAAACGAAGGGCTCGATGAAGTCGTCAAGCTGCTGCGCCGCGAGATCAGTCGCCAGAAGGCCACCTTGTTGATCGTCGACGGCCTGCTCAACGCCCGTTCCAAGGCCGAGAACCAGATCGACACCAAGAAATTCATCTCCGAGCTGCAGGGCCATGCGGCCTTCGCCGGCTGCACGGTGCTGTTCCTGACCAGCTCGCGGCTGGACGATGGCAGCCCTGAACACACCATGGTCGATGGCGTGATCGAGATGGGGGAGGAGCTGTTCGGTGCTCGCTCGGTGCGGCGCATCCACCTGCGCAAGACCCGTGGCAGCGGCGCCTTGTCCGGCCTGCACGAGTGCGAGATCACCGACGACGGGTTGGTGATCCACCCGCGCCTGGAGAGTCTGTACAGCCACCCGAGTCAGCCGGACAGCGAAACCCTGGGGCTGGTATCCAGTGGCATCCCGAGCCTGGACGGGCTGATCGGCGGCGGACTGTCGGCTTCGTCGGTAACCCTGATCATGGGGCCTGCGGGCGTCGGAAAGACCACCCTGGGGCTCAACTTCCTGGCGCAATCCACCGTCGAGGAGCCAGGTCTGCATTTTGGTTTCTATGAAACCCCGCAACGCCTGCGCCTCAAGTCCAAGGCCCTTGGTATCGACCTGGAGGCGTTGGAAGCACAAGGCGCGCTGCACATCATGTGGCAGCCGACCACCGAAGGGTTGCTCGACGGTCTAGGCGCGCGGGTCATCAAGGCGGTCCGCGAGAAGGGCATCAAGCGCCTGCATATCGACAGCCTCGGCGGCATGGCCCGCGTCGCCACTGGCAGCACTCGGCTGATCGAGTTCTTCAGCGCGCTGATGAGCCAGCTGCGTGCCATGGGTGTGACGGTGTTCGCCACCTGGGAAATGCGCGACCTGTTCGCGGCCGAGATCAACGCCCCGGCGCCGGAGCTGTCGAGCATCGTCGACAATCTGATTCTCATGCGTTTCGTGGAAAAAGACGCTGAACTAAAGCGCCTTCTTTCCATACTTAAGATGAGGGACAGCCGTTACGATCCCTCGCTCCTGGAAGTGGTCATCAGTGATCATGGTATTGAACTCAGCAAGGCCTTCAGACATGCGGCTGGTGCGCTGTCAGGCAATGCCGTCCCTGCGCAGGACGCCTGAGCCATGTGTGCCTGACCGAGCCGATAAACTATGACAACCATCCTGATAGTCGACGACGAATACCTGATTGCGGATATTCTCGGCTATGCCATGGAAGACGAAGGCTACATGGTTGTGAAGGCCAGCAATGGCCGGCGCGGCCTCGAGGTGCTCGATCGTGAGCGCCCTGAGCTGGTGATCACCGACTTCATGATGCCGGTGATGGATGGTCTCGAATTTGCCCGGGCCATCCGTGCCAGGCCTGGATCGGCAGAGCTGCCGATCATCCTCATGAGTGGCGCCCAGGGCAGCGTCGGGCGCGCCAGCCCTGAATTGTTCGCCGCGGTGTTCGACAAGCCGTTTGATATCAATCTGGTCATCGCCAAGGTCAAGGAACTGATTGGCCCGAGCTGATCAGCCGCTATCTCCTCCTCATTAAGCACAAGCGGAACGCCTCGTTGGCGTGGCGGTCGAACGCTGCGCAAGCTGGGGTGAAGGTCGATGTGCCCCAGCACAGTGAAGTGTCCAGGGCGCGAGAATCATGGATGAGGATATAAGGCGGACATCGGTTGGTGCCATGCTTGGTGTGGTGATGTCGTGCGCCGAAGGCGGTTGCAGCGAATGTCTAACTGCCCACGCAGATGGCTTCACAGTGCCTGCCCGAGCACTGCGCTGTAGCGCCTGCATCGACGCGTGAGGAATTCATTCATGCGCATCCTCATCCGTAGTGATCAAGCCAAGCAACTCCTGCCGCTGCTCGCGCCGGTTGGCGCAAATTGCCTTGCTTGCGCGAACCTTTCCGAGATGTTTGATGCCCTTGATGAGGGCGTCGATGCTGTGCTGCTAGCTGAGCAACTGCTCGACAGCCATGCCGAAGCCCTGGCCAGGTTCGCGGATTCGAGAATTCCCGTGGTGCTGCTGGGCTCGGTTGATGGCACGCTCCAGGCAGCGCAGCGTATGCAGGGCGTCAGTCTGATAGTGGAGCAGCCATTCACCTCCCGCGGGCTGTGCAGCGCTTTGCAGGCCTTGAAAGAGGGTAGCCAGCAGTTGCTGTCACCTGACGAGGAACTGGCTTTGCAACAGAGCCAGCGCATGGACGCCGTCGAGTCGGTGATCGACGGTGTTGCCCATGATTTCAATAACATGCTTACCGGCATCATTGGTGCGCTGGATATCATGAAGCGCCATGTCGGCGCGGGGCGTTTCGATGACCTGTCGCGCTTTATCGAGGCTGCGAGCATCTCTGCCGATCGCGCCAGCGCGCTGACCCAGCGTCTGCTTACGCTTTCCCATCGCCAGCCGCTGGAGGCACAGCCCATTGAGGTGAGCCCCCTGATGGCCTCGCTCGAGGCGCTGATCCGGCGCTCTATCAGCGATGGTATCGCGCTGCAGGGCGACTACCAGCATGGCAGCGTGCGGGTGCTGGCCGATGCTCGGCAGCTGGAGAGCGCGATACTCAACCTCGCCGTCAATGCCCGGGACGCCATGCCGGGCGGTGGGGAGATCGGCCTGCATACGTCGCTCGTCGAGCTGCAGCAGGAGAGCCTTGCGGCTTTGCCAGACCTGCAGCCTGGTCGTTATCTGTTGATTGCACTGTCGGACACCGGCACCGGCATGAGCAACGAAACCCTGGAGCGGGTTTTCGATCCGTTCTTCACCACCAAATTGGTCGGCCAGGGCAGTGGTCTTGGTCTGTCCATGGTGCACGGCTTCGTTCGGCAGAGTGGCGGACAGGTAACCATTCACAGCGAGCCGCAGGTGGGCACCACGGTGCGTCTTTACTTGCCAGTGGTCGAAGATGCGGCCCAGGTACGGCAGCCTGCGAGCGAGGCGCCGGCTGGGCAATCGCGCATCCTGCTGGTGGAGAGTGATTCGTCGGTCTGTCTGCTGGTCGGCGAAGTGGCGGCCGATTGCGGTCATCAACTGGTCAATGCCGCCGATCCGCAGGCGGCTCTCGAGCTGCTCGGGCGCGAGTCTTTCGACCTGCTGATCAGCGATGTCAGCTTGCCCGGCATGAGCGGTGTGCAATTGGCCGAGAAGGCGCTGGCCGAACGTCCGGACTTGGCCGTACTAGTGGTCGCCGCAGCTGCCGATGTAGGGCAACTGGCGGCAGCGCCGGCGCTGCGCAGTATCGCCAAACCGTTCTCAAAACGTGAGCTGAGCGAAACCTTAGTCGCTTTGCTATCCGTGCGCTGACGCCTAAGGGAGTGCTGAAAAAGGTGGGGTTCAGGCGTTGAGAGGGCCTGCAAGCCCGCCTGTAAGCGCGGCCTTACGGACTTTCGGCATCTTTTTTCACGCAAAGCATGTGGATGTGGAATCAAAGCGTTGCCGCGTAGTCCTAAAACCTGACAACGATTAGCGGCACCCCAGAGCGCCGCCTCCAACACCCTCGAAACACCGGGTTGGATGTCGAACCGTTGCAGCACCTGATGCCGATTTTGCACTGCCCAACATGAGCAGGCAGATGCCAGGCGGGTGATTGGCAAAGGGAAGGGATGCTGCAGCCTGCATTGCCTCGACGAGCAGTGGCTGGTGTGCAGGTGCCTGTGGTTCGGCTTAGAACTGCCAGCGTCCATCAATCGAGTGTCGCCGTACCGTTACGGCGATTGTGGGGGAGATATTAACCATTGAACGGTAATCACAGCCTATGAAAATGTTGAAAGAATCCCTCAAGAAGGTTTTGCCGCGGGACAGTATCGATAACCTCAAGGCATTGCAGAAGCGGCTTGCCATGGGCTGGATCCGCGCGCTGTCGCGCTCGGCCATGTTGCGCCGTTTCCATTACTCGTTCTTCTCCTCGGCTTTCGACCGTGAAGCCTACGCGGTGGTGGTCGGCCACTTGCAGCATGAGCAGAACCTCTCCGGTGCCGAGCCAGTGAACTACTTCCTGCGCCGCGCCGTGCACCGCATCGAGAAGGGCCTGATCATGCAGCCGCGGCGCCAGGTGTTCGCCCTGGACTACATCAACGACACCGTCGACAGCTACATCGCCTCGCTCAAGGGCAATGTGGATCGCGACGAAGTCAGTTGGGCCCATGACGTACTCGCCGAATACTTTGCCGTAACGGGCGATCACCCGGTGCTCAACCGTGCCCGCGAGAAGTTCGCCCGCCTGGAGCGCCCCAGCGGCTCGCCGGAAACCCTGCGCAACCCGGATGCCGAGCGCGTGCCGTTCGCCGCCGACGTGAGCACGCCGAGCGTGGACTTCACCGCCATGCGTCAGCTGGCTATGAAGCGCCGTTCGGTGCGCTGGTATCAGCAGGACCGCCCGGTGCCGCGCGAGGTGATCGACAAGGCCGTAGAAGTCGCCGTGCAGTCGCCGAGCGCCTGTAACCGCCAGCCGTACCGTTTCGTGGTGTTCGATGATCCGGCCTCCGTGGCCCAGGCTTCGCGCCTGCCAATGGGCGTGGCCGGTTTCGATCACAACTTCCCGGCTATCGTCGCCGTGGTCGGTCGCTTGCGCGCCTATCCCCATGTGCGTGACCGTCACGTGATCTACATCGACGGCGCCCTGGCGGCGATGTCCTTCATGTTCGCGCTGGAAACCCAGGGTGTGTCGTCGTGCTCGATCAACTGGCCGGACATCCCCGAGCGTGAAGAGGCGGCGGCCAAGCTGCTCAAGCTCGACCCGGATGAGCGCATCGTGATGTTCATTTCCCTGGGCTACGCCGCCGACACTGGCCTGGTGCCGTACTCGCAGAAACTCTCGCTGGAGGAAGCCCGCAGCTACATGCGCCTGGAGTCGCCTGCTCGATGAGTGCCTCGCGTGTCCAGGAGGGCATGAAGTACCTCCTCAATTCCGGCTGGATGCTGGCCGAGAAGTTTCTGATGCTGGCCATCGGCCTGGCCACCACCGTGGTACTGGCGCGTTATCTGGGCCCTGAGGAGTTCGGTTATCTCAACTATGCGCTGGCGCTGCTGGGCTTGCTCAGCATCGTCGTGCACCTGGGGCTCACTGGCCTGGTGGTCAAGGAGCTGCGCAGCAACCCGGACAACGAAGACCAGATTCTTTCCACGGTCTTCATGATCAAGGTGGGCTGCTCGGTGATCGCCTTCGCGATCATGATGAGCACCTACTTGTTCGGCAACGACCAGAACTTCCTGGTGCTGCTGTTCACTGCCCTGGCGCTGTTCTTCACACCGTTCGAGATGCTCATCGACTGGTTCCAGGCGCGGGTACAGGCCAAATACGCAGCGGTGGCCGGGTTCGTGGGTCAGCTGGGTGGCAACGGCCTGAAGATGATCCTCGCCGTCGCTGGTGCGGGCCTGGTGTACATCGCCCTGGCACACGTGGTGGTGGTGATGATCACCTCGGCGATCCTGGTCTGCTACGCGGTGATGCTCAAGCGCGATTTCCGCTTCGACTTTTCCTGGTCGCTGGGCAAGACCCTGCTCAAGAAGAGCTTCTTGATCTTCATGGGCTCGCTGTCGGCGGTGATCTACCTGAAGGTCGACCAGATCATGCTGCAGTACATGCTCGGCGAGTATGCCGTGGGGGTGTACTCGGCAGCCTCGCGCCTGTCCGAGGCCTGGTACCTGATTCCGACCATCCTCATGGCCTCGGTCTTCCCGAAGATGATCGACCTGCACAAGACCGATACCGCCGGCTACAACCGCTTCATGCAGGTGTCGCTGGACGTGCTGTTCTTCATGGCCTTCGCTCTGGCTGTGGTGGTGTTCTTCCTTTCCGACTGGATCGTCAATCTGCTGTATGGCCAGCAGTACGCCGATGCCGGACCGGTGCTGGCCGTGCATATCTTCGCGGCCACCTTCGTGTTCATGCGCGCGCTGTTCAGCAAGTGGATCATCATCGAAGAGGCCTTCATCTTTTCCCTGGTCACCCAGGGCCTTGGGGCGCTGAGCAACATCGTCCTCAACTATTTCCTCATCAGAAGCCACGGCGTGGTCGGCTCTGCCTGGGCGACGCTGATTTCCTACGGCGTGGCCGGCTACGTGAGCCTGTTGCTGTCGCGCAAGACGCGGCCGCTGTTCGTCATGATGACCAAGAGTATGTGTCTGCACGTGTTCCTAAGCGTGCCCCAATTGATTCGTGAATTAAGGAGAACGTGATATGTACGTCGAGATTCGCAAGGCCGGTTTCGTCAACAAGGGCGCTGCGCTGATGCTGCACGCCGCCCTGCAGCAAGTACGCAAGAACATGCCGGCTGCCAAGGTAGTGATGGAGCCAGGCCGCGCCAAGAGCCCATATCCGTACTTCAATCGCGCCTCCCTGGGGCTGTACCAGAAGGCCTGGCTGTGGCGTAAGGGCATCCCTTTCGGTGACCTGGCGGCGCTGGTGCCGGCCGGCATCCGCGAGCAGTACGGCATCGTGCTGGACAAGGACATCAACGTGGTACTGGACGCCGCCGGTTTCGCCTACAGCGACCAGTGGGGCCCGGACCTGTCCGAAGAGCTGGCCCGCTCCAGCAAGCGCTGGAAGAAGCAGGGCTCCAAAGTGATTCTGCTGCCCCAGGCGTTCGGGCCGTTCCGTGACCCACGCAGCCGCGAGGCGGTGAAGGCGTTCGTCGACAACTGCGACCTGATCTTCGCCCGTGAACAGATTTCCTATGACTACCTGACCGAGATCGTTGGTGAGCGCGACAACATCAAGATCGCCCCGGACTTCACCAACCTGATCACCGGGCCGGTACCGGATTACTTCGATCCGGAAATCCACCAGATCTGCCTGGTGCCCAACTGCCGCATGCTCGACAAGACCGACGACAGTGTGGCCAAGGGCTACGCCCCGTTCCTCGAACGTGCTGCCAAGGCGCTGGTCGAGCGCGGCGCCAAGCCGTTCCTGCTGATCCACGAGGGCGAGGGCGATGCGCGCCTGGCCGAGCAGGTGTCCAAGGCCGTAGGTGGCCTGCCGATCCTGCGCGAGACCGATCCGCTGGCCATCAAGGGCATCCTCGGCGCTTGCCGTGGCACCCTGGGCAGCCGCTTCCACGGTCTGGTCAGTGCGCTGTCGCAGGGCGTGCCGTCGCTGGCTACCGGCTGGAGCCACAAGTACCAGATGCTGTTCGCCGACTACGGTTTCTCCGAAGGCGTGCTGGACATCAACCTGAGCGACGAGGAGCTGAACCGCGCCCTCGACAACCTTACCGACCCGGTGCAGATGCAGGCGCTGTCCGCGCGCCTCAATGCGCATTCGGCGGAGCTGAAGACCCGTACCCAGGCCATGTGGAACGAAGTGTTTGCGCTGATCGAGCAGGGGCGCAGTGTACGTAGCGAGAAGTCGGTCGCGGTTGCCGCAGGTCGATAACGGAGAAGGGCGATGCAGCATCCGCTGCGTCGCCTTTTCCAGCATGTCAGACCGATGTTCTTCGTTCTGTAGGGGAACACCCGGTTGATACCGGACTGGCAGGTTTGTGTGTATCACCTACTGGCTTCGCACTATCCATTACCGCGTCTACTGAACCATTGTGTTGCGCCCCTTACGGGCGCCACACCTTTCTTGCTTGCCCAAGAAAGGTGTGCCAAAGAAGGGCACCCCGACATTCGGGTTTCGCTGCGCGAAACTTCCCTCGCTCTGGCGACGCTCCGGGGGCCGGCTTACATGGGCCGTCCCTGGCCCATTAAGCCTCTCGCCGCATCCATGCGGCTCGTCCCCCTACACGACACCTCCGCTCGGCCTCCTGACGGGACCGGAGCGCGAGCTTTCAATATTCCCACGGGCTCAAGCTCGGCGGCGTCTGTTTTTGCCTTTGCTTTTGCTTTTGAGCTGCGATCGCACAGGCGACGCCCAATTCCCCTTCAGGAGGCCGAATGGAATCGCCACGTAAGGGGCCGGGCGGGTAGCCATGAGCGACATGGAGGTCGCGAGAGCTGCGATGGGCCAGGGATGGCCCTTCGTCAGTGGGCCGCATTCGGTCGTGCCCTGGAGTGGTGAAGGAATGAGGTAACCCCAGCGCAGCCGGGGCCGGATGGTGGGGTGCCCTTCTCTTTGGTTACTTTCTCTTGGGCAAGCAAGAGCTACGAAGCGCAGCGAAGTAACAGCCGTAGGCTGGCCCGAAGGGTGAGCGCAGCGAATCAAGTGACTCGCCCGTAAGGGGCGAAACCCATCAGGCAAGGCGGCATGCTAATGGAGAGTGCCAAGCCATCGGTAACGAGCGCTTTATTGCCAGTCCGTTGCCAAGACTGATTCCCTTGAAATACCGCGATGAACAAAAAACGCCCGAACGATCACTCGTCCGGGCGTTTTGGCTTCTGCAGTCGACCTCAGGATTTGCGGTCGTAGGCACCTTGCTCGCTGACGGCGACCTTGCTGTCGCGGCCATTGCGCACGATGTAGTAGAAGAACTGCGGGATGCCGATCACGTAGCGGGCGAACAGCCGACGCGGCTCCATCAGCAGGCGATAGGCCCACTCCATGCCGACCTTGCGAAACACCTCAGGTGCGCGGTTGAAGCGCTGGGCGGCGAAATCCAGAATCGCGCCACCGCAGATCATCAGGGCAGGGCAGTTGAGCTGGCGCTGCAGGATGACTGCCACCTCTTCCTGACGCGGCATGCCCATGCCCATCACGATCAGCGGAATCTTGCCCGGCTGCAGGTGCTCCTGAACGAACTCCAGGTAGCGCTCCACCGGTTGGAAACCATCGATGGCATGGTACTCACGGCCGTTGAACAGGGCATTGGCACCTTCTTCCGTCCACGGCTCACAGGTGCCCATGGCGAACAGCTGGTACTGGTCGCTGCGCTCGTCCTGCAGGGCGTGCTCGATCAACGCCGGAATGAAGTCGGTACCGTTGAGGTTGGCGCCGGGCGCCAGGCCGTTCAACTGGCACGCCAGCTTGATGCCGATGCCGTCGCGCAGCAGGTGGTTGATCTGCAGGAAATGGCGACGGGCGCGTTTGTCCTGCTGGATCAGGTTGTAGCCGTGCTGGTTGAGAAAGCCGACGATGGTCGGTTTCTTCGGCGTGCTCAGTTCTTCGAGCAAGGGCGTCACATCATGTTCTTCCAGCAACTTCAGTTTGTGAATAACTGGGTCGTACAGGAGTTTGGAAGTTTTCACGGGCGAGCCTCGTTGTCGGAAAGTAAAAAAATCATCCGGAGTCTGTTCACTAGGGCTTCGCGCTTTGCTTGTTGTTGTAGAAGTCCGTTTGATGGCGAAATTGAAGGCAATCCGTGCCTCATTGAATGTGAACTGGCAGAGCCATTACGGAGGTGGCGAACCACCCGGCGAAGGGGCCCCATAGGGCCCCGGTGAAGGGCGCCGGCGCACATGAGCGCTGGCCTGACCTCAGGCCGCGGAAACCTTGAGTTCCTTGACACGGCCATAGTTGTCGGAGAAGCGGATGATATCGTCCTCGCCCAGGTAGGTCCCGGACTGCACCTCGATCAGTTCCAGTGGAATCATGCCCGGGTTTTCCAATGCATGAATCTGGCCAATCGGGATGTAGGTCGACTGGTTTTCGGTGACCATGTAGGTTTCATCGCCGTTGGTGACCTGGGCGGTGCCGCTGACCACGATCCAGTGCTCTGCACGGTGGTGGTGCATCTGCACCGACAGCTTGGCACCAGGCTTCACGGTGATGCGCTTGACCTGGTAGCGCGCGCCCTGATCGATGGAGTCGTACATGCCCCACGGGCGATACACCTCGCGGTTGTTGAGATGCTCGCAGCGCTCTTCACGCTTGAGCTGCTCGACGATGCGCTTGACCTCCTGGGCCTTGTCCTTGTGCGCGACCATGACGGTGTCCTTGGTCTCGACGATGATCAGATCCTCGACGCCGACGGTGGTCACCAGGCGGTAGTCGGCGTGCACGTAGTTGTTCTGGCTGTCGTGGCTGAGCACGTCACCCTTGTGCACGTTGCCGTCGGCGTCTTTGTCGCTGACGTCCCACAGCGCGGACCAGGAACCGATGTCGCTCCAGCCGGCATCCAGCGGCACCATCACCGCGTCTTCGGTCTTTTCCATAACCGCGTAGTCGATGGAGTCTTCCGGGCAGGCGGCGAACGCCTCCTTGCCGATACGCACGAAGTGCATGTCTTCTTCGCTTTGCGCAGTGGCGCGGCGGCAGGCTTCGAGAATCTCAGGCTGCCAGCGCTGCAGCTCTTCCAGGTAGCGGCTGGCGCGGAACATGAACATGCCGCTGTTCCAGAAGTGCTCGCCGGAGGCCAGGTAGCGCTCGGCGGTTTGGCTGTCCGGCTTCTCGACGAACTGGGCGACGGTGAAGCCGCCTTCACCCGCCGCGGCGCCTTTCTGCAGGTAGCCGTAACCGGTTTCGGCGTGGGTCGGCACGATGCCGAAGGTCACCAGCTTGCCAGCCTGGGCGAAGGGTAGGGCGGTTTCCACGGCACGGTGGAAGGCGTCCACATCCTTGATCAGGTGGTCGGCGGCGAGAATCAGCAGCACCGGATCATTTTCCTTTTCTAGCGCCTTGATCGCGGCCAGAGCTACCGCCGGTGCGGTGTTGCGGCCTACCGGCTCGAGCAGGATGCTGGCGTTGTCGATGCCGAGGGTGCGCAGTTGTTCGGCGGCGAGGAAGCGGTGCTCCTCGTTGCAGATCAGGCACGGCTGGCTGGCGTTCAGGCCGTCCAGGCGGCGAATGGTCGCCTGCAGCATGGACAGCGAGTCATCGGCGATCGGCAGGAACTGCTTGGGGTTCAGTTGGCGCGATAGTGGCCACAGACGAGAGCCGTTACCACCGGAAAGAATGACAGGAATCATCGTGGAGCTCCTCCCATGAAGAGTGATTGCCGAAGGCGGAATTCGCGGGCCAGAATCGGCATGATCAAAAACGCGTCGCGGACGTAGCGGCCCACCAGACGGCGTGGTTCGGTATAAGCACGGTGCAGCCATTCCAGCGAGCAGCGTTGCATCCACATCGGGGCGCGTTGCAGCTTGCCGGACAGGAAGTTGATCGAAGCGCCCACGCACAGGCCGATGCCGACCGCCTGGTCGGTCTCGAAGATCTTGTGGGCAAGAATCTCCTGGCGTGGGCAGCCCACCGACAGCACCACCAGATTGGACGGGTGCTCGACCACGAACGACAGGCAGGCCTGAACCGCTTCGTCGTTGTCGATGAAGCCCATCGGCGGGTTGTGGTGGTGGAAGGTGATGCTCGGGAAGCGCTCACGCAGGCGAGCGACGTCATCGTCTTCGCAGCCGATGATGGTCACGCTCCAGGCGCGCTCTTCGGCGATATTCATCAGCTCCGCGGTCAGCGTGCTGCCCGGAATGGCGTCCTCGACCGGCACCTTGAGCATGCGCAGCAGCGGCAGCAGCACGCGGCTGTCGCAGATGCGGTGGCGGGCCACGGCGTAGGCGCGCTTGAGGTCACGGTCGGTTTCCAGTTGCACCACGTGATTAACGTTGGGCGTCACGATATAGCTGTATTTCTCGGTGCTGTGCTCAACCAAGTCCTCGATCAGGCGATCCTTGGTGCCACCGTAGAACTCGATATCAAAGGCTTTCATCAACACCTCTTTGCGCCACTGGCGCGTATCACGCACGGGCAAGGATTCCTGTTGCTCGCGATTCATTTGCCCAATGCCGCCTTCAGCAATTTGCTGTGCGTATGCAGGTAATGCAGGACATACAAAGAGATGCTATGCAGCGGGGATAGTTTCATGACCTCCCGACGAATGCGCATGTCTTCCTTCAGCGCGTCGAAGCGGCGGCTGGTGGAAACCCCGGTGGTGTCGAAGATGCACAGCGGCGACTCGATCTTCAGCACGTCGCGCTGATGATCCTGGCCCTGGAGAAATTCGACGATCATGCAGTAGTCCGCCGAGAGCTTGAAATCCTCGCGAAAGCGCACGTTGCGCAGACGCTCGTTCTCGAAGTACATGGCCTGGTGGCTGGACGGCATGCCCAGCACCAGGTGCTCGATCTTCTTCGCTTTCTGCGGGGTAAGGCGACCCTCGGCGTTCTGCAGGTAGTAGTCGCCGTACACGTAGCGAGGCTTGCCGGGTGCTTTCTCGATGGCATCGGCGACCTTCTGCAGCACGTTCTCGTCGTAGAAGAAGTCGCCGCTGTTGAGGAACAGCGTGTAGCCCTCGGTCGCCGAGCCCTTGATCAGGCCCTTGTTCATGGCGTCGTAGAGGCCCTTGTCGCGCTCGCTGGTGATCTCGGCGTAGGGCTCGTCGATGGTCGCCAGCCACTCGGCGCCGCCATCGGTGGAGGCGCCATCGACGACTATCCAGCGGAAGTTGCGGTAAGTCTGGGCCGCCACACTCTGGTAGGTCTGCTTGAGACCCTCCAGGTTATTCCAGTTGATGGTTACGATACTGAATTGGGTCATGGCGTGTGCCTCTGATCTCACGAGTCGGGGATTCTTGCGCAACGTAGGCGCGGGAGAAGTAAAGGAAGCAGGCGGCGCCGATACCCAGTACATCGCCGCCGTACATCATCGAGTTGGATAGGAACATGTTGAGCATCTGGAACCAGAAGATCAGCTGGAAGGCACTGAGCAACGGGCCTTTTTCGGGGCAGCGCTTCATGATGCGCAGATAGCCGAAGTAGAAGATCAGCGCGATCAGCGGAGTGAGGAAACCGTAGCGGTAGTAGACGCCGACGATGCCCACGTCCGAGAGGTAGAAGTGCTCGTTGTAGAGCGCCCCGAAGCCGCCTTTCCACTGCAGCGACAGCGAGCCCATGCCGATGTACATGTTGTCCGCGACCGCGCCGAGGATGATCGCCGTGGTGTTGTCGCGCACGCCGGGGCCGGTGGTGGCCTCGTCGAGCAGTGCCTGGAACTTGTCGAACTGCGCGTAATAGAACTCGGGGAAGATGGCGAACGAGGCGACCAGAATGGTGGCGGCCAGCAGCCCGAGCTTGAGCAGCGAGTCGATACGGTCGCGGAAGATCCAGATACCGGCCAGGGCCCAGATGACCATGGTCTGGCGGGTCTGCAGTACCAGCCACAGGTAGGAGGCGAAGAACAACAGGATGCAGACTCTGGCCACCGAAATGCGCTCCTTCATGCTGTACATCAACATGAAGGCGCAGATGGTCACGTAGCTTGAACCGATTCGGTAGCGATCAGGGCGCAGCAGCTGGCTGCCGGCGTCCTTGGCGTCCATGGTGAAGGACACGCCGGCGTTTTCCGGGATGATCTTGAAGAAGTAGCAGTAACCCACGAAGGCGCAAGTCAGGCCCGAGTACAGGAAGAAGGTCTCCAGGTGCTTCTGGGTCGGCGATGTCTTGATCATCAGATACAGCGCCGGGAAGAACACCAGGTAGGCGAAGCTGCGGCGCTCCTCGAGCAGGCCGTAGATGAACGGCTGGTCGAAGTTGAGCTCGGCCATGATCGCCGAGACGACCGGCAGCACCAGGCCCATGAAGATGATCCACAGGCTGGTCTTGGACTGGTAGATGCGCTTCCAGACCAGGAACAGTGCCCCGGAGGCAGCCAGAATACCGAGCAGCCAGAGCTCGCGCAGGTAGGGGATGCCAGCCTTTTTGTCGTCGGTCAGAAAGAAACAGGCCGAGTTCAGGACAAACAAGATCAGCAGCAGATTGCGGTATGCCAGGAGTTGCTTGAACAAGCTCGCCTTCCCATATCGAAATTGTCTTGGCCCACAGGCGACGCCGCGTAGGCGTGGCTTGCGAGGTATCTAGTACAGCGCCTGCAAGTAATCGCGGGTGTTGCTGTGGATGCGCGGCTCGTCGCGCATCTCGTCAATCGGCCACCAGCGGTAGCGACCGTGTTGCACGCTCGGCGGCTGCAGGTTCTGCTGCGCGCCCAGCTCGATTGCGTAGGCAATGACCACATAGTGGGTATCCGGCGAGTCGCCGAACACGCTGTCGTCATAGAAGTGCTCGTACACGCCGAGCAGCCTGCTCTGGTCGCGGCTGAACGCCTGGCCCAGTTCTTCCCGGGTCAGGCGGGCGAAGGCCGCGTCCAGCGTTTCATTCTTTTGAATCCGCCCGCCTGGGGCGAACCAGCTGCCCTGGGCTGGGCGGTTGAGCCGCTCGCCCAGCAGCAGTTCGCCCTGCGGGTTGCGTACCAGAAGATCGATGGACACCAACGGGGTGCTGGCGACCACGGTCTTGAAGGTATCGGCCGGCAGGAACATGTCAGCCCCGTACGTCGTCGATGTTGTCGACGAACCAGCGGTAGGCGTCGCGCAGACCGGTTTCCAGGTCGATGCTCGCCGTCCAGCCGAGCTTGGCCAGGCGCGAGACGTCCATCAGCTTGCGTGGCGTGCCATCGGGCTTGCTCGAATCGAAGGTCAGGCGACCTTGGAACTCGGTGACCCGCGCGATGGTTTCGGCCAGCTCGCGAATGGTGCAGTCCTGGCCGGTACCGACGTTGATGTGCGAGAGCATCGGCTGGGTGTGCGCCTGATAGCTCGCCTCATCCAGGTTCATTACGTGAACGCTGGCCGCGGCCATGTCGTCGACGTGCAGGAACTCGCGCATCGGCGTGCCGCTGCCCCAGATCACCACCTCATCGTCGCCACGCAGGGTCGCTTCATGGAAGCGGCGCAGCAGGGCAGGGATGACATGGCTGTTTTCCGGGTGGTAGTTGTCGTGCGGGCCGTACAGGTTGGTCGGCATCACGCTGCGGTAGTCACGGCCATGCTGGCGGTTGTAGCTCTCGCACAGCTTGATCCCGGCGATCTTGGCGATCGCGTAGGGCTCATTGGTCGGCTCCAGCACGCCGGTCAGCAGGGCTTCTTCACGCATCGGCTGCTCGGCATGCTTGGGGTAGATGCACGAGCTGCCCAGCGACAGCAGCTTTTGGACGCCGGCTTCGTGGGCCGCGTTGATGACGTTGGCCTCGATCATCAGGTTCTGATAGATGAAGTCGGCCGGATACTGGTTGTTGGCATGAATGCCGCCGACCTTCGCCGCAGCCAGATAGATCTGGTCGATGCGCTGCTCGGCGAAGAAACGCTTCACGCTGGCCGCATCGACCAGATCGACGCTTTCGCGCGGCGCGGTGATGATGCTCTGGTAACCCAGGCTCTGCAGGTGGCGCACGATCGCCGAACCGACCATTCCACGATGGCCGGCGACGAAGACGCGCTGGTTGAGAAGCGCGCTCATGCTCAGTTCTCCACGGAGACCGGCAGCTCGTGGCCGTGCTCACGCAGCAGCGCGTGACGCTGAGCGACCTTGAGGTCTTCGCGAACCATTTCGGCGCACATCTGCTGTACGGTGATTTCCGGCGTCCAGCCCAGTTTGGTCTTGGCCTTGGTCGGGTCGCCCAGCAGGGTGTCGACTTCGGCAGGGCGGAAGTAACGTGGGTCGATGCGTACGATCACGTCGCCGACTTTCAGCGCCGGTGCCTTGTCGCCTTCGATGCGCTCGACGATGCCTTGCTCGTCCACTCCGGTGCCTTCGAAGCGCAGGTGCACGCCCAGCTCGGCAGCCGACCAGGTGATGAACTCACGCACCGAGTACTGCACGCCGGTGGCGATCACGAAGTCGTCCGGTTGCTCCTGTTGCAGCATCATCCACTGCATGCGCACGTAGTCCTTGGCATGGCCCCAGTCGCGCAGCGAATCGATGTTACCCATGTACAGGCAAGGCTCCAGACCCTGGGCGATGTTGGCCAGGCCGCGGGTGATCTTGCGGGTCACGAAGGTTTCGCCACGGCGCGGCGACTCGTGGTTGAACAGGATGCCGTTGCACGCGTACATACCATAGGCTTCGCGGTAGTTAACGGTGATCCAGTAGGCGTACATCTTGGCGACCGCGTAAGGCGAGCGCGGGTAGAAGGGGGTAGTTTCCTTCTGCGGAATTTCCTGCACCAGGCCGTACAGCTCGGAGGTGGAGGCCTGATAGAAACGGGTTTTCTTCTCCAGACCCAGCAGGCGGATGGCTTCGAGGATGCGCAGGGTACCCATGGCATCGACGTCAGCGGTGTATTCCGGGGCTTCGAAGCTGACCGCTACGTGGGATTGTGCGCCGAGGTTGTAGACCTCGTCAGGCTGCACTTCCTGGATGATGCGGGTCAGGTTCGACGAGTCGTTCAGGTCGCCGTAATGCAGGATGAAGTTCTGGTTGTCGACATGCGGATCCTGATAGATGTGATCCACTCGCTGGGTGTTGAAGGACGACGCGCGGCGTTTGATGCCATGCACCTGGTAACCCTTTTCCAGCAGGAACTCGGCGAGGTAGGAACCGTCCTGACCTGTGATACCGGTGATGAGTGCTTTTTTCTGTTCCATTGCAATACCTGCGATGTCCAATTGATTAGAGAGCTGTAGCCAAAATCGCTGCGCGCGGTCGGTGGATCAGGCGCGTTTGAGCAGCATTTGCAGGCGTTCGATGACGCCGAGAAAAATGATCCGTACCGACGGAAACTTGTAAAAGAAACGGTAGATGTCGTACTCCGCCTTCTGCCGCGTTTTGCTGTCGCTGATGAGGTCGGCGGAGTCGATCAGGGCTAGGCCCTCACCTTCGATGTTGTGCAGGATGCTCAGTTCCATGGGCTTCATGGAAAGCGCGAAATTGTGCAGCCCGCGGGCGTTGGTACGGGTCAATTGCAGGCCTTTGCAGGTCTTGCTGCCGTACAGATTGGTGGCGAAGTCGTAGTCGGCGAGCACCGGATTGCGCCGCTTGATGCACGCAGGCAGCAGCTCGCAGTAGGCGTCGTAGATCGACAGGCTGTCCTCACGGCGAGCGAACTTGTAGTCCACCGCTTTTTGCTGGATCGGCACCTGGAAACGCGACGAGGCGATGTTGAAGTGCTGGCCCGGGTCGCCGAAGTTGGTGGTCAGCGAGCGGAACGGGTACACGAAGTACAGGTCCTTGGCGATGATGTAGGCGGTGTACAGCTTGAGCCACGAGGACTCCGGCCAGCCGCGAATATCTGCCGGGATGCCGTCGATGTGACTGATATCGGTGCCGTTGTTTTCCAGCCACTGGCGGAAGCCCTGCCAGTGCCGGCGCGACCAGGCCTGGCCCCACGAGGCGGCCATCTGGATGAAGTGCACGTGAGAATCGCCATCGTCGATCGGCATGAAGGGCAGGTCGACGGTCTGGCTGAACTGCACGCTGTAAAGACTGATGCCGGCCACGCCGGTATCGTCCGCATAGGCCTGCAGGGCCCTGTGGGTGTAGTCGTAAAAGAACGGTGAAACGAACAGATCGTCCTCGAGGATGATCACGTCACCGTACTGCTCGGTCAGGTCGCCACAGCTGAGCACGTGCTGGCGCAGGCCGAGGCGCTGCGGGTGGGCGATGATCAGCTTTTCGCCGTGGGGCCAGTCGAACGCTTCGGCGACCTGGCGCGGCGCCGGATTGCCGGAGTTGTCCAGGCTGATCACCAGGCGCACGTTGCCTTCGGGGTACTGCGCCTGGATCAGCGAGCCCAGCAGGCGGCTGAGGCTCTTGGGGCGGTTGTAGCCGATGACGACGATAGTGGGTAATTGTTCGGTCATGGGATCGAAACCGGTCTCTTCAAAAAAGGGTTGAGCCAATCACGGCTGGCACCGCGCGGCGCTCCTTAGCGCGCACCGCTTCGCACGCCTGATCGAAAACCAGGCGGCGGGCAGTGGCAGAGGGGGATTGCAGCGCTATGGCCTTGCGCATGTTGCGTCGGGCCAAGGGGGTGTGGGTGATGACGTCCATGTCAGCGTTGGCTCAGCCGTTCACTTGTTTACGGCCAATGCCGTAATAGTCGAAGCCTTCGCGGTTCACCTGGCCGAGGTCGTACTGGTTACGGCCATCGATGATCACCGGCTGCTTGAGCAGCTTCTTCAGTGCCTTGAAGTCTGGGCGGCGGAACGGCTTCCACTCGGTGACCAACACCAGGGCGTCGGCATCGATGGCGGCTTCGTACTGACCGTCGACGATCTGCAGGCGACCTTCGTTGAACCAGTGCTCCGGGAACTCGCGGGCGGCGGTTTCGCGGGCGATCGGGTCGAAGGCTTTGACCTTGGCGCCGGCGTTGATCAGGCTGTTGATCAGCACCACGCTGGGGGCTTCACGCATGTCGTCGGTACCCGGCTTGAACGCCAGGCCCCAGACGGCGAAGGTGCGGCCCTTGAGGTCGCCTTCGAAGTGGGCGGCCAGCTTGTTGAACAGCGACTGCTTCTGCTGATCGTTACGCGCTTCGACGGCCTGCAGCAGCTTGGGCTCGAAGTCGTTCTGGTGAGCGATGCTGATCAGCGCCTTGACGTCTTTCGGGAAGCACGAGCCGCCGTAGCCGCAGCCGGCGTAGATGAAGTGATAGCCGATGCGCTGGTCCGAGCCGATGCCCAGGCGCACGTTCTCGATGTCTACGTCGAGGCGGTCGCAGAGGCTGGCGATCTCGTTCATGAAGGAGATCTTGGTGGCCAGCATGGCGTTGGCGGCGTACTTGGTCATTTCCGCATCGCGCACGCCCATGAACTTGATGCGCGGGTTGTTGCGAATGAAGGGGGCGTACAGCTCGCTCATCACCTGACGAGCTCGCTCGCTGTCGGTGCCGACGATGATGCGGTCCGGGTGCATGAAGTCGTCGACCGCGGCGCCTTCCTTGAGAAATTCCGGGTTGGAGACCACGTCGAAGCTGATGGTCTTGCCGCGCAGTTCGAGCTGCTCGAGGATCTCGGCACGAACCAGATCGGCGGTGCCCACCGGTACGGTGGACTTGTTGATCACGGTGGTGTGGCGGGTCATCAGGCTGCCGACCTGACGGGCGACTTCCAGTACGTAGCGCAGGTCGGCCGAGCCGTCTTCGCCTGGCGGGGTGCCAACAGCGATGAAGATGATGTCCGACTGCTCCATCGCTTCGGTCAGCTGGGTGGTGAACAGCAGGCGACCGGCCGCAAAGTTCTCTTCCACCACAGTTTCCAGACCCGGCTCGTAAATCGGCAGGATGCCTTTCTTGAGGTTCTCGATCTTTTTCGGATCGACATCCACGCAGACAACCGTGTTGCCCATCTCGGCGATACAGGCGCCGGTGACGAGGCCGACGTAGCCGGTTCCAACGACAGTGATATTCATGGATAAACTTTCCTTGAGTTAACGTTAATCGTTACTGCGCCAAACGGGCGCGTTAGTAAATGTCGCGCGAGAACAGGGTGAAGGGCGTCTTCACCAGGATCTTGATGTCCAGCCACAGGGACCAGTTGTTGATGTAATCCAGGTCCTTCTCCACGCGTTGCTGCATCTTTTCCAGGGTTTCGGTTTCACCGCGGTGACCGGTCACCTGGGCCAGGCCGGTGATGCCGGGTTTGAGGCGATGACGGGCCATGTAGGCGAGGATCTTGTCACTGTAGTAGTTGTTGTGCGCCACGGCATGGGGGCGCGGGCCAACCAGGGACATCTCGCCACGCAGCACGTTGATCAGCTGCGGCAGCTCGTCAATCGAGGTGCGGCGCAGGAAGCGGCCGACCGGGGTGATGCGCGGGTCTTCGCGGGTCGCCTGCTTGACGGCCTTGTCGTCGTGCATGCGCATGGAGCGGAATTTCCACACCAGGATCACGCCGCCGTTCCAGCCGTGGCGCGGCTGCAGGAAGAACACCGGGCCAGGCGAGGAGAGCTTCACGGCGATGGCCGCGATGATGAACACCGGGCTCAGGGCCAGCAGCGCCAGGAGGGCCAGGGTGCGATCCATCAGCTCTTTGCTGAATACCGCAGCCGGGTGCGAGCTGATCGGGCTTTCGTTGAGGTAGATGGCCGGCAGCTGTTCGATCTGCGAGATCGACTGGTTGAGCAGTGGCATGCTGCCGAAGTCCGGTACCCAGACCACATCGACGCTCATGTCCAGCAGGTCGATGTAGAGCTTCTCGATGTGCGAGATCTCGTCCAGGGTCAGGGCGATGTACACGCGGCGCACGCCGTGCTGCTCGGTGACGTCACGCAGCTCCTTGAGCTTGCCGAGAATCGGGAAGCGGCCGTCCTGGGTGTGGGCGTCGTCGCTGGAGGCAATCAGGCCGACCAGGGGCACGCGGTTGTTGGCGGTCAGGCGCTCGGCCAGCTCATGAGCTTTCTCGCCCGAGCCGATGATCAGCGAGACGCGCTCGTTGCGAAGCTTCTGCGAGTGCAGGCGAGCGAAGTAGCGCAGCGGAATGAAAGCGATGGCTTGAGCGAGGAAGCCCAGCAGCGCCCACTCGCGCATGATCTCGAAGGAGAAGCGATCCAGGCTCTGGCTGAAGTAGGCGATGAACAACAGGCCCGCCAGTAGGGTTAGCCAGCCAGCCAACAGGTGAGCCAGGCCGGTCAGGTAGCCGAAGCGCTTGTGGTAGACGCGCAGCATGCCGTACGCCGGTACCGAGCCGAGCACGGTGAGGACGATCAGCAGGCGATATTCGGTGGGCACGTCGCCGTAGCGCTGAACGACCAGGTAGCAGAGCAGCATGCTGACCAGAGTAATGGCGCAGGTCCATTGACCCCAGAACGTGAGTCCCCTGCGGTTCTCGGCAGGATTGATCCGTTTGGAAATCATTTGCGGCGATCCTCGTGCAAATCTTCGATGAAGTAAGTGGCCTCCGGAAAACGCACGAGAGGCGACATGTCCTTGGTTGCAGCGGTGGTGGGCGTGCCTAGGGTCTCGCAGCGCATCAGCGCCTGCTGAAAGGGTTGCGCCCTGAAACTGATCTCTCGACGCATGGTTTTCCAACCTCCAACAAATACGAATCCTGCGGCCTGAACCGACAGGCACGCGTTTATCAGGCAGTCAACTAAGCGAAATGCTGGTGTGCGATGCGCCAAGGCGTGTCGATGACCAGACGTTCGGCCTCTCTCTCGCCCAGGATCCGGGCGGCTTGCAGGAGACCTTCTTGTAATAGGGGAGGGCGGTGATCCAGGTTGTGGGCATCAGTCGCCATAATGCTGACCACACGATTGCTCAGCAGTTCGTGAGCCAGGTGCATTGCACGTTCGCCAAAACGACCAGCGGCAGAGGCAGCCGTCACCTGCAACAGGCAGCCCTGCTCGATAAACGGCTTGAGCTTGCTTGGCATGTTCATAAGCGCTTTGTTGCGCTCCGGGTGGGCGATGAGCGGTACCACGCCTTTGTCCAACAGCCATTGAGTGAGGCGTTCGGCGCCGAATGGCATTTCCCCGTGAGGAAACTCCAGCAGCAGCACTTTCCTGCCTTCCCACTGACCGAGGAACGGGATGCTGCCATCCAGCACGCGGGTCATCAGCTCGCCGCAGAAACGCACTTCAGCCGCGGCGCTGACCTTGAGGTCGATGTCGGCCTTTTCCAGCGCCGCATTGAAGCGGCTGCAGGTTTCGGCGATGTTGCGGCTGTCGTTGTCGTAGCGGCCGATGTGGATGTGCGGCGTGCACACCATGTGGCTGATGCCGTTGGCGACCGCCATGCGGGCCATGTCCAGCGCGGTCGGCAGGTCTGCCGGGCCGTCGTCGATGCCCGGCAGCAGGTGATTGTGCAGATCGATCATCGGGCACCTCCTGCTGTCATGCGCTGGTTGTTCATGGCGTTATCAGGCCTTGCCTTCGCTGTAGCCGTACTGGTCGTAGTAGCCGCCGTATTCGCCGGAGCGAGCGGCTTTTTCCACGTCCACCTGGTTGAGCACCACGCCCATCACCGAGGCACCGCTCTGCAGCAGGTGACCAACGCCACGCTGAGCCATCGGGATTGGCGTACCGTCGGCCTTGACCACGTAGATCACCGCATCGGCGAAGGTGGACAGCAGCACGGCATCGCTCACGGCCTGGCTAGGCGGCGAATCGATGATGATGTGGTCGTAACGCTCCTTGATCATGTCCAGGAACTTGGCGAAGCGCGGCGAGGCCAGCAGCTCCAGCGGGTTTGGCGGCACGGCACCTGCTGGCAGCATGTCCAGGTTGGTGCCCATGTTGTGAATGCACTCTTCGACCTTGGCGCTGCCGGTAATCAGGTTGGCCAGGCCAGGAGTGCCGACCGGGAAGTCGAAGCTCTTGGCCAGGGTCGGACGGCGCAGGTCGGCGTCGATCAGCAGTACGCGTTGCAGCTGGCTGAGGGCGAACGCCATGTTGGCCACCAGGGTGCTCTTGCCTTCGCCCGGCGACGAGGAGGTGACCACCAGAACCTTCTGCGAACGGTTGCTGTCGGCCAGCATCAGGCTGGTGCGAATGGTACGGATCGACTCGCAGAAGCGTGGATCCTCGCCGTGCTCGAACAGGTGCGCGGCGGTGTACTTGGCGTTGTTGGAAATCAGCGGAACGATGCCCAGTACCGGCAGGTTCAGCTTGTTCTCCACGTCCTCGACGCCCTTGAAGGTGTTGCTCAGGATGTCGCGCACGATGGCCAAGGCCACAGCGAATACCAGGGCCAGACCTGCAGCCAGTACGATCAGCAGTTTCTGATTCGGCGCTGCCGGGGTCAGCGGGGCAACGGCCTTGTCGATGATGCGCGCATTGCTGGAGTTGACGTCCTGAGTCGCTGCGGTTTCGCGCAGACGGGTCATGAAGGTCTCATACAACGAGCGGTTGCTTTCCACGTCTCGGGTCAGCTCACGCACCTTGAATTCCTTGCGCGAGATGTCCTGAATCTGCTCCTTGTTCTTGTCGAACGAGGCATTCAGGGAGTTCTCGTTGGCCACGGCCAACTGGTAGTTGCGCTCGATGCTGGCCACTACCTGCTCAACCTGAGCACGCAGGCTGGCGGTCGCCGCGCTGAGGTCGGACTTGGCGGCGAGCATGGCCGGGTGACGGTCACCGTAGCGACGCGACAGCTCCTCGACCTTGGCGCGGGCGCGGGCTTCTTCGGACTTGAACTGTTGGATCAGCGGGTTGCCGAGTACGGCCGGCACACTGGCCAGGCGGCGCCAGTCGCCGCTGCCCATGGACTGCACCTGACGATACTGGCTCTCGGCCTCGGCACGCTGGCGACGGGCGTCGATCATGCGGTCACCGGTCAGCGACAGTTCGTTGTTGCTGATGGTCTGCACGCCGTTGACGTCGACTAGGCCTTCGGCTTCGCGGAAGGCCTGCAGACGGTTCTCGGCTTCCTGCAGCGAGGTGCGCAGCTCGTTGAGGCGGGTGTTCATCCAGGTGGTGGCCTGCAGCGACATTTCCATCTGCGCATCGAGCTGGCTGTCGATGTAGTTGCTGGCGATGGAGTTGGCGATGGCGGCGGAGGTCAGGCGATCAGGCAGGTCGACGGAAATGTTGACCAGCTGGCTCTTGCCCTCGACCCACACGTTGGTGCGGTCCATCAGGTTCTTGACCACGATGTCCATCAGCTCGGCTTCGGTCATCGGCTCGGACGGCTCGGGCGCGTCCACCAGGCCGGTGTACGACAGCACGCTCTGGATGCCATTGGTGATGGCGCTGAAGTTGATCAACGGTTGCGGCTGCTGGCGCGGATCGAAGTCCGGGTGCTCGGTGAGGTTGAGCTCACGCACCACCTTCTCGGCAACCACGCGGCTCTTGACCAGGCCCAGCTGGGTCTGCAGGTATTCGTTGACGGCACCGGTGGTGTCTGTCACCTGCTGGAAGGAAACCAGCTGGGTGCCTTTGGTTTCAATCATCACCGATGCCACTGCGCGGTAGATCGGCGTCATGCGGGACACGGCGATGGCGGTGATCAGGGTGACCACCACGACGAACAGGATGATGGCCCACTTGCGCGACCATACGGCATTCCAGATGCGTCGCAGGTCGATGTAATCGCTATCTGCTTCCGAGGGCGAAGGCTGCCACTGTCGGATCGTTCGTGCAGGACTGTTCATATTCAGAAGAACCCTTGATCGATGGTGATGGTGTCACCCGGCTTGACGAGGGTGTCGAGCGTGGCTTTTTCTTCGGCGCGGCTTTCGCCGTTACCGCGTGAGATGGTGATGCGCTTGGTCGATGCTCGTTCGGTCAGGCCGCCGGCCAGCGCGATGGCGCGGTCCAGGGTCAGGCCGGGTTGATAGGGATAGCCGCCTGGCGACTTCACTTCACCGCTGATGTAGAACTCGCGGTAGGTGGTAACGGCGACCGAGACGCGCGGATCGACCAGGTAGCCATCGGCCTTCAGGCGTTCGGTGAGGATGCGTTCGATGTCTGCCGCGGTCTTGTCCTTGGCATCGACCGTCCCCAGGAAGGGGTAGGAGAAGTTGCCGGCGTCATTGAGGCGGATTTCCTCGAACGACAGATCCGGTTCACCGAAGACGCTGATTTTGATCACGTCGCCGGAGCTCAGCCGATACTGCGGGTTTGCCTGTGCGCCTGCTGCGAATGCGAGCATCAGCAGCAGCGAGAAGGCTTTGAACAGATGGTGGACTGACATCCGCATACTCCTTGATGGTTACTTGAATACCAGGCGCTGGAAAAAGGGCGCCCGCCGCTCGCCTGCAAGGACAAACGGGAAAGGGTTGATAAGGGTGGTGACGCCAGCGTCACCCTGTTGAGGAGCCCGGGTGTTAGAGGCTCAAGCTCAACGACAGCTGATAGATGTCCCGGTCGTAGGATTTCTCCCGCACGCTCGAATCGTTGTCGGTGTGGCGGTAACCCAGCGATACATCAGCCCAGCGTAGCGGGGAGTAGGTCAACTCCAGGCCATAGCCGGTACGGTCGTCCTTGCGGTCGGTTGCCTTGTAGTCGCGTACGGAGTAGCGGTAGAACAGATCCGAGCGGATGAAGGCCGACCATTCGTGCTCCCAACCCAGGCGTGTGGTAGTGTCCTGAACGGTACTGGCACCATCTTCGCCTTCGTCGAAAGAACGACGTGTGTCGAGTTTGACGATGGAGTAGGTGCGCGGTTCCCACTTCAGACCAACTTCCCACATGGGGCTGGTGTAATCCTCGCGGCTGCTGCTGTCGAAATTCTTGCGCTGGGCGCCGAGGCGCACGGTGCCGGAGGTCTTGGCGGTGGCATCCCAGGTGGCGCCGAACAGCAGGGCGTCGTCGGTGCTGTCGCGGTCGCTCTCACTGAGCACGTATTGGTTGATGGTATGACGCACCTCGACCAGGGAGCGCGTGCTGCCACCCAGGCGGTGGTACCAGACGGAGTTCAAGGTAGTGCTGTCGCGGTCCTGATCGTCGTTCAGACCGCCGCTGTTGCGGTAGCGGATGGACTCGTAGTTGACGCCGAAGTCGATCTGGTTGAGCCCGGTCTGGGTACCGTAGGTGTATACGGCACCGGCCACGCCGCGGTCGTACTTGTCGTTTTCGTCCCGGTCGGGGTCTCGCACGTCGGTGGTTTCCTCGACGCGGTGATAGCCCAGGTTCCAGCGCAAGCGGTTGCGCGAGTTGAATTCCATGATGCTGCGAAAACGCAGGTGCTGATCGGTGTGGCTGGCCTTGTCGTCGGAATGGTAGTTCTGGTCGTCGATTTCGTACTCGAGCTGGTAGCCGGTGTTGCGCGTCTCGGCGCTGAGCAGGAATTTCGGGTTGATGCTGGTCACCCAGGAGGATCGGGCCTTGTTCAGGCCGCGGTAGTTGCTGTCGTAGCTTTCGCCGACGTTGAGGGTTGGCGTGAACTCGAACCCAGCCAGGTCGATATGTTGTGGGTCTGTTGCCCAACTGGCTGTAGACAGCGAACCTGCAAGTGAAGCCGTCAGTATCTTGGTGAGTTTCATGGTGCCAAATCCCTTCCCGGGGTCTGTTGCTGATGGGGAAGGCCGGTCGACATCGCGGTGAGGCGCTCTGAGAAGTGTGTCTCAGTCACCTATCGCATTGACTTGCGGCCATTTTTCATGAGTCATTGGTTGTCGGCTCTCGTAAGAAGTTCCCCGGCGGCCCCCAAACTCCTGGCCCTTGGCTTCACAAAAAAAACCTGAACTTTTCCGTGCGTGTTCTTGGCGCACTCGAGGCAGATGCGCTGCATCGTAGTGCGACCGGCAAGCCATAATTCAATAATTTAGCGTGAAAGTTGCTCCTTCTCAGGCACTTGGTTTTTCAGTCAACCTGCTGTTACTGACGCCCGGACATTAAAGTCATTGCATGACAGTCAGATTAAATTGTGACCTGCATATATATTCTCAGCAATGTTCGTGCCGGCGCGATATTGATTTGAAGTGTCGAGCTTATATATGAAAGGGAAGCGCCAAGAGACATGGCAATTTTGCCGCTGAGTTTTCGGTGTATACGGCATTGGCGTATCAGTGGAGGGGCGCTCTAGAGGCGCAGAAGCCTGGCCGCCAGGGCCGGCAGCCTCGTGCCCTCAAGCTGAATGATTTTGGCTGACGCTAAGCTGGCCGAGTAGTTCGAAAGCGCGGGGAGTAGCAATATCAAATCAATGTTACTTGCTGGCATTGCAATATTGCGTGTGGGTTCACTGGTGCATTACCCGACCTATATATAAAGAAGGGTATCAAGTTGCTGGCCCACTGCCATATCTGCCGCTGAGCGATGCGGCAATACGACAGCACAAGTTGTTGGTTGCCGTTTATATAAAGAGGCCATCGGCAGGCCGCCAGGTATGAATAGCCTGCCGGCGGGGGAAACAACGCGCCGCCTGGCGCGTTGTCATCAGCGTCAGCGTCGCGTACGGACTTGCGGGTTGGCCAGTACGCAGTCTTCACCCGCGAAGAAGGCGCGGACGTTGGCGAAAGCATCGCCGAAGTACAGCTCATAACCCTCACGCTCCACATAGCCCAGGTGCGGTGTGCACAGCACGCCAGGGTGTCGCAGCAGGGGATGGTCGGGGTCGTTCAGTGGTTCCTGCTCGAAGACATCCAGCGCGGCGAAACCGGGTCGGCCCTTGTTCAAGGCCTCGAGCAGCGCGCCTGGTGCGATCAGCTCGGCGCGGCTGGTATTGACCAGTAGCGCGCTGGGTTTCATCAGCGCCAAGTCGGCGGCGGTGACCAGATGGCGGGTGGCCGCAGCCAGGCGTAGGTGCAGGCTGATCACATCGGCGCTGGCGAAAAAGGCTTCGCGCGACGGGGTGGCCTGGTGGCCGTCGGCAACGGCTGCTTGCCGCGAGGTTTCGCTGCCCCATACCAATACCGGCATTTCGAAAGCCTGGGCGTAACGAGCCAGGCGCTGGCCGATCTTGCCGTAACCCCAGATGCCCAGGGTTTGCCCGGCGAGGCGCTGTCCCATATTGACCTGCCATTGGCCGGCGTACATCGCCTGCATGGCCGGGATCAGCTGGCGCCGCGCGTTGATGATCAGCGCCCAGGTCAGTTCTGCCGGCGCAATCGGCGAGCCGCGACCTTCCATCACCGCCACGCCATGGCGGGTACAGGCTTCGACATCCAGGTGGTTGGAGACCTTGCCGGTCTGGCTGATTAGCTTGAGGTTCGGCAGGCGCGCCAGCAGCGCTTCATCTATACGGGTGCGTTCGCGGGTCAGCACCAGGGCATCGGCGTCGGCGAAGCGCTCGACGAGTACCTGCACATCGTCCACGGCGTCGTGGTAAAGGCTGACCCGGTGATCGGCCAGGGTAGGGAAGCAGTCGAGGGTGCGGATGACGTTCTGGTAATCATCGGGAATGACGATATGCATGGCGGCTCCAAAAACGGTTCAGGCTCCCTGAGGAGCCTGATTCGATGAGGTATCAGCTGGCGCTCTGCAGTGTCGCCGTCTTGCGACGGGCCCGCCATATACGCCAGATGGGCAAGGCTATCATCATAGCCACCAGCGCCCATACGGCCAGGCTGATCGAGCTGCTCCACAGGATGCTCAGGTCGCCGTTGGACAGCGACAGGGCGCGGCGCAGGTTCTGCTCCATCAGACCACCGAGGATGAAGCCCAGCAAAATCGCCGACAACGGGAAGTCCATCTTGCGCAGGATGTAACCGGCGACGCCGATGCCGATCATCAGGTACAGGTCGAACGCGGTGGCGTGCACGGCATAGACGCCGATCGAGGTGATGATGGCGATGGCCGGCACCAGGGCCCAGTAAGGCACGGCGAGGATCTTGGTGAAGATCTTGATCATCGGCACGTTCATCACGATGAGCATGATGTTGGCCACGAACAGCGAGGCGATCAGGCCCCAGACGATATCCGGCTGGTTCTGGAACAGCAGCGGGCCCGGGGTGATGTTGTACAGCGTCAGGGCGCCGAGCATTACCGCGGTGGTACCGGAGCCGGGCACGCCCAAGGTCAGCATCGGCACCAGAGAGCCACAGGCCGAGGCGCTGTTGGCGGTTTCCGGGGCGGCCAGGCCGCGCAGGTCGCCGTCACCGAACCTGTTGTCCTTGTGCGCCAGGCGCTTTTCGCTCATGTAGGCCACGGCGCTGGCCAGGGTCGCACCGGCGCCCGGCAGGATGCCCAGGCCGAAGCCGACCGCTCCGCTGCGCAGGTTGGTGGCCAGCACCGACAGACCTTCCTTGAGGTTGAACAGCATGCGGCCCTTGGCTTCGATGGCCTTCTGCCCATGGTGGGTGCGTTCGAGCAGTACGAGGATCTCGCTGACCGAGAACAGACCCAGTACCAGCACCACGAACTGGATGCCGTCGGCCAGGCCCAGGCTGCCGAAGGTGAAGCGGTACACGCCACTGTTGGAGTCGATGCCCACGCACGACAGCAGCAGGCCGATGCAGCAGGCAATGGCGGTCTTCATCGGCTTGTTGCCGGCCATCCCGGCCAGGCAAGTGATGGCGAACACCATCAGCACGAAGTATTCGGCCGGCCCGAAGGCCACCGCCCATTTGGCCAGCAACGGTGCGAACAGCACCACGCCGCAGGTGGCCATCAGGCCGCCGACGAACGAGCTCCAGGCGGAGATCGACAGGGCCACACCGGCTTTGCCCTGACGGGCCAGTGGGTAGCCGTCCAGGGTAGTCATCACCGCCGAGGCTTCACCGGGGATGTTCAGCAGGATCGAGGAAATACGACCGCCGTATTCGCAGCCCAGGTACACGGCGGCGAGCAGGATCAGCGCGGTTTCTGGCGGCAGGCCGAGGGCAAAGGCGATCGGGATCAGCAGCGCCACGCCATTGATCGGACCCAGGCCCGGCAGCAGGCCGACGATGGTGCCGATCAGGGTGCCGCACAGGGCGGTGAACAGGTTGTAGGGGCTCAGGGCAACGCCGAAGCCCTGACCCAGGTAGCTGAAAGTATCCATGCGGTCAGAACTCCAGGCTGGAAAGCAGGCCGAGTGGCAGCGGTACGTCGAGGGCCTTGTCGAACAGCAGGTACAGACCCACTGTGAGCAGCACGCCGGAGGTCAGGCTGGCTTTCCAGCTGCCTTCGTACAGACGGGCCATGGCGATGGCGAAAACGGTGCTGGCGACGATGAAACCCGCCAGCTCGAACAGCGCCGCGTAGATGGTCAAGGCGACGATGCACAGCACGATCTTGCGGATCACGTGACGATCCAGCGCCGGCTCGGTGCCTTCTGCGCTGGCGTGCGACGGCTTGACCAGCAGGTAGATGGCGCCCAGGGCGATCATCACCAACAGCAGCAGCGGAAAGGCTCGCGGGCCCACTGGCTCATAGGAGAAGGGCGCGTGGTAACTCCAGGCGGCCAGCGACAGGCCAAGGCAAAGCAGCAGGCTGACGCCTGCAAAAATGCGGTCTTGCATGGGGAGGCTCCATAGGGATGTTGCTCCATGGGCAGAGCCGGGCGGCTCTGCCGCAGGCACCTTCGAGACGCTGCTAAGGCAGTACGAAGGTGCCCGGAGGGCTTACTCGACCAGCCCGAACTCGCGGCCCAGTTCGCGGTACTCGGCGACCTGCTTCT
Source organism: Pseudomonas sp. AG1028 (assembly GCF_007993955.1). Lineage (NCBI taxonomy): Bacteria > Pseudomonadati > Pseudomonadota > Gammaproteobacteria > Pseudomonadales > Pseudomonadaceae > Pseudomonas > Pseudomonas sp. AG1028. The sequence goes on from NZ_VIVP01000009.1 coordinate 225,965, forward strand.
TGACCAGCGCCTGCAGCTCCGGCCCATTCACGTACATCGGCAGCACGTCGCGGTCGACCATGTAACGCTCGAACTCGGGCGAGGATTCCAGCTTGGCGAACGACTCACGCCACCACTGTACCTGCTCCTGGGGTACATCCGGGCCGAGGAAGTAGCCACGGATCAGCGGCCACTGGATCTCGTAGCCCTGCTCGCGAGCGGTCGGAATCTCGGCCAGATCGCCCGGCAGGCGCTCTTCGCTGAATACCGCCAGGGTGCGGATGTTGTTGCCTTTCTGCGAAGCGATTTCGCTGGCGCTGCCAGTGACCAGATCGACGTGCTTGCCCATCAGCGCCATGTAGTGCTCCGAGCCGCCTTCGAAGGCGGCGTAGCGCAGTTCGCTCGGGTTGATGCCGGCGGCCTTGGCGAGCAGGGCGATCTTCATCCAGCCCTGGCCACCGATGCTGCCACCGCCGCCGACGACGATGCTTTTCGGATCTTTCTTGAGCGCCTTGACCACGTCGTCAAGGTTCTTGTACGGCGAGTCGTCGCGTACCGCCAGGGTGCCGTAGTCGGTGCCGATGGTGGTCAGCCACTGCACTTCGTTCTCGTCGAAGCGGCCGTATTTGCCCAGTGCCAGGTTCAGCAGCGAAGCGCCGGAGAAGGCCACCAGCGTGCCGGGATCATTGCGCCGGTTGGCGACGATCGCGTTGTAGGCCACGGCGCCGATACCGCCCGGCATGTAGGTCACGCGCATCGGCGTTTTGAGAATCTTGTTGTCCTTCAAGCCGGCCTGGGCCAGTTTGCAGGTCAGGTCGAAGCCGCCGCCCGGTTTGCTCGGGGCGATGCACTCGGGGCGGTTGGGCTGGTCGGCGTTGGCCTGCAGGCTGGTTATCAGCAAGGCACTGGCGAGGGGTAGAAGAAGGCAATTTTTCAGCAGTTTCATCGGGTTTTTACCTGTATTGGAGTTGTTTGCAGGTGGTTCGCCGGATCACCAGATCGGCAGGACGTAGCTCAGAATCAGGCGGTTTTCATCCATTGAACGGGGGGCGAAATTGTTGCGGTACACCGCATTGCGCCACGTGACCTTGAGGTTCTTCAGCGCGCCCTCGCTGAACGCATAGGCAAGGTCGGTGTTGCGTTCCCACTCCTTGCCGTTGCTGCCGTCGGCCAGGTCGATGCCGCTGCCGCGCACATAGCGGGTCATGAAGGTCAGGCCGGGGATGCCCACCTTGCTGAAGTCGTAGTCGTAACGAACCTGCCAGGAGCGCTCGTCGGGCCCGGCGAAGTCGTTGAGCTGCAGGAAGTTGGTCAGATACGGCGTGGCGCCGTTGACGTAGGTGAAGCCGTCGTCACCGCGCATCTGCTGATAACCAACGCCCAGGGCATGGCCGGCCAGGCTGTAGGTGAACATGGCGTTGTACACCTGGTTGTCGATGTCACCGGCACGCGCCTGGCCGCTTTCGCTGTTGTTGAAGTAGCGCAGGTCGGCTTTCAGCTTGCCCGGGCCAAGCGCCAGGGTGTGCTGCAGGCCCACGAAGTGCTGGCGGTAGATATCGGTGAGCTGGCCCTGGTGGTAGCTCAGCTGGGTGTTCGGTGTCAGGGCGTAATCGAGGCCGAGGAAGCGCAGGTGGTCGCTCTCCGGGCTGCCGCCAAAGCGGCCGTTCTTGTTGTTCAGTGTGAGATCGGCGGAGCCGGACACGTCGCGCTGCACCACGCGGGATATCTGCCCGAAGGAGGCGGTCAGGCGCTCGATGTCCTTGCTCTGCACCTGCCAGCCTTCAAAGGTCTGCGGCAGCAGGCGGCTGTTGCTGAACTGCAGGGTCGGCATCTTCGGCAGCAGGGTGCCGGCCTTCAGTACGCTGTCGGCGACGCGCACTTTGGCGGTCACGCCGAGCTTGCTGTAGTCGTCTTCAGGCCGCCCTTTGCTGTCGCTTGGCAGCAGCGCGGTGCCGGTACGGTCAGGCGAGGAGTCGAGCTTGACGCCGAGCATGGCCAGGGCATCGAGGCCGAAGCCGACAGTGCCGCTGGTGTAACCCGATTCCATGTTGAGGATGAAACCCTGGGCCCATTCTTCGCGCTTGTTCTGGCCGCGACCCTCACGGAAGTCGCGGTTGAGGTAGAAGTTGCGCAGCTCCAGATTGGCCTTGCTGTCTTCGAAGAAGCCTTCGGCCAGCGCATCGCTGACGGCCAGGGGCAGGCTGGCGAAAACGGCAGCAGGGGCTACCGAGACGTAAAACAGATTCTTCCTTGTCATTATTATTTACTCGTTGGATGAAGCGATCGTTGGCGTTAATTCTTGTTAGGGGTGCCTCTGCCGGTTTGCGACACATACACGTCACCGGCGAACAGGCGGCGCGCGGTGCGAATCAGTGAGGCCTGCATGCTCTGCGGCTGAGCGTCTTCACCGGGGGCCAGCGATACTTCGATCTCGCCGCCCGGGTGCTCCAGGCGCACCAGCGCGGCGCCGGTAATCGGCGCGATGTCGAAGGCCACGCTGCCGGGCAGGGCGCAGGCGCTGGCCAGACCGATGGCGCCGGTGGCGGCGATGGCGCGATGGCAGTTGTGAGGCATGAAATAGCGGGCCGACAGGGTGCCGCCCTTGCGCGGCGCCGCGAGCAGCACCGGCTTGGGAATCACCATCTGGCTGACGTCGCCCAGCCCCATGGCGATACCGGCCTGCAGGCGAATGCGCTCCAGACGCTCGAGCAGTTCGCTGTCGGCATCCAATTCGGCCGGGGTTTCGTAGCCGGTCTTGCCTAGGGCTTCGGCATGCAGCAGCACCATCGGCATGGCCATGTCGATGCAGGTGGCGTCGATGCCGTCGAACTGGTCGCGCACCTTGCCTGTGGGTAGCAACTGGCCGGTCTTGGCGCCCGCGGCGTCGAGGAAGGTCAGTTTGATCGGCGCGGCGCTGCCGGGCACGCCGTCGATGCTGGTGTCGCCTTCGTAGCGCACCTTGCCCTTGGGCGTCTGCACTTCGGAGTCGACGAGCGTATTGGTATTGAGGTTGCGGATGCGCACGCGGGTGACCGGCGCGCTGGCGTTGACCAGGCCGTGTTCGATGGCGAAAGGACCGACGGCGCACAGCATATTGCCGCAGTTGGGTGCGGTGTCGACGCGGCGCTGGTTGACCATGACCTGCACGAACAGGTAATCGACATCGGCGTCAGGATGGCTGGAGGTGCTGACGATAGCGACCTTGCTGGTCTGCGGGCTGCCGCCGCCAATACCGTCGATTTCCAGCTCGTGGCCGGAGCCCATCACGTTGAGGAGCAACTCGTCTCGTGCGGCAATATCAGTGGGCAGGTGGTTGGCCAGGAAAACCGGGCCGCGAGAGGTACCGCCGCGCATCAGCACGCAGGGGATGGCTTGCATGATGTCTCCAGTGCAATAAATCTGATTATTGTTGCTTTCCTTAAATGGTGGTGATCGGGGTTTGTTTTGTAAATTGCATATATTTTCTTTATTGATCGTTTATTTGCATTAATGCGTTTATGACCTCGCTGTTTTGGGCGCAAGGCGCCGAATGTTGTTTAATGCACTAATCTGCGTTGAAAAATAAAAATATGGATTGATAGGTTTTTTGCATGAATTACGAACTTCAGGACCTACGCGCTTTCGTCAAGATCGCCGAGTTCGGCAATTTTCACGAGGCAGCCAACGCCATCCACCTTTCGCAACCGGCCCTTACCCGACGCATGCAGAAGCTCGAGGAAGGGCTTGGCACCCAGCTGCTCGATCGCACCACGCGGCGTGTCAGTCTCACTGCGGTGGGGCGGGATTTCCTGCCCAAGGCGCGCCGCCTGCTCGATGATTTCGAGCGCTCGATTCTCGGCATTCGCGAGCTGGCCGAGCGCCAGTCCGGGCAGGTGACCCTGGCGTGCATCCCGACTGCGGCGTTCTACTTTCTGCCCACGGTGATCCGCGAGTTCAACCGCCAGTACCCGAAGATCCGCATCCGCATTCTTGATCTCAGCGCCCATGAGGGCCTGGAAGCGGTGCTGCGCGGCGAGGCGGATTTCGGCATCAACATGCTCAGCGGCCAACACGCCGAGATCGACTTCACGCCGCTGGTCAACGAGCCGTTCGTGCTGGCCTGCCGGCGCGATCATCCGCTGGCCGAACAGCCTCAGGTGGCCTGGCGGGAGTTGAGCGACTACCGGCTGATCGGTGTTGGCCGGCTGAGCGGCAACCGCGTGCTGCTCGATCACGGACTGGCTCATCTGGACTGGCGTCCCAGCTGGTTCTACGAGGTCCAGCACTTGTCCACATCACTGGGCATGGTCGAGGCGGGGCTGGGCATTGCCGCCATGCCGAGTCTGGCGATGCCAGTCGAGGACCATCCCATCCTGGTACAGCGCCCGTTGGTCGATCCGGTAATCAGTCGCACCCTGGGTCTGGTGCGTCGCCATGGTTCTTCGCTGTCGCCAGCCGCCGAGCAGTTCGTAGAAACTCTGCTCAAGCAGTGGCCTGGCTACACCGCGCTCGGAGCCGACAAGCCCACCTGAATGCGCTTGGATAAAGCCATTTCGGCCGCGCCCGGCGACGAAATGGCCTTGGGGTTAACAAAACGCCGCATCTCGCGGCGTTTTTTTGAGCGGAATCCTGCCGATTTTGTGATCGAAACCGGCTCGCCGACCATCGGCTTGGCTTATTTCCGAGCTGATCTTCCGTCTGAAAACAGCATTGATCTTGTCAGGGATGTGCTGATAGTTATCAGCTTATACCAACATATTGCTGCTGATTTTCCTGTTTATTCGTCATTTTTTATGAGCGTAGCGGCTTCTGCACTCAATCTTCTCAGGTAATTATTGATGCGCTATACGCATCAAAATCTACAATATTTGCATTTGATGGAATTGTTAGGGCGTGTGACTCTTTTGCTCAAGGCATCAATCGGCCTGATTGATCAGTGCAAGAGAGAAAGTCATGCGAATCCCCTGTGTGCTCATGCGCGGAGGTACCTCCAAAGGACCGGTTTTCCTGGCAAGCGACCTGCCTGAGTCGATTGACGAGCGAAACGAAGTTCTCCTGTCGGTCATGGGGGCGGGGCATGAACTGGAGATCGACGGCATCGGCGGCGGCAGCCCGCAGACCAGCAAGGTGGCCATCGTCAGCCCGTCCAGCCATCCGGATGCGGATGTCGATTACCTCTTCGTACAGGTCATGGTGTCCCAGCGCCGTGTCGACACCGCGCCGAACTGCGGCAACATGCTCTGCGCCGTTGGCCCGTTCGCTATCGAGCAGGGCCTGGTCAAGGCCGGCCCGACGACCACCGAAGTGCGTATTCGTAATCTCAACACCGGCACCTTCGTCTGCTCGAAAGTACAGACTCCGGGCGGCGTGGTGACCTACGCGGGCAATACCCGCATCGACGGCGTACCAGGCGTTGCTGCGCCCATCGAGCTGACCTTCCTGGACGCGGCGGGTAGCAAGACCGGCAAGCTGTTCCCCACCGGTAACACCCGCGACGTATTCGACGGCGTAGAGACCACCTGCATCGACATGGCCATGCCCATGGTGCTGGTGCATGCTGAAGCCCTGGGCAAGACTGGCCAGGAATCGCCTGCCGAGCTGGACGCCGACAAGGCGTTTCTCGCCCGTCTCGAATCGATCCGCCTGCAGGCCGGTCTGGCCATGGGCCTGGGCGACGTCAGCGAAAAAGTCATTCCGAAGCCGGTCCTGCTGGCGCCTGCTTCGGCAGGTGGCACCATTCAGGTCCGTTACTTCATGCCTCACAACTGTCATCGCGCCCTGGCGATCACCGGTTCGATCGGCCTGGCGACTGCCTGCGTCAGCCCGAGTACCGTGGCGGCCGACCTGCTGGGGCTCGATGACAATGCAGAGCGCCTGAGCCACGTACGCATCGAGCACCCCAGCGGGTCGATCGAAGTCGCCTTGGCGTACGTGGGTGAAAATGGCCAGACGATCCGCGCCTCCGTGGTGCGTACCGCCCGCCGGCTGTTTTCCGGAGAAGTGCACGCCCCGGAAGGGCAGCGTCTGGCCGGCTGAACCGCCGGCCGGCACGAAAATTTGCGCATCCGAACAATTTCTATAAATGGGTGATGCCTGATGAAACTCGTCAGATCCTTGTATTTCCAGATCCTCTGCGCCGTACTGCTGGGCGTGATTGTCGGCCACTTCTGGGCGCAGCAAGCCACTGCGCTCAAACCGCTGGGTGATGCCTTCATCAAGCTGGTGAAGATGATGATCGCGCCGGTGGTGTTCTGCACCATCGTCACCGGCATTGCCGGCATGACCGAGAAGAGCACGCTGGGCCGCCTGATGGGCAAGACCCTGGGTCTGTTCCTCGCCCTGACGGTGATCAGCCTGCTGATCGGCCTCTGTGCTGTGTACCTGTTCCAGCCGGGCGTCGGCATGAATGTAGACCCCAGCAAGCTGAGTACAGAAGGCCTGTCCCAGTTCACCGCATCGGCTGCCAAGCTCGGCGTGGTCGAGTTCTTCATGCACATCATCCCCAACACCTTCATGGGCGCGTTCGCCGAAGGGGAGGTGCTGCCGGTGCTGTTCATCGCTGTGCTGTCGGGCTTCGCCCTGTCGTCGATCGGCGAAGCGGGCAAGCCGGTGCTCGATGTACTCGAAGCCGCTTCGAAGATGGTCTTCAAGATCTTTTCCTACCTGATGCGCTTCGCGCCCATCGGTGCCTTCGGGGCTATCGCCTTCACCGTCGGCCAGTACGGCATCACTTCGCTGGGCTCGCTGGCCAAGCTGATCATGACGCTGTACATCGCCTGCGCCTTCTTCGTCTTCGTGGTGCTCGGCGGGCTGTGCCGGATGTACGGCTTCAGCCTGTGGAAGCTGCTGCGTTATTTGCGCGAAGAGTTCCTGGTGGTGCTCGGCACCTCGTCGACCGAGCCGGTGCTGCCGCGCATGCTGGAAAAGCTCCAGGCGCTCGGTTGCCGCAAATCGGTGGTCGGTCTGGTGCTGCCAACCGGTTACTCGTTCAACCTCGACGGCACGGCCATCTACTTGTCGCTGGCCGCGGTGTTCATCGCCCAGGCCTGCAACATCGACCTGTCGCTGACCCAGGTCGTCACCATGCTGGCCGTCATGCTGCTGTCCTCCAAGGGCGCTGCCGGCGTGACTGGCAGCGGTTTCGTGGCACTGGCGTCGACTCTGTCGGTGATGCACGACCTGCCGCTGGCCGGTCTGGCGCTGTTGATCGGTATCGACCGTTTCATGTCCGAAGCCCGTGCACTGACCAGCCTGGCCAGCAACGCGGTAGCCACCGTGGTGGTGTCGCTCTCCGAAAACGCCTGTGACCGCCGCACGCTGCACGCCGTGCTCGACGAGCGTCCCCAGCCACCCGGCGGCGAGCAGCAGCCCGGCTGGCAGGCGGTTACCCATCCGGAGTCGCCAATCAAGTAACGCGCCCCGCAACATTCTGCCGCGCCGGGCATACCGGCGCGGCATCCGCTGTACGTCTCAATAACAATACAAGAGAGAATTCAGATGCTCGCTCTACTCGGGTTGGCGATGGTGGTCGTGTTCACCTACATGATCATGTCCAAACGCATGTCGCCCATCGTGGCACTCACCTTCATCCCTATCGTCTTCGCCATCGCCGGCGGTTTTGGCGACTCCACCGGCAAGATGATCCTCGACGGCCTGAAGATGGTCGCACCTTCGGCAGCGTTGCTGCTGTTCGCGATCCTGTTCTTCGGCCTGATGATCGACACCGGCCTGTTCGACCCGCTGATCCGGGTGATCCTCCACAAGGTCAACGGCGACCCGGTGAAGATCGCCGTCGGTACCGCGCTGCTGTCGCTGACCGTGGCCCTGGACGGCGACGGCACCACCACCTACATGATCACCTGCGCGGCGATGTTGCCGCTGTACCGGCGCATCGGCATGAACCCGATGATTCTCGCCACCGTTTCGATGCTGTCGCTGAGCATCATGAGCGGCATGACCCCCTGGGGCGGCCCGGCCACCCGTGCCATCGCCGCTCTGGGGCTGGACGCCTCCGAGTACTTCATCCCGCTGCTGCCGACCATGGCCGCCGGCGCCGCATGCGTGGTGCTGATCGCCTACATGCTGGGGCGCAAGGAGCGTGCGCGCATCGGCAACACCGAGCTGCAGACCGGCGGTGGCGAGTGCTACATCAAGGAAATCCTCGGCGATCAGCCTTACAAGCGCCCGCGCTTCGTGTGGATCAACCTGTTGCTGGTGGTGGCGGTGATGACCGCTCTGGTGATGGGCCTGGCCCACGCGGCGGTGCTGTTCCTGATCGGCTTCGTGATCGCCCTGATGATCAACTACCCGCAACTCGACATTCAGAAAGAACGCATCCTGGCTCACTCCGGCAACGCCATGACCGTGGTGCTGCTTGTGTTCGCCGCTGGTGTATTCGCCGGCATCTTCTCGGGCACCAAGATGGTCGATGCGCTGGCGCAGAGCATCGTCGATATGATTCCGCCGTCCTGGGGGCATCTGTTCCCGCTCGTGGTGGCGATCACCAGCATGCCGCTGACCTTCGTGCTGTCCAACGACGCCTATTACTTCGGCGTGGTGCCGATCCTCGCCAAGGCGGCAGCGGCCTACGGCATCAGCCCACTGGAAATTGCCCGCGCGTCGATCCTCGGCCAGCCGGTACACCTGATGAGCCCGCTGGTGGCGTCCACGCTGCTGCTGGTCGGCATGGTCGACAAGGACATCGGCGACTTCCAGAAGGCTACGGTGAAATGGGCCGTACTGCTGTCGCTGGCCATCACCTTCGTGGCGGTGATCACCGGGGCGATTTCCTTCCTGGTCTGATCGATTGGCGTGCTACGCGACGGCTGCCCTCTGGCAGCCGTTTTCGTTTGTTGCCGCTCATCCGCCTGTCGGCAGGGGCGAACGGCAGGCCGCTTCGGTCAGTCGGTTGCATATCAATCACCGATCGGAGCGAACGCGATGTCCATATCTGATAAACACGGCAGCAGTAACGTCCAGGGTTGGGAGCGCGCGCTGTCCATCGGCAGCGGTATCGCCATGGCCCGCGGTGGCCTCAAGCGTGGCGGTGTGCTCGGGCTGGTTCGCGCGGCCTTCGGCGGCATGTTGGTGGCCCGCGGCCTGAGCGGCCACTGTCGGCTCAAGAGCATCATGGAGGACGCCCGCTCGATGCGCCCCGAAGTGGACCGCATCACCGATACCGTGAGCCGCCTCGAGGGCGAGATCGCCGACAAGGTCAAGCCGGTCGTCAAGAAAGTCAGCGATGGCGTTTGATACGCTGCAACCCCGAACCGCCCCGCCTGAACGGGGCGGTTTCGTTTCTGACATCGGCGAGGAGACCCCATGAGCAATTCCTACAGCGCCACCGCCCCGACGCCTGCCGAGGTGCAGGCGATGCCCGGTATGAGCCTGATCGAGTTCGGCACCGACTGGTGCGGCCATTGCCAGGCCGCCCAGCCGCTGCTGACCAAGGTGCTGGCGGATTACCCGGAAGTACAACACCTTAAAATCGAGGATGGCAGCGGGCGTCCGCTGGGCCGTTCGTTTCGCGTCAAGCTGTGGCCGACCCTGGTGCTGCTGCGCGACGGCGTGGAGGTCACCCGTCTGGTAAGGCCGACCAACGTCAGCGTGATCGAAGAGGCGCTGGAACAGCTGGTCGGCGAGGGGTGAGCTCGTCACTTTCCCTGAATTTTCCCGCTGTGGGGCGAGTCCACCAGATAGACCCACAGCGGAGACCATCATGAGCACATCCAAGCAATCGCCCACGCCCCAGGAGATCGACGACATGGAAGATCGCATGGGCTCGATCGAGCAGCTCGACTTCAGCGATCGCCAGGACGAGCGGGAAGGACGCATCGGTGATCGTCGCCCCGATAACGAAGTACAGCACGAATACCCGGACGAGCGCGTGCGTGAAGCCGGGTTGAGCGGCGGCGAAACCCTGCGCGAAGGTCGCCACGAAGATGGCGTGAGCCAGGACGACCTGAGTCCGGAAACGCTCATCGACGACAGCGGCGCCCGTTCCCCACGCGAACGCGGTGACGACATGCCGGCTGATCGTGACCTGAGCATCGTGAGCGAAGGCGACATCGGTGCAGGGGAAGGGCTCGATGAAGAGGAGATGGCGCGCCGCCGTCCCCTCGATGGCGTGCCATGGGACGGCAAGCCGCAGCCTTGAGAACCTGTTCAAAGTCTACTGCGCGTCGGCACTGCGGCGTTGAAAACAGGCTCGGACTGCTCATTTACAGCACGTAAACTCCGCGTCCTCGCCTGTTTTTGCGGGGCCGCCCAGGCCTTGCATTGCTCTAGCTCGCGAGCCTATGAGCAGGCTCTGAAGTCAATAAAGGCTGGAGTCAATCAAAGGCATGGCCAACTGGCCATGCCTTTTTCGTTTCAGCTTTGCAATCGTCGGTTGATTTGACTGCTTGCAATTGTGGGTTTACGTTTACGTAAAGGTAATAATCGACTGACTGCCCACTTATGAGCGTTTCCTACAGCATTTCCGATCTTGCCCAGGAGCTGGGCGTCACCACCCGCACCATTCGGTTCTACGAGGAGCAGGGCATGCTCGCGCCCGAACGGCGTGGCCAGGAGCGCATCTACAGCGCCCGTGACCGGGTGACGCTGATGCTGATTCTGCGTGGCAAACGTATCGGTTTCTCCCTGGCAGAGTGCAAGGAGCTGATCGACCTCTACGATCCAGCCGGCGGCAACCGCAAGCAGCTCGACCACTTTCTGGAAAAGATCGCCGAGCGCCGCGAGCACCTGGCTCTTCAGCTGCTCGACATCCAGCAGATGCAGCGCGAGCTCGATACCGCCGAGCAGCGCTGCCGCAACGCCCTGAAGGACATTTCCGTGAGCGCCTGAACCGTCGACACCGACCTTTCGACGCTTCCAACAAGTACAACAATGGAGAGTCGTTACATGAGCACCCTGCCAGGCCTGAATTTCTTCCTCGGTGAGGAAATCGACATGCTGCGCGACGCGGTCGCCGGTTTCGCCGCCAAGGAAATCGCCCCGCGCGCCGCCGAAGCCGACCGCACCGACCAGTTCCCCATGGACCTGTGGCGCAAGTTCGGCGACATGGGCCTGCTCGGCCTGACCGTCAGCGAGGAATACGGCGGCGCCGGCATGGGGTATCTCGCGCACATCGTCGCCATGGAGGAAATCTCCCGCGCTGCCGGCGGCATCGGCCTGTCCTACGGGGCCCATTCCAACCTCTGCGTGAACCAGATCAACCGCAACGGCAGCGACGAACAGAAGAGGCGCTTTCTGCCCAAGCTGATCAGCGGCGAGCATATCGGCGCCCTGGCCATGAGCGAGCCCAACGCCGGCTCCGATGTGGTGTCGATGAAGCTGCGCGCCGACCGCAAGGGCGATCACTACGTGCTCAACGGCAGCAAGATGTGGATCACCAACGGCCCTGATTGCGACGTGCTGGTGGTCTACGCCAAGACCGATCTGGCCGCCGGCGCCAAGGGCATGACCGCCTTCATTCTCGAGAAGGGCAGCAAGGGTTTTTCGGTGGCGCAGAAGCTCGACAAGCTCGGCATGCGCGGCTCGCACACCGGCGAGCTGGTGTTCCAAGACGTCGAGGTGCCGGCCGAGAATGTGCTGGGCGGCGTCGGTGAGGGCGCGCGGGTGCTGATGAGTGGCCTGGATTACGAACGCGCCGTGCTCTCCGGCGGGCCGCTGGGGTTGATGCAGGCCGCCATGGATGTGGTGGTGCCCTATGTTCACGACCGTAAGCAGTTCGGCCAGAGCATCGGCGAATTCCAGCTCATTCAGGGCAAGCTGGCCGATATGTACACCACTCAGCAGGCTTGTCGCGCTTACCTGTACGCCGTCGGCAAGCAGCTCGATGCGCTCGGTAGCGAGCATGTGCGCCAGGTTCGCAAGGACTGCGCCGGGGTGATTCTCTACGCCGCTGAAAAGGCCACCTGGCTGGCCGGCGAGGCGATCCAGATTCTCGGCGGCAACGGCTACATCAACGAGTTTCCGGTCGGCCGCCTGTGGCGTGACGCCAAGCTCTATGAGATCGGCGCCGGCACCAGCGAGATCCGCCGCATGCTGATCGGCCGCGAGCTGTTCAACGAAACGGCTTGATCGCAGCCCCTCGTTTTCCTGTTACCGGACACCTTTAAAAACGCAGGTGGTTTTTAAAGGTGGACGTCAGTCGGAGCCGCACCATGGCAACACTGCACACGCAATTGAATACCCGTTCGCCTGAGTACGCTGCCAACCGCGACGCGATGCTTGCCCAGGTCGAAGAGCTACGCACCTTGCTGGCCCACACCCGCCAGGGCGGTGGCGCCAAGTCTCAGGAACGGCACACCGCAAAGGGCAAGCTGCTGCCGCGCGAGCGCATCGACCGGCTGCTCGACCCCGGCTCGCCATTTCTGGAGATCGGCGCGTTGGCCGCTTATCAGGTGTATGACGAGGAGGTCGCCGCCGCCGGGGTGATCGCCGGCATCGGCCGCATCGAAGGTGTCGAGTGCATGGTCATTGCCAACGACGCCACGGTGAAGGGCGGCAGCTATTACCCGCTGACCGTCAAGAAGCACCTGCGTGCCCAGGCCATCGCCCTGGAAAACCGTCTGCCGTGCATTTATCTGGTGGACTCCGGCGGCGCCAACCTGCCGCGCCAGGATGAGGTGTTCCCGGATCGCGAGCACTTCGGGCGGATCTTCTTCAACCAGGCCAACATGAGTGCCCAGGGTATCGCCCAGATCGCCGTGGTGATGGGCTCGTGCACCGCCGGCGGCGCTTACGTGCCGGCGATGAGCGACGAAACCATCATGGTGCGCGAACAGGCGACCATCTTTCTCGCTGGCCCGCCGCTGGTGAAGGCCGCCACCGGTGAGGTGGTCAGCGCCGAGGAACTGGGCGGCGCCGATGTGCATTGCAAGACCAGCGGCGTGGCCGATCATTACGCCGAGAACGACGAACACGCGCTGGCCCTGGCGCGGCGCTGCGTGGCCAACCTCAACTGGCGCAAGCTCGGCCAGTTGCAGGTGCAAACGCCGGCAGCGCCGCGTCATGCCGCTGATGAGCTGTATGGGGTGATTCCCGCCGACGCCAAGCAGCCGTTCGACGTGCGCGAAGTGATCGCGCGGATCGTCGACGACTCGCAGTTCGACGAATTCAAGGCGCTGTTCGGCACCACTTTGGTGTGCGGCTTCGCCCATCTGCACGGCTACCCGATCGCCATCCTGGCCAACAACGGCATCCTGTTCGCCGAGGCCGCGCAGAAGGGCGCGCACTTCATCGAGCTGGCCTGTCAGCGCGGCATTCCGTTGCTGTTCCTGCAGAACATCACCGGCTTCATGGTCGGCAGGAAATACGAGGAGGGCGGCATCGCCAAGCACGGCGCCAAGCTGGTCACCGCGGTGGCCTGCGCCCGGCTGCCGAAGTTCACGGTGATCATCGGCGGCAGCTTCGGTGCCGGTAACTACGGCATGTGCGGCCGTGCCTACGACCCACGCTTCCTGTGGATGTGGCCCAACGCGCGGATCGGCGTGATGGGCGCCCAGCAGGCCGCCGGCGTGCTGGTGCAGGTCAAGCACGAGCAGGCGCAGCGCGCCGGCCAGGTGTTTTCCGCCGAAGACGAGCAGCGCCTCAAACAGCCCATCGTCGAACAGTACGAACGCCAGGCCCATGCCTTCTATTCCAGTGCACGGCTGTGGGACGACGGCGTGATCGACCCGGCGCAAACCCGCGACGTACTGGCCCTGGCGATTTCCGCCAGCCTCAATGCGCCCATCGAGCCGACGCGCTTCGGCGTGTTCCGCATGTAGCCCGGCCGAGGATCGAGCAATGACCGACTTCAATACCCTCGAACTGCACATCGAACCGCGTGGCGTCGCCACCCTGTGGCTGAACCGCCCCGACAAGCACAACGCCTTCGATGCCGAGATGATCGCGGAACTGATCCAGGCGCTGCGCCAATTGGCCGCCGATGACGGCCTGCGTTTCGTGATTCTGCGCGGGCGCGGCAAACACTTTTCTGCCGGCGCGGATCTGGCCTGGATGCAGGCCTCGGCCAAGCTGGATTACGCCGCCAACCTGCACGACGCCCATGAACTAGGCGAGTTGATGAGCCTGCTCTACCACCTGCCGTGTCCGACCCTTGCCGTGGTGCAGGGCGCGGCGTTCGGCGGTGCGGTGGGCCTGACCGCCTGTTGCGATATCGCCATAGGCGCCAGTGACGCGCTGTTCAGCCTCTCCGAAGTGCGCATCGGTCTGGCGCCGGCGGTGATCAGCCCTTACGTGGTGCAGGCCATCGGCGAGCGGGCGGCGCGCCGTTATGCCCTGAGTGCCGAGCGCTTCAGCGGTGAACGCGCCCGGGAGCTGGGCCTGCTCGCCGAGTGCTATCCGCCGGCGGAACTGGAGAGCGAGCTGGAGCAGTGGATCGCCACGCTGCTGCTCAACAGCCCGCAGGCCATGCGCGAAACCAAGGCGCTGCTGCACGGCGTCGGCAGCGGCGTGCTGAGCGATGCCCTGCGCCAGCGCACGGAGAGCGTGATCGCCGGCATCCGCATCAGCGACGAAGGGCAGGAGGGCCTCGACGCCTTTCTGCAAAAACGCACTCCCGCCTGGCAGGCCCAGTCATGAAAACCATCAACACACTGCTGATCGCCAATCGTGGCGAAATCGCCTGCCGGGTCATGCGCACCGCCAAGGCGCTGGGGCTCACCACCGTGGCGGTGCATAGCGCTATCGACCGCAGCGCCCGCCATGTGCGTGAAGCGGATGTCGCCATCGACTTGGGCGGCGCCAAGCCCGGCGACAGCTATCTGCTGATGGACAAGGTCATCGAGGCTGCTCGGGCCAGCGGCGCCGAGGCCATCCATCCCGGCTACGGTTTCCTGTCCGAGAACGCCACCTTCGCCCGCAAGCTCGAAGCCGCCGGGCTGATCTTTCTCGGCCCACCGGCCAGCGCCATTGACGCCATGGGCAGCAAGTCGGCGGCCAAGGCGCTGATGGAGGCGGCCGGCGTGCCGCTGGTGCCCGGCTATCACGGCGAAGCCCAGGATCTGGAGACTTTCCGCGATGCGGCGCAGCAGATCGGCTACCCGGTGCTGCTCAAAGCTACGGCTGGCGGCGGCGGCAAGGGCATGAAGATCGTCGAGCGTGAGGTGGATCTGGCCGAGGCGCTGGCCTCGGCGCAGCGTGAAGCGCAGTCGGCGTTCGGTGATGCACGCATGCTGGTGGAGAAATACGTGCTGCAACCGCGTCACGTGGAGATTCAGGTGTTTGCCGACCAGCATGGCAATTGCCTGTACCTCAACGAGCGCGACTGTTCGATTCAGCGTCGTCACCAGAAGGTGGTCGAGGAGGCCCCGGCACCCGGACTTTCGCCCGAGCTACGCCGAGCAATGGGCGAGGCCGCGGTGCGGGCTGCGCAGGCCATCGGCTATGTGGGCGCCGGCACCGTGGAATTCCTGCTCGATGCCCGCGGCGACTTCTTCTTCATGGAGATGAACACCCGCCTGCAGGTCGAGCACCCGGTGACCGAGGCGATCACCGGCCTCGACCTGGTCGCCTGGCAGATCCGCGTGGCCCGTGGCGAGCCGCTGCCGATTAGCCAGAAACAGGTGCCGCTGCTGGGGCACGCCATCGAGGTGCGCCTGTATGCCGAGGATCCCGAAGGTGGCTTCCTGCCGGCCAGCGGGCATCTCGACCTGTACCGTGAGCCCGCGGCGGGGCCGGGGCGGCGGGTCGACAGCGGCGTGGAGCAGGGCGACGAGGTATCGCCGTTCTACGACCCGATGCTGGCCAAGCTGATCGCCTGGGGCGAAAACCGTGAGGAAGCGCGGCAGCGGCTGCTGGCCATGTTGGCCGAGACGCTGGTGGGCGGCTTCAAGACCAACCTGGCGTTTCTGCAACGCATTCTCGCTCATCCGGCGTTCGCCGCTGCCGAGTTGGATACCGGCTTCATCGAGCGGCATCAGGCGCAACTGCTGCCGCCAGCACAGGAACTGCCGGATGCCTTCTGGCAGCAGGCGGGCGTGGCCATGCTGGCCACCGATGCCGACCGCCAGCGAGCCGACGATCCCCATTCGCCCTGGGCTGCCCGCAACACCTGGCGCAGCGCCTTGCCAGCGAGCACGCCAATGACTCTGACCTGCGGCGACATAACCCGTCGCGTGCACGTCGAGCCGGTAACCGCCGCGCCGAAAAGCGCGGTGCGTGAAGGCGATACCCTCTATCTGCGCTGGGGCGTGGAGTGGCTGGGCGTGCGCCGTTTCGATCCGCTGACCGCCGCCGCGGCCAGCACTGCGCACCATGGCGGGCTCAGCGCGCCCATGAACGGCAGCATCGTGCGCGTGCTGGTCGCGCCAGGGCAAACCGTCGAGGCGGGCGCCGCGCTGGTGGTGCTGGAGGCCATGAAGATGGAGCACAGCATTCGCGCGCCCCAGGCCGGCACCATCAAAGCCGTTTACTGCACCGAGGGCGAGCTGATCGCCGAGGGATCGGTGCTGGTCGAACTGGAGGCACAGCCATGAGCCTGCCTCGGCATGTTCGCCTGGTGGAAGTCGGCCCCCGTGATGGCTTGCAGAACGAGAAGCAGCCGATCAGCGTGGCCGACAAGGTGCGCCTGGTCGATGACCTGAGCGCCGCCGGGCTTGGCTATATAGAGGTCGGCAGTTTCGTGTCGCCCAAATGGGTGCCGCAGATGGCCGGCAGCGCCGAGGTGTTTGCCGGTATCGAGCAGCGGCCCGGCGTTACCTATGCGGCGCTGACGCCCAATCTGCAAGGCCTTGAAGCGGCTCTGGCGGCGGGCGTGCGAGAGGTGGCGGTGTTCGCTGCGGCCTCCGAAGCCTTCTCGCAGCGTAATATCAATTGCTCCATTGCCGAAAGCCTCAAACGTTTCGAGCCGCTGATGGATACGGCGCGCCAGCACGGCGTGCGGGTGCGCGGTTATGTGTCTTGCGTGCTCGGTTGCCCATACGAGGGCGAGGTGGCTGCCGAGCAGGTGGCTGCGGTGGCCGGCGAGCTGCAGGCTATGGGCTGTTACGAGGTGTCCCTGGGTGACACCATCGGCGTGGGCACCGCAGGCGGTGTGCGCCATTTGTTCGAGGTGGTGGGCAGGCAGGTACCGCGTGAGCGCCTGGCCGGGCATTTCCACGACACCTACGGGCAGGCGCTGGCGAATATCTACGCGAGCCTCCTGGAAGGCATCGCGGTGTTCGACAGCTCGGTCGCCGGCCTCGGTGGCTGCCCCTACGCCAAGGGCGCGACGGGCAACGTCGCCAGTGAGGATGTGCTCTACCTGCTGCAGGGACGGGGTATCGAGACCGGGGTGGATTTGCCGCGCCTGATCGAGGCAGGGCAACGCATCAGTCGGGTGCTGGGGCGTGAGTCCGCTTCCAGGGTGGCGCGGGCGCGTGCGCAGCTCGAATGAAACCGGCCACTACTGAACTTCTGCCTGCAGAAAAACTCTTACCGGCTAGTCAGTTACGTCGCTGTTTCACGAGATCGACGCGGCGTGCTGAACGATCAGGTTGGCTTTCGTGCCGCCGCTCGCCACTTCTCGCACAGCGCGTGTGATCTGCCCGGATAAATCCGGGCGCCGCGGCTTGCGTTGATACACTCACACACCCTAAGCTCGCGCCTTCACTCGACAGCCCTAGGGCGCAGCGGACAAGGAATCAGCATGAAACAGCATCGTTTGGCAGCAGCGATCGCCCTGGTGGGCCTGGTGCTCGCCGGTTGTGATTCGCAAACCAGCGACGTAAAACTGGAAACTCCGGCGCAGAAAGCGTCCTACGGTATCGGTCTGAACATGGGCAAGAGCCTGGCTCAGGAAGGTATGGACGACCTGGATTCGAAAGCCGTTGCCCAAGGCATCGAAGACGCCATCGGCAAGAAAGAGCAGCGCCTGAAGGACGACGAGCTGATCGAGGCCTTCGCCTCTCTGCAGAAGCGTGCCGAAGAGCGCATGACCAAGATGAACGAAGAAGCCGCTGCCGCCGGCAAGAAATTCCTCGAAGAGAACGGCAAGCGTGACGGCGTCACCACCACCGCTTCGGGCCTGCAGTACGAAATCGTCAAGAAGGCCGACGGCCCGCAGCCCAAGGCTGACGACGTGGTCACCGTTCACTACGAAGGCAAGCTCACCGACGGCACCGTGTTCGACAGCTCCATCGAGCGTGGCACCCCGATCGACCTGCCGGTTGGCGGTGTGATTCCGGGTTGGGTCGAGGGCCTGCAACTGATGCACGTAGGCGAGAAGATCAAGCTGTACATCCCGGCCGAACTGGCCTACGGCGCCCAGAGCCCGAGCCCGGCCATTCCGGCCAACTCGGTACTGGTGTTCGACCTCGAGCTGCTGGGCATCAAGGACCAGAACGCTCAGGAGCAAGCCGCTCCGCAAGCACCTGAGGCCGCTCCGGCCAAGTAAGCGTCAGCTGCTTGAAAACAACGCCCCGCCTGTCGGGGCGTTGTCGTTTCTGCAGTCTGCCAATCGCAAAATGTGCGCCAATGCAAGTCTTGACATGCCGGGTTATGCACATTGCGACAAGGCTTCTTATTCAGTTGGTCAGGTTTTTAACGAAATCTTTTGATTTTTTTAACTGATTGATTTAGCAAGGTTTTATCGGCTGGATAAAAAATGTCCGATCTGTGGCGAGGCCGCATGACAGGGGGCTTTGGTAAGCTAATCCCATAACTGTTCACAAGGTTATCCACAGCTATGGTGGATAACCACAGACAGCCCAGCAGCGATGCGGGCTGACGAGGAGTGACCATGAAAGCACCGTGGAATTTCGCCCGCTATCTGCCTATCGCCCAGCGCTTTCTCAAGCGCGGTCGGTTGCCGGCATTGTTGCTGGCGGTCACCCGCAAAAGCGGTGGTGGCGCCCGCAGCCTGACGTCGATCAGGGGCGACCTGAGCCTCTTGCAGGAGCTGTGCGTGGCCTGGTGGCGCGGCAGTTACCGGGCGATCAACCCGCAGGCGCTGGTAGCCATCGTGGCGGGGCTGATCTATTTCGTCTCGCCCGTGGATGCCATTCCCGACTTCATTCCCGGCCTGGGCCTGGTCGACGACCTGGCGGTGCTGGCCTGGGTGATGAAGACCTGGGGCGGCGAGCTGGACGCGTTTCGCACCTGGCGCGATGCCCAGGATCGGGAAACCCGCGAGGCCATCGCCAAACTGCCAGTGGCCGAGCGGGTGAGCTGAGGCGTTTGCAGGCGACCGTCAGGCGGCAAAGCCGCCGTCGATGGTCAGCGCCGCGCCGGTGACCAGCCCGGCTTCGCTGCCCGCCAGCCAGGCCACCATGCCGGCGATTTCCTCGCTGCGGGCATGACGCTTGATCGCCATGAAGCTGTGCATCACTTCGTTCAGCGGCCCATCGGCTGGGTTCATGTCGGTATCGGTCGGGCCCGGCTGTACCACGTTCACGGTAATGCCGCGCGGGCCGAAGTCCCGTGCCAACCCCTTGACCATCCCGCTCAGCGCCGCCTTGCTGGCGCCATAGGCGGCCATGCCTTGCATCGGTACGCGATCGGCATTGGTCGAGCCGATCAGAATGATCCGCCCACCTTCACGCATTTGCCGTGCTGCGCTGACCGCCGCGTGGTAGGGCGCGTTGATATTGATGGTGAAGAGCCGGTCGATGGCATCGGCATCCAGCTCCAGCGGATCGCCGGCAATGAAGATACCGGCATTGATTACCAGCACGTCGAGGACGCCCAGGCTTTCGATGGCTGCTGTCAGGGCTTGGCGGTCGGCGCTGTCCAGTTGCATGGCGGTGCTGCCCGTTTCCTCGGCAAGCTTGAGCGCTGGTGCGGCCGAACTGGCGTAGGTAAAGGTGACCTGGGTGCCATGACCGGCGAAGCGGCGCACGATGGCGGCGCCGATGCCACGGCTGCCGCCAAGCACGAGAACTGATGGGCGATTGGAGTGGGACATAGGGCTATCTCCTGTTTGCACAAGGTTGAGGTCAGTGGCCGGCGACGAGCACGTCGCTGCGACGCTGGCCGGAAGGAAAACCGTGCTGGCTGGCCGCCGAGGCGATCCACAGGGCGACCAGCAGCAATGCCAGCATGGCCCAGGGGAATACGCCTGCACCGAACTGACCGAGCAGCAGGCCGCCGATGAGCCCGGCGGCAGCGATGGCGCTGTTCCAGATCATCACGTTCATCGACATCGCCACGTCGGCGCCTGGGCCGGCGGCATCGGCCAGGGCGGTCTGCAGCAGCGTTGCGGCACCGCCGAAGGTCAGCCCCCAGACGAACACGCCGAGGTACAAAACGGCGGCCGATTCGGCGTGCAGGCCGAACACCAACGCGACCAGGGCGAAGGTGGCGAGGCTGGTGAGTACCGCCTGGCGCAGATGGCGGTCGACCAGTCGGCCGGTGATCCAGATGCCGATCAGCGCAGCGACGCCGAATGCCAGCAGCACCCTATCGACCTGGCTGCCCAGCCCGGCTGGGGCGATGAAGGGCGCGATGTAGGTGTAGAGCATGTTGTGGGCGAGCATCCAGGTCAGCACCACGGCCAGCACCGGACGCACGCCTGGGATCAGCAATACCGCCCGCAGAGGCACACGCTGAGTACGCGCCTGGCCGGGATAGTCCGGCACTTTTGCCAGCACCCAGACGATCAACCCGATGCTCAGCAGCGACATCGATCCGAACGCGGTGCGCCAGCCCACCACGCCACCGAGCCAGGTACCTATGGGTACGCCCAAGGACAACGCGATGGGCGTGCCAACCATGGCCAACGCCAGAGCCCGGCCTTGCTGGTGCGGGGCGACCATGCGCCGGGCGTAGCCGGCGATCAGGCTCCAGGCCAGGCCCGCCGCCATGCCGGCGAAGAAGCGTGCTGCCAGAGTCAGCACGTAGTTCGACGACCATGCGGTGATCGAGTTGAACAGCAGAAAGCCGACGATGGCCAGCAGCAGTACGTTGCGGCGCCGCCAGCCCTGGGTGGCGATTGTCAGCGGGATGGCCGCCAGCAGCGAGCCCAGGGCATAGAGGGTCACCAACTGGCCGGCCAGGGCGGGAGATACGCCAAGGCCGGCGCTGATCTGGGGCAGCAGGCCCGCGGGCAGAGTTTCGGTGAGGATGCAGATGAAGCCGGTCATCGCCAGGGCAAGTAGCGCGGAAACGGGCAGGGCGTCGGGTTTCGTGGAATCGGTCATGGGGAGCGCTCATTTATGTATCGTTCGATACAAATGTAGGTCGACTGGCTCCCGATGGTCAATGACTTTTGTATCGACTAGTATTTATGTTGTCAGGAAGGAGGATTCACATGGCACAGATGGGGCGACCACGAACATTCGATCGGCAGGCGGCACTGGAGCAGGCCATGCACCTGTTCTGGGAGCACGGCTACGAAGCCACGTCCCTGAGTCAGCTGAAGGCCGGCATCGCTGGCGGCATTTCCGCGCCCAGCTTCTACGCCGCGTTCGGCTCCAAGGAGGCGCTCTATAACGAGGTGATGGCGCTGTATCTGCAGACCCATGGCAGGGTCACCGAAAGCCTGTTTGATGACACGCTGCCGCCGCGCGAGGCCATCGAACTGGCGCTACGCCGTTCGGCCAAAATGCAGTGCGAAGCGGGCCATCCACGCGGCTGCATGGTGGCCCTTGGGGTGATTGGTGTGTGCATGCCTCAGGACGGCGCGACGCTGCCGAGCGAGAATCGCCAGCGCACGCGTGAAGGTATTCGTGCCTGTATCGAGCGGGCCATCGCCGATGGCGAGTTGGCCGGCGATACCGATGTTCAGGCACTGACATCGGCTTACGACAGTTTTCTTCTGGGGCTTTCTACCTTGGCCCGTGACGGCATCGAGCATTCAGCGCTGGATGCTGCGGTGACCCAGATCATGAAACTGTGGGACGGCTGCCGTCGCTAGCGCCGCTACATAGCCGCGGCCGTTATTCGATACTGCGATCGATACGGGCTATCTCCCGGACGGAAAGTGGCCGCCAGTCATCTTCGCCGATGCCGTAATCCTCATGTGTGCCGTCGAGCGCGTCTTCGAGCGACAGCCACAGGTGGTCGCCTTCAAACTGACCGCTGGCGAAGTTGGTGTAGCGCAGTTCCAGGTAGACCACTTCGTCGTCTTCGCTAAGCAGCGCGAACAGCACGATGGCCGTGACGTCCGGGCGCTCGGGGCAGGGTTTGCGGCATTCGGCGAACAGGTAGTGCAGCGTTGGGAGGTCGCTCATGGGCAGCTTCATCGGGAGGGGACCTGATCGTATCGCGAACCGGGCCTGAAAGGGCAGGCCCAGCTAATAGCTGGGCCGCACTGTTTTCAGTCGCGCTCGAGCAGTAGCGCCACGCCCTGGCCGCCACCGATGCACAGGGTCGCCAGGCCCTTCTTGGCATCGCGCTTGAGCATCTCGTGGATCAGGGTGACCAGCACTCGGCAGCCGGATACGCCAATCGGGTGGCCGAGGGCGATGGCGCCGCCGTTGACGTTGACCTTGCCGGCGTCCCAGCCCAGCTCCTTGCCGACCGAAAGGGCCTGGGCGGCGAAGGCTTCGTTGGCTTCGATCAGGTCCAGCTGATCCAGCGTCCAGCCGGCTTTCTCCAGGCTGCGGCGGGTGGCCGATACCGGACCGATGCCCATGATCGCCGGGTCGACGCCCGCGTTGGCGTAGGCCTTGATCTTAGCCAGCACCGGCAGGCCCAGCGCCTGGGCCTTGGTCGCGCTCATCAGCAGCACCGCCGCGGCGCCGTCATTGAGGCTCGAGGCGTTGCCGGCGGTCACGCTGCCGTCCTTCTTGAATGCGGGCTTGAGCTTGCCCAAGGTGTCGGCCGTGGTGCCGGCGCGGGGCTGCTCGTCGGTGTCGAAGGCGACAGGCTCGCCCTTGCGCTGGGGAATCAGGATCGGAGTGATTTCGTCGGCGAAACGCCCGGCTTCGATGGCGGCGATGGCCTTCTGTTGTGACGCAGCGGCGAAGGCGTCCTGCTCCTCGCGGCTGATGGCGTATTTGTCCACCAGGTTCTCGGCAGTGATGCCCATGTGGTAGTCGTTGAAGGCGTCCCACAGGCCATCGCTGATCATGGTGTCGATCAGTTGCCCGTGGCCCATGCGCAGCCCGGTACGCGCCTTGGGCAGCACATAGGGCGCCAGGCTCATGTTCTCCATGCCACCGGCGATGATCACCTCGGCGTCGCCACAGCGGATCGCCTGGGCGCCCAGGTGCAGGGCCTTGAGGCCCGAGCCACAGACCTTGTTGAGGGTCAGTGCCGGCACGGCGTGGGGCAGGCCGGCCTTGATCGCGGCCTGGCGGGCGGTGTTCTGCCCGGCGCCGGCGGTCAGCACGTGGCCAAGAATCACTTCGTCGACCTGCGCGCCGTCCAGGCCGGTCTGCTCGAGCAGGCGGCGGATCACCGCGGCGCCGAGTTCGGTGGCCGGCACATCGGCCAACGCTCCCTGGAAGCTGCCGATTGCGGTACGGGTAGCGGCGACGATGACGACTTCTTGCATGACATTCTCCAGGCCAGGTGGGCGGATGTTGTTATTGGCTGGGCACGATCCTGACGCCGCCTCGGCTGCCGTGCAAGTCCGGGGTTTTCGATTGATTGCATCGATAATGGCGTATGCCGGGCAGCCAGGCTGCGTGCTAGATTCCGGGCGTCTTCAATCCCACCAGGAGCATTCCCATGCCTGAATCCCGTGCAACGGTTACCACCGAACAGGGCCAGCGCTGTCTGACCCGGCTGTGCCGGCACTGGAGCCACAAATTCCAGGTGAGCTTCGACGAGCAGCGCGGCGAGATCGTCTTCGACCCGGCTCGCCTCACCCTGACCCGTTTCGAGGGTGGCCTGGTGGCGGTCATCGAGGCACCGGATACCGACACGCTCGATCGCCTCGAACCGGTGGTGGCCGACCACATGCAACGCATGGTGGCCGACGAAACCCTGCAGATCGACTGGCAGCGCTGAGCGCCCTGACGCCTTACTCCCGAGAGCGGCGAACGTGCTGGTAGACTAGGCGGCTTTGAACGCCATCCTGGATCGTCAATGGATCGTCCCGTCTTTCGTCGCACCTTCCTTCACCCGCGGTTCTGGCCGCTGTGGGCCGGGCTCGGCCTGCTGTGGCTGACCGTGCAGCTGCCCTACGGCGCGCTGCTGCGTCTGGGCCGTGGCCTGGGCTGGTTGATGTATCACGCGGCCGGCTCGCGTCGGCGTATTGCCACGCGCAACCTGGAACTGTGCTTCCCGCACATGCCGGCAGACAAGCGCGAGCGTCTGCTCAAGGAGAATTTCGCCTCCACCGGCATCGCCTTCTTCGAGATGGCCATGAGCTGGTGGTGGCCGCGCCACAAGCTGGCGCGCCTGGCCCACATCGAGGGCATCGAGCACCTGCAGCAGGCCCAGGCGCAAGGGCAGGGCGTGATTCTCATGGCCGTGCACTTCACCACCCTGGAAATCGGCGCCGCCTTGCTCGGCCAGGTGCACACCATCGACGGCATGTACCGTGAACATGGCAACCCGGTGTTCGATTTCGTGCAGCGTCGTGGCCGCGAACGCCATAACCTGGACGCCACCGCTATCGAGCGCGATGACGTGCGGGCGATGATCAAGGTGCTGCGTGCCGGTCGGGCGATCTGGTACGCACCGGATCAGGACTATGGCCGCAAGCAGAGCCTGTTCGCGCCGCTGTTCGGCATCCAGGCGGCGACCGTTACGGCCACCACCAAGTTCGCGCGCCTCGGCCGCGCTATCGTGTTGCCGTTCACCCAGATGCGCCTGCCCGATGGCGGCGGCTATCGTTTGACCATCCACCCACCGCTGAGCGATTTTCCCGGTGAGAATGAAGAGGCCGATTGCCTGCGTGTCAACCAGTGGGTCGAGCAGGCCATCGTCACGTGCCCCGAGCAGTACCTGTGGGCGCATCGGCGCTTCAAGACCCGTCCAGAAGGCGAGCCCAAGCTCTACTGACCACCCGAACGGGAATCGACGCAATGAAGCAGGACGCTAGCGGCAACCCGGCCACCACTGGGCTCATCCTTTCCGGCGGTGGCGCACGGGCTGCGTATCAGGTCGGTGTGCTGTCGGCGATCGCCGAGCTGTTGCCCGAGGAGTCGTCGCATAATCCCTTTCCGGTCATCGTCGGCACCTCGGCGGGGGCCATCAACGCCGTCAGCCTGGCCTGCGGTGCGCTGCATTTTCGCGAGGCGGTCAAGCGCCTGAGCAGCGTATGGCGCAGCTTTCATACCGATCAGGTGTACCGCAGCGATTGGCCCGGCGTGCTGCGTCAGGCCAGCCGCTTCATCGGCCACAGCATGCTCGGCCTCGGCAAGCAGGCGCCGGTGGCGCTGCTCGACAGCTCGCCGCTCGCCGAGCTGCTCGAGCGGGAACTGGATTTCTCCGGCATCGCCGCGGCGGTTCGCCATCGCCAGCTGCGCGCCGTGGCGGTGACTGCGTTCGGTTACGAGTCGGCCCAGGCGGTGACCTTCTACCAGGGCCGCGCGGCCATCGATCCCTGGTTCCGTCATCGTCGGGTCGGCGTGCCAACGCGTCTGGCGTTGCCGCACCTCTTAGCCAGCACGGCGATTCCGCTGATCTTCGAACCGGTGAAGATCAACCGCGAATACTTTGGCGACGGCGCCGTGCGGCAGATGGCGCCGATCAGCCCTGCCTTGCACCTGGGGGCGACCAAGGTGCTGGTGGTGGGCGTCAGTGGCAACCCGGTCGGCAATCAGGCCGGCGGCGCGCCCGTGCCGGTGCCCGGCGGCGTGCAGCCGAGCCTGGCGCAGATCGCCGGGCACATGCTCAACAGCACCTTCATCGATAACGTGGAAAGCGACATCGAATTGCTCGAACGCCTCAACCAGCTGGGCCGTCTGGTGCCCGCCGAGCAGCGCAGCCGCACCTATGGGCTCACCCCGGTGGAAGTGCTGGTGATCTCGCCGAGCCAACCGCTGGACGTGATCGCCGCCCGCCACCGCCGGGAAATGCCGGCGGCGCTGCGCCTGTTCCTGCGCGGCCCTGGGGCGACCCGCGACGGCGGCGGCGGGGTGCTCAGCTACCTGCTGTTCGAGCCGGGTTACTGTAGCGAGCTGATCGAATTGGGCTACCAGGACGCCATCGCCAAGAAGGCGCAGATCCAGGCGTTTCTGGGGCTGGTGCCTGCAACTGCGGGCTGAGCCGTCGATTCTGGGTATCGCTGCGCTCAACCCAGGCTACCTATTTGATCGTGCGCGCCTTCAGCCGAAGCGCTCCAGCTGCATTTCCTGCAGGCGGCTCAACGTGCGGCGGAAGGCGAAGGCCAGGTAACCCTCGGTGTACAGAGCATCCAGCGGCACGGCGGCTTCCACGTACAGTGGCACCCGGCGGTCGTAGCATTCATCCACCAGGGCGATAAAGCGGCGCACGGCATTGTCGTGGATGGACAGGGCCGGCAGCTGGCGGTCGCCGGCCACCACCCGCTCGGCGGCGTCTTCGGTGCCGCGAGCGATCTTCGCCGGGCGCTGCTGGGCGCTGAGGGCCGGTACGTCGCCCAGCACGATGGCCTTGAAACGATCACAGAGCAGGATGAAGTCCCCGGTCGCCAGCGGTTGCTCGCAAAGCTGGCCGAAGCTGCCGTGCAGCACCCGTTCGCTGTGGTCGTGCACGGTGATCCGACGATGGCCGACCTGCAGCGGCTCGTGGCTGACCGGCTCGCCCTGGCGCAGTGCCGCCAATAGCGCGGGCAGGGCGCTCGGCTGGCCGGCTTGGCGAACCCAATAGCGCTGGTGTCGCTGGCCGGGGTGCTGGCGATGATCCTGGCTGCCGTCCACCGCCACCACCTGCATGTGCTGCAGCAGGGCGTCGATGGCCGGCAGGAAGCGCTCGCGGTTATGGCCTCCAGCGTACAGCTGCTCCGGCGGCTGGTTGGAAGTGGCGACCAGCACCACGCCCTCGTCGAACAGGCAACGAAACAGCCGCCCCAGCAGCATGGCGTCGCCGATGTCGCTGACGAACAGTTCGTCGAAGCACAGCACGCGGATCTCCGCCGCCAGTTCCCGGGCCAGCACCTGCAGGGGCTCGGCGGTGCCGGTCAGCTCGAACAGGCGGCGGTGCACCCAGCGCATGAAGTGATGAAAGTGCTGACGCCGGGCGGGCACCTGCAGCGCCCCATGGAAACTGTCCATCAGCCAGGTCTTGCCACGCCCGACCGGGCCCCAGAGATAGACGCCTTGAACGGAATGGGCAGCCGCGGCGTGCAGCTCGTCATGGCAGCGCTGCAGCACCTGGGCGGCGGCCAGTTGAGCCTCATCGGCAACGAAGCCCAATTCCTCGACGGCATGCCGATAGCGTTGCAGGGGGGCGTGTGGCGGTGGCGACATGGGCGTCCTCAGGTGCCGGGCGAAGAGCGGCGGGCCATGCTAACAGGCGTGTGGCCTGGACACGTTATGAAAACCTGGGTTTGCCCGTAACGACCGCACTGGTTAGGCTGCATCGCCTTTTCGAGCTTACTGGAGCTGAGCATGCTGATCCGTCCTGCCCTGGCAGCTGACCACGACGAGTTGCTGGCCATCTGGCACCGTGCGGTGCTGGCCACCCACGACTTTCTCAGTGCGGTGGATATCGACCTGCTGCACCGTCAGGTGGGCGAGCTGTACCTGCATGCGGTGGCCTTGCATGTCTGTGTAAATGAAAACCAGCGGATACTGGGCTTTATCGGCCTCAACGAAAGCCATGTGGAAATGCTGTTTGTCGATCCCGATTGCCACGGCCAGGGTGTGGGTTCACGGCTGTTGGACTATGCCCGGTGTCGTCTCGGCCCGCTGACCGTAGACGTTAACGAACAGAACCCGGCAGCTCATGGCTTCTACCGCCGTTACGGTTTTCAGGACACCGGGCGTAGTGATACCGATGGAGAAGGGCGGCCGTTTCCGCTGATCCATATGGCCTATCGACGCGCCGCAGATTGAGTAGCGCCGGGCAGCGGAAAGCTCAATCTATATAACTGTTATAAGCAAATGCTTACTCGGTATATGTCCTTTATGTTCAAGTGGTTATCCTGCGCGCCTGACAAATGAGCCGACGACGGCAATTGGGGCAGGTATGGATTTTGGTGGCTTGGGCTTCGTCATCGCGGGGCTGGTAGTAGGCTTTATCGTGGGGATGACGGGCGTGGGCGGCGGTTCGCTGATGACGCCAATCCTGCTGTGGTTCGGCA
The DNA here is from genome assembly GCF_007993955.1 of Pseudomonas sp. AG1028. Lineage (NCBI taxonomy): Bacteria > Pseudomonadati > Pseudomonadota > Gammaproteobacteria > Pseudomonadales > Pseudomonadaceae > Pseudomonas > Pseudomonas sp. AG1028. Next base: position 254,034 of record NZ_VIVP01000009.1, read on the forward strand.
TCAATCCGGCGGCGGCCGTGGGTACCGACCTGCTGTACGCGGCGATCACCAAGGCGGGGGGCGTGTTCGTTCACCAGCGCAACCGCAATATCGACTGGACGGTGACCGGCTGGTTGGCGGCCGGCAGCGTGCCGGCGTCGTTGCTCACCTTGCTGGCGCTGACCTTGATGCCAGGCGACCAGCACGCCACCAATGCGTTGATCAAGAACGCCCTGGGTATCGTGCTGCTGCTGACCGCCACCGCGATTCTGTTCAAGAAGCAACTGTTCGCCTTCGCCAGCCGCCATGCCGGTGACGGCTTCCACTTCAGCCCGGCCCGCCTCAACGCGCTGACCGTGTTGGTGGGGGCGGTTCTCGGTTTCATGGTCACCCTCACCTCCATCGGCGCCGGCGCTCTGGGCACCGTGGCGCTGTTTCTGCTCTATCCGCTGATGGCCACGCGCCGCCTGGTGGGCACCGAGATCGCCCATGCCGTGCCGCTTACCTTGGTGGCCGGTCTTGGCCATGCCGGGCTCGGCAATCTGGACTGGGGTGTGCTGGGCTACCTGCTGCTGGGCTCGTTGCCGGGCATCTTCTTCGGCAGCCACCTGTCCGGTCGCGTGTCGGACAACGTGCTGCGCCCGTTCCTGGCGATCATGCTGATGGTGATCGGTTACAAGCTGGCGTTTTGATTACCTCAGGCATGCTGGTGCACAAGGGCGCTGTGCTGCGTGCTTTTGTGCGCAACGCAGCGCCACGTCGCTGGCCGAGGTTCACGTTTGATACCGCGTGCTCTCACCAACGCAGCGGTTTGCTTTGGCCTTTCCAGAACAGCCAGCGTTGCCGTTCATGGTGTTCGCCGGTGCCGATCTGCCAGGCCGGGCGACCGGCGTCCAGATCGATCACGCAGACGAAGCCCGCATAACTCGACACCGCCAGGGTGTTGCCATCGGCCGACAGGTCCATGGCGCAGATGGTCGAGCCAATGAAGTGCTGCCAACGTTCGTTGCCTTGGTCGTCGAAGGCGCGTAGATAGCCGTAAGCATCACCGACGATGAACGTATCGCCACGGGAAACACCCGCGTACACACGGGCACCCTCCTGCACGACCGGAGTGCGCTCATCATCACTGTAGAAATCGGTTTGCAGGCCTGGCAAGTCGGCCACGGCGACGCTCAGTGTGGCGCCGTTGTAGAAGTGGCAGGCGTTGAGGATCAGGCGGTCGCTGCGGTTGTTGAACAGGGCGAAATGCGGATACTCGCCTGCCGGACCGACCTCGGCGACCTGCTGCAGGTCGCTGTCGAATACCAGATGACTACCACACTGCTCGCCGACCGCGATCCAGCGGCCATCCGCCGATATGGCGCCGTGTTCCATCGACAGGCCCAGGCTTATGTCATAGGTGGGCGTGCCCCTGCGCAAGTCTTCGCGGATATCTGCCGGGCGCGGCAACAAGCGCGTGGTGGCCTCCTTGGCCAGCACGAAAATTCCATCCGAGCTGACCAGCAGCACACGTTGGCCATCCGGGAAGGGAATCAGTGCGGTCGGCGTCGGCGGATGTTCAAGCGCTGTAAACCCGGCATCCTCCGGCAAGCCTTCCAGGCCGGTGGGCCACTTAAACTGAGCGACCTGCGGGCCGTTCCAGCCATCGTGCACGCTGATGCCGGATGCTCTGGCGAACGCGAAATAACGGCGTGCCGGGCAGCGCCCGAAAAAATCGATGCCGATCACGTCGTGCCACTGGTTGCCGTGAATATGCACCAGGCGTCCACGCTCGTAGGCGCTACCGACGCGGGCCAGCAGGCTGCCGTCATCGATCAGCGCGAGCGCGCTGATCGCCTGGGCCTGCGCATCCAGCAGGGGCACCAGCGGCAGATGAGCCGGTGGCCAGTCGGTACGCAAGGTGGCGTGGCTGGCGTCATCCGCGTTGGTTTCATTGGCGGCCTGCAACGCCTCCAGCAGAGCCGGCAGCAAATGCTCGGTCGGCGCCAGTTGTGGTTCTTTCAGGCCATCCCAGCCCTGGCTTAGGCCCTGCTCGACGTAGCGATTGACCTGCCGGGCGTAGTCCAGCACGGCGGCTTGCCACTGCTGCTGGGGAGTTGGGGTCGTCATGCTTGAGGCGCTCCTTGACGCTGTTGTGCTGCCGCTCATGGCGGCAGTGCTTAGCCAATTATTCGAATCGCAATCTCTCGGGCATCCGCCGAGTGCATCGGGCTCGCGGCATGGTAGAGCGATGACGCAGCGCATTCGTTCCGAATCGGCAAACGTAAAAGATATCGCTTCGTTAGCATCGTTACCGCTTATAGCTAGCAACACCACGCTATCGTGTAGGTATGCCATGCTGGCCTTTGCGGCTGGCGCCAGGGTTTGGCATGCCGGCTGGGCGTTGGCTTAGCGCTAGCCAAGCGTATTTACCCCGCTCACGTAGCTGGCGGATAATGCGCCAGCCGTAGTGTTCGCGACGAGTCAGTACGGCTCGTCTACCCAGGATCAGAGGAAGAGATGGCCGCGAAGACCGTCACCAGCAAGCAAGCCGAAGTGCAGCGCATCGTCGATGTGCTGTTCAAGGCCATCGCGCAGCATCGCTTGCCGCCCGGAACGCGCCTGATCGAAGCGCAGATCGTCGAGACCCTCCAGGCCAACCGCAACCACGTGCAGGCGGCGCTGCAGCGCCTGGCCTTACAGCGGGTCGTGACCATCGAGCCGAACCGTGGCGCGATGGTCGCTCAGCCCAGTGCCAAGGAAGCGCGGGAGATATTCGCGGCGAGGCGCGCCATCGAGCGGGCCATCGTCGAAAGCATCACGCCGGCAATCATGCACGCGCAACGCCAGCGGGTGACCACGCACATGCGCAACGAGCGCAAGGCCACCAATGCTACTGATCGCCGCGCGATCGTCCGCGAGCTGAGCGAGTTTCATCTGATGCTCGGCGAGATCAGCGGCAATTCGGTGCTCAGTGAAATTCTCGCCAACCTGATGGTGCGCAGCTCACTGATCGTCGCCCTCTACCAGCGCAATGACGTGCCGTCCTGCGCCTCGGACGAGCACCAGCAGATCATCGCCGCGCTGGAGAAGGGTGACCAGCAGCAGGCGGTCGCGGTGATGCTCGAACACCTGGGCGAACTCGAGGATCAGCTGGACCTGGACGACCAGGCCGAGCCCGAGATCAACCTGCGCCAGGCCCTGGCGGGACTGTAAGGCGACGGCTTCCGCCACCGCACAGCGCTGCCATCGGCGCGGCCGATCTCGAACCGCTGCTCAAAGCGCCATCTCGCGCCTGAACACCTCCAGCGTATGGGCCTTGACCCGAACGAACTCGGGATGGCTCATGATCTCCGCACCCCGTGGGCGGGGCAGGTCGAACCTGACGATTTCGGCAATCTGGGTGGGGCGCCGGGTCAGCAGCAGGATCTCGTCCGCCAGGAATACCGCGTCTTCCAGGTCGTGAGACACGATCAGCATGGTGACGCCGGTCGCCAGTTGTACCTCCTGCAATTTGTCGCGGATGAACAAGGTCATCTCGAAATCCAGCGCGGAGAACGGCTCGTCGAGGAACATCACCTCCGGGCGCGGTGCCAGCGCCCGCATGATGCACACGGTCTGCTGCTGGCCGCCGGAAAGCTCGTAGGGGTAACGGTCGAGATCGAAGCGGATATCGAACATCTGCGTGAGTTCCTCGACGCGTGCGTTCACATCCGCCTTGCTCATGCCCTGGCGAACCAGCGGATAGGCGATATTGACGCGCGCACTCATCCACGGGAACAACGCATCGCGATAGTTCTGGAACACGTAGCCGATGGTGGTCTGGGCGAGCGTCTTGCCATCGAACAGAATCTCGCCTCTGTCCATCGGCAGCAGCCCGGCGATCATGTTCATCAGGGTCGACTTGCCGCAACCGTTGGGCCCGAAGGTCGAGACGATCTTGCCGCGCGGCAGGTCGAGGTCCAGGTCGGTGTACAGCGGTTGGCCGGCGAAGGCCTTGCTCAAGCCGCGAATGGTAACGTGAGTGTCGGCGCGAGGTTCTGCGCCGGCTGCTGGCGAGGTGCCGAGGGAGGCGAGGGAAAGTGCGTGCGTCATGCCTGGCTACTCCAGTGGACGGTTTTCTTCTCGATGAGCAGGAACGCCAGGTTGAGCAGATAGCCCAGGGCGCCGGTGATCAGGATCGAGGCGTACATGTCCTTGATGTTGAAGACCTGCTGGGCATCGATGATGCGGTGGCCCAGGCCGTTCTCCGAGCCGATGAACATTTCCGCGACGATCACGATGACCAGGGCGATGGACACCCCGGTACGCAAGCCGACGAAGGTCTGCGCCAGGCTTTCCATCAGCAGGATGTCCTTGAAAATGTGCCAGCGCGATATGCCCATCACCTTGGCGGCCATCAGCCGGGTTTTCTTGGCGTTCATCACGCCGTAGGCACTATTGAACAGAATCACCAGCACGGCGGCGAACGCGGCGATGGCGATCTTGTTCGCATCGCTGATGCCGAAGATCAGCATGAACAGCGGGATCAGCGCCGATGAGGGCGTCGAGCGAAAGAAGTCGATCAGGAACTCCAGGCTGCGGTAGACCCTTTCGCTACTGCCCAGAATGACCCCCAGGGGCACACCCACCGCAGCCGCGAAGGCGAACGCGGCCAACGTTCGGTAGAGGGTCGAAGCGATGTCGGTGCGCATGGACGACTCGCTGAACGACTGGAACATGAAGCCCAGGGTTTCGAGCGGCGAGGGCAGCAGAACCGGATTCAGCCACTGTGCGCTGACGGCCAGCTGCCATAACGCGAACAGCAGCAGTGGGCCGATCAGCGGCAGCAGGCGCGAGGACCAGGGTGATGTCATGACGATTCTCCTCAGCCCTGATAGATCAGCGCAGCCACATCGATCGGTTTGCTGAAGATGTTCCGCTCGGTGAACACGTCATAGAACTTCTGGAACCACCGCAGGTTGTCGCCTTGCAATTCGGAATACATGACGAAGCCCGGCAACGGCACCTCGTTGACCAGATCCGCTTCGATGCTGGTGTAACCGACGATGTTCCTGCGTGCCTGCTCCGGCTGCGCGGCGATGAACTCCACGGCCTTCTGGTAGGCGGCGATGAAGGCCTTCGCCTGCTCCGGCTTGCGCTCGATGAAGCTGCTGTTCAGCGCCGCCGCACCACCGAACCAGGGCGCATCGGCATTGCCGAGCACGTATTTGGAGATGACGCCGGTTTCCAGGGTGCGCGACAGGTTCTTCATGCGCCCCACGGTGCCGGTCGGCTCCAGGGTGTAGACCCCGTCGATCTGGCCGGCCGCCAGGGCTGGCGCGTGCTGGCCGACAGGCAGCTCGATGACTGACGGATCAACAAAGCCATTCTTTTCCAGAATGATCTTGGCCATGGTGACGTTCTGGATGCCGGGGCCGCAGGCGATCTTCTTGCCTTGCAGGTCGCTGATGCTTTGCGCGGTGCTGTTGAGCGGTACCAGAAACTCGTCCAGAACCAGCCGGTGGTTCGACGGGTTGGAGCAGATGATCTTGAACAGCCCCGGCATGGTGATCGCGCCAAGGCCGAGCGCGCCGGTCGCGGTGCCGTTGGCACAGCCATGAATGCGCCCGGTGATCATGCCCTCGACGATTTGCTGCGGGCTGGAGAACTTGACGCCTTTGACGTTCAGCCCAGTGTCCTTGAAGAAGCCCTGTTCCAGGCCGACATACAGCGGCAGGCCGCCGACGATGGGCCAGTAACCGATACGAATTTCCTCGTCATCGGCGGCGAACGCACCGGCAGGAAGCAGGCTGCCGAGCGTCAGCGCGCTTCCCGTCACGCCCAGCCACTTCAGCAATTGGCGACGATCCAGCTGGAGAGAACGGTTTTCAGGTTTGCGGTCTTTCATCGGTTTTCCCTGTTTTCAGATGTGGCGAATGCAGAGCTGCAAGCACGTGCCGTTCCAGGTTGATAAATTCATATAAATCAGTGGTTTATCCATTTTCAGTAACTTGATCACGGCGATATCTGCGCAGCGCTGATGAATAGGCCTCAGGTTGGCGCACGACGCCGGCTGCCGACCCTGCCACCTTCGTGATGGGCGCCGTCATGGCTTGAGCAGCCGTGCCTGGGCGCGTTCGAAGGTCTTGCGGCCGGCCTTGTAGCCCATCAGCGGCGGGCTGATCTCCGCTACCACGGCGGCCGGCGAGGGTGCATCGAAGACGATGAAGTCGGCGCGGCAGCCGGGCGTCAGGCCGTAGTCGGGCAGGCGCAGCAGGCGCGCCGACTCACTCGACACCCAGCTCAGGCAGCGCAGCAGTTCGGCCTCGGTAGCCAGCTGGCTGACGTTGGCGAACAGGTTGGCCTGGCGCACCAGTGAGGCGTCTCCGTAAGGGGTGAAGGGGTTGCCGATGTTGTTGGTCGACAGCGAGCAGGTCACACCACAGGCGTGCAGATGCTGCAGGGGCGCCAGGCCGCGGGGGCGGTTGTGGAAGTGCTCGCGGCCGGTGAGAAACAGATCGGTACTCGGCAGGCAGGTGACCTGCACGCCGGCCTCGGCCAGCGACGCGGCAACCTCCAGTAGGGTGTCCCGGGGCAGCGTCGACAGCTTGGTGACATGGCCGATGGTCACCCGCCCAGCCCAGCCATGCTGATGGGTGCAGCGGATCACCTCGCCGATGGTCATGCCTTCGGGGTTGAGGTCGAAATCCAGATGAAAATCCAGATCGCTGTCGAATGCCACCGCCAGCTCGAACAGCCGGCGGATCTGCGCGTCAGGGTCGGCATCGGTGTACGGGCAGCCGCCCAGCACCTCGGCGCCCATGGCCAGCGCCTCGCACAGCAGGGCTTCGGTACCGGGGTTGTTGAGCAGGCCCTCCTGGGGAAACACGCAGATTTCCAGGCTGATGGCCCAGGCGTAGTCGGCCTGCAGGCGACGTACGGCATTGAAGCCGGTCAGGCCGATCTGCGGGTCGATCTCGACGTGGGTACGCATGTGCGTGGTGCCCTGGGTGATGGCCTTTTCCAGCACCTGGGCACCGCGTTGGTAGACGTCCGCTTCGGTGAAGTCGGCCTTGGCCGAACGGGTCTGGGCGATGGCCTCGGCGAGGGTGCCTTCGCTGAGCTGGCAGCGCTGCATGATGCAGGCCTTGTCCAGGTGGATGTGGGTTTCCACCAGGCCCGGCAGCAGCAGCTTGCCCTGCAGGTCGAGGATCTCGGCGCCGGCACTTGGTGCACTGACGAAGCGGCCGTCCTGCACGTACAGGGTTTGCAGCGCTTGGGCTTCGGCGCCGAGGCGGGCGTTGATGAGGGTCAGGGCGCTCATGCTGCTGCGCCTCCCAGGTACGCCGCTTCCAGTTCCGGGTCGCCGCGCAGCGCTTCGGCGCTGCCGGATTTGACGATGCGTCCGGTTTCCAGCACGTAGGCGCGATCGGCCACCTGCAGGGCGAGGTTGGCCATCTGGTCGACCAGCAGCAGGGTCACGCCTTCGTCGCGCAGGGCGGCCAGGGCGTCGTACAGCTCGCCGATCATGGCGGGCGACAGGCCCAGGGAAGGCTCGTCGAGCAGCAGGATCTTCGGCTTGGCCATCAGCCCGCGGCCGATCGCCACCATCTGCTGCTCACCGCCGGAGAGCAGGCCGGCCGCGCTGTCGATGCGATCACGCAGGCGCGGGAAGCGCCGCAGGATGCTGTCGATTTCCGCCTCGGCATCGAAGGCTTCCTTGCGCGAGTAGCCGCCGAGCAGCAGGTTGTCACGCACGCTGAGTTGCGCGAACACCTGACGGCCCTCCGGCACCAGGGCCAGGCCCTGGGTGGCGATGGTGCTGGCGTCGGCGTGTTCGATGTTCTCGTTGTCGAGCAGAATGCTGCCGCCACTGGCTCTGTGCAGCCCGGCCAGGCACTGCAGGATGCTCGACTTGCCGGCTCCGTTGGCGCCCAGGATGGCGATCAGCTCGCCAGGGTTGACCACGATATTGACCTTGTCGACCACCGGTGCGGCGCCGTAGTCGATCACCAGGTCCTTGATGAACAGGCGCGCATCGCGCGAGCCATCCCAGGCTTCGGCCCGTGGCGTGGCCTGATAGCGGGTGCCGCCCAGGTAAGCGGCGATCACCCGTTCGTCCTTGCGCACCTCGTCCGGTACGCCCCAGGCGATGGGTTTGCCGGCGTCGAGCACCAGCAGATGTTCGGACACTGCCATCACCAGGCCCATGTCGTGCTCGACCAGGATGACTGCGATGCCGAACCCGGCCAGGGTTCTGAACAGGCCCGCCAGGCGATCGGTGTCGCTGCGGCTGAGCCCGGCCGCCGGCTCGTCGAGCAGCAGCACGCGTGGACAGGTGGCCAGGGCGCGGGCGATTTCCACCAGGCGCCGGTCGACGTGGGCCAGGTCATCGGCCGGGGTGTTCACCGAACCGCCATAACCGACCAGCGTCAGCAACTGCAGCGCCAATTGGCGGCGGGTTTCGCTGGCGCACATCAAGGGCATGCCGATACGACCTTGCTGCATGGCCACCAGCAGGTTCTCCAGCACCGACAGTTCGCCGAACAGCTGGGTGGTCTGGTAGGTGCGGGCGATGCCGGCACGGGCGATTTTCCAGGCCGGCAGGCCCGCCAGGGGGCGGCCCAAGTCGATGCTGCCGCTGTCCGGTGTGTAGAAGCCGCTGATCATGTTCAGCACCGTGGTCTTGCCCGCGCCATTGGGGCCGATGATGCTGGTGATGCTGCCCGGTGGCGCCTGCAGGCTGACGTGCTGCGCCGCCTGCACGCCGCCGAAACGGATGCCGATGTCCTTGACCTTCAGGCCTTCGGGGGCGGCATTGTCCTGCTGGAAGAAGGCGCTCAGTTGCGCCTGATCGAAAGTCGCCGGGGCGGCCTGGTGGGCAGGTCGCAGCCACAGGCTGGCCAGGGTGCCGAGCAGCCCTCGCGGTGCAGCCCAGAGCACGCAGAGCAGCAGCACCGAGAAGATCAGCAGACGGTATTCGGCGAAATCCGAGAGCATCTCTGGAAGCAGCACGATCAACAGGGCACCGAGCAGTGGGCCGAATAGGGTGCCGCTGCCGCCGACGATCACGGCCAGCACGAACAGGATCGATTGCGAGAAGGGGAACGAGGCCGGGTTGATGAACATCATCAGCGGCGCCACCAGGGAACCGGCCAGGCCGGTCAGCAGGGCGGACAGGGCGAAGGCCAGGGTCTTGGTCTGCACCGGGTTGAAACCGAGGGAGCGGGCGGCGATCTCGGTGGACTTCACCGCGCGCATGGCCATGCCCCAGCCGCTGCGGCGCAGGCGCTGGAACAGCGCCAGGGCGACGATCATCAGGCCGCTGGCGATCAGAGCCAGGCTCACGCTGGGATCGAGGCTGCCGATTTCCGGCATGGGAATGCCCATCAGGCCGTTGGCCCCGCCAGTCAGCGAGCGCCATTCGATCAAGCCGTGGTGCACCACCAGGGCGAAGGCGATGGTGATCATCGCCAGGTACGGGCCGCTGACGCGCAGGGCCGGAATCGCCAGCAACGCGCCGATGGCCGCGCAGGCCAGGCCGGAGGCGATCATCGCCAGGCCCAGGGGCAGGCCGGCCATGGTCAGCAGTGCCGAGACATAGGCACCGATGGCGTAGAAGGCGATGTGGCCGAAAGAGATCTGCCCGCTCAGGCCGATCAGAATGTTCAGGCCCACGCCGACCACCACGGCCAGCGCGCAGAAGGTGAAGACCAGCAGCGAGTAGCTGTCGAGCAGCAGCGTGGCGGCAATGCAGGCCAGCGTCAGCAGGGCCAGGGAAGCGGGAGCGAACAGCGAATTCTTCAGGGTCATACTTTCACCAGGGTCTTGCTGCCGAACAGGCCATTGGGGCGCAGCGCCAGGGCCAGGATGACCAGGGCGAAGGTGAACAACTGGGTGAAGGCCGAGCCGAAATAGAGGGTCACCAGCGCCTCGACCAACCCGAACAGCAGGCCGGCGGCGAATACCCCGCCAGCGCTGGCGATGCCGCCGAGAATCGCCACGGCGAAGGCCTTGAGGCCGAACAGCAGGCCCATCTCGGCATTCACGCTGAACAGTGGCGCGATCAACAGCCCGGCGATGGCGGCGAACACGGTCGACACCGCAAAGGCAACGGCCACCACGCGATTGACGCGGATGCCCATCAGCATCGCCGCCCTGGGGTTCTGTACGCAGGCCTCCAGTACCTTGCCCAGGCGGGTATGGCGGCGTACCAGAAACAACGCCAGGGCGATGCCGCCGCCTACCAGCGGAATCAGCAGTTGCAACACGCCGACGTTGTTGCCCAGCAGCTCCAGATGCTGGTTGGCCAGCGCCGAGGTGAACTGCCGTGGCTCCTTGCCAAAGGTGAACAGCGCCAGGTTGTCGACCAGGATGCCCGCCGCCACCGTCGCCATCAGCCAGGCTTCGGAGCCGCGCGAATGGAAGGGGCGAACCAGAAAACGCTCGATGATCAGCCCATACAGGGCACACAGCGCCAGGGTGGCCGGAACCGCCAGCCACAGCGGCCAGCCCCAGGTGATGTGGAAGCTGTAACCGAGTACGGCGCCAACCATCATGGCGCTGCCCTGGGCGAAGTTGACCGTACGTGACACCACGTAGGTGATGTGGAAGCCCAGGGCCAGCAGGGCATACATGCTGCCCAACCCAAGCCCGGTGATGATGGCGGCGGTGATCATGTCGATAATCCTCCGGGCGGGCCGCAAGGGCTCGCCCGTTCACGGCTTCAGGGGGCGAGCGGGACGATGCGGCCGTCGACGAAATGGGTGAAGACGTAGTCGTCCGGGCCCAGGGCGTCGTGCTTGGTCGGGGTGAAGGGCTGGGTGTAGTCCTTGATCAGGCCCTGGTAGCTGTCGATTGCATAGAAGCCATCGCGAACCTTGCTGCCCTGGGTGTCGCCGGCCTTTTCGATGGCCGCGGCCGCCAGGTGCATGGCGTCGTAGGCATTGGCGATCCCTACTGCCGGGGTCACATCGGCCAGGCTCTTGATCTCCGGGAAGCGCTGTTTGAGGGCCGCCAGCACGCTGTCACCCCTGGCGCTGTTGTTATCGGTGAACACGTAGGTCTGGATGAAGTGCACGCGGCTGGCGTTGGGGCCGGCCAGCTCGCTGAAGCGGCCGCCTGCCGGGCCCCAGTGGGAAACCACGGGCACGTCCCAGCCCATGCGATCGAGGGACTTGACCACCTGGGCCGAGGGGCCGACGTTGCCGACCATCAGCAGGGTGTCGGTGCCGGCATTCTTCAGGCGGGTGAGTTGCGGCACCACGTCGAGGTCGCTGTCTTCGATGCGCTCGATGCCGGCGTAATCCATGCCGCGTTTGGCCAGGGCATCCTTGAAACCGATTTCGTTGGATTCGCCCCAGGGATTGTTGATCAGGATCATGCCTGGCTTCTTCATGCCTTGCTTCACGCCGTACTCGACCAATGCTTCGTCGACCAGCTCGTCCACCGCCGAGACGCGAAATGCGTAATTGTCCTTCGCACCGTTCTCGGTGATCTTGGTGCCAGCAGCCCAGATGCCCATGAACGGCACCTTCAGTTGATTGGCCAATGGCACGATGGCCAGGGAAACCGGGGTGTCGAGGCCACCGAACAACACGGCGACCTTTTCCCGCTGCGCCAGTTCGCGGGCGGCCAGCATGCCTTTGGCCGGGTTGCTTTCATCATCGCGACGAATCAATTGCACCGGTCGGCCGAGGATGCCGCCCTTGGCGTTGATTTCATCTATCGCCACCGTCAAGCCGCGGGTCAGCGCCTCGCCGGATTTCGCCGACTGCCCGGACAGGGCGGCCACCAGCCCGACCTTGATCGGCTCCTCGGCGAGTACCGTAGCGCTCAGCGCCATGGCCAGGCTGGCGGCCGCCGCGCAAGGCAGCAGGCGGCGTAGTGGGGGTAACAGTTTGCGCATGACCTTTCTCCTGATTGCTAGCATTTGTATATAATTTGCTAGCAAACCTGGTGCCATAACGCGCAGACTAGTGTTGCCGGGGTTGTCCCGCACAGATCAGGGCAGATGTGCACGAATAGCGTGCATGTCGCACCATATCCAGGCACGAAAGGTGCCTCGGCAAATCAATAGAGCAGGAGAGCAATTCATGAGCGAGATGAATGAAGCGGTGCAGATTGTTAGCGATTTTCTAGCGGCTTCCATGGCGCCGGACCCAGTCAAGGCTGCCACCTACATGAGTGATGACGTGCGCATCACCTTCACTGGCGGGCGGCACATGCCCACGCCCCAGGACATCACCGCCTTCAACGGCTCGCGTTACGCCTGGGTGAAAAAGGCCCTCGGTCAGTTCGACTGGACCGAGCGTGACGACCACACAGTGGTCTATTCGAACGGCACGTTGTATGGCGAATGGCCGGATGGCAGCAGTTTTTCCGGTAACCGCTATCTCGATCGTTTCGAAGTGCGCAACGGCAAGATCACTCGCATGGACGTCTGGAACGACAGCGCCGAGTGGCTGCTGGCTCCCGAGATCGCCCGTGCCTGACCGTACCGTTGGCTGGTGCCTGCCCGGCTGAATCAGTGTCGTTCGGCTAATGCCTTCTGGTAAACCGCCAAGTCATTAGCTGAAAAGCAGCAGAACAGCACCTCGTCGACGCCGGGATACCGCGCCAGTTCGGCCCGCACCGTGCTCACCGCGGTGCGAGCCGCCTGCTCGATGGGGTAGCCGAAGATACCGGTGCTGATGCCCGGAAAGGCGACGGAATGGGCGTCCACCTCGGCCGCCAGGCGCAGGGCGTTGCGGTAGCAGGCGATCAGCAACGCCTCTTCGCCGTGCTCGCCGCCACGCCAGACCGGCCCCACGGTGTGCACGATGAAACGCGCTGGCAATCGGTAGCCGCCGGTGCGCTTGGCCTCACCGGTCTTGCAGCCGCCGAGCAGGCGGCATTCGTGCCGCAGGTCGCTGCCGGCGGCACGATGGATGGCGCCATCCACGCCGCCGCCACCGAGCAGTGACGAGTTGGCGGCATTGACGATGGCATCGACCTCGAGCGTGGTGATATCCGCCTGGATGGCGCGTATTCGTGCGGTCATTGGCGTGGCTTTCTCTACTTGTCGATAGTGACGGCCATGAACCACTTGGGCTGCATGCGCCAGAAATCGGTGCGCAGGTTGTGCTTCAGGGCGCGCTTGGAGTCCAGCACGCGAGCTTGCCCGCCGTCGCGGGCGAACACCACCCAATGCCAGAACGGCCGGCCCTTTTCCAGGCGCCAGCGGATGGCCAGCAATGCGCGATCCGGCAAACGCTCCCAGCCCGGAAACGGCGCCGGTGCTTGAGCCTCGAGCCCTTGGGCGTGCAACAGTCGGGTTACGTACTCGGTGTCCGACCACAGCGCCTGATCCTCGGCGTAGATGCCCAGCCCGTTGGCGATACGCCGGCTTTCGCTGTAGCTGACCCCGGTCAGCACCGCGCAGGCAGCGATGCCGCAACCCGAGGGTTGCTCCTGAATGACCGGGTCGATGGGGTAGGGCATTGGGCACTCCGTTTGCCATGGAATCTCAGGGGGGATTGGCGAATAATGCCGGCACTGGCCTTGCGCCGTCCATGACAGGATCCCGCCCGCCCATGAGCGCTACCCACCCACCCCTGGTGCTATCCATCCAGTCCCACGTTGCCCTCGGCCATGTCGGCAACGACGCCGCCGTGTTTCCGCTGCAGCGCCTGGGCTTCGAAGTGTTGCCGGTGCACACGGTGCAGTTTTCCAACCACACCGGCTACGGCCAGTTTCGCGGTCAGGTGTTCGATGCCGAGCACATTCGCGAGGTGCTCGCCGGCCTGCGCGATCGCGGTGCGTTGTCGCGGGTTTCGGCGGTGCTGTCCGGTTACCTGGGCGATGCCGCCATCGGCGCGGTGATTCTCGAGGCGGTGGACGAGATCCGCCGCGACAACCCGGGCGTGCGCTACCTCTGCGACCCGGTGATGGGCGACGTCGGGCGGGGCGTGTTCGTCAATGCAGCGATCCCCGATTTTCTGCGTAACCTGGCGATTCCCTGCGCCGACATCATCACCCCCAACCAGTTCGAGTTCGAGCTGCTCACCGGCAGCAAACTGGGCAGCGTCGACGAGGCGGTGCGGGTGGCGCGTCAGTTGCGCGGTCGCGGGCCGGACGTGGTGGTGATCACCAGCCTGGCCACGCCGGACATTCCCGCGGACCAGCTATGCACCCTGGCGGTCAATGGCGAAGGCGCCTGGCTGGTCAACACGCCGCGCCTGGCGCTGCATCCGCTGCCCAACGGCATGGGCGACGTGTTCTCGGCGACCCTGCTGGCGCGTTTGCTGTCCGGCCATGCCTTGCCCCAGGCGCTGGAGCTGGCTACCGCTACGCTGTACGCCTTGGTAGAGGCCACCGCTGAAGGTTCGCGCGACCTGCCGCTGGTCAGCGCCCAGGAGCAGATTGTCCAGCCGGCGCAGCGCTACCAGGCCAGTGAAGTGGTGAGCCCGTGAATAAAAAGTTGTGGTGCGCAGCGGCGCTGCTCTCGGTCAGCCTGCAGAGCCTGGCCTGCGAGGTGGATACCGGCGCCGCGTTTCGCGATGAAGTGCATGGCAATTTCGTGATCCCGGTGCGGGTCAAGCCCGGCGAGCGCTGTGTGGTGCTCGACCAGCTCAGCGAGGAGGGGCGCAAGACGCGCAGCGAGCTCTGGACGCCGGTGGAAAAAATCGGCAACAGCACGCCGAAGCTGGGGCGCTGGAAGCGTGAGTACCAGGTCGAGGGCGATGTGGCCAAGGTGGATCGCTACATCTACCTGGCCGGTCACACGCCCGGGGAGGATTCGGTCAGCTTCTCCTCCTTCCCCGATCAGCAGGAACGGCGGGCCGTCGAATACCGCTTTCGTATCGAGTGACCGCCGCCTTGCCTCAGCACTTGTAAGGGCTTTCGCTCTTCAGTTCTTCGCCGTTTTTGGCATCGCGGATGATGACAGTGGCATCCGGATACGCCGAACACAGGGCATTGCGCGCGGTATAGATGCCACTGCCCTCGGCGACCATGCTGACGTTCTGTGCAAGCGGCTGGCCGTTGGCATCCTGCAGCGTGAGCTGATAGGTGCCGGACAGCGTCATGCAGCCGCCGAGCAGGGCGCCGGCGCTTAACAGGGTGATCAGGTTCTTCATGATGTTCCTCCTTGAGGCGGGCGCTGTCGGACTGGCCGGCGGCGCCCGCTTTATTAATGACCGACGCGGTGCTCGGTGAATCGGTAGTCGGCCTGGCAATCGGCGGTCGGGTCGGCCTTGGTGTTGACGTACTCGACAGTGTCGGCATCGACGAAGCGGTAGTCGTACACCTCGGTGGTTTTCACGCCGTCGGTGGTCAGGTGGTTCTTGCCGTTGCTGGCCGTCCAGGTGCCGCGCTCGGTCTGGATCAGGCGAGTTCTGTCCTCGTCGGCGAAGAAGCTGATCTCGAATCGGCCGTCAGGACGAAAGCTGGAGTTCCAGGCGAAGAACTGGCAAGGGCCGTTCTTGTCGCGCATGCCTTGCCATTCGCCAAGTAGACGTTGGTCCAGCGCTTGGGGGGAATGGCTGGCGCAGCCAGCGAGGAGGGCAGCGAGGCTCGCGCCCAGGAGGAGGGGTTTGAACATGGTGACAGTCCTTGGTCAGGTTGCTTCCGGCGCGCGTGGCGCCCACTTTTGCCGCCGCAGCGGCCGCTGTGATTGACGGGTGTGAACGGGAAAAGTTCGTCGCGGTGCGCAGAATCCTGATAACGCTCACATTCTTCAGGACGTGCTGATCCAGCGACAGCGGCCGTTCGGAAAATTTGACAATTGCTCGGGCGTTAAATAATTTTATCCATGCGCAAACGTTTGCGTGCCCGTAAAAATGACAATAACCACGGAGTTCGCCCATGTCCGGTTTTCGTCCTGCCCGTCTCTGCGCCGCCATCGCCCTTGGTGCCGCTGCCCTTGTCAGTTTCTCCAGTGCCCATGCCGCCGAAGGCGAGCCGCCACGCGTCGCGCTGGTGATGAAATCCCTCGCCAACGAGTTCTTCCGCACCATGGAAGACGGCGCCAAGGCCTACCAGAAAGAACATCCTGACCAGTTCGAACTGGTCGCCAACGGCATTAAGGATGAAACCGATACCTCCGCGCAGATCCGCATCGTCGAGCAGATGATCGTCGCCAAGGTCGATGCCCTGGTGATCGCGCCCGCCGATTCCAAAGCGCTGGTGCCGGTGATCAAGAAGGCCAGCGATGCCGGCATCAAGGTGGTCAACATCGACAACCGCCTCGACCCGGAAGTGGTCAAGAGCAAGGGACTGGACGTGCCCTTCGTAGGCCCGGACAACCGCAAGGGCGCGCGCCTGGTCGGTGAATACCTGGCCAAGGAAAAGCTCAAGGCCGGTGACGAAGTCGGCATCATCGAAGGCGTGTCCACCACCACCAACGCCCAGCAGCGCACCGCAGGCTTCAAGGACGCCATGGAAGCGGCCGGCATGAAGATCGTCGGCGTGCAGTCCGGCAACTGGGAGATCGACCGCGGCAACGCCGTGGCCTCGGCCATGCTCAACGAGTACCCGAACCTCAAGGCGCTGCTGGCCGGCAACGACAGCATGGCTCTCGGCGCGGTGTCCGCCGTGCGTGCCGCTGGCAAGAAGGATCAGGTGCAGGTGGTCGGTTACGACAACATCAACGCCATCAAGCCGATGCTCAAGGACGGTCGCGTACTCGCCACCGCCGACCAGTTCGCGGCTCGCCAGGCGGTATTCGGTATCGAAGCGGCGCTCAAGCTGGTCAAGGGTGAGCCTACCGGTGCCAAAGACGGCGTGATCGAAACCCCCGTCGAACTCGTGACCAAGCCGTGATCCATGCGGTAACCGGCGGCGAGACCGTTCTCGCCGCTCGCGATATCGGCAAGACCTACGTCCAGCCCGTGCTGGGCGGGGTCGAGCTGGAGCTGCACGCCGGTGAAGTGCTGGCGCTGACCGGCGAGAACGGCGCCGGCAAAAGTACCCTTTCGAAGATTTTCTGTGGGCTGGAGCAACCGACCACGGGCTCTCTGAGCTTCCTCGGCCAGCCCTATGCACCGGCCAGCCGCAGCGAGGCCGAGCGCCTTGGCGTGCGCATGGTGTTGCAGGAACTCAACCTGCTGCCGACGCTGACCGTGGCCGAGAACCTGTTTCTCGACAACCTGCCTAGCCGCGCTGGCTGGATTTCCCGTGGCCGTTTGCGCGAGATGGCGCGCGAGGCCATGGCGCGTGTCGGCCTGGAAGCCATCGACCCGGATACGCCGGTGGCATCGCTGGGCGTTGGCCACCAGCAGATGGTCGAGATCGCCCGCAACCTGATCGGCGAGTGCCGCGTGCTGGTGCTCGACGAGCCGACGGCCATGCTCACCGCCCGCGAGGTCGATCTGCTGTTCGAGCAGATCCAGCGCCTGCGCGACGCCGGTGTGGCCATTGTCTATATCTCCCATCGCCTGGAAGAGCTGGCCAAGGTGGCGCAGCGCGTGGCCGTGCTGCGTGACGGCCAACTGGTGGCGGTGGAACCCATCGACCGTTACAGCAGCGACGAGCTGGTCACCCTGATGGTCGGCCGCGAGGTCGGTGAAGCCATCGACCTGGGTGAGCGGCAGATCGGTGCGCCGCTGCTGCAGGTCAGTAATCTGAGCCGCCGCGGCAAGGTCGACGATGTGTCGTTCAGCGTGCGGGCAGGGGAAATCTACGGCATTTCCGGGCTGATCGGCGCTGGCCGTACCGAGCTGCTGCGCCTGATCTACGGTGCCGACCGCGCCGACAGTGGCGAGGTGGCCATCGGCAATCCGCCGGTGCCGGTGCAGGTGCGTTCGCCCGCCGAAGCGGTGCGCAACGGCATCGCGCTGATCACCGAAGACCGCAAGGGCGAAGGCCTGCTGCTCGGCCAGCCGATTGCCGCCAACCTGGCGCTGGGCAATATGCCGGCTGTATCCAAACACGGCGTGATGCGCCCGGCGGCTGAACAGGCCCTGGCGCAGCGGCAGATCGATGCCATGCGCATTCGCTGCAACGGCGCCCACCAGGCGGTGGTCGAGCTGTCCGGCGGCAACCAGCAGAAGGTGGTGATCGGCCGCTGGCTGGAGCGCGACTGCCAGGTGCTGCTGTTCGATGAGCCGACCCGCGGCATCGACGTTGGCGCCAAATTCGAAATCTACGGCCTGCTCGGTGAGCTGGCGCGCCAGGGCAAGGCTCTGGTGGTGGTATCCAGCGACTTGCGCGAACTGATGCTGATCTGTGATCGCATCGGCGTGCTGTCCGCTGGCCGCCTGATCGAAACCTTCGACCGCGATGACTGGACCCAGGACCGTCTGCTGGCCGCCGCCTTTGCCGGCTACCGCAGCCGCGAGGCCCTGCTCGGCGACGTCGCCCCCCCGTTACAGGAGCTTTCCCAATGACCACTCCATCCGCCACGCCGGCCAAGCGCAGCGGCACCCATCAGGGCCTGGGCACCTACCTGGGCCTGGCCGGTGCGCTGCTGGCGATGATCGTGCTGTTCTCTAGCCTGAGCAGCCACTTCCTGTCCTACGCGACGTTCACCACCCTGGCCAACCAGATTCCCGATCTGATGGTGCTGGCGGTGGGCATGACGCTGATCCTGATCATCGGCGGCATCGACCTGTCGGTGGGCTCGGTGCTGGCCCTGGCCGCGGCCGTGGTCAGCGTCGCCACCCTCGGTTTCGGCTGGGGCATCCTGCCTGCCGCGCTACTGGGCATGGCCTGCGCCGCATTGGCCGGCAGCGTGACCGGGATCATCACCGTGGCCTGGGGCATTCCCTCGTTCATCGTCTCCCTCGGCGTGCTGGAGATGGCCCGCGGCCTGGCTTACCAGCTCACCGACTCGCGCACCGCCTATATCGGCGACGCCTATGCCTGGCTATCGACACCGTTCGCCGCCGGCATTTCGCCGTCGTTCGTGATCGCCCTGCTGGTGATCCTTGCCGCCCACCTGCTGCTGACCCGCACCGTATTCGGCCGTTACCTGGTGGCCATCGGCACCAACGAGGAAGCGGTGCGCCTGGCCGGCATCAACCCCAAGCCTTACAAGATTTCCGTGTTCGCCCTGATGGGCCTGCTCGCCGGCCTGGCGGCGCTGTTCCAGATTTCCCGTCTGGAAGCGGCTGACCCGAACGCCGGTTCCGGCCTGGAGCTGCAGGTGATCGCCGCGGTAGTGATCGGCGGCACCAGCCTGATGGGCGGCCGTGGCTCGGTGATCAGCACTTTCTTCGGCGTGCTGATCATCTCCGTGCTGGCCGCGGGCCTGGCGCAGATCGGCGCCACCGAGCCGACCAAGCGCATCATCACTGGTGCGGTGATCGTCATAGCGGTGATTCTCGATACCTACCGCAGCTACCGCGCCAAGCGCCGGGGCTGATCAGCCGTGGCCACCATCAAGGACGTCGCCGCCCGGGCGGGCATTTCCTACACCACGGTGTCCCACGTGGTGAATGGAACCCGCCCGGTCAGCGATCAGGTGCGCAGCAAGGTGGAAGCGGCAATCGCCGAGCTGGGTTACGTGCCCAGCGGCGTGGCCCGTTCACTGCGGGTACGCGCCACCGGCACCCTCGGGCTGCTGTTGCCCAACGCCAGCAACCCGTACTTCGCCGAGTTGGCCCGCGGCATCGAGGATCACGCCGAGCGCAACGGCTACAGCGTGATCCTGTGCAATTCCGACGATGACATCGACAAGCAGCTGCGCTACCTGCGCGTGTTGCTGGAGCGGCGCATCGACGGTCTGATCGTCGCCACCGTGGCCAGCGACGCCGCCTTCGCCCAGGCCCTGGCGGCCCTGCGGGTGCCGCTGGTGCTGGTCGACCGTTCCCTGGAAGGCGTCAGCGCCGACCAGCTGCGCATCGACCACGAGCAGGGCGCTTATTTGGCCACCCGTCATCTGCTGGAGCTGGGTCACCGGCGCATCGTCTGCATTGGCGGCCCGGCCAGCACCCAGGTGGTTCAGCTGCGCGCCGGCGGTTATCGCCGCGCCCTGGACGAGGCGGGCATCGAGGCCCAGGCGGTGGTGGACTGCGCGTTCACCAGCCCGGCTGGTCACGCCGCCGCCCAGGTGCTGCTGGCAGGCGAGCAGCGGCCCACGGCGATCTTCGCCGGCAACGACATGATCGCCCTGGGTGTGCTGCGCGCCGCCGCCGAACGCGGGTTGCAGGTGCCCCAGCAACTGTCGGTGGTGGGGTTCGACGACATCGAAGTGAGCCGCTACCTGCACCCGGCGCTGACCACCGTTGGCCAGCGCATCGGTCAGCTCGGCGAGCAGGCGGCCGAGCGGCTGCTGGCGCGCATCCGCAAACCTGGCCTTGCGGCCGAACAACGGTTGATCGAGCCGACCCTGATGCTGCGTGAATCCACCGCGGCCATCGGCGGCTGAATATTTTCCAGCTGGGCGCAGGCGCCCGAGAGGAGCAGGTACAGATGCAAGGCAAAGTGGTGGTGGTCGGCAGTTTGAACATGGACCTGATCGTGCGTGCGCCACGCCTGCCGCGCGGCGGCGAAACCCTCACCGGGCATGATTTCTCAACCGCCGCCGGCGGCAAGGGCGCCAACCAGGCGGTGGCCGCGGCGCGCCTCGGCGCCCAGGTGGCGATGATCGGCTGCGTGGGCGCCGACGCCTATGGCGCACGGCTGCGCACCGGGCTGATCACCGAAGGCATCGACTGCTCGGCGGTCAGCGAAATCGACGGCGTGCCCACCGGCATCGCTTCGATTCTGGTGGACGACGCCGGCCAGAACGCCATCGTCATCGTTGCCGGCGGCAACGGTGCGCTGACCCCGCAGCACCTGAGCGCACAGGCGCAACTGCTGGCCGATGCCCAGGTGCTGATCGTGCAGCTGGAAGTGCCGGACGCCACCGTCGAGGCCGCCATGAAGCTGGGCCGCGAGGCCGGCTGCACGGTCATCCTCAACCCGGCGCCCGTGGCCGGGCCGCTGCCGGCCCACTGGTACGGCCTGGCCGATTACCTGATTCCCAACGAGAGCGAGGCAGCCGCGCTGACCGGCTTGCCGGTGGGCTCGCCCCAGTCCGCGCTGCCGGCAGCGCGCAGCCTGCTGCAGGCCGGCGCTCGCCGCGTACTGATCACCCTCGGCGCCCAGGGCGTGCTGTACGCCGACGCCGAGCGCCATGCCCATTTCGCCGTGGCGCCGGTGGCTGCCGTGGATACCACCGCGGCCGGCGACACCTTCGTCGGTGGCTTCGCCGCGGCCCTGGCCACCGGCCAGCCGCTGGAAGCCGCCATCGCCCTGGGTCAGCAGGCCGCCGCCCTGGCCGTCACCCGGCCGGGCGCACAACCCTCCATCCCTCATCGCCACGAGTTGCCCGCATGAAGAAGACGCCACTGCTCAACGCCGAACTGTCAGCCGCCATCGCTCGCCTGGGCCATGGCGACATCATCGTCATTGGCGACGCCGGCATGCCGATCCCCGCAGGTACGCCATGCATCGACCTGGCGCTGACCGCCGGAGTGCCGGACTTCGTCACCACGCTCAAGGTGGTGCTCAGCGAGATGCAGGTGCAGAGCCATCTGCTGGCCCGGGAAACTCTGGAAGTTGCGCCGGTCGGGCTGGAGGCCATCGAAGCGCTGACCGCAGCCGGGGAGTTGGGCGAGCGCCAGCTGGTCAGCCACGACGAACTCAAGGCCGCGTGCCGCACCGCGCGAGTGCAGATCCGCACGGGTGAGTGCCGGCCTTACAGCAACATTGCGTTGATTGCCGGTGTGACTTTCTAGGAAGCTGCTCAGGATCTTAACGCTTCACTTGGCCGCTTCAAGGCAATTGCAGCTGCTGATCGGGCAGCTACCGGTCAGAAGTGGACGGCAGGCTAATAAATAGCCCTCTTCCCTCTACCATGAGCGCAGGCATTGGCACCTGAAAAATATGAGCTAGATTAACTGAGGATCTATTTCTTCGATCAGTTGCCGAATGCTGTGGCCGTCGTCACCTTTGACCAATGCGTAAAGACGGCAATGTAAAACCCCACCCTCGACACTGGCGCGCATTACCCCGGGCCGGCTATTGCCTTGAAGGTCCTGCACATAATCACCAGGACGTTGCTCGAAATAACTATCCTCTCGAACAAAAGGCACCAACTGTACGAAATTCTCCCAATTCATCGGCTCTTCAGGATCGTGTGTAAAAATCAAAAAATCGGCTGATTGCTCAACGCACCCCCAGTCGTTCAGCAACATGCATTCAATCAGATTATTTGCTGGCTCAAGATCATCGTCGCCTGAATAATCGAGGGCAGCCAACAGTGCTGAAATTCGGGAACAGTCGATAGTGATCATCGAATTACCGTTACGCACGTCATAACCCATCAGAGAGCCCTCTATTCATTTAGACAAACAAGCCTGGCTCAGAAATTCGAGCCGTTCAGAACATAATCATTTGACCACGGATTCTGGATATCCAGGCCTCCCGCTTTGATATGAGCCCATGCCTCTTTAAAGGCCGGAGTGAAATCTCGGGAGTCAAACATATCGATCATTTCCCGTACAAAATGAGTACGTGGTGTTTCACCTTCAGCGACTTGATCGAAATGGTATATCCGATAGAGCGCCACCAGAAATAGACTGGTAAACCGCTCGGATGGAATGGACGCAGTAGCGGCTTGAACGTACCAGCTTTCGCGCGGGTGCGGGTACTGAAACAGCATATCCAAAGAACCAGCATTTAGAGGAAGCGGTAAGGTGAGCCAACGACTCAGTGTCCACAGTAGATCATGGTCAAGCACGGGCAATATCATTTCCTTGCGCTCGCCAGGCAGCTTAAGCGTGCGCTGAGAAGCCTCAGGCCAAAGTAGCGAAAAAAACTTTTCGTTATTGCCTTCGGTTTGGAGCACCAACTTTTTATATATGATGAAAGGAGGCTTACTGCCCACCGGAGGAAACGACTCCAACTTATCAAGAAGGTGCGGTAGCTCTTTGGCGATGACTTCCTCTCGAGCGACCACAAAGCCACCCGTCGAGCTGATCAAGGAGCCAATCGTCAACAAATCATCCATACCTTGAAGTACGTCGCGGGCTCGAATACAGGGCGCATTCAGATACAACTCACGCTGCGCACGCAAAACCTGCTCATCACGACTTGGGTGCAAGTAGAGAAACAACAGCAGATTGAGCGGGCTGTCCTCATCGTCCAGGTGCTTTTGCCAATCCGGCAGCATGCCTTTCATGAAATAGCGCTTGCTGATCGCTTTGCACTTTTTTGGTTGAGACAGGCCCTGCAGCAATATCTCAACCTGTTGCCAGGCTTGCTCGCGCTCTGCCACCCAAGTTTTGTCCTTGGTTTTCCAGTAGCTCAAGTCAAACCCTGCGAACGAATCCCTGCTCATAGTTACTCCCCGAAACATTGACAAAATTGACGAATACTTGATGTCAACTGATTCGCGTAGGTAACCATATACTCTTCAAAATAGCTTTTGGTACTACGCAAAGATACCGAGGGCGTAATCATTATGTGATGTAGTTCGCTGTGGCCTTGGTCGCTTGCGTCAAACTCTTCTTGTAGTCGTAGCGTGGACGAAACTTCATCCGTCCACCGCTCTGTGATCGCAATGGTAGATGAAAAAAGCGTCATTCACCCCTATATAGCGAAAGCCTGTTCCCGCCACATTGCCGCCATCCTGCTCAAGACCAGCTCAGGATTGGCCAGCCTTCGCGCTCGGCGTGCTCGCGCAGTGCCGGATCGGGGTTCACCGCGTGGGGTTTGTCGACCCGTTGCAGCAGTGGCAGGTCGTTGCGTGAGTCGGAATAGAAGTAGGCGCCTTCCAGGCTTTCGCCTTGCTCTTCCAGCCAGGCGTGCAGGCGGGTGACCTTGCCTTCACGGTAAGTGAGCACGCCTTCGGTCTTGCCGCTGTAGTGGCCGTACTCTTCGTGCAGGTCGATGGCCAGCACCTCCTCGACCTTGAGCCGTTCGGCGATGGCGCTGACCAGAAAGTGCGCCGAGGCGGAGATGATCAGGATGCGGTCGCCGGCTGCGCGGTGGTTGGCCAGGCAGCGGGTGGCGTCGCTGAAGAAGATCGGCTCGATCACGTCTTCCACGAAGGGCTCGACCACGAAGGCGACTTCCTCCGGCGTGCGCCCCACCAGCGGCGACAGGCTGAAGGTCATGTAGTCCTCCATGGCCAGTTTGCCTTCTGCGTACGCTGCCATCAGCTGGTGATCCTTGGCGATAAAGCTCTCGCCGTCGACCCAGCCCAGGGTGGCCATGTGCTCGCTCCACAGGCTGGCGCAGTCGCCGTTGATCAGGGTTTCGTCGAGATCGAAAATTGCCAGGGCCATCAAGCTACCTCTTTTACGGCATTCGCCGCGATATCCAGTGAGATGGGCTGGCCATTGGCGTGCAGGTCGTCGGCGCTACGGTTGAGCACGTCGACCAGCAGTTCCACGCCGCCGGCGTCCACCCGGTAGCGGATGATATTACCGAGCAGGCTGTGGCTGCGAATGATTGCGCTGATCGGGCCCTGGCCAAGCACGATGGCTTCCGGGCGAATCGCCACCTGGCTACTCACCGGGCGGCCGAGCAGGCGGCTGGCGGTGGCTGCGTCGAGCAGGTTGTAGTTGCCGATGAAGCCGGCCGCGAAGGCATCTGCTGGGGCGGTGTAGAGGGTTTCCGCGTCGCCGCTCTGGACGATGCGCCCGGCGTTCATCAGGAAGATGCGGTCGCTCATCACCAGCGCCTCTTCCTGATCGTGGGTGACGAAGATGGTGGTCAGGCCCAGCTCCTGCTGGATGCTGCGGATCTGCTCGCGCAGGTGCTTGCGGATGCGCGCATCGAGGGCCGACAGCGGCTCGTCGAGCAGCAGCAGGCGTGGGCGGGTGACCAGCGAGCGGGCCAGGGCTACGCGCTGGCACTGGCCGCCGGACAGCTGATGCGGGTAGCGGCCAGCGAAGTCGCCGAGTTCAACCATCGCCAGGGCTTCCTGCACGCGGGCGGCGGATTCTTCCTTGCCGACCTTCTGCATGCGCAGGCCGAAGGCGACGTTCTGCGCGGCGGTCATGTTGGGGAACAGCGCGTAGCTCTGGAACACCATGCCGATGCCGCGCTTCTGTGGCGACAGCGGCACCAGGTCTTCGCCGCCGAGCAGGATCTTGCCGCCGTTGACCTCGGTGAGGCCGGCGATGCAGCGCAGCAGGGTGGATTTGCCGCAGCCCGAAGGGCCGAGCAGGGTGACGAATTCGCCTTGCTCGATCTCGGCGTTGATGTCGCTGAAAATCGCGGTGCCGCCGTAGCTCTTGTGCAGGTTCTGGATGCTCAGGAAGCTCATGCCTTGTCCCTGTTCAGTCGATTGGCCGCCCAGGTGAACACCAGGACGAAAAAGAAGTAGGAGATCACCAGGGCGCTGTTGAAGTGGCCGCTGCTGTTCTTCATGTTGTTGAGGTACACCTGCAGCGTCTCGTAGCGCGTGCCGACCAGCAGGTTGGCGAACACGAATTCGCCGAACAGGAAGCTGAACGACAGGAACAGTGACACCATCAGGCCCTTGCGTAGGTTGGGCAGCACCACCAGAAAGGCGGCTTTCCAGGTGCTGGCGCCGAGCAGGTGGGCGGCGTCCATCAGGTCGCGCAGGTTGATCGCCTGCAGGTTGTTGGTGATGGCCCGGTACATGAACGGCAGGGCGATGGTGAAGTAGCAGCCGATCAGGATCCACGGCGTGCCGACCATGGCCAGCGGCCCGGAACCATACAGCTGCAAGAGGCCCACGGCGGACACCACCGGCGGCACGGCGAACGGCAGCAGGATCAGCACGTTCATCACCGCGTCGAGTTTCGGAAAGTGGTAATGCACCACGAACAGCAGCGGCAAAATCAACACCACCGACAGCGCCAGGGCACCGAAGCAGACCAGCAGCGACTGGCCGAAGGCCTTGAGAAAGCGCGGCTCGCCCCACAGCTCTAGGTACCACTTGAAGGTCAGGCCATCCGGCAGGATGGTCGCCGACCAACTGGTGGCCAGGGAGTAGAGCAGGGTGCCGGCCAGCGGCAGTAGCAGGATCAGGAACAGCAGCCAGACCACCACGCGGTGGTAGAGACTTGCGGCGGGGGCATCAGCGCGGGACATGGTAGCTCCTCCTCAGCAGCAACTGATGGACGAGGGTGATCGCCGCCATCAGGCCGACCAGGATCATCGCCAGGGCGCTGGCCATGTTCGGGTCGAGGGAAATGTCCCCGGAAATCATCGCGGCGATGCGGATCGGCAGCACGTTGAAATTGCCGGTGGTCAGGTAATACACCGTGGCGTAGGCGCCCAGGGCATTGGCCAGCAGGATGACGAAGGTGCCGAGCAGCGCCGGGGTCAGCACCGGTAGGCCGATATGCCGCCAGAAGGCCCAGGTGCCGGCGCCGAGCAGCGCGGCGGACTCGCGCCAGTCCTGGCGCAGGGCGTCGAAGGCCGGGTAGAGCAGCAACACACCGAGGGGAATCTGGAAGTAGGTGTAGAGCACGATCAGGCCGTTCTTGGAATACAGGTTGAAGCTGTCGATCAGCCCGGCCTGGATCAGCAGCAGGGTCAGCGCGCCGTTGAAACCGAGCAGGATGATGAAGGCGAAGGCCAGGGGCACGCCGGCGAAGTTGCTGGTCATGTTGGAAAAGGCGATCACGAAGTCGCGCAGTTTCGAGTCAACCTGGCGCAGCGAGTAGCTGCCGACGATGGCGATCAGCATGCCGAACACGCTCGACCAGAAGGCGATCTGCAGGCTGAACTTGACCGCCTGCATGTAGAACTTGGAGGCGAAGGCCTTCTCGAAATTACCCAGCCCCCAGCCGTCCGGGGTGTTGAGGCTGTTGATCGCCACCCAGATCAGCGGCGCGACCTGAAAGGCGAAGAAGAACAGCGCGAACGGCAGCAGGCATAGCGCCGCCAGCCATTTGCCGCGGGGTTTGTGGATGGCGCTCATCGCAGCAGCTCCCGGCACAGAGGTTTGTCATGGGCCACGCCGAGCAGCTCGCAGATCGTGCCGCACAGTTCGAGCTGCTTTGGCGCGGCGGCCTCGCTGAGGCTGAAGGCATCGCCGAGCACGAACAGCGGCACTTCGCGCTCTTCGGGCAGCAGGCCGTTGTGGGAGCGGTCGTCGTTCATGCCGTGGTCGGCGGTCACCAGCACCTGGTAACCGGCGTCCAGCCAGCCTTGCAGGTAGTTGGCCAGCTGAATGTCGGCGACGCGCGCGGCATTGCGGTACTGGCTGCTGTTCAGGCCATGCTTGTGGCCGGCGTCGTCGATGTTCATCGGGTGCAACAGCAGAAAATCGGGTGCGTGATTGAGGCGCAGGCTTTCGGCATCGTCGAACAAATGCGAATCCGGGTAGTGGTCGACGTAATAGAAGTGCCCGTGCTGGATCGGTAACTCGGTATCACTGGTATGCCGGTCGCGGGCGGCCACGAAGGGCGCGCGGTTATACAGCTCGCTGACCCAGTGGTAGGCGGCAGCCGCGGTGCTCAGCCCGGCGGCGCGGGCGTAATGGAACACGCTGCGCTCGGTGCTCAGGCGCACCACGTTGTTGTGCACGACGCCGCTGTCGATGGGCGCGACGCCGGTGAGAATGCACTCGTAGAGCGGCCTGGACAGCGACGGCAGTTCGCACTCGAGCTTGTACAGCGCGGCACGGCCAGCAGCGCGATAGGCCTGCAGATGACCGAGGGCATGCCGGGCGACCTCGAAATTGAGGCCGTCGAGCAGGACGAGGATGACCTTGGACGGCATGGGTAATCCTGGGTTGAGAGGGTGTTGGGGTAGGGGGATCGGGGCGCATAGCTGACGCTTGCCTACGCGGCCCGATCCGCCCACCATTTCACGAACGCAATGGTGGATGGAAAAACGTCATCCACCCTACGTGCCACGTAGCGGGTGGATGCGGTCTCCCGAATCACTCCATATTGATGATCACGTTTTCCTGCCACTGCTGCGGCAGGGCCTTGGAGGTCGCTTCCCAGGCGGCGGCATCCTTGATCGGCTTGACCTTGGCGTACTGCTCGTTGGGCAGCAGCTTGGCCTGGACCTCGGCCGGCAGGGTCAGGTGCTCGGCGCGAATCGGCCGGGCGTTGCCCTTGGCCAGGTTGATCTGCCCGGCATCGCTGAAGATGTACTCGCGGGCCAGCTTGGCGGCGTTGGGGTTCTTGGCGTACTTGTTGATGATGGTGGTGTAGCCGGAGATTACCGAGCCATCGGACGGGATCAGCACCTCGAAGCGGTTCGGGTCGATCTGGTCGCGGTAGGACAGGCCGTTGAAGTCCCAGACGATACCGACTTCCACTTCACCCTTCTCGAGGGTCTGGATGGTCGGGTTGGCCAGCGACAGGCGACCCTGCTCGGCGATCTCGGCGAAGAAATCCAGGCCCGGCTGGATGTTCTTCTCGTCGCCGCCGTTGGCGATGGCCGCGGCCAGCACACCGTTGACCGCCTGGGCGGCGGCGCTGACGTCGCCGATGGCGACGCGGTACTTGCCGGTTTTGAGGTCGGCCCAGCTTTTCGGCACGTCCTTGACCAGCTGCTTGTTGACGATGAAGGCGATCGAACCGGTGTAGGCCAGTGCCCAGTGGCCGTCTTTATCTTTTGCCCAAGACGGTACCTGATCCCAGGTGCTCGGCTTGTAGGGCTGGGTCACGCCCTGGGCTACGGCGATGGGGCCGAATGCGGCGCCCACGTCACCGATGTCGGCGGTGGCGTTGTCCTTCTCGGCCGCGAACTTGGCGATTTCCTGGGCCGAGCTCATGTCGGTGTCCATGTGCTTGAGGCCGTACTTGTCGGCCAGGTCCTGCCAGGTGTCCTTCCAGTTGGCCCAACTGTCAGGCATGCCGACGCTGTTCACGGCGCCTTCTTTGCGTGCGGCCTGTTCCAGTGCAGTCAAATCCGTCTCGGCGGCCATGGCGTGGGAGGCCAGAGCGATGGCGCTGCCTATCAGCGATGCCAGTAGCAGTTGTTTCATTGGAAACTCCTTTGCGTTTGCGAGGTTGGTCTAGATCAGCAAGAGCCAAGCCAATGTAGGCGTTGCCAATGACAGTTTTGTGTCGGCAGGGCCGCCAGCCACTCATCGGCGTTGCGCTTAGAGAGCGTAGACCAGCCCAAGGCATTGAATTACCTGGCATGAGCCATGCTTGCAGCCTGGCTGTCATCTGCCGGTCATGGTGTTTGCCTAGCCTTGCCGGCAAGAGAGGCGGCGCAAACAGGGCCGCAATGTGCCCCGCGATGGGGCTGGTCTAGTCCAAAAGGAACCAGGTTGATGCGCGACGATACGCCGCGGGCCGTTACCACCATCTGCCGCGCGTTGCAGGAACAGATCGAACACGGCCTGCTGCCCGCCAGCGGCAAGCTGCCTGCCGAGCGTCGCCTGAGCGAGTTGTTCGACACCACGCGCATCACCCTGCGTGAAGCGCTCGGGCAGCTGGAAGCCCAGGGGCTGGTGTACCGCGAGGAGCGCCGCGGCTGGTTCGTGTCGCCGGCGCGGGTGGCCTACAACCCACTGGTGCGCACCCACTTTCATGCCATGGTCGCCGAGCAGGGCCGGGTGCCGGCCACCGAGGTGCTGGGCGCGCGGCTGATACCGGCCAACGCGCAGATCTGCCAGGTGCTGGGGCTGTCGGGGCTGTCGAGCGTTTACCAGATACGCCGCGCGCGGCGTATCGACGGGCGCCTGGTGCTGTATGTCGAGCACTATCTGAACCCCGAGTACTTTCCCGGAATTCTCGACTTCGACCTGACCCGTTCGCTGACCGAGCTGTACGCCAGCGAATACGACGTGCGCTACGGCCGCGTGCGCTTCGACATGGTGCCCACCGCGCTGCACGCCGACGCCGCCGCCGCGCTCAAGGTCGCCGCCGGCAGCCCGGCACTGCGCATCACCCGGGTTAACCGCGACCAGCACGGCCGGTTGATCGACTGCGACCTGGAGTATTGGCGCCATGATGCGATACATATCAGTGTGGAAGTGCCGGATTAGGGCGGGGAAGTGGCGGAGCAGAGACCGGCACAGTATCTGTGGGAGCGGGCCATGCCCGCGATTTTTCGCGCGCATGGCGCGCTCCCACAGTTCGTAGGGTGGACGACGCCTCACCTACGCGGCCCGAACCGTCCGCCGCTCTGCGATCGCAATGGTGGATGAAAAGAGCGTCATCCACCCTACGTAGCTGGCGCCATGATGCGATTCATATCAGTTGTGGAAGTGCCGGAGCAGGGCGGGAAGTGTCGGAAGCTGCCGTTCACGTAATGCGTAGGAGGGGCTTTAGCCGCGAGCTCTTTACGTCCTCATAAAGCTCGGGGCTAAAGCCCCTCCTACAATCTCATGACCACTTCTGCCTCGAACCTGCCTCTCCCCGCGCTCTTAAACTCATTATGAAGACCAGTCGTCGCCCATCCAAATAACGCTTTCCCGAGCATATTGTTCAGCCGCCAGGCCGTGCGTAGAATCGCCTCCGCAGGCCATCCCATACCTATAATTTTCCGCTCTCCGCATCGCCACTCCCAGCGTTCATCGCCATTGGGAGCGCGAGCTGCCGTGTGCGTGTTCGTCGTGTATGGGGCTCATATTTTTCGTTCGCTTCCTACCGCGCTCGTTGCCATCCGGCTTCGGGCGATTGGCCGTTGTAGCCGAGGCGTTCCCCAAGGGCGGATATCAGCCAAATGAACACACCGGAACAAGCGCACAGCGGTAGCTGGCTGAGCGTGATCGCCTTGGCGCTGGGCGCCTTCATCTTCAATACCACCGAATTCGTGCCGGTCGGCTTGCTGAGCCAGATCGGCCACAGCTTCGAGATGACCACTGCCAGCGTCGGCCTGATGCTGACCATCTATGCCTGGGTGGTGGCGTTGGCCTCGTTGCCGTTGATGCTGCTGACCCGCAACATCGAGCGACGCAAGCTGTTGGCCTTTGTGTTCGTGCTGTTCATCGCCAGTCATGTGCTGTCCGGCATCGCTTGGAATTTCAGCGTGCTGGTGATCAGCCGCATCGGCATCGCCCTGGCCCATGCGCTGTTCTGGGCTATCACCGCGTCCCTGGCGGTGCGGGTGGCGCCGCCAGGCAAGCAGGCCCAGGCCCTCGGCTTGCTGGCGACCGGCAGTGCGCTGGCGATGGTGCTGGGCATTCCCCTGGGCCGGGTGATCGGCGAAGTGCTGGGCTGGCGCACGACGTTCACCACCATCGCCGTGGTGGCCGGTGTGGTGGTGCTGTGCCTGATCAAGAGCCTGCCGCTGCTGCCGAGCCAGAACTCCGGCTCGTTGCGCAGCCTGCCGGTGCTGTTCAAGCGCCCGGCGCTGGTCACCGTGTACGTGCTTACCGCCCTGGTCATCACCGCCCACTTCACCGCGTACACCTACATCGAGCCGTTCGCGCTGGAAGTCGCCGGTATTGCGGCGGATATGGTCACCGTGCTGCTGTTGCTGTTCGGCTGTGCGGGGATCATCGGTTCGATTCTGTTCAGCCGTTACAGCACGCGCTTTCCACGAGGGTTCGTAATCACCGCGATCGGCACGTTGAGTCTGTGCATGCTGCTCCTGCTGCCGGTCGCCCGCGAGCACGCCTTGCTGGCCACTCTGAGCGTGATCTGGGGCGTTGCCATGATGTGCTTCGGCCTGGCATTGCAGGCCAAGGTGCTCAACCTCGCCTCGGACGCCACCGATGTGGCCATGGCGCTGTTCTCGGGCATCTTCAACGTCGGCATCGGCGGTGGAGCCTTGCTCGGCAGCCTGGTGAGCAGCCAATTGGGCGTGGCCAATGTGGGCATCGTCGGCGGCCTGCTTGGCATCGCCGGCCTGCTGCTGTGCGGGGTGACCACCTACCGCTTTTCCCGGCCACTCAAGCCTCAGCCGCTGTGATGCAGCACCGGCAGATTTCAGGTCTGCCGGTTTAGCCATTCTTCGCGGCTGAGCGCCCAGGTCTGGGAAGGCAGCCGGCCGCACACGTAATCGCTCTCGCCGGTTGCCACCAGGCGCATGCCTTCACGCTCGGAGAGCCGCTGCGAGGCAATGTTGGCCATCGCTTTGGGCACCTCCATCAGCGGGCGCTGCAGCACCTCGAACCAGTAGCGGTTGACCGCCACGCAGGCTTCGCCCATCAGCCCCTGGCGTTGCCAGGCCGGGGCTATCCAGAAGCCGCGGTTGTTGCCCGGCGTATCCATCAGGCTGATCACGCCAATCACCCGCTCGGGCTCGGCCATGGGCCGCAGCGTCCAGTGCCATTCCTGGCCGGTAGCCATGGCGGGCAGGGCGACATCACGCAGGTAGCCCAGCGCGCCATCGGCCGGGTAGGGCCAGGGCACTTGGGCATTGAGGTAGCGCACCACTTCCCATTGGCCGAACAACGGCTGGATCTGCTCGGCGTCGGCCAGTTGCAGGGGCTGCAACAGCAGGCGCGGCGTGTGGAGGCTGGGGAGGGGCATGGGGGCAGTCCGTGGCAGAGTGGAGCGACCGATAGTGCCGGCCGCCGCCCCGTTTGTCATGTCGCCTCAGGCGTTCTGCAGCACACGCGCCAGGTGCTCGCGGTAGCGCTGCACGTCACGCTCGACATCCGGGCGCTTCATTACGTCGACGCACAGGAATGTAGGTAGGGCGTTCATGCCCAGAAATTGCTGGGACTTGTGGAAGGGGAAGTAGACCGCGTCCACGCCCTTGCCCTCGAAGAAATCGCTGGGGTCGTCGAAGGCCTGCTGCGGGGCGTTCCAGGTCAACGACAGCATGTACTGCTTGCCGTGGATCAGGCCGCCGCTGCCGTATTTCTGCGAGGCGTCGGAGCGGGTACGGCCGTCGTTGGCGTACAGGCTGCCATGGCCTTCGGTGAACACCTCGTCGATGTACTTCTTGACGATCCACGGCGCTCCCATCCACCAGCCCGGCATCTGGTAGATCACCACATCGGCCCAGAGGATCTTCTGCACTTCCTCGGCGACGTCATAGCCGGCGTCGATCTCGGTGGTCTTGAATTCGATACCGGCCTGGTCGAGAAACGCGGCGGCGGTTTCGTGCAGCGTGCGGTTGAGGCGGCCGTCGGAATGGGCGAATTGCTTGCCGCCGTTCATGAGCAGAATCTTTTTCATGGGGCGTCTCCGTAACTGATTGAATGAGCTCAGGTTACGGCTTCACGCGCAGGCGAAAAATGCCGGCAAGGGCAAATTACTTTTGACTTGAATGCATGAATGCTCCGCTTTTACCTGCGGTACCGTGCAGCAGTATTCAACACGGAGATTCCCATGTACGGCTTCATTCTTCACGCCCATACCCGCCCGGAGCGGGCCGATGCCTTTGAGCAACTGTTTCGCGCTTACGTCGAGCCCAGCCGCGCCGAGCCTGGCTGCATCGAATACCACATGCTGCGCGATGCCACGGACCCGACGCTGTTCATCTTCTTCGAGGTTTGGCAGTCCCGCGAGCACCTGGCGGTGCACACCGCCTTGCCGCATATGCGCGACTTCCATGAGCGGCGCATGGAGTACCTGAGCCGGGACTTCGAGCTCCGCGAAATCGAGATGCTCAGCTCGTCATCGGCCAGCACTTGATTTAAGCCGCTGCGAAGACTGGACGAGCGCAGCAGCTGACGCCATGGTCGCGTCTGCCTTTTCATCGAGAGCGATGCATGTTCAAACGCGTTCTGCTGTGTGTTTTGCTGACGGCGGTTCAGGTGCCTGCCGCCCTGGCCTGCGCGCCGGGTGAAACCCAGGTGTGCCTGGGTGGCTGCATCTGCGTGCCGGACCCCAATGGCGTGCTCGGGCCGATGCAGGAGCGCGCCGGCACCATTACCGCCAACGCCTTGGAGGGCTGGATCCTGCGTTCACGCGAGTCGGCGGTGCGCCAGGGTACGCTGCCAATTCCGCCGCTGATCCGTGAGCAGCTGCTGCCGTTCTACTCGGCCGAATTGCTCGACGCGGTGCGTTACAAGGTCGGTGATCTGGACGAACTGAGCGCCGCCCGCAACGTCATGCAGAACCCGGATATCCGCGCCGTCACCCTGGTCGACATCATCGTGTTCCGTAACGCCGAGATGGCCGAGCATGATGCCGCGCTGTGGGCCCATGAACTGCTGCACGTGCAGCAATATCGGGAGTGGGGCTCGGCGGGCTTTGCGGCGCGCTACAGCCGCGACTACAACGCCGTCGAAGCGCCGGCCTATCGCCGCCAGGCCGAGATCGCGCGTATTTTGCGCGAACAGGCGGGCCGTTAACTGCGCGTACGCTCGCGCAGGGCGATCACGCCGAGCACCAGAGCGGCAAGGTTCAGGCTCAGCGGGTTGAACGCCTGAACCAGCACGGCGGGCGCGAAGATCGCCACATCCACCAGCAGTACCAATAACGCGGCCATCGCCAGGTAGAGCGGCCAGCGCTGCCGCCGTAGCAGCACGATCAGCAGCCCCAACAGCACTTCACCAGCCCCGGCCGGCACAAGCAGGCTGTGCGGCAGGCCGTGGGCGTCGAGCAGCTGCAGCTCGCTGGCATCGCGAAACAGCAGCTTGGGCACCAGCCCGTGGTAGATGAAGATTGCGCCAAGCGTCAGGCGCGCCAGCAGGGCATCAGTCATGCAGAAAACGCTCGCGGTCTTCGGGGCGTGGCACCGGGCAGTGGTCGTGGCGCCCGAACAATCTGTAGCGGTTGCGGGCGATGGGATCGTAGAGCCAGTCGCGCAAGCGACGCGGTATCACGCGCGCCACCGTCGCCCAGCGCCAGGGGGCTGGCAACTGACCGAGGATGGCGAGAATGGCATCGCTGCGCTGCAGGGCCTTGTCGCCCTCGACATACAGGAGCGTGTCGAAACGATCCAGCGGCATGCCGAACCACGCCAGAATCGCCTGGCCCTGGGGCGACTGTACGCTGCACAGCTTGAGCCGGCGGTCACGATCATGGCGAATCAAAAAGCGGCTCCAACCGTTGCACAGCTTGCACACACCGTCGAACAGCACTACGCGATCACCGGGCTGCAGGTGGGGTGGATGGGTCATGGCTGGCTCCGGGCTGACTATGGCCTGAGGGTAACCCAGTTGTCGGTCAGTAATGCAGGTCTTCGCGTGCGTGGCTGCATTGCCGGATCAGCGCGTAGAGCGAGACGGCGAGCAGCACGAAAATCGCCAAGATGCAGAACGAGAACACCAGAAAGTTGATGCGGCTGCCCTCGTAGATTTCACGCGGCACGTAAAAGCCGGAGTGCAGGGGCGAATACATGATCTCGATGCTCTGGCCCACCGAGTGCCCGGCCTGGGCAGGTTGCTGATACTGCTCGGCGGTACCGATGAACGTGTGCCCACTGGGCGTGCTGAAGCTGTATTCGTAAAGCTCGACGCTGCTGTTGTTCTTCATCGTGGTTACGGCGGTTACGACGCCCTCAGCGCTGGCTGGCCAGAGCTTGATAACTGCGATGCTGGCGCCGCTTTGTACCAGAAAGGCGATGAAGGCGAAGGCCGGGATCATCCAGATCGAAAGCGAAGAGAGTGTGAACAGAAAGTCGCGCTGTTCCTCCCTGGGGTAATACACCATGGTCATTCCCTTGAGTGTGTGGATTGGTGAAACCGGGGCCAATGCTTGCTTGCCCCACAGTCAGCTCAGATGAGCCTCTGACGCGCGGCTTCTTCAAGGCTGTTGCGGGTCAGATCAGCAGCTGCATCCAGCGGGCGTCATGTTAGGGGCGGTGGCAAGACAAGGCCAGCCGTGGGTGATGGCTTTTGTGAGGCAGCGCTGATCCGGTCTGCCTTTCTGCTGGCTCCGCGTTCATTGACGCGGCTTTTCTCACATCAGTACATGCGCTCCAGATTTAGCGAATATTTTCCGACCAAACCCCATGATGGCTTTGTGCTCGCCTTCTATGCTTAAACGCAGAGAAGACTGCAGTCTGAGCGCTGGACGGTCCTCAATAAATCGGCTGGGCAG
Source organism: Pseudomonas sp. AG1028 (assembly GCF_007993955.1). Lineage (NCBI taxonomy): Bacteria > Pseudomonadati > Pseudomonadota > Gammaproteobacteria > Pseudomonadales > Pseudomonadaceae > Pseudomonas > Pseudomonas sp. AG1028. Next base: position 289,787 of record NZ_VIVP01000009.1, read on the forward strand.
CCGATGGCATGTCAACGTGATTGCTTCCCGGAGAGAGAGAGCATGTTCGGTAAACAGTGGAAAAAAGAATTGCAGGCCAAGGATGCCGAACTGTCGCTGCTTCGCCAGCTCTGCAAGGGCATCGATAGCGAGATGATCACACTGACCATCGATCCCGATTTTCGAATTATCGACGCCAACGCCAATTTTTCGCGTTTCATCGGCCACACTCCCGAGCAACTGGTCAATCGATCGATGAACGACATCTTGCCGGCTTATGTAAAGAACCTGCCGTGTTTCAAAAAGTTGATCGAAGCGATTCGCACCGGTAAGTCGATCAGCGACCGTTATCGCTTCCTGGGCGCCGACGGCGCACTGGTATGGACCAGAGCCTGCTGGCAGCCTGTGGTCGATGAGCGCGGGGTGGTTTGCCGTGTTCATTGCTTTGGTACGGATATTACCGATGCCATGAACAGCGCCCGTGAAAATGAGGATTTCATCAACGCCTTACTGCGCTCCACCGCGGTGATCGAGTTCGACCTCGGTGGCCACGTTCTGACGGCCAACGACCAGTTCCTGCATGGCATGGGTTACAGCCTGGATCGCATCAAGGGCAAGCACCACAGCATGTTCTGCGACGCTCAGGAAACCCACTCGGCCGACTACAAGCAGTTCTGGGAGCGCCTGAACCGTGGCGAGTTCGTCGCCGGTCGCTTCAAGCGCATCGACAGCCACGGCCGCGTGGTGTGGTTGGAAGCAACCTATAACCCCGTGCACGACACCCAGGACAAACTCTACAAGGTGGTGAAGTTCGCCACCGTGGTGACCGATCAGGTCAACCGTGAGGAGGAGGTCAACGACGCGGCCGGGATTGCCTACGGCATTTCCCAGCAGACCGACACTACCGCACAGCGTGGCGCCCAGGTGGTGACCGACACGGTGAAGACCATGCAGCGCATCTCCGAACAGGTGGGCTCGGCCTCCGAAGGTATCGAGGCGCTGGGCAAGCAGTCGGTGCTGATCAGCACCATGGTGCAGACCATCGGCAGTATCGCCCAGCAAACCAACCTGCTGGCGCTCAACGCCGCGATCGAAGCAGCGCGCGCGGGCGAGCAGGGACGAGGGTTTGCCGTGGTTGCCGACGAGGTTCGGCAATTGGCCAGCCGCACCAGCAAGGCCACCGAGGAAATTGTCGGTGTGGTGCAGGAAAATCAGAAGCTGGTCGACGCCGCCGTGCGCGACATGGCGAGCAGCCGCCAGCAGGCCGAAGCCGGGCTGGAACTGGCCAACCAGGCCGGCGACGTGATCGTCGAAATCCGCCAAGGCGCCAAGCAGGTGCTTGGTGCGGTGGAGCGTTTTGCCAGTCAGTTGAAGTGAGGCCGGGCGAGATGGCGAGCCATCTCGCCATCTTGATCACGCCATCGGCGGCAGCCGGCGCTTGACCGTGGTCTTCTTGACGATAGCTGTGTTGGTCAGGGCGTAGACGTTGATGTGGTCGAGTATCTCGTCCAGCTGCTCCATCGAGCGCACGTGAAGGCGGGCGATGAAGCAGTCTTCGCCGGTGACCTTGTCGCACTCAGTGAATTGCGGTGTGGCCTGGATCTGCCGTTCCACCTCATGCAACTGGCCGGGTAGCGGGCGGATGCGCACGATCGCCTGCAGCTGGTAGCCGAACGCGCGTGGGTCGATGTCCACGCCGTAGCCTTTCAACACCCCTTTATCTTCGAGCTTGCGCAGCCGCTCCGCCACGCTGGGCGAGGACAGGCCGCTGATCTGCGCCAGCGCTTTCAGCGAGCGACGCGAGTCTTCGGTCAGGGCGACGATCAGTTGCTGGTCGATCTCGTCGATCATATTGGCTCCAAAGGCGATTATGCGTTTTGGCCTTGATAGTAAAGCCGGATGGCTTCTTTTGCCTGCCTTTCGCCATGGAGCGCCGCTGCGCCGATTGCCATAATTCGTGCCTCACTCAAGGAGCACGATGATGGACAAGCAGATTCATAGAGGCACGCTGGAAATGGTCGCCGCCATGCTCATTTCCGGCACCATCGGCTGGTTCGTTCTGCTCGCCGGCCTGCCGGTACTCGAGGTGGTGTTCTGGCGCTGCGTGTTCGGTGCGCTGGCCCTGCTGGTGGTTTGCGCCATGCTCGGCTTCCTGCGCCCGGGCCTGCTCAGCCGCTATACGGCGATGCTGGCGGTGGTCAGCGGGGTGGCCATCGTTGGCAACTGGCTGCTGCTGTTCGCCTCCTATTCCCGCGCCTCGATCGCCATCGGTACCGCGGTCTACAACGTGCAGCCGTTCATGCTGGTGATTCTGGCGGCACTGTTTCTCGGTGAGAAACTGACCCTGCAGAAGCTCGCCTGGCTGTCGATCTCGTTTCTCGGCATGCTGGCCATCGTCAGCGCCCACGGCAGCGTCGGGCAGGGCGGCGGCGACTACCTGACGGGCATCGCCTTCGCCTTGGGCGCGGCCTTTCTGTACGCCGTGGCCGCTCTGATCATCAAGAAGCTCAAGGGCGTTCCGCCGCACCTGATCGCGCTGATCCAGGTGAGCGTTGGCGTGCTGATGCTGGCGCCGCTGGCCGACTTCACCACGCTGCCCCAGGGCCAGCAGAGCTGGTCGATCCTGCTCACCCTCGGTGTGGTGCACACCGGCGGCATGTACGTGCTGCTCTACGGCGCCATCCAGAAACTGCCCACGGCCTTGACCGGCGCGCTGTCCTTCATCTACCCGATCGCGGCGATTGCCGTCGACTGGGTCGCCTTCGATCACCAGCTCAGTGTGCTGCAGTGGCTGGGCGTCGCGGCCATCCTGCTGGCAGCGGCGGGGATGCAGCAGGGGTGGAGTTTGCGCGCCTGGAGGTGGGGAAGCGTCAGCCAATGAAGCCTGGCGCTCGCGTCATTTGCCTCAGTGCGGCGCCTGTCGCCGCGCCGTCTTCAGCAGGTCCTCGGGGCTGATATGGCCAACCACCTGGGTGGCGGCGCTGCCCGGTTGCGGCAGGTCGAGGATATGGCCCTTCATCTTGCCGATCACGTGCATCTCGCACGGCTTGCAATCGAACTTCAGGGTCAGCACCTCGTCGCCGTGTACCAGTTGCATCGGTGCGACCTTGGTCTTTACGCCGGTGACGCCCTTGGCCTGTTTCGGACAGAGGTTGAAGGAGAAGCGCAGGCAGTGCTTGGTGATCATCACCGGCACTTCGCCTTCTTCTTCGTGAGCTTCGTAGGCGGCGTCGATCAGTTGCACGCCGTGGCGATGGTAGAACTCGCGGGCCTTGTGGTTGTAAACGTTGGCCAGGAACGACAGGTGCGATTCCGGGTACACCGGCGGCGGGTTGCTCTCGGCCTTGCGCCCACCACGAGGATGCGCGGCGACGCGGGCTGCGGTCAGTGCCTCGATGGCCTCGCGGCGCAGGCTTTTCAGCTGCGAGTTGGGCACGAAGAACGCCTGCGGCGCGTCCAGCTGCACGCCCTGGGCGTGGTAGATGGTGGTGCCCAACTGGGTCAGCAGGTCACGCAGGCCATTGAGCGCTTGTTCCGGCTTATTGGCCACGCCAAACGGGCCGGGCAGGGCGACGTCGACGCTGATGCCTTCCTCGCTGGTGGCGGTGAGCTTGAGTGCGTCCTCGCGCAGCTCGGCCTTCCAGTTCACGCCGATCCGGCGTTCGGCGCTGGTGCGCTGCAGCGCTTGCTGCCAGTTATGGTCGAGGTTGCGCGACAGCGGATGATTCGGGCGCAGGCGCAGCAGCCCTTCGGGCATCTCGTTGGGCTCGACGCGGTAGCGGTAACGCTTCTCGCCTTCTTCCTCGAACTCACCCTTGAGTTCGCAGATGTTGGCGCGGAAACCCACCACCTCACGCTTGACCAGCACGTTGAGGCCGTCGCCGTTGGACAGCGGTTCATGTGTCACGGCGATCAGGTCGCGCTTGCCCACTTTCTCCACGTTGCCAACAGAGAGCCCGGTGAAAGTCGGCGAGTCGAAGGCGCCGATGTCCACCTTACGCTCGGTGACGAAATAATCGGTGCTGCCGCGGTGGAAGGTCTTGTCCGGGTCGGGCACGAAGAAGTGCGCGGTGTGGCCGCTGGAAGCACGGGCCAGGTCCGGGCGGTCTTCGAGAATCGCGTCGAGCTCGCGGCGGTAGTGGGCGGTGATGTTCTTCACGTAGGCCACGTCCTTGTAGCGGCCCTCGATCTTGAACGAGCGCACGCCGGCCTCGACCAGGGCGCGCAGGTTGGCGCTCTGGTTGTTGTCCTTCATGGACAGCAGGTGTTTCTCGTAGGCGATCACGCCGCCTTTTTCATCCTTGAGGGTGTAGGGCAGGCGGCACGCCTGGGAGCAGTCGCCGCGGTTGGCGCTGCGCCCGGTCTGGGCGTGGGAGATGTTGCACTGGCCGGAGAACGCCACGCACAGCGCGCCATGAATGAAGAACTCGATGGCTGCATCGGTTTCATTGGCGATAGCGCGGATTTCCTGCAGGTTCAGCTCGCGGGCCAGCACCAGCTGGGAGAAACCGGCCTGGTCGAGAAATTTCGCGCGGCCCAGGGTGCGGATGTCGGTTTGGGTGCTGGCATGCAGCTCGATGGGCGGAATGTCCAGGTCCAGCACGCCGAGGTCCTGCACGATCAGCGCGTCCACGCCCGCGTCGTAAAGCTGGTGGATCAGCGTGCGCGCCGGCTCCAGCTCGTCGTCATGCAGGATGGTGTTGATGGTGGTGAAGATGCGCGCGTGATAGCGACGGGCGAACTCCACTAGCTTGGCGATATCGGCCACCTCGTTGCAGGCGTTGTGCCGAGCACCGAAGCTCGGGCCGCCGATATAGACGGCGTCGGCGCCATGCAGGATGGCCTCGCGGGCGATCTCGACGTCGCGGGCAGGGCTGAGCAGTTCCAGGTGGTTCTTGGGCAAGGACATGGCTTTTCTTTATAGGCAGCGAGGAACTGCAGGCGACGCAGCGCTCCTCTTGGGGCACGGTTTGGCGCGCATTGTACCGGGCCATCGCCGCCTCGGCACCCGTGATGTGCCGGACGGCTGGTGAGGCTGTCGGCGGCCGGCCATCTGTGGGAAAGTAGCGGCCTTTTTTCTGAGGGCGTTTGCGATGGATAACAGAGGGCTCGAAAAGCTCGATCAGTTGTTGCTCAAGTATGGCAACGACGACTCGATTCTTTCCGCCAGCGAACTGGACGGTTATTTCGCGGCCATCGTGTCCGGGCCTCGGCAGATCGATCCCGGCATCTGGTATCCGCACATCTGGGCCGAACAGTTGCCCAAATGGGCCAACGACAAGGAAGGCGAGCGTTTCACCAAGCTGGCCGTCGAGCTGATGAGCGAAGCTGCCTACATGCTCGGCGAGGAGCCGGACGACTACGAGGCCATCTTCCTGGCCGACGACAATGGCATGGGCGAGAAACTCATCGTCTCGCAGTGGTGCGCCGGTTATCTGCGCGGCGCCCAGGTGGCGGGCTGGATCGATGCCGAGCTGCCCGAGACGCAGCAGACAGCACTGGCGAACATCACCCTGCACGGCAGCGAAGAGGGCGTCGATGCGCTCAACGCCATGTCCGATGAGCAATACGACGCCTCGGTCGCCACCGTCGAGCCAGCGGCCCTGGCACTGTACGACTACTGGCAGCAGCATCTGGAGCCGGTGTTGCCGGTTCGCCGCGACGAGGCCAAGGTTGGTCGCAACGACCCGTGCAGCTGCGGCAGTGGCAAGAAGTACAAACAGTGCTGCATGCGTAGCTGAGCAGCTGATTCAGGAGGGTGCAGGGCGAGGCGGTGGTTCATCCGCGCTGCCGAACAGCCCAACCGCGTCCTGCATGGCCAGCCACCAACTCCCTTGCCAGCGTAATACCTGCAGTTGCTGGTCATTGGCCATGAGTTGGTGGAGCTGCGGTTTGCTCGTATGGTCGAGCTGTGAAGCCAGCACACAGTTGCATAGCCAGTCGTAGACCTGGGCGGCGTGGCTTGGCGAGCTGTGGTGGCTGAGCTGCAGAACATTGCGCAAGTCGATCATCGCCTGAGGCGCTGATTCGTTGCCAAATAGAATACCGCTGGGTCTGCAGTGATTGAGCATCGCTGCCTGGCTATCGGAAAAGCGTAGGGCCGAGCAGATGGCCTGCGCACAAAACCACAGGCGCCCGTCGGTGCCTGCGCGAACGGCAACTTGCTGTCCCTCGAAATCAAATGACCGTGCGTATTTCATGGCACCTCCTTGTGCATGATCAGCCTTACTGAATCTATGATGAAACCATGAATTTAATTTACAATTAAACCGTATGTTCAATCTAGCATGGAAGCGGAATTTAACGTCCGCCCATGACCGAGAAAACCGAATTTGCCCAGCGCCTGCGCGATGCCATGCTCGCCGCGGGCTACCCTGATCGTCCCGCCGTGCTGGAGCGGGAGTTCAATTCCCGTTACTGGGGACGTTCGGTGACGTTCCAGGCTGTGTCGCGATGGCTGCGCGGCCAGGCCATTCCCTCCCAGGACAAGCTGCAGGTGCTGGCCGACTGGCTGCGCATCGAACCGCAGGCGCTGCGTTTCGGCGAGCGTGCGGCCATGGCGGTGCGCGAGCAGCGTGGGCGCTGGGAGGACCCGAAGTTTTACCCGGAGCGAGACGCCATTGAGGCTTTCCTTGCCCTGCCTGCCGCGCAGCGCAAGGTAGTGCGCGATGTAATCATGACCTTCGCGCAGACCCTCAAGCGTCCGGATGCCTCCAACTAGTCCCATTTGGCCCTACTGCACGACGTCGGATGGGTCTATGCATCCCGGGCTTGGGGCGGCCGAGCACCCGGAATGTCGAGAGCCGGAGCGCCGGTTTCCAGTGTCGATGCGATATCGGCTGGGCAGGCAGCAAGCAGAGGGAGCCGATGTGCTGAAGGCGAGCGTGTCGCTGGTGTCATGAACCGGCGCGCTCTTGTGCTGAGGGAGCCAGCCAACGTATCTGCATGACCCCATCAGTTTTTGGTGCGACCTAGGTCCTGTACGAAAAGTACTGCCTTAAGCATCGCAGCGCGCAAGCCAGCGTGACCATCGCGCCAAAACTTCTGGCGAGCTTGTCGTAGCGGGTGCCGAC